>NZ_JAKILA010000001.1 GCF_023283885.1 Shewanella basaltis
TCCTGAAGGCACACCAGTGACGTACAGTATCGTCAGCGGCAATGACCAAGGCTGGTTTGAGATTGATGCCAACACCGGTGTCATCACCTTGACCCCAGCGGGCGTTGCGGCAGTGGCCAACGATTTTGAAGCCTTAGCCAACGTGCATAACCTTGTGGTCGGCGCCTCAGATGGCGTAAACACCACCAACATCGACGTCAAACTGACTGAGCTCGATGTCAATGAAGGCCCAGTCATCAACGATTACACAGATACCATCAATGATTCTATTGCTAACGGCACTACCGTATATAACGTTAATGATGCCAATACGTTAACTGACAAAGACATTGATGGAGACACGCTGACATACTCATTTATTCATTCAAATGGGTCTAGCAGCTTAATCAGTGAAGACGGTGCATTTATCATTAATGCCCAGACAGGTGTTATTTCTGTAAATGACACGACAAAAATTGATTATGATAATGGCAGTCAAATTCAACTAACTGTTAGCACTACAGATGGCAGTTTGTCTGATACAGCCTTAGTTACTTTCAACTTAAACAACGTTGATGCCAATGACGATATCCCTGGTTCATCGTATACCGTTACCACAGGTGCTAGCACAGGCTGGGCTATTCCACAGGCAAATGGCGTAAACAAAATGACCATATCAGCTCGTAATGCTGATGGTTCTATGGGTGTGGTTAATATTGAAAGTACCTCTGGTAAACTTGGTGTAGCGGGCTCACCTCGCCCAGCTGATCAAATTATTGGCCAAATAGAATACGATTCAGCTTCTGGTACATCAGAGTCTATCGTCATTGATTTTAATGGGTTAGTGAATCAAGCAACCTTTAGTGTTTCGAATATGTTTACCAATGAAAACGACGGTGAACAAGGCATTTGGAAGGCTTACTACAATGGCCAATTGGTGGCGAGTGAAACCTTTAAGACCCTTTCTGGCGACACTGGGACATTCACTATTAATACTGGCGATATCGTCTTTGACCAATTAGTGTTTGAAGCAACTAAAACCATTAGTGAAACCAATGGCGGACCTGCATTATCAGACTCTTCAGATTACTTCTTGACGAGTATTACTGCTGCTGGCCCAGCAATTATGGGGACCTACTTGGTGTCTGAAGATGGTGTGTTAACTATCAACAACGTCAATAATGGTCTATTAAACAACGACTCAGATGCACAAGGAAATACATTTGCATTAACCAATGTAAATGGTGCGGCAGTGACAGATGGGCAAGTCATTTTACTACCAAGCGGTGCATTATTAACCATTCATAGCGATGGTACTTATTCCTATGACACTAATAATTCATTTGAATCGTTAACAGCTGGTCAGCTTGCTACAGACACCTTTACCTACACTGTCACCGACCAGTACGGCGCCACAGATACTGCAACGGTTACAATTAACATCGTTGGAGAATCTGATTCTGGCACTGTTTATGACAAATACACAGGTAATCCAGGTAATGATGTCATCAAAGGAACCGTGAATAACGATATTATTGTCAGCGATCAGCAAGGCTTACAAATTGTTGCTGGCGAAAATTATAATATCGCGTTTATATTTGATACATCAGGCAGTATGTCTGGGGTTATCGCTGAAGCTAAAACTCAGCTCGAAGCCGTGTTTAACTCACTCGCCGATAGCGCAACGGGTTCGCACAGCGGTAAAGTCAACGTATTACTGACTAACTTTGCAACGGGTTCTAATTATTCCGTGTCTGTAAACATGGATGATCCTAACGCAGTCCAAACATTGCTAGCAGAACTTGCGAAAATGAGCGCTACCGGTACAACCAACTATGAAGCTGGTTTTGAGTCAGCTATTAATTGGTTTACGAGCAGTACCGTGCTCAATAATGTTGGACATAACATTTCTTACTTTATTACAGATGGTTCGCCAAATGCGCAAACAGTTGACACCAATACTTCAACAGTATTGATGAGTTACAATGTTGCCACCGGTAGCTATCTCACCTTAAGTAGCTTATTAAGTGCAAATAACTACTCTAAAGGCAAAGTTATCAGCATAGATGGTCAAGTTATTGTTAATGCGAGCGGCGCGGTGTATTCACCATACACTGGCGCAAAAATTGGGCAACTCAGTTTTAGCGGTAACAATGTAACAAGCTTTACAGACAGTGGAACAAACACAACCGCTCAGGCCCTACATGCATTTAATTTACTTGCTGCAGTGTCTGAAGTTGAAGCAATCAGTTTAGCCAGTGCTAACGGCAATACCACGGTAAATGAAGCCAATCTAAAACTATATGACACAGACGGTTACGTACGGGCATCAATCGATGTATCAAACTTATCCAGTGTGATTACAGGCTCTGAGACATTACAATCTCAAGGTGATGACAATACCAGTGGTAACCAAGGCGATGATATTATCTTTGGTGATATTGTTAGATTTAGCGGCTCTTCTGAACAAGGCTACGTTGCTCTGCAAAGTTACATTGCTGATAAAACAGGCCAAAATCCTGCCGACATTGATGTTCAAGCGGTACATGAATACATTCGTACGCACGTCAATGAATTCAACATCAACAACTTAAATGATGGCAATGACATTTTAGACGGTGGTGTTGGTAATGACATCTTATTTGGTCAAGGTGGCAACGATACCATCTATGGCGGCGAAGGTAATGATGTACTTATCGGTGGCTTAGGTAATGACACCTTAATCGGCGGTCTAGGTAATGACACCTTTGTATGGTCTAAAGGCGACAGTGGAACAGATACAATCAAAGATTTTGAAGTGAATAACGATACACTTCACATCAGTGATTTATTACAAAATGAACAGAATGGTAATCTTGATGATTACTTAGATTTCTCGTTCAGTAACGGTAATACCACTATCTCTATCGATGCCAATAAAGATGGCACTATTGACCAAGTCATTGTACTAGATGGTGTTGACCTGTCGCAGCAATATGGCGCAACAACCGATGGTGTGATTATCAACGGGTTGTTAAATGACGGTGCACTCATAGTCGATACACCGACCCAAAACCCTGCACCATCACCAGGAACCACACCACCTGATTTATACGATCAGTACAGTGGAAATATTATTCCTTAATAACAACACATTGTATGCGTCACATAGTATTATGTGACGCATACATGGTTATTTCTAACAATAAAAAATTAAGGACTCTTATTAGGTGCCTATAACTGCGTCTAAAACAAGCGAGCAGTGGACAATTTCTGCCTCACAACGTGTAACGGTTGATCCGCTACTCGATTGCTTAGTATTGCTAACAGAACACTTTGGTAGCCCTTGCTCTATTGACTCTTTGGCGGCTGGCTTACCACTCTCTGGTTCAGTTATTTCCCCAGAATTAGTTCCCCAGGCAGCGGCTAGAGCTGGCTTGTCTGCAAAGCTATCACGTAAAGATTTAAACCAAATCTCAGACATACTGTTACCGTGCATTTTGTTATTTAAAGATAAAAAAGCATGTGTATTAAGAGAAATCGATTTAGAGAATGACAAAGCACTTATCCAATTACCTGAAACAGGTGGTGAAGACACACTCACGCTTGAGGAGCTAGAGTCGTTATATGTTGGTTATCTGTTTCTAGTTAAGCAAGATTACCGGGGCGATAAAAGCTTCGATGTACACCTGCACGACAGCAGTACCCATTGGTTAATGCAGAGTATCAAAGACGCGGCCCCAATTTACCGAGATGCATTAATTGCATCAGTTCTTGTGAATTTATTTGCCCTAGTCTCACCACTGTTTATCATGAATGTCTACGATAAAGTGGTACCAAACTTAGCTTTCGATTCGCTTTGGGTATTAGCCATTGGAGCCAGCATTGCCTATTTATTTGATTTTATTATGCGTCAACTGCGCAGTTATTTAATCGATGTGGCAGGCAAAAAAGTCGACATCATTGTCTCATCAAAATTATTTGCCAAAGCAATTGGGATCCCCTTGTCAAAACGCTCACCAAGCGTTGGTGGTATGGCAAGGCAACTAGGTGAATTTGACAGTATTAGGGAATTTTTAACTTCAGCGACAATAACAGCATTAGTCGATCTCCCTTTTGCATTACTATTTATCGTGATTATCTACATTGTTGCGGGTGATTTGGCCATTATCCCTGTGCTAGGCGGTGTGATTATTATCGCTGTCACACTTTATCTGCAACCCAAACTAAAACAAGCAATAGAAGAAAGTAACCGGTTTTCAAGCTTAAAACACGGACACTTGATCGAAAGCCTAGCAGCGCTAGAATCAATCAAAGCCAATGGCGCCGAAGGACTAGTCCAAAAAAGTTGGCAACAAATGATTGGACACACTGCAAATTGGCAACTCAAAAGTAAAAAGTTGTCTAACCATGTGGCTCATGTTGCTAATTTCATGGTTCAAACAACAGTTGTTTTAGTTGTCATTCTTGGTGTTTATCGACTAGCAGACAACGAAATTTCAATGGGTGGGATTATTGCAGCCGTCATGTTGTCTAGCCGAGCAATTTCGCCAATGGCGCAACTAGCCGGACTAATATCGCGTGCTAACTACACCATGAGTTCTTTACGTCAACTAGACGCCATTATGGCAGAAGATGACGAATTTGAAGATAAAGGACACCTAGTAAGCAAAGAGCGAATTATGGGTAAAATTGAAGCCGACAACATCAGTTTCAGCTTTCCTGGCAGTGAAAAACCCAGCCTACATCCGCTCTCGCTTCGCATCAAACCTGGTGAGCGTATTGCCATTATTGGCCGCAATGGCTCAGGAAAAAGCACCCTAGCCAAGTTATTAATTGGTTTATATAAACCAACCCAGGGCAGCTTACGTTATGACGGATTAGACTCAGGACAAATTCATCCAAGCGATTTAAGACGAAATTTTGGCTACTTACCTCAGGACGTCACCCTGTTCCATGGTTCAATCCGCGACAATATTTTATTTGGTTCTCGCCAAGTCACAGAACATCAACTAATGAGAGCGATTCAGCTATCGGGGGTTAATATGTTCACCGACTTAGAAGCCGAAGGTCTCGATCAACAAGTTGGTGAAGGCGGTTTATCACTAAGCCGTGGACAACGGCAAACAGTCGCATTAGCAAGAGCCACACTCAATGATCCGCCTATTTTGCTAATGGATGAACCCACTGCAAGTTTAGACGCACGAGCCGAAAAACAATTTATTCGCTCAATGCAACTGGTTAGCCGCGACAGAACCCTATTACTCATAACACATAAAATGCATCTGCTTAATCTTGTTGATCGCATCATCGTATTAGATAGGGGGCATATTATGGCCGATGGCCCTAAAGATGAAGTGCTTGCTCTGCTCAACTCCGGCACAATGGCAGGAGAGCAAACACCATGAGCAAACATTTAACCGCTGAAGACTTAGAAATGGTCGATGACGTATACGGGGCAATCATGACCGATGCTCCAACAGGACATCGGCTCATTATATGGTCACTTGCTGCCATGGTACTGTGCTTTATTATTTGGTCTTACTTTTCAGAATTAGACCAAGTCACAACCGGTATGGGCAAAGTCATTCCTTCATCGCAATTGCAAGTGATACAAAGCCTAGATGGCGGTATATTACAAGAAATTTATGTTCAAGAGGGTGTCATCGTCACCAAAGGACAACCATTAGCTCGCATCGATGACACTCGATTCAGATCTGATTTTGGCCAACAAGAACAAGAAGTTTTTGGCTTACAAAGCAATATTATTCGTATGCGCGCTGAATTAGACAGCATTGTAATTTCTGACATGTCGTCTGACTGGCGTCAACAGGTGAAAATTACCAAGCAGGATTTAGTTTTCCCGGGTGAGACAATCGAAGCAGAACCAGAACTCGTTAAACGCCAAAAAGAAGAGTATTCGCTTCGTTTAGACAACCTAAACAATCAACTCGAAATATTTGTTCGACAAATTCAACAACGTCAGCAAGAAATAGAAGAGCTAGCATCAAAAATTAGTACTTTAACAACAAGTTTTCAATTTGTAAGCCGTGAACTTGAACTCACACGCCCACTCGCCCGTAAAGGCATTGTGCCCGAAGTTGAATTGCTAAAACTTGAAAGAACAGTTAATGATATACAGGGTGAACTCCAATCATTACGGTTATTGCGACCTAAAGTGAAAGCAACAATGGACGAAGCAATTTTAAAACGTCGTGATGCTGTGTTTGCTTATACCACCGACTTACGTGCGCAGTTAAACGAACTGCAAACAAAATTGTCACGCATGAACCAGGCCCAAATTGGTGCATTTGATAAAGTCAGTAGAGCCGTCATAACCTCACCTGTAGTGGGTACAATTAAAAAAATCTACTTTAATACTTTAGGTGGAGTTGTGCAGCCAGGTGAACAAATCATTGAGATTGTTCCATCAGAAGATAAACTACTGATAGAAACTAAAATTACACCAAAAGATATTGCGTTTTTACACCCAGGTTTACCCGCTATAGTTAAAGTAACAGCTTATGACTTTACTCGTTATGGTGGATTAAAAGGAACGGTTGAACACATAAGTGCCGATACATCTCAAGATGAAGAAGGCAACAGTTTTTACATTATTAAAGTAAGAACAGAACAATCGAGTTTACTAAAAGACGATGGCACAGAGATGCCAATAATTCCTGGAATGCTCACATCAGTGGACGTTATCACAGGGAAAAAATCAATACTTGAGTACATTTTAAATCCAATTTTAAGAGCGAAAGACACCGCCCTTAGAGAGCGCTAAGAAGAACCAGGAGGGTTTTAAATGAGCACGACTATAAATCTGCACGCAAAGATCAGTGCCGTTGCACTCGCTTTGTCTGTGCTGATGGCACCAGCAGCCTCAAGCCAATCGCTTGAGCAGGCGGTTGCACACACACTAGACACAAATCCAGATTTACGGATTGCCTTTAACCGTTTTAAAGCACGTGAAGAACAGGTTAACCAAGCAACCGCTGGTTACATGCCAACAGTGGATGTCTCAGCAGGGTATGGCTGGGAGCAGACAGATAGCCCATCAACTCGTCGTAAAGCAGGTCAAGGCGACGTGGATGGTGATGGCGTAATCGACTTAAATCGCGGCGAAGCTGGCTTTAGTATTAAGCAAATGTTGTTTGATGGTTTTTATACCAGCAGCGAAGTTGATCGCTATTCCTATGAAGCAACAGCCGATCAATGGGCATTATTTGCAGCAGCAGAAGACATGGCATTAGAAGTATCTAAAGTGTATTTAGACTACATCCGTAGCCAGCAAGTATTAACGCTCTCAGAAAAGAACCTTGAAAGCCACAAAGCGATTTTTGATCAAATCAAAGAACGAACAGATTCAGGGCTAGGTTCAGTTGCTGATTTGTCGCAAATCACTGGTCGTTTGGCACGCGCAAACGCTAATGTGGTTTCAGCAAAAAATAATCTCGAAGATGCCAGAGCTGCATTTATTCGAATTGTTGAGTCAGAACCTGAAAACCTCATTCTGCCAGTACCCGACGCCGATATGCTTCCAGAAAGCCTAAATAAAGGTGTGATGCTAGCCAAAGAAAATCACCCTATTTTAAAGTCTGCTGAAGGTGATATAAACGCTGCAAAAAATGAGCGTAACTCAGCTAAAGCCAATTATTTCCCACAATTAAGTTTAGAACTTAATGGTAACTGGAATAATGACGTTGATGGTGAAGACGGTTACAGCGCATTGAGCAGCCAAAATGTGAGTGGGCACAGCAATGACCTAGTCGCAATGGTGCGCGTTAAATATAACTTATTCTCAGGCGGAAAAGATTTAGCACGCGACAGAGAAACAGCGTACAAAATCAATGAAGCAAAAGAAATTCAACAACGTGCATACCGTCAAGTGGTTGAAGGTATTTCGTTAGCTTGGAATGCCTTTGAAATGCTAGCGCCACAAAAGCAATATATTCGCGAGCACGTTATAGCGGCCAAACAGACTCAAGTTGCATATGTTCAACAATTCAATTTAGGGCAACGTACACTGCTTGATTTACTCGACACTGAAAACGAGTTATTTGAAGCACGTAAAGATTACCTACAAACAGAATATGATGAAATTGCAGCACGCTATAGAGTGTTAAATGCAACCGGCAGTTTACTTGACTCACTCAGAGTGACACGACCAGAAGAATGGCGTGGTGAACGTACTTATGAGGGAGGAGTTCAATAATGAAATACTTAATGATTCTACTCGCGATGTTGACTGCCACTGGCTGTTCAATGAATGATATTGTCGAGCTCGATAAACCAACAGAACAAAAATTTGACCTAACCGACATGGACCAAGACGGCGTAATCACAGCTCGTGAAAATTGCGCAGGAACCATTTTAGGCGCTGAGGTTGACAACTATGGCTGCGGGCAAGTTAGCGATATAAATAACACTCAAGAACTGAAAATTTTATTTGCAAATAACTCTGATGTTATTGAACAAGAGTATTACAGTCAAATAGAAAAAGTTGCAAAAATCTTAAAGAAATACCCAGAGACAAAAGTCGTTATTGAAGGTCACACTAGCCTAAGAGGCAGTTATGAACTCAATTTAGCACTATCTCAAAAGCGAGCCAAAGCCGTAATAGATGTCCTTGAAAATACATTTGAAATTGGTGAAGACAGAATGTCAGCTGTTGGATATAGTTTTGATAAACCGATTGATACCAGTGGCACTCCCGAAGGCGAAGTCCGTAATAGACGTGTTATCGCAACAGTAACCGGCGAAGATACAATGTCAAAGATGAGATGGACTATCTATACTGTTGACGATGTGGATGAATAATCGTTAAACAGGATAAAGACCATTGAGTCGTAAAGGCAACTATGTCAACGCATGGTTTTATAAAAGGGTCTGTCGCAGCATTGTTGTGGCATTGGCCCTTTTAGTTTCATGCTTGTTTGCCGCGCCGACACAACAACTCAATAAGCAACAAGTGGTGTCAGCATTATCGAAACGCTACGGCGAAAGAGCGGCTTTAAGAGCCAATGCCTGGTTTAACATTATTGATGAGGCACAGCAACTCAGTGATATAGATAAATTAAACAAAGTGAACAACTTCTTTAATTTATTTAGGTTTATCGACGATAAAATACTTTGGGGCGACTCAAACTATTGGGCATCACCCATGGAGTTTATTGGGGTTAATGGTGGTGATTGTGAAGATTTTTCTATCGCAAAATACTTTACCCTACTGCAACTTGGCGTAAATGAAGATAAGTTGCGGATAACCATGGTTAAGGCGACCACGTTAAACCAATATCACATGGTATTAGCCTATTATGAACAGCCTAACGCAATACCCTTAGTACTAGATAATTTAGATAAAGCCATTAAACCTGCAACGCAAAGAAGAGATCTTCTCCCTGTATACAGCTTTAACGGTAAACAGCTGTGGTTAAACAAAGAAAAAGGTCGAGGTGTATTAGCTGGCTCATCATCACGCCTTGAGAAATGGACTGACCTTAAACTTAGATTAGGTGTAGACCGCTTACGCCAACCGAAACTCAAAATGGAGTAGTGACAACATGACACTGTTTAGGCAGATCTATGCGTTACTTTTTGCACTTTTTTTATTAACGATTGCAAGTGTCGCTTACGTTCAATTCTCAGAAACACAAAGCTTTTTAACCAAACAGATGGAGTCTGACCTTAACAATGCCAGCAACTCATTGGGATTAATGCTCACACCTGTACTAGAGTCTGGAGATACAGCCGGAGCAGAAACTTTAGTAAATGTGATTTTTGAAGGTGGCTATTATCAGCAAATCAAACTCACGTGGTTAGTCGATGGCAAACAACAAGTTTGGAATAACCCTGTTAAAGTCAACAACGTCCCACAATGGTTCATTAACCTTAACTTATTTAAAAGTATCAACAAACAAACCACTATAACTTCTGGCTGGCTTCAAATTGCCACTCTAGAGATCACAGCTCATCCAGGGTTTGGTTACCAAGAACTGTGGCGCATTATCACCAATATTATTATTTTATTTTCTATCTTGTTCTTAATTGCAATTGTATTTGCAAGAGTGGGACTAAGCTGGATTTTAAAACCATTAAACACATTATCAGTACATGCAAAACAAATTGCAGATCGCCAATTTGGTCCTGATATGCCAACGCCCAAAACCCAAGAGCTCAAAGAACTGGTCAACGCATTTAATAGTATGTCTGCTCAGCTAAAGCAGGTGTTTAGCTCATTAGATGAAGAAGTATCTGCATTACGGAAAAAGAACCTTGTCGACCAAGTATCAGGACTGCCTAACCGGCAGTACATGGTCAGCCGCATTAACGGTTGGCTAAGCGAACCCAGCACAGGTGCGCTTTATTTGGTCAAAATGGACTGGTTAGAAGACGTACACAGTAAATATGGATTCCAGGTACGAGATGAAACCATTCGTATCCTCTCAGAAAAATTGCAATATCATCAGGATGAAATTGCTCACTCCGTAATCGCCCGTATAGCCGCCTATGAATTTGCGTTTTTAGTAGAAGACTGTGAACACGACCAACTCACTAAGTACTTACAAAGCCTCATACGCACGATAAATAAAGAAATATCAAAAGCAGGCTGCAAACCTAACGAGCAGTTTAATATCGGTGTGGCCGAACGTTTAGGGCAAATGACAGTATCAGATATGATGGCACAGGCAGATAATGCATTACAGCAATCAATCAAAGATGCCAAAGTATTCCATTGGTTTGAAAATACCCAGCAGCAACTATTTACACGTGAAGAGTGGCGGACAAACTTAGGCTATGCGATTCAGAATAAAAAGTTTGAGTTCCGCTGGCAGCCAATTCAATTAAGCGCCAAAGATGAAGTCTGCCAGCGCGAATTATATTGTCAGTTAAAAATCGCCAATACTACACTTCATGCTGGCCAATTTATGCCTTATGTTGAATTATTGTCTCTGGGAACCATGCTCGATCGGTGCCTAATAGAGACAGTAAATGAATGCAGATTACTTGAGCGTAATTACGAAAGAGTCGCGATTAACTTAACCAATCAAAGTATCAGCGATATTGAATTCCACACATGGTTAAAGCAGTTTTTACGCGCAAATAAATATCCTGAACGGATTTGCTTTGAAATCCCAGAAGCGAGCGTATACAGCGATTTAGAAGCCTGTGAAAACTTATGTAAAGTCATTCGAGACAGTGGCGCGCACTTTGGTATTGATCACTTTGGTCGCCAATTTGGCTCAATGGCTTATTTACAAAGCTTAAGACCACACTACGTCAAGCTAGACCAATCTTTTGCTTACATTGAAGACAACCAACATAACAGTGAGTTGTGCCGAGCATTAGTAAACGTAGCCAAAGGCTTAGACATCCAGGTGATTGTGACGGGTATTCAAGAAAAACAACAGCTCAGCCGCTTTACAGAACTCAGAGTCGATGCCTACCAAGGTTTTATCTCGCCGCCTGTTAATGTAAAGCTATAGGCCGAGCGACAGAATCTACCAACAAACCACTCTTCGGAGTGGTTTTTTATCGCTTTGAATTCATGCTTGTATGATTTTTTATTGTGAAAAACAAACCTCGCACCAACTGTATAATACTCCCCCCATTAGCACCAAACACTAAGCCACGAGAGTGATACCAATTCCAGCAATTATCTGGTCATTCAGCGGGAATTCTGTGTCTTCTAGGCAATTATACCATTCCGCGTTAGCAAGTGATCTCTCAGCGAGAATTTAAAAGGGCTTAAACAAGGCGAATGACTGAATGAATAGTTATTCTCTTTCGAAGTCATGCAACGCAGTATAAGCCCTTTTAAAACTCGCCTGAAAGGAATGCCCCAGCGGCTTTTGCTCTGCGTTCTCGCTATTTGAAAGGGAACAACCATTACTACATAGCGACGCCTTAATCAAAAACCGCTGGACGCATTCTGAGTGGTCACTTATTAATGCGGAATGGTATTAATAGGATTGCAGGCATAGTTGCTCTCGACAACTGCTCCTGCGTTGTTCTACCTCCTGCGTCCATGTAGTCGTCGACAACTGCTCCTGCGTTGTTCTACCTCCTGCATCCATGCAGTCGTACGTCAAAATGCTATTAAGCAGTATAGAAGGCACAGAAACCCGCCTTGTAGGAGGCACTCATACTTTCCATTTCTTTGTTGCATCGCCTTAAAAGGGAATAACCATTCTTTCAACAATGCGCCTCAAACTGAAAAGTCTGAGCGGCTCTGATTGGTCACATAATTAATGGAAATGGTATTATACCGCGATGGGAGATAGGTATGAAAAGACAAGCATTGAAATGAAAACCTGAAAACAAAAAAGCCACTCAGTTGAGTGGCTTTTTTGTTAAATTGGTCGGTGATAGAGGATTCGAACCTCTGACCCTCTGCTCCCAAAGCAGATGCGCTACCGGGCTGCGCTAATCACCGTAAATCTTGTTTAGTATTTGAGGCTTATTGAGGGTCACCCTCTGCTCCGCTCTTTTCCAAAAGCTGTGATACGCTACCAAACTGCGCTAATCACAGAAAATCTTGTTTAGTATTTAAAGTGGTCGGTGATAGAGGATTCGAACCTCTGACCCTCTGCTCCCAAAGCAGATGCGCTACCGGGCTGCGCTAATCACCGAAAATCTTGTTTAGTATTTGAGGCTTATTGAGGGTCACCCTCTGCTCCGCTCTTTTCCAAAAGCTGTGATACGCTACCAAACTGCGCTAATCACCGAAAATCTTGTTTAGTATTTGAGGCTTATTGAGGGTCACCCTCTGCTCCGCTCTTTTCCAAAAGCTGTGATACGCTACCAAACTGCGATAATCACCGAAAATCTATAAATTGAATGGGGTGACTGATGGGGCTCGAACCCACGACAACCGGAATCACAATCCGGGACTCTACCAACTGAGCTACAATCACCACTGCTATTCAATTTTACTAACCATCTACGACAGAAACCATACTTGCCGAATGGTGCGCCCAGAAGGATTCGAACCTTCGGCCTTACCCTCCGGAGGGGTACGCTCTATCCAGCTGAGCTATGGGCGCTCGCCTTGGTTAGCGACGCATATAGTAGGGATAAAACACTCTCACGTCTAGCCCTGATTTGCTTTTTTTAACTGACTGATTAACTTTTGACTCATTTGTACGAACTATTTGCGCATTTTTATCTAAATATACCAATTATTAACTTTATACTGACATTAATTTCGCTTGGATCACATTTGTATTTATGGTAATTATAATGATTGTTCAAAAATATTTGTTCGCTTTTTTAATAGGATAACGCTAGCTCGGGATATGGATACCAATTTAAGTCTCTCAACAACATCTCCTAGAGTCGAGCACCTACAAAAAAGGATTGCGCGATTAAAGCGGTTGGCTAAAAAATATAAGCGCTCTGAAATTATTCAAAATGCCTTATTGGGGATCTCCAATATTGCGACCCAAGTGACATCATTAGATGATTTTTACCGACGGGTTCACTTACATCTTCAACAACTTATTCCTGCAGAAAACTTCTTTATCGCATCAAGAGACCTTAAAACAGGATTAACCAGCTTACCATTTTTTGCCGATCAACAAGATTCACACCCTACAGAACTGTACCCAGACCAGGAAATATCTGCATTACTCAATAGTGGTTTAACCGGCTATGTACTACGAAACGGTGAGCCTTTATTGTGTGACGACAATAAGTTTAACGAGCTCATCGCCAGTGGCGATATCAAAAGTTTAGGTTCACCTAGCCATCAATGGCTTGGTGTTCCCATTAAAAATCAAGACGTAGTCAGTGGTGTATTAGTTGTTCAAAGTTACAATGAAGCAAACACTTATGGTGATCTAGAACTCGAGCTCATGGGGTTCATATGCCATCACATTTCAGGTGTAATGGAACGACTTGAGCACCATGAACAATTAGAACAAGCCATTATTGAACGCACCAAAGAACTCAGCCAAGCATACGACAAAGTCAGCATCGAAGTACAAGAGCGAGTAAAAGCTGAAAAACTGCAAAAAACCTTATTTGAAATAGCAGACTTATCAGCTTCTAATGTGCCTCAGCAACATTTTTATTCACGACTACATGCAATTCTCAGTCAATTAATACCTGCACATAACTGTTTTATTTCATTAATTGATGACAATAACATGTTGTCTTTCCCATTTTATGTTTCGCAAATGGCGGCTGAATATCCGGCATCTCGCCCTATGCAAGATGGCTTAACTGAATACATATTACGCCACAAACAGCCACGATTATTGTCAGCAAAAGATATCGCTAACATGGTCACAATGGGCGACATCTATTCTAAATCACCAGAACTAAACAAAACCCAAAGAATGCATCAATGGATTGGCATTCCATTGTTAATCAATGGTGATGTAGCAGGTGCATTAACCATTTACAGCCTTGATGATGAACACATCTACCAAGTAAAAGATTTAGAATTGTTGACCTTTGTTTCACAACACATTGCCAATGCGATTGAACGTAAACAAGCCGTTGAGTCACTAAAGAAAAGTTATGAGCTACTCGAAGATAAAGTCATTGAACGGACTCGGGCACTAGCCGAACTCAATAGTAACTTACAACAAGAAATACAACAGCGCCGTAAAATTGAAGATCAACTAGTACACGATGCACAGCACGATGGGCTAACGGGTTTACCTAATCGCAGTTTTTTAATGGAACGTTTGTCACAAGCGTTAAAGCATTTACGTCGCCATGGTTTAGACCAATTTGCACTGCTATTTATTGATTTAGACCGCTTTAAACTCATAAACGATTCCTTTGGGCATTTAGAAGGTGATCGCTTCTTAATCGAAACCGCACTGAGATTAAAATCTTGTGTACGCGAAAATGACACACTAGCAAGAATGGGTGGAGATGAGTTCGTTATTTTGCTGGATTCAATTAGCTCAACTCAAGATGCTGTCGACGTAAGCGAACGAATTTTACAATCTTTATCAATGCCATACCACTTAGCTAACCAAGAGTTTATCTCTGGTGCAAGCATCGGTATTGCATTTAGTGGTCGTAATAAACTGGTCACCAGCGAATCAATACTGCGTGATGCTGATGCGGCCATGTATCAAGCAAAGGCAAACGGTAAAGGTTGCTATGTCATCTTTGATGATCACCTCAGTGCCCAATCTAAAGAACAACACGAACTCGAAATCGACTTCAAACAGGCGTTAGAACAGCAACAATTTGATATTCATTATGTTGAAGTCGTCGATTTTACCAGCGGAGAAATCATTGCCATTGAACCCCAAGTAGAATGGCAACATCCTGGACAAGGAATCATTGAGCACGCAAAAATGAAACGTTTAGCGGCACAATATCAACTTACGCTTAATTTAGATGGCTATATTTTCACACATTTAAGTAATCAATATCATTGGCTAAAACAGCAGTATCATAAAGATGTCACGCTACATTTATCGATTAGTAGCCAGCACATTAAAAACAAGTTTGTGTTACGCAATCTAAAAAACACCATTAAAAAAAGCAACATCGAATACAAGCATCTAATGTTGTTTTTTAACGAAAAATGCTTAGTTCAAGATACCGAAAACCACATCAATGGTTTCGATGTCATCAGTCAATTAGGGGTTCAAATTGGTATTGATGGCTATGGAACAGGATACAGCTCATTAAGCTGCCTCAGCTTTTTGCCCATAAAAGCATTAAAACTCGATATAGACATCAGTAAACATTTACTCAATGACAAGCAATTACAATTGGTAAAAGCCTACCAGCTGATCGCGCAAACCCTTAATTTTGACATGTATGCCACAACAGTCGACACACAACAACAAGTACGGCAGTTTTTAGAACTCGGGTATGTTCGCGGCCAAGGCAGAGCGATAAGTAAGTTATTTAACGAAAAAAAAAACGCCATAAACCCTGTGCTTAACCACTAAACTATTTTTTAAACATATCACGCAAGTTAGCAATATGGCTCCTGCCGGTTTCAACACGTTGCTGCTCTGTTTGTGCGGGTTTACGGTTTTCCCAAATTAAATCATCTTGGGGTAACTCAAGTAAAAAGCGGCTTGGTTCGCAGCGCATGGTTTCACCAAATTGACGACGCTCTCGACATATCACAAACCACAACTCGCGCTGCGCCCGGGTAATGCCTACATAAGCTAAACGCCTTTCCTCATCAACGTTATCTTCATCAATACTTGATTGATGCGGCAAAATCCGTTCTTCTACCCCCACCATAAACACAAACGGAAACTCAAGCCCTTTAGAAGCATGCAAAGTCATTAACTGCACCTGATCGCCGCCCTCATCTTCACTATTACGCTCCATCATGTCTCGAAGAGTTAACCGCGTCACTACCTCAGGCAATGTCATGGCTTCGTCGAGCTCATCACCCTCAAGCATTTCGGTGACCCAGCGGTACAGCTCAGAGATATTCTTCATACGCATTTCTGCCGCTTTGGCACTGGTGCTGGTTTCGTATAAATAATCTTCATAATTAATTTTACGAATAAGCTGCTTAATCGCTTCTACCGGCTCACCTCGTGTGGCAAGCTCACCCGTATCAACAATAAATTGACCGAATTGATAAAGGGAATTGACCGCTGCTGGCGCTAAATGATGATTTAGCTCCACATCAAAAATAGCCTCAAACAATGAGATATGTTTTTGATTAGCAAAATTACCCAATCGCTCAAGGGTTGCAGGGCCAATACCGCGTTTAGGTAAATTCACTACGCGCAAAAAAGCATTATCGTCGTCAGGATTCACCACTAAGCGTAAGTACGCCATAATGTCTTTAATTTCTGCCCGAGCAAAAAATGATGTACCACCACTTAATTTGTAAGGAATTCGGTTGGTCATTAGAGCGCGTTCGAGTAAACGCGACTGATGGTTGCCCCGGTACAAAATGGCATAGTCACCAAATTGGGTGCGGCCAACAAACTTGTGGCGAATAATTTCGGCCACCACTCGTTCAGCCTCCTGCTCCTCGTTAGCGGCAATTAACACTCTCAGTGGTTCACCATAGGCAAGTTCGCTAAATAATGTCTTGTCATAAACGTGAGGGTTATTGGCTATCAATATATTAGCAGCACGTAAAATACGCTGGCTCGAACGATAATTTTGTTCCAGCTTAATCAGCTTTAATTTAGGAAAGTCTTTACCAAGTAACACTAAGTTTTGCGGTTTAGCGCCACGCCACGAATAAATTGACTGATCGTCATCGCCCACCACGGTAAACCGAGCGCGTTCGCCCACTAACAGTTTGACTAACTCATACTGGCTGGTGTTGGTGTCTTGATATTCATCCACCAGCAAATATTGAATACGGGTTTGCCAACGGGTGCGCACCTCCTCGTTCATGCGCAGTAATAAGGTCGGTATTAAAATGAGATCGTCAAAATCAAGCGCATTGTAGGCTTTCATGTGCTGCGCATAACGCTGATATAACATAGCAAACAATTGGCTCTGTTCATCTTTTGCCATACTGCGCGCTTGCTGAGGGATGATTAAACCGCCTTTCCAATTTGAAATCGCCGAGGCCAAGGCTTTAATGAGGTCTTTGTCTTCGTCTAACTCATCTTGAGTCAGCTCTTTTAATAATGCAAAAGTGTCCTGATCATCAAATAATGAAAAGCCCGCTTTAAGGCCTAAGACTTTATGTTCACGCTTAATAATTTCTAACCCTAAGGTGTGAAAGGTTGAAATCCACAAGCCACGCGCTTCTTTACGCCCCATAGACTGCGCCACACGCTCTTTCATTTCCCGTGCGGCTTTGTTAGTAAACGTCACAGCTGCAATGTTACGAGCTTTGTAACCGCACTTTTCGACCAGGTAAGCAATTTTATTAATGATCACACGCGTTTTACCGCTGCCAGCACCCGCAAGCACTAAGCACGGACCCGAGACATAATGTACGGCTTCATTTTGCCCTGGATTGAGTTTCATTAATCACACTACCTTACTAAACGTAAACGAAGGCGGATCATAGCAGAATCACCGAGGACAATTAACGAAAAATTACAGTTAGGTTTTGGAAAAACGCTCACCTCGGTTACAATTAGCTCAATATATCAGTAGGGGATCATGATGATAAATCCAAAGAAAATTGAAGAGCTTGCAAAACAACTCAGTGACAATTTACCAAGCGGTGTAAAACAGTTTGCTGGCGAGTTTGAAGAACGTAGCAAACAGTTACTACAAAACCAACTGATGAAACTCGATGTAGTATCGCGTGAAGAATTTGAAGTACAACAACATGTGTTACTTAAAACCCGTGAAAAGCTAGAAGCATTGCAAGCGCAAGTTAACGAGATTGAAAAAAAGCTCGCTGAATAATCAAGCTCAAGCAGACCCATTATTCAATAAAAAATGACGCCAAGCGGCGTCATTTTGTTTTACTACATCGCTTTTATTAAACCGGTTAGCTAAGCGACTCTTGTAACGCGCGTAAGCACAAAGCCACATTTTCACGACGAGCACCAAAGCCCATTAAGCCGATACGCCACGCTTTACCTGCTAACGCACCTAAGCCTGCACCTATCTCAAGGTTATACTCTTCTAGTAAGTGCTTACGCACTTGCGCATCGTCGACCCCTTGAGGAATATAAACCGCATTTAATTGTGGCAACCTTGACGCTTCATCTACCACAAACTTGAGCCCTAACTGAGTTAACCCATCACGCAATAACAAATGCATTTTACGGTGTCTTGCCCAAGCATTTTCTAAGCCTTCATTGGCCAGCAAACGCAGTGATTCATGTAATGCATATAATGCATTAACGGGTGCCGTATGGTGATAACTGCGCTTAGCACCACTTTGATTGCCCCAATAGCCCATCACTAGAGTTTGATCTAAAAACCAGCTTTGTACTGGCGTAGTACGGGCTTTAAGCTTAGCAACCGCTTTAGGCGAGAAAGACACTGGCGATAAACCCGGCACGCATGAAAGGCATTTTTGGCTACCAGAATAAATCGCGTCAATGCCCCACTCATCGACTAGCAGCTCAACACCACCTAATGATGTTACCGCATCGACAATACTGATACAGTCATGTAGCTGCGCTAGCGTACATAAGGTTTTGGCGTCAGATAACGCTCCAGTTGAGGTTTCTGCATGCACAAAGGCTAAAAACTTAGCATCGGGATGTGCCACAAGGGCGGCTTCTACTTTATCAGGGCATACTGGCTCGCCCCATTCATTATCGACCACCACGGCAACACCGCCTACACGCTCAACATTTTGGCGCATGCGTTCACCAAACACCCCATTGCGGCAAACAATTACTTTTTCTCCGGGCTCGACCAAGTTAACAAAGCAGGTTTCCATGCCTGCACTCCCAGGTGCCGACACGGCTAAGGTCATTTCATTTTTAGTTTGAAAGGCATATTGGATCAGGCTTTTTAGTTCATCCATCATGCCAACAAATAACGGATCTAGGTGGCCAATGGTTGGGCGAGATTGCGCGGCAAGCACTTCTGGATACACATCAGATGGGCCGGGGCCCATTAGGGTACGGCGCGGTGGCATAAAAGCTGGAATAGTTGGCACGGGTAACATCAATGTCTCCTTAAAATGAGGTCGTATGCGCCTGTGCATTGCACAAGCGCATGGAAAAATTTACCCTACATATAAGCAATCCATCACAATGATATAACGCCACTACGGCATCACACCTTGGTGGTATTAGAAATCACCTACGAATATATTTTCGTTTTAGGCGCACTGACAATATCACACTGAGAAATAAAATCCCCCAATGTGATAATTTTTTATAACAATCAACTCACCGATAGCTGATTACGCATGCCTGCCATTTAGCAATAGGTAACCTTTACTACGCCTTAACCTTTGGCACTGTTTAAAAATAATTTATAAGCAGGACTATGCGTTTCTTCTTGATAAACAAAGTCTAAGTCAGTTAAAAACTGAGCAAAAGCCGCATCATCGTTTGCTGGTACTTCAAAACCGGCCAATACTCGACCAAAGGCTGCACCGTGGTTGCGGTAATGGAATAAACTAATATTCCACTTACTTTGTAATGTGGTTAAAAACTTCAATAATGCCCCTGGATGCTCTGGAAATTCAAAGCTAAATAAGCGCTCTTCTAACGGTTCAAGCGGATGCCCCCCCACCATATAGCGCACATGTAATTTAGCGGTTTCATCCTGAGACAAATCTTGAACGTCAAAACCTTCTAACTCCAGTTTAGCAATAATCTCTGCCAGCTCTGCTTGACCGCCAGTTAAACGAATGCCAGCAAACACTACCGCCATATCCCGGCTGCTAAATCGGTAGTTAAACTCGGTCATTGGACGTTTTTCAAGTAACTCACAAAAGCGTAAAAAACTGCCTGGTTTCTCTGGCACTTTAACCGCTAATACCGCTTCTTTTTGCTCGCCTAGCTCACAACGCTCAGACACGTAACGTAAGCTATGAAAATTAACATTAGCACCACTTAATATGGCTGCGGCTTTTTTAGGTGCGTCGCTATTGTTGCCATGCAAAGCCATGTATTTTTTTAGCCCTGCTACCGATAATGCCCCTGCCGGTTCAGCTATCGCGCGAGTATCCTCAAAAATATCCTTCACCGCGGCACAAATTTCATCGGAAGTGACCGTCACAACTTCATCTACGTATTCACGTGCTAGCCTAAAAGGTTCGGTGCCAATACGCTTCACCGCAACGCCGTCGGCAAATAAGCCCACTTGCGCTAACGTAACAGGTTCATCGGCTTCTAATGCCGCTTTCAAACACGCGGCATCTTCTGGCTCAACGCCAATAATTTTAACTTGAGGCATTACAGCTTTGTAATACGCAGCAATACCTGCAATTAAGCCGCCGCCGCCCACGGGTACAAAGACCACTTCAATGTCACGCTGTTGCTGCACCATTTCTTGTGCAATAGTACCTTGACCGGCGATAACGGCTTCGTCGTCAAATGGCGCGATGTAAACTCGACCTTCGGTAGCAGACAGATTTTTAGCATAATCGTTAGCTTGATCAAATGCTTGACCATGCAACACCACATTGCCACCAAGGCGACGCACCGCATCAATTTTGATGTCTGGTGTGGTACTTGGCATCACAATCACGGCATCAATGCCACGGCTTGTCGCCGACATAGCCACGCCTTGGGCATGGTTACCCGCCGAGGCACACACCACGCCTTTATCGCATTCCTCTTGGGTAAGTGCTGCGATACGATTATATGCACCGCGCAATTTAAATGAATGCACAGGCTGCATGTCTTCACGCTTTAAATACACCTGACAACCAAAGCGAGCAGAGAGTTTATTCATGCTCGACAGCGGCGTCACTTTAGCGACATCGTATACAGATGACAGCAATATTTTTTGCAAATAATAATGCGCTAAATCTAATTGAGTTTGAGACGCCAAAGCCAACATATTACCCCTCCAGTTTAGTGCGATCACGAACCGCACCTTTATCTGCACTCGTTGCTAACAGCGCATAGGCTTTCAACGCTAAAGAGACATAACGCTCACGGGCAACTGGCTTCCAACCTAATGGTCCTTTGGCATCCATTGCTTGACGACGACGCGCCAACTCATCATCACTCACATTTAATTGAATACGACGTTTTGGAATATCAATGGCAATTTGGTCACCATTTTCAATCAATGCAATGGTGCCGCCTGAGGCCGCTTCTGGCGAAATGTGCCCAATTGATAATCCAGATGTACCACCAGAAAAACGGCCGTCAGTGATCAGCGCACACTGAGTGCCTAAACCACGCGACTTAAGATAGGTTGTTGGATAAAGCATTTCTTGCATACCTGGGCCGCCTTTAGGGCCTTCGTAGCGAATCACCACCACGTCGCCTGCAACCACTTCTCCACCCAAAATACCAGTCACAGCGTCGTCCTGGCTCTCATAAACACGGGCGCTACCCACAAAAGTCAAATTAGACTCATCGACCCCAGCCGTTTTCACAATGCAGCCATCAACCGCCACATTACCTGCAAGCACTGCTAACCCACCTTCTTGGCTAAAAGCAAATTCGCGGGTACGAATACAGCCATTTTCACGGTCGTCATCAACAGTATCCCAGCGGCAATCTTGACTAAATGCTTTTTGAGTTGGGATCCCCGCCGGACCTGCACTAAAAAAGCGGATAACTGCGGGGTCATTTGTTTGTTTAATATCGTACTTAGCTAACACAGATTTCAAGTCGCCGCCATTATCTGCTGCCACGTGAGGTACATCGTTATGCAATAAACCTGCTCTGTCTAACTCACCCAAAATACCCATCACGCCACCAGCACGGTGTACATCCTCCATGTGATATTTAGGTGTTGATGGTGCAACCTTACAAAGGTGCGGCACAATACGCGACATGCGATCGATATCTGCCATGCTAAAGTCAATTTCGGCTTCTTGGGCTGCGGCCAATAAATGCAATACCGTGTTAGATGAGCCGCCCATGGCAATGTCTAAAGCTGTGGCATTTTCAAATGCTTTAAATGATGCAATATTACGTGGTAATGCATTTTCATCACCGTACTTGTAATAACGTTCAGCCAACGTCATAACGCGACGACCTGCTTCTAAAAACAGTTCACGACGATCTGCATGTGTAGCCAACAATGAGCCATTGCCCGGTAAAGACAACCCAAGCGCTTCCGTTAAACAGTTCATTGAGTTAGCGGTAAACATACCAGAGCATGAACCACAGGTAGGGCAAGCGCTTCGTTCAATCTGCTTACTATCTTCATCACTGACATTGGTGTCAGCTCCGGCGACCATAGCATCGACTAAATCAAGCTTAATAATTTTATCTGACAGCTTAGTTTTGCCCGCTTCCATTGGCCCACCAGAAACAAACACCACGGGAATATTTAATCGTAGCGCCGCCATTAGCATGCCAGGGGTGATTTTGTCGCAATTTGAAATACACACTAATGCATCAGCACAATGTGCATTAACCATGTATTCAACACTGTCGGCGATTAACTCACGCGATGGCAAGCTGTAAAGCATGCCGCCATGCCCCATGGCAATGCCGTCATCCACTGCAATAGTGTTAAATTCTTTAGCAATACCGCCAACCTCTTCAATCGCGCTAGCAACAAGTGCGCCCATGTCTTTTAAATGCACATGACCAGGCACAAATTGAGTAAACGAGTTGGCAATCGCAATAATTGGCTTACCAAAATCGGTTTCTTTTACGCCAGTGGCACGCCATAGTGCGCGGGCGCCTGCCATGTTGCGGCCTTCGGTACTGGTTGCTGAACGTAATTTTGGCATTGCAAATATCCTTGTGTAATGTGGTGCTGGTTACCTGTGTGATCACAAGTAACGCATTAAATTGGTAATAATATAAGCCTAGCTGTTTGCTGCTTGCCCAAGAGACACGGCTGGTATCACTTTACATTGGGTGACATCAATTAATTTAATAAGCTGGTTACTTAACAGTTCGATTGCGCGTTCGGCCTCAACCCATAATTCGACCGCCATACTGGCATCATCATTAATGCGCATTTGCATTTGGGTGACCTTAAATCCACGGTGGCGAGTAACACGCAGTACACGTTCTAGCACTTCAGGACGTTGTTCAACGGTTATTTCTAGATTATGCATCATGTTTGCTTCTCCATTTGATCCATCATGTCACTGTTACTGGCTCCGGGTGGAACTAACGGCCAGACATTAAAGGCGTCATCAATTGCGACGTGCAGCATGTAAGGGCCGCTGCTGTTAAGCATTTCATCTAATGCTTGCTCTACTTGATCAGCATGATTAATGGTGCGGCCTGGAATATCAAAAGCCGATGCCATTAATACAAAATTAGGGTTGTCAGATAAATCTGTCTCACTGTAACGCTCTTCAAAAAACAGCTGTTGCCATTGTTTAACCATACCTAATTTCTGGTTATCTATGAGTAAAATTTTCACCGGTAATTTACGACGTTTAATGGTCGTCAACTCCTGAACATTCATCATAAATGAACCGTCACCAGAAACGGTAACTACGGTGGCATCTGGGCGAGCCACTTGGGCGCCAATGGCGGCTGGTAACCCAAATCCCATAGTGCCAAGGCCAGCACTCGATAAATGATCTTCAGGGCGTCTAAACCACATATGCTGCGCAACCCACATTTGATGCTGACCCACATCGCATGCAACGACACTGTCTTCTGGTAACTTATTGGCCAAACGGCGTAACATGGCTGGGGCATAAATTAAATCGCCAGGATGCTGGTAATTCCATTGATGCTTGCGCGAAAGCTCTTCAACCTCAGCCTGCCATTGGCTAATGGCCATCTTACCTTTTACGGCGTCGGTTAATGCGGGTAATACTTGGCGTAGTTCTGCTGCGATTGCCACATCTGGCTGGCGTAACTTTCCTAGCTCTGCGGCATCAATATCAAGATGCAATACCTTGGCATTACTGGCAAAACTGGCCAAACGCCCTGTGACACGGTCATCAAAGCGCGCGCCGACAACAACTAATAAATCGCATTCTTGTACGGCTAGATTTGCCCCTTTACCACCGTGCATCCCTAGCATACCAAGATACCCTTTGGTGCCATGGGCGATACTGCCTAAGCCTTTTAAAGTGGCAACGGAGGGAATACCACTGACCGCTATAAACTCACGCAAATGGGCAACCGCTCCGGCCATGCCAACACCACCACCCACATAGAGTATTGGTTTTTGGGCTTGAGTCAGCAACGCCGCTGCTGCCTGTAAATCTGTTAGTGTTGGCGTTAATTCATCTGCGACACTTTGCAATGGGGTTTTGTATTCAAGCTCAGCAATTTGGATATCTTTAGGAATATCCACCAATACAGGGCCTGGCCGCCCTTCTGCTGCAATTTCAAAAGCTCGGTAAAGCGTTGGGATTAACTCATTGATGTCTGTCACCATAAAACTATGTTTAGTACAGGATAATGACATACCAAGGACATCGATTTCTTGAAAAGCATCAGTACCAATCACGCTCGTTGATACTTGCCCGGTAATGGCAACCAATGGCACAGAATCAAGCAGGGCGTCGGCTAACGAGGTAATTAAATTGGTCGCCCCAGGACCTGAAGTTGCAAAACACACTCCCGTTTTACCACTGGCCCTTGCATAACCTACTGCAGCAAACGCAGCGCCTTGTTCATGACGGCTAAGTAAGTGCTCAACAGGGCTGCCATAGAGCGCATCGTAAATGGGCATAATTGCCCCTCCAGGATAACCAAATACTGTGGTTACACCGTGTGCTGCTAGTACTTTGATGACTGCATCTGCGCCGCGCATTTTCTGTCCTGCTTCCATATTGTTATCTCTACTTCGTCAATGGTTTTCTGCTTGCTCTACTGTGTAATATTTGGAAATTTTTACTTAGCCTAAAACTAAAAAACCCCCGGTCCATTCGGAGCGGGGGTTTTTACAATCTTTGTGACTCTTAGGTCAGTCTAGTTGCCAAACGCCACCCCCGCTGTGACTTAATAATCACTACGGTAATAATCGCGAGAATGAGCATAGCTGCGTGATTTAGCATGTGTAGACAGTATCCTAAGTTTCTAATTTTTTTCGTTAGCGTGTGTTCAATAAACGTTACGGTATACCTAACAAGTACCATAAAAGATTTACCCAGCACAACTAAAAAATTGTCTTTGTAAAAAAAATTCAGCTTCCCTGCCGAGACAATGCAAACAACAACAAAAACTTAACGCATGAGTTCAACCTAAAAAATATTAAAACTCACTCTATCAATTTGTTTTTTCAGCGACCCAATAATACACATTGGGTCGTTTCGATTGATGCCTGTCCGACAACAAGGCTGCACTTACAGCCAAAACTGAACAGGAACAATATCAGTCCAACCGATTCACTTAACCCGCTTCAACAATACGCTTCATGTCTGTCATGTAACCGCGAAGTTCTGCACCGATAAACTCAACATCTGTATGACGAATTTGCTCATTTACTTCAATTAAACGTTGGTTATCAACACCATTTGAAGTATCTGCAAGCCCTGCGCCTAAATACTCTGGCGACATTGCATTTACATAATCACGTAGCATTGGCACTGCTGCATGGTTAAATAAATAACAACCGTATTCTGCAGTGTCAGAAATAACCACGTTCATTTCATATAAGCGTTTACGTGCAATAGTATTGGCAATTAACGGCGTTTCATGTAACGACTCATAATAAGCCGACTCTTCAACAATCCCAGCAGCAACCATGGTATCAAAAGCAAGTTCAACACCGGCTTTGATCATCGCAACAAGGAAAATACCTTTGTCGAAATACGTTTGCTCATCGATGTGTTCTGACGAAACAGGTGCATTTTCAAACGCGGTTTCGTTAGTTTCAGCTCGCCAGCGTAACAAATTAGCATCGTCATTCGCCCAGTCTTCCATCATAGTGCGAGAAAACTCACCGCTAATGATATCGTCCATGTGCTTTTCAAAAAGTGGCTTGAGGATTTCTTTTAGCTCTTCAGCCATATCAAACGCTTTAATTTTGGCAGGGTTTGATAAACGATCCATCATGTTGGTGATACCACCATGTTTAAGCGCTTCAGTAACGGTCTCCCACCCTTGCTGAATAAGCTTAGCGGCATAACCAGGCTCTACGCCGTCGGCAACCATTTTCTCGTAACCTAAAATCGCACCCGTTTGTAACATGCCACATAAAATGGTTTGCTCACCCATTAAGTCGGACTTCACTTCGGCAACAAACGATGACAATAACACACCAGCACGATCACCACCGGTTGCACTTGCATAAGCCTTAGCAATGTCTAAACCATCGCCTTTTGGATCATTTTCTGGGTGTACAGCTATCAAGGTTGGCACACCAAAACCACGCTTATATTCTTCACGAACTTCAGTCGCTGGACACTTAGGCGCTACCATAATGACAGTAATATCAGAACGCACTTTCATGCCTTCTTCTACAATATTGAAACCGTGCGAATACGCGAGTGTAGAACCTTGTTTCATCAATGGCATTACGGCATTCACAACATGGGTATGTTGTTTGTCTGGCGTAAGGTTTAGAACTAAATCGGCATCAGGCACAAGCTCTTCAAATGTACCGACTTTAAAGCCGTTGTCGGTTGCTTTTTGCCATGATGCACGTTTTTCTGTAATGGCTTCTGGACGTAGGGCAAACGAAATATTTAGGCCAGAGTCGCGCATATTTAAACCCTGGTTAAGGCCCTGAGCACCACAACCTAAAATAACAATGTTCCAACCTTTAATGTATTGGCAACCGTCACTGAACTCTGAACGCTCCATAAAGCGGCATTGTGCTAATTGAGCTAATTGTTGACGTAAATTCAGAGAGTTAAAATAGTTAGCCATCTGATACCACCTTTAAAATTTATCAATTTGGGACGCAAACTACGTTTGAAAGTGACTCAAACTTTGCGATTAAATTCACTATAGCCTATCCATCTCATTGCTTAAAATGATATATTCGGCATGTGATGTTGCAAAAAATGCAACGATGGTATTGTGATGTTATTTAGCTGGTTAACGGGGCCGTTAGTTATGGATATTCGCTCGCTTAAATTATACTTACACCTGTGCGACAGTTTGCATTTTGCAAAAACGGCAGAACAATCACACGTCAGCCCATCGACACTCAGCCGCGCACTGCAGCGTTTAGAAGATGAAGTCGGCAGTAAATTAGTTGAACGTGATAATCGCAGCGTGACAATAACCCATGCAGGATTAGAATTTAAGCGCTTTGCCGAGCAAACGTTATCGGAATGGGGCCAATTACGCAGCCGTATAGACCCTAATCAACAGTTTTTACGTGGCAATCTCAACTTATATTGCTCAGTCACCGCAGCTTACAGTCACTTACCCACATTGCTTGACCGATTTAGGCGCGACCATCCCCATGTGGACATTAAACTCACCACTGGCGATCCTGCAAATGCGGTCTCTCAAATTCAAAAAAATCGTGCTGACATTGCCATTATTGCCTTGCCAGAGGTGTTTCCCGATACGTTGCATTTTACCCCTATCGACAAGGTGCCCATTTCGGTCATTGCACCAACAATGCATTGCCAAGTACAACAATGGGTTTCGCAAAGCAATATCGATTGGGCCAAACTTCCCTATATCGTGCCTGACCATGGCCCTGGCAGAAAACGCATTGATCAATGGTTTAAACAAATGGGTATCAAACCCAATATTTATGCGCAAGTATCTGGCCAAGAAGCCATTGTGTCTATGGTGGCATTAGGCTGTGGAGTGGGCATTAGTCCTGAGGCTGTTATTCATAATAGTCCGGTACGAGAACGCATTCAGACCCTAGCCTCACCTGTGGCGATCCCAGCGTTTGAGTTAGGTTGTTGCTGCAAAGAAAAACGCACCAATGACCCTATCATTAGTGCGTTTCTTGAGATTATTTGATCTGCCTAAACTTACGGCATAGGTGGTGTTTCGTTGTCTAACCGAGTCACTAATAATTGGTCGACTTTGTATGAGTCAATATCAACAACCTCAAACTTATAGCCAGCATAATTAACAAAATCAGTCCGTTTGGGGATTTTACGCAGCATGTACATCATAAAACCTGCAATGGTTTCGTAGTTTTGATTATGCGGAAATGCTTCAATTTGAAACGCACGCATCACGTCGGTAATCGGTGTCACACCATCCACTAACCAGGAGTTACCATCACGGGCAACAATTTGCTCTTCACTTTCATGTAAAGACCACGCCCCCATCACCGCACTTTGTAAATCGTTCGTCGTTACAATGCCCACCACCAAAGCGTATTCATTCATGACAACCGCAAAGTCTGCACGATTATTTTTAAAGTATTCCATCGATTCAGACAAGGTTAACGTATCTGGAATAATTAAACAGTTATGCACCAAGGTGCTGTCTTTAAGGGTAATATGCTCACCATTAATCACACGGATGAGCAACTCCTTAGCATCAACAAAACCCTTGATCATGTCTAACTGACCGTCACACACTAAAAATTTATTGTGCGGGTTTTTAGCAATTTTTTGTTTGATGTCTTCTTCAGTGTCTTGCAATAAAAAGTACACTAAACTTTCACGTGCTGTCATGGCCGACGTCACTGACACCGACTGCATTTCAAACACGTTTTCCATCATTTGCTGCTCACCTTTATCCATTACACCGGCCTCTGTTCCGGCGGTCATCATGGCGTAAATATCATCGTGAGTCACTTGATCATTACGAGCGGTTGGCACTTGCAACAGTTTAAAAATGACATTCGCAAGGCCATTAAAAATCCATACAAAGGGTTTTAATAATGTAATACAAAACACAATCGGCATAACAAAAGTCACGGCGACTTGTTCAGGAATAACCATCGCAATACGCTTAGGCATTAAGTCGGCAAATAAAATAAATAACGAGGTGACTGTAACAAACGAGCACACAAAACTTAACTGCAAGCCCCACTCGTCACCCAGTAACGGCAACAGCAATTGCTCAAAGTAAGGACGAAATGCCGACTCCCCCACAATACCGCCCATAATGGCAACGGCGTTTAAGCCAATCTGCACCACGGTAAAAAAGCTACCTGGGTGGTCTTGCAATTTAAGCACTTTCTTTGCACGAATATCACCTTCGTCTGCCATGGTCTGCAGGCGAATTTTACGTGAGGCAGCAAGGGCAATTTCGGACATAGAAAAAAAGCAACTTATGCCTACAAGGCACAATATAATCAATAAACTATCAGTAATAGTCATACATTCTCTTTATCTTAGGCTCTGAGCACTAAGTATCATGGGGTAGCGTTTTTGCAAATTAACGCAAAAAAGACAATATTCGGTTTAGGTCATGATTTAGGGTGCTTGCATCAGATGAGTACATCAAGGAGCGAAGACTACGTCGAAGCTATCTATCAAAATAAAGGCAATCACCCTTGGCTACTCATTGTATAAAATAGCCGTTTTCGGGGAAAACACACCACTGTGCTGACTTAGGAACCACTCGACTGACTCGGGGCCATGACCGTATTTTACAGCGCGCGTATTCTACTCAAAACCCACCAAGATAACCAAGGTTTAGTTAACAAAATTGGTTATATTTTGCCTCGTTATACCGACGGTATCACGATAAAATCAGCAAAAATAACTCGGGCTGCTAGACTGTATTTATCCCTTCATTTGTATATTATTCAAACAAAAGGATTTGTTAATGGCGATAGCCTGTGTTTTTACAAGAGCAAGTTGTGGTGTTGAGGCACCTAAAGTCACGGTAGAGGTGCATTTAAGCAATGGTTTACCCGCATTTAATTTAGTCGGTTTACCAGAAGCCTCGGTTAAAGAAGCAAAAGAGCGCGTCAGAAGCGCCTTAATTAATGCTGGATTTGAGTTTCCTCAGCGGCGCATTACCGTCAACCTTGCGCCAGCTGACCTACCTAAACAGGGCGGGCGATATGACTTGCCCATCGCCATTGGTATTTTAGCGGCATCAAATCAAGTCCCCAGTAAAGCCCTGAACCAATGTGAATTTGTTGGGGAGCTTGCATTATCAGGACAAGTGAGACCCTGTACAGGCTTACTGCCAGCCATCATTGCAGCACGCAATGATCAGCATCATTTTTTTATGCCAATAGAAAATCGCCACGAGGCAGAGCTTGTGGGGTACAACCACAGCTATTTTGTGGCTCATTTGCAAAATCTTGCCGCATTTTTACATGGCCAGGCACAATTACCTTTACTCGACACACAGCCAGAATGGATAGACGAATCACCCGCCAGCGACAATTTATTATGCATGAGTGATGTGATTGGCCAATATCAAGCTAAACAAGGACTCGAAATCGCTGCTGCAGGAAATCACAACATGCTTTTTCTGGGCCCTCCCGGTACCGGTAAAAGTATGTTAGCGAATCGAATTATTCCCTTGTTACCGCCATTAACTTATGACGAAGCTATCGAAGTGGCCGCCATCCACTCCGTTGCAGGCTTACACATCAAACCGCAAGATTTTCTAAATCGCCCCTTTCGCTCGCCGCACCATACTTGTTCATCAATTGCATTAATTGGCGGGGGCAGCCATCCCAAACCAGGCGAAATATCGCTTGCGCATCGTGGAATATTATTTTTAGATGAAATAGCTGAATTTCCACGCAAAGTACTCGACTGCTTGCGTGAACCTTTAGAAACCGGCCAGGTTGAGATATCGCGCGCTGCAGCAAAACTCACTTTTTCAAGCCGCTTCCAATTAATCGCCGCGATGAACCCTAGCCCCTGCGGCGATACAGAACGAGCACGCTCAACACCTGAGCAAATTCAACGCTATTTATCCCGCCTTTCGGGGCCATTTTTAGACCGATTTGACTTAACCGTTGAAGTGCCTAAATTACCCGCTGGCACACTCACGCAAAAACACCAACCCGGCGAAACCAGCGCTGAAATAGCCAAACGAGTTAAACTGGCACGTGAAAGCCAACTAGCTCGTGCCGGTGTATTAAATAGTGAGCTAAGCCCGAAACAACTCAAACAAGACAGCCAAATCAGTCAACAAGACTTAGCGTTTCTAGAACAAAGTGTCGTCAGTTTAGGTTTGTCGGTGCGAAGTTTTCATCGTATTCAACGAGTATCACGCACCATTGCAGACCTGCAACAATCGGTCACCATTGAACGCAGCCACATTGCACAAGCACTTGGTTATCGAGCAATGGATCGTTTACTTGCCAAGCTTAACCAACAATAAATTCAATTTTTAACTATTGTATTGATTGAGCAATTAAGCGACTACGAGTAACATAGCTCTCCGTTTAAAAGGAGAGAAAAATGTCGCTGTTTTCGAAAATCAAAGGCTGCATAGCGTTTATTTGTTATTTTCTGAATACCATTTTTTGGACCGTTCCCATTTTGGTGTTTAGTATTGTTAAGCTCATCCCGGTTGCTATTGTTCAAAAAATCTGTAGTTATATTCTTGATAACTGCGCAACAGCATGGATAAGTGTAAACAATGTGGTCGAGTCCATTTTTCACCCAGTCCGCATCCACATTACCGGCGACCAGACCTTTTCTGAGCAAGAATGGTACATGGTGATAGCCAATCATCAGTCTTGGGTTGATATTTTAATACTGCAACGAGTTTTTAACCGTAAAATCCCGTTTTTAAAGTTTTTTCTTAAACAAGAATTGATTTATGTGCCAATTCTTGGCCTTGCATGGTGGGCTTTAGATTTCCCTTTTATGCGCCGTTACAGCTCAGCAGAATTACGAAAAAATCCAAAGTTAAAAGGCAAAGACATTGAGATTACGCGTAAAGCCTGTGAAAAGTTTAAAACAAAGCCTGTCAGTGTCATGAACTTTGTTGAAGGCACACGATTTAGCAACGCCAAACACCATAAACAACAATCGCCGTTTAAACATTTACTTAAGCCCAAAGCCGGCGGCATGGCGTTTGCACTCTCTGCCATGGGAGAGCACATCAACACATTAGTCGATGTCACCATTTATTACCCAGAGCAGGTTCCTAGTTATTGGCAATACATCTGCGGCGCACTTAAAGATGTGCATGTACACATTCATGTCAGTGACATTCCACACAGTATGCGCGGAGACTACCTGCAAGATCGTGAGTTTAAGATTGATTTTCAAGAGCAACTCAATCAACTGTGGTTGAAAAAAGACCAGCAATTGCAAGTGCTCGCTGACGAAGCAAAACGCAAGGCTTAACGAGATATGTTGACATTTTTGCCTGGTCCCGTGCTGTTTATTCTCAGCCTCAGCTTGTTGATTATTAACACCACCATTTGGGGGTCACTAATCACAATAGGTGGGATCATTAAATTGCTCTTACCGTTTAAAGTCGTTCGCACAGTACTCACTTACATAATGAACCGTTTCATGTGGGCTTGGGCGACCTGTAATGGCAGCATTTTGTATCTGATTTCCAATATCGAATGGGACATTTCAGGCCTTGAGAAGCTAGATCCAAACCGATGGTATTTATTAATAAGCAATCATGTCAGTGGGTTTGATATTGCAGCACAAACTTATGTGCTGCGTAACCATATACCTATGTTAAAGTTTTTTCTAAAAAAAGAACTGCTATATGTACCCATTTTAGGTCTAGGTTGTTGGGCGCTTGATATGCCTTTTATGAACCGTACAAGTGCAGCAAAACTAAAGAAAAACCCCAAACTCAAAGGCAAAGACCTCGAAACAACACGACGGGCATGCGAACGCTTTAAAGACGTGCCAACCTCGATTATTAATTATGTAGAAGGTAGCCGCTTTACCGAGGAGAAACGTCTACGCCAAGACTCACCTTATCGCCATTTATTGCGTCCAAAAGCGAGTGGTATTGCATTTACTTTATCAGCAATGGGTGAACAATTTACTCACTTGCTCAATATCACTCTAGTGTATCCCGAGACATCTGAAAAAGTATTAAGCAATGTGATGCATGGCCGAACCAAAAAAGTGGTCATGTGCATTGAGGTTTTGCCTGTGCCTCATGTCGATGCAAATGACTATTTGAACCATGCTGATACTCGTGTCGCCTTTCAGCGTTGGTTAAATCAGTTGTGGTCTGAAAAAGATCACATGATTGATGACCTGCTCCAACAACACCAAAAGTCATCTGCCCAACAGCAATCAACATTGCATAAATGATGTTGTAGATAACGAATTTGCGCTTAGCACTGTCAGTTTATTTTAATATCAATTAACCTAGGGTCAGTCGCAAAGTAACCAAAAACTTAGTCACTGAAATATCGGGGCTTAATCTATATTTTCCTGTTAAGCTAAAGAGAGTGTTTTTGCATCATTTGTCTAATTTAACGTGTATAGGTGAGATTTGAATTTTCATGCACTAACCCATTTAACACGCTTGATCATGTTTTTGACATTGATTTTTTCTGTGTCCGTTTCTGCACAGAAAAATCAGCCTTACAATGGTCTTGCCGAAGTCAATTTTGAGCATTTCGACACTGAAGGAAAACTCAATCAAAATTCGATTACCCGCCTGTTTATGGACAGTGCAGGAATGCTATGGATTGGTACACAAGACGGCCTACACAGCTATAACGGTGTCGATTTTGAGCTTTATCTCAAACAAGCTGACAGTAAAAAAAGCATTTCTGGCAATTTTATCACCGATATTTTGCAATCCCCTGATGGCGATTTATGGGTGGCCACATTTGACAATGGCTTAAATCGTTTCAATTTAAACACAGGCGAATTTACCCAATTCAAACAGGCACAAGGGTTAAACGAGCTGCAAATTACTAAATTAGCGGTTATCGGTGACACGCTATGGATAGGGACTCGGGCAGGTTTATATTTACTCTCGCTAAAAACCGAAAAAATAATTCCGGTCAGTTTAGGCCATAACATCACACCTAATATCGTCAGTATTGCTAATGTAGACGACAAATACATTATTGTCGGTACAAAGCAAGATGGCTCTTTTGCGGTAGACAGCAACACCATTATTCGCCTCGACATTCCTAGCAACATGGTCATTAACCAAATCCATGCAAGCTCAATTTATTCTGTTTGGTTGGCAATCGACAATCAAATATGGCGTTACAATCTTGATACTCACGAAAAAGACTTAATTTGGACGCATGACATCAACTACGGTGAAAACAGCAAAATATTGGACTTTGTCGTAGTCAATGCTAATCAAATTTTTGCTATCGTCAACAATACCGGCCTATATCAACTCGACCATAAAGCAGGCCAATGGCACAGCACGTTACACCAACATAATTCCCAGGCCCTCAACTCAATTAGCGTTAATACCCTACAAACTTTATTACTGGACACAACAGGGACATTGTGGATTGGCACAGGCTATTCTGGTATAGATAAACTCAACCTTAGTCATCAATACTTTACCCACTATTACGACTACCAAACCCATGTTCCAGACATGGCAAATATGGTGCGCAGCATTTTTCGTGATAAACAACAACGCTTATGGATAGGCACCGACGGTGCTGGCGCAAAATACTTAGCGCCACTTGATAATCAATACCATTACATCAACCATTTATTTGCCGAGGCGCTTTCAGTTCCTGTTGAGCAATTATCATTAATCGTACACGATATTATTCAAGACAAGCACGATGTGTTGTGGTTTGCGACAAATCTTGGCTTATTTACCCTAGATAGCAATAACAAGCTTGAACAAGTTAAGCCCGCTAATACACTGTTTCATGCCGACACCTCATTTCGTAACTTTGCCCTAGATGATAAAGGCCGTTTATGGATAGCCAGCTCACTTGGTCTGTATTTTATTTCTGAACATACCCACAAAATGATGGCCTACAACTTTGGCTTTCAATCAGATTACTCGCCTTTTAAACATCAAATTATCAAATTGCATTTTAGCCAAGGTTTTTTGTGGTTAGGTACCATGGGTGGCGTGGTTAAGTTAAATCCAGAAGCCCAAAAGCTCGATTTCTTAACCCATGATCCTGACAATTCGTTAAGTCTCAGTGACAATCGAGTAAGGGATTTCCTATTAGCCGACAATGGCGATTTTTGGATTGCGACACACGGTGGCTTAGATAAACTGACCATGGAATACGGCAGTTTTACCTTTGAGCGTATGGACGTTAATGCCGATAAGAGTAGCAACACGGTATATGGCATACTAGAAGACGCGCAACACGATTTATGGTTAAGCACTAACTCTGGTATTTCGCGATTTACTCCCTCTACCAGGCGCTTTATTTCATACAACACCTTTGAAGGGCTACAAGCTAACGAATTTAATGGCGCAGCCAGATTTAAAGATACCGATGGTACTTTATGGTTTGGCGGCATAAAAGGGTTAAACCAATTTAATCCAACAACGATTCCAGCCCACCGGGCAGAAAACAAACTTGCCTTAACCAAGTATACAATTGGTGAAACACAATACTCCATCCGCGATCTCAGCCACGCACCAGATATTGTGATGCCCTATGAAAAGCAACTTATTAGTTTCGAAATTGGTTCGCTTAACTTTAACTACCCTGGATTAAGTCGTTTTAGCTATAAACTTGATGGCTTTGACAAAGAATGGCGGGAACTGCGTAAAGGAAATCAAATTTCTTACACCAACCTCTCTCCGGGTAAATACACGCTATTAATTCGTCATGCATTAGGCGCTAACGAATACAGTCAATACACTTTAAATGTTCATGTCTCGGTAGTTCCGCCACTGTATATGACCAACATGGCTTATGCCGCCTACCTCACCATCGCTATATTATTAATGATATGGATTATCGTCGCGACACGTAAACGGCACGCAAAACAACGAGAGTTTGATAGCAGTATTCGCGCCTCAGAAGAACGTCTTAAGCTCGCTCTTTGGGCCTCTGGCGACGGTATGTGGGATTGGAATATTAAAGACGACAAAGTGTATCGAACCAATATGGTCGAACCCATGAATTTTTCATTGAAAGATGAATTATTGATTAAAAATATTCACCCAGAAGATCGCCCAAGAGTGCAAAAACTGCTCAACGATCACCTTGCAGGTGAAAGCGAGTTTTTTGAAGCAGAATATCGAGTGGAAACCGAACCAGGCAAATGGGCTTGGTTATTAGACCGTGGACAAATTGTTGAAAGAGATAGTCACAACCTCCCCATTCGAATGGCCGGTACCCATAAAGATATCACCAGTCGTAAATTAACCGAGAACGAGCTTAAACTGTCATCTCAAGTACTATTTAGTATGAATGAAGCCGTAGTTGTTGGTGAGTTAGATTACCAAATTCGCTCGGTCAATCCCGCATTTAGTCGTATCACAGGCTTTAAACATCGCGATGTTGTTGGTAAGCACTTTTTGTTTTTAACCATGGGTAAACAATCTCGAGAGTTCTACAATGCGGTAGAAACCCAACTACTACGACATAAACATTGGGCTGGCGAAATCAACATTAGAACTCGCGACCGTCGTGGTATTTTGGCTTGGCTGGAAATTAACCAAGTTATCGACAACAAAGGCGAAACCAGTCACTTTGTGGCGGTATTTACCGATATTACTGCACGTAAAAAAGCAGAAGAAGATCTGCGCGTATTAGCTAACTTCGATCCTCTAACTGGACTGCCTAATCGCACCTTATTCCAAGACAGGCTAAACCAAGCCGTCACCAAAGCACATCGCGCCGAAAGCATAGTCGCCCTTCTATTTTTAGACCTCGACCGCTTTAAACACATTAATGATTCGATGGGGCATCATATTGGTGACTTATTACTTAAAGCCGTTGCACATCGCCTACAAAATGCCGTGCGCGAAGGCGACACGGTTGCTCGCTTAGGAGGGGACGAATTTACTATTATTTTAGAAGGTGTCACCAAAACTAAGGCCGCAACGATTATCGCAGAAAAAGTATTACATGCTTTCCAAACACCTTTCTTACTCGATGATAAAGTCTTAACTATCTCACCTTCAATAGGTATCAGCTTATATCCTGAAGACGCAGAGGATACCACCTCACTCATTAAGTATGCCGATACAGCGATGTATCATGCAAAATCATTAGGTAGAAACAACTTCCAGTTTTATACCAAAGAGTTAAATCAATACGCAACACGTCACGTCCAGTTAGAAGCCGGCTTGAAAAAAGCCCTGCAAGAAAACGAGTTTTATCTCGTGTACCAACCTAAATTAGACGTGAAAACGCACAAAATTATTGGGCTAGAGGCTTTACTACGCTGGGAAAGCCCTGAGCTCGGACTTATTTCGCCAGTAGAGTTTATTCCGTTAGCAGAAGAAACAGGATTAATTAACCAAATTGGCCACTGGGCCATTAATCAAGCCTGTAGTCAGTTAGCGCTATGGCATCAGCAGGGTTTTGAACACATCTCTGTTGCAGTCAATTTGTCCGCTAGACAATTAAAAGCAGACATTATCTCAACCATCGAAGTGGCGCTTGCGGTATCAGGCTTACCAGCAAGTGCACTCGAGCTTGAGTTAACAGAGTCGATGATTATGGGTAATCCACAAGACTCAGTAACTGTGTTGTCAAAACTGAAAGCACTAGGCTTAACCATCGCCATTGACGACTTTGGTACCGGCTATTCAAGCTTAAGCTATTTAAAACGATTCCCCATTGATACCCTAAAAATTGACCGTGAATTTGTGCGCGACATTAGCGAAGATCCAGACGATGCCGCTATCACCAGCGCAATCATTACCTTAGCCCACAGTTTAGAACTCAATGTGGTCGCGGAAGGGGTAGAAACGCAAGAGCAATTTGAGTTTTTGCGCAATGGCGGCTGTGACCAAGTGCAAGGGTTTCTGTTCAGCAAACCGCTCACCGCAACCGACTGCTTAGACCTGCTCAGACAGGAGCAGCAGTCGTAACCTAAAATAAAAGCTCCCTTGGGAGCTTTTATTGATTTATCTATTGCTAGGGCGTGTTTATCTTTGCTGGTTGAATTTTGTTCGCGTTAAAAACGTATTAATCGAGGCGAATGGATTGAAGCCTAGCCACCTAAGCAACTCTTTATTTGTAAAGCATCGTTCAACAAAGAGTAAAACGTTTTTAGCCGAACCCTGTGGGCAGCGTTTGTTGGTCATTTTTACTGCGTTATCGACTTTTTATGTACAATAACGACACCGCTAAGCCTCTGCCGCGCACTTGTATATGGGTAATGGCCAACAATTGACTGCAAAAACACCCTTGAAAGATTAACAGGCTCTAGGGAGCGACTCGCTCAACACGTTTAACCCAGCCTTGTGGCGCTGCCACATAACCTTTTTGCAAATCAGTAAACAATTTATAAATACGTTTAATGTTAGGCCCAACTTTGCCGTCACCCACAGTAACAATTCGACCATCTTCAAAGATATACGAATTCACTGGCGACACCACAGCTGCGGTACCAAAGCCACCAGCCTCAATAATCTCACCGGACTCGATGTCTGCAATAAACTTGTCCAACATTACCGTTTCTTGTCGCACTTCACAGCCCAACATCTCACCTAACTCAAGGATAGATTGCGATGTAATAGACTTTAAAATGGTATCGGTAAATTTAGGGATAATCACAGTGCCATCTTTTAAAATATGGAAGTGATTCATCGCGCCGGCTTCTTCGATTTGGGTATTGGTTGAGTCTAAATACAATACCTGAGAAGCACCATATTCTGCAGCGGCTTTGCCTGCACGTAATGACGCGGCATAGTTACCCGCCGCTTTTGACGCTCCAGTTCCACCTGACACCGCACGGTGATATTTGGTGCTAATTAATAAGCGAATACCATTATTCACCCCTGACGCATAATAGGCACCAGATGGGCTCAGCATGACACAAAATGTGTATTTTTGGCTTGGGCTAACCGATAAACGATCTTCAGTGGCAAAAATAAACGGACGAATATACAAACACGCTCCTTCTTGCTGTGGAAACCATAAACGGTCCACATCAATCAAAGCGTTAATTGCTTTAACCTGCATTGCTTCGTCTATATTGGGAATACACACAATATCAGCAGAGCGGTTCATGCGTTCAGCATTTTTATTTAAACGAAAAGTATAAATCTCTCCGTCGTCATGCATAAACGCTTTTGCGCCTTCAAAAATAGATTGCCCATAGTGCAACGACATTGCACCAGGTGCCATTTCAAACGGGCCGTAAGGGACAACGCGCGCATCGCACCACTGACCATCACGATAATCCATTAAAAACATATGGTCAGTTCGAAGCTTACCGAAACCAACATCACCGTCTGGCTTAAACGGTTGCGTACGGCGCTCTGACGCAGATTTTAAATTATATTTTATGTCCATTGCATATCACCTTAAAAACTGAGCTTGCAGACTATGGAGGCTAGAGATTAATGTCAAGTCACAGCCCTAAATCCTAAATCAAAATTCGTCAATTGAACGTAACAAGCATCAATACATTTATTCATATTGCAACAGACAAACTGTCAGTGCATCTTTGTTAGTGGTAACTCATGGCGTTTATTTTACGATTGCGGCCACAATCGACACCTCAACTAAATACTCTGGCTCGGCAATAGCGGCTTCAACACAGGCTCTTGCCGGGGCATGTCCTGTTGGCACCCAAGCATCCCACACCCGATTCATAGCATCGTAATCGGCCATGTCTTTAAGGTAAATAGTGGCGGATAAAATATCTTCACGGCGGCTTCCAGCCTTAGCCAGTAAGTCATCGACCTCTTCGAGCATGGTGGTAGTTTGCGTGGTAATGTCACTGTATTTATCTTTTGCAACTTGACCACACAAATAAACCGTATTGTTATAAATAACAATACTGCTCATACGAGTGCCCACGTCCAGTCTGGTAATTGTCATAAAAAAGTACTTTTATTAGGTGAGTAAGCCGACGAAAATAGCGCGATCTCAGATAAAGTACAATATCGACTGATTTATTGAATATATTTTAGCCACTTAGTTATAAAGGCTATTCCTATAGGGCTTGTCACTGCTAGAATCGGGGTTCCATCCAGAAACGTATAGGACTCCCCATGAGCCTTGAATTATTGTCCCAACTGGAAACCAAAATCCAGGCAACACTTGAAAATATTGAGCTACTAAAAATGGAGCTTGATGAAGAAAAGCAAAAGAATGAAGTATTAATGCAACAGCAACAAGAATTGGCACAAAAAAACCAACAATTGCAGCAAGACCTTAACTCTTGGAGTGATAAGGTCAACGGCCTTGTTGGTTTATTAAATAACGAAATGTAAGCGAGCCTGATTAAACTGATTGCTGCGGCGCGGATTGCGCCTCAATCAGGGCATTTAATTCGCTGATCGCCTGCCGCACTTTCGGCAGGCTTTTTTTTGTTTGTCGAAATCGTCCTTTATCAAATTCGAGTAAACCAATATCTTTTACCCAAACCACGCCACTTAGAAAGATCCTCGCATGCTTAGCAATTAACTTAGGTGCATAAACAGGGAACGTTCTCATAGGGTTTCCTCCTAGAGCAAATACAGATAGCACAATGCATAACTCGGGTTAAATAGTCACACGTTGTGAATACAATCACGCAAATTAGCTGTAGCTAGGCGGCACTTGAACGCGTTATCTATTTAATCTGAGTATCAATATGGCCAACATTACTTAATAACATTGAAACCACGCAGAAGATTGGACAACACCTTTTTGTAAGAGTTTCATTAACAGTCGCAATTTAAATCATCTGATAAATCACACAAACATTGGCGCGACAATATAATGTCGCTTGCCAATATTTTGACGCCATGATAGTATTCTTGACGTTACTCAGGGTAAAAAAGAGTCATTTGACTCATCACCGTATTATCTTTTATAGATATACGGTTTTTTTTTGCCCGACATTCCCCTATTCCTTGTCGCGTTAGCGCATCTTTAGGCAACAAAAAAGGAGCCATCGGCTCCTTTTTAATGACTCACTTAACTGAGTGATCCGGCTTAATCAGCCATTATTGCTTTTTGTTCATTGTTGATAAGTAAAATGCAATATCAATTAGCTCGTCATAAGATTTGATAGAGCCAGTTTCTACACGATATTTACCATTAACAACTAATGAAGGCACACCAGATATTTTAGCGTTTTCGGTATCACGCTTCATTTTTGACATCTGTGCATTGACCATAAATGAGCTTGCAGCGGCATCATAGGCTTTCGCGTCTACACCATTGGCAATAAACAATGCTCTAACATCATCCGCGCGAGTAAACTGTTGACGCTTATCGTGGATAGCGCTAAATAAAGCAGGCTCAATCTTTTCTTCAACATTCAGTTGCTTAGCAATTGCAAAAGCACGTGACATTTCAACGCCCATTTCACGGCCAATAAACTCAACATGCGACTGGTTAAAGGTCACACCTTCAGGGAGATTCGCCTGAATTTTTGGCACTACCGTTTTCGCAAAATTATAACAATGCGGGCAATAAAACGAGAAAAACTCAGTAATTTCAGGCTTAGCCGACTCTGGGCCTTCATTAATCACCGTGTAATGAACACCTTCTTTATAATCTGCTGCCATCGCCGCCATTGGCGCGAGTAGTAGTGCTGCAGCCATCAATAATACTTTTTTCATCTCACTTCCTTTCAATAGGCAAATAAACAATGTACTGGTTCTATCATAGTCTAGCGTTAGCCTTGAACTCAATCGCTAGATGATTGTATTTGTAACTAAATACATTCTGATAGCGATTATGAATCAATGTTAATCAACGATTGAAACTAGCTAAGCTCAATGGCGCCTCATCTAGGGCTGCCAGCTGCTCTTTAAAGGCCAGAGTTTGTTGTTCCCAATATTTGATATCAGCAAACCAAGGAAAGTTCATTGGAAACGCAGGGTCTTGCCAACGTTTTGCTAACCAAGCATTGTAGTGGATCATTCTAAACGCCCTTAACGGCTCAATGAGCGCCAATTGCTTGGTGTCAAAATCGCAAAACTCCTGATAAGCCTCGATTAATAGATCTAATTGCAATAGTTGCTGCGCTCTATCGCCCGTTAGCATCATCCAAATATCTTGTACTGCAGGGCCTTGCCTTGCATCGTCTAAATCAACAAAACCTGGCCCATCTGGTGTCCACAAAATATTACCAGGATGTAAATCTCCATGTAGACGAATGGTGTCACATGAGTGTTGTTGCCAAATCTGTTTCGCTTTATCAAGCACTTGCCCTACCACAGTAAAAAAGGCGTCTTGCATGCTCTGTGCGACTATGCCACTGTCGCGTAAATACTGGTATGCATCATCCCCCAGTATTTCTGGGGTTAGGGGCTCACGATGAATAAAGCTCTGCTTGCTGGCATATTGATGAATACGCCCAATAAAGCGGCCGACTGACTCTAATTGCTCGTCGTTATCGACTTCAAATGCCCGCCCACCTATCGATGGAAAAAGCGCAAATTGATAACCTTTAAACTCAAATAACGTTGTGCTTTCAATGATGGTGGGCACAGCGATAGGAATGTCTTCTGCCGCTAATGCCAATGCGTAGTCATGCTCTTCTTGAATCTGCGCTTTACTCCAACGCTGAGGCCGATAAAACTTGACCACATAACGTAAGCCTCGATCACATCGAAACTGATAGACACGGTTTTCATAACTATTTAATGCTAATAATCCGGTTTCAGGAAATACCCCAATACTTTCAATAGCATCTAAAATAAGATCGGGCGTTAATGCCTGAAAGTGAAACGCTGCGCTGCTATTGTCCATGCAAACCTTCTTGGGGAGTCTCAATCAGTGGTGTGAGTAAGTGGGTTAAAAAGCCCAGTACCTCGATATCATTAGCACTATCGACCGATAACCAGCAAATATCGCCATAAAATTCATAATGTAACCACACAGGACAACCCTCAAAGTTCAGCAACCATTGATGGCGATCGGCGCCCCATTGACGCTCACGGATATCGCAATCTAACGCGGCCGCTAGGGGTTCGGCAAACTGTTCAAATTGTTCGAAGTCGACTTGTGCTTGAATCATAATACTCAATGCGTCGGGATCAAATTTAGCAGACAATAATTTCATAAAAAGGCTCAAATAAATAAATCAATTAGCTACTGCAGGACATAATTAAGCCTTGTCCCCAATCCGGTGGGCGTTTGGCAAAATCATCCATTTCTGGTTGTTCATCAAAAGGGCGAGTTAATAACTGTTGTAACTGCAAAAGCTTGCTGTTATCGCCTTTTTCTTCAATATCGATAATGGCCTCTTGGGCAAGATAATTACGCAAAATGTACTTAGGGTTATGCTGATCACGCTGCTGTTGCCACGCTGCCATATCGGCCACATTCCCCACTCGGGCTTGAAATGCTTGATACCAGCGATCAAATTCACTCACATCCAACATGTCATCACGCAGTGGACTGTGTTGGCTGCTAATGTCTATTTGGCCTATTTTACGTAAACTGTTGCTGTAATCGAGTTGGCTGTTTTCAAGCATAACTGTAAATTGGCTAATTAATGCTAAATCTTGTTTTTCACGCGCTGCTTGCGCTGTGCTATCAATATCGCTGTCGTGGCTCAAGCCCAGTTTTGCGCGCATTAGACTGACATATTGCGCCACCAAACTGGGTTGATAGGTATTCAATGCGGCAATTAAATCGTCCGATGCAATAATCGGAGTCAGTGCTTGGGCTAGGCGTTTTAGGTTCCATAACCCAATACCGGGCTGTTGCCCAAAAGCATAGCGGCCATCATGATCAGAGTGATTACAGATAAAGCTTTCTTTAAACGTATCTAAAAATGCAAACGGACCAAAGTCGAATGTGTCGCCTAAAATAGACATGTTATCTGTGTTCATTACCCCGTGCGCAAAGCCCACAGCTTGCCAATGGGCAATCATTTTTGCAGTTAATTGCACCACTTCAACAAACCATTGTTTATAGCCCGCTGCGTCGGTCGTTAAATGCGGAAAATGCTGGGTAATCGTAAAGTTAAGTAACTGAGTCAGTTTACCTGGAGCACCTTTCTCGCTATAACAAAAGTATTCAAAGTGACCAAAGCGAATATGGCTTTTAGCTAAACGCACTGTGATTGCCGCCGTTTCTTGGCTTTCGCGCCACACAGGCAAATCAGAACCTATAACCGCTAACGCGCGAGTCGTGGGTACCGATAACGCAGCAAGCGCTTCAGACACTAAAAACTCACGCACCGCAGAACGCATTACCGCCCGACCATCGCCATGACGTGAATAAGGTGTTGGGCCGCCACCTTTTAAAGCCACATCCCAGGCACCATGAGGGCCAATCGCTTCACCTAAAATAATGGCGCGGCCATCACCCAATCTTGGGGTATAGCCACCAAACTGATGACCACTGTAAACTTGAGCATAATAACTTGCACCCGGCGCAGCAGCGTTTGCCGACAACTGCATTAATAGCGCATCGTTTGGCTTATCTAAACCAATCAATTTAGCAGCATCATCGCTCCAACCAAGCCAATGTGGGTTGCTAATTCCTTGCGGGTAAACTTGCGAATAAAAGCCGTCTAATTGCTCAAAAAAATCTTGTTTAAAGCGCATCTAACTCAGCTCCAATTACCTTATGTGTGCAGTGTAATTGCTGCTTATCATCAATTTGGCATTGTTGAGCACACACAAAGGCCTGCGCTGCTGGCATGGAAGAAGCCTGTAAACGCAACATTCCCGCCCCTTTTGCCTGACACTGGGCCAAGGAATCGTAGTAACCCGCTATGAACTCAGTTTGTATGAGATCAACTGGCGCCGATGAAATAGATTGTGCAACCGTTTTGTCAGCAATATAAAAAAGCGTCCATTTTGGTGTGCGTGTGCATCCCATCACCACCGTTAACCCAATTAGCGCAAGCAGTAACTTGCATAATTTAAACGTCATCAATGCCACCAAAAACCTTGTTATATCCACCCACAATATCCGTTACTCATACTCGGTCACGAATACCAAATACAAAAAAGCGGACCTCGGCCCGCTTTCCTTTTTAGATATCATACCTGATATCCTTCACGCTGTATTAACTGAGTTAACTTGCCTTAGCTTTCGCTTTCTCAATTCGATTAATACGGCCTTCAAACCCAGTAACTGTGCCGTCAGTTAATTGATATTCAATTGCCTGTTGGCACACACTAATGGCCTTTTCAAACTGACCGGTATCATTGAGCAGGGTAGACAGTTGCATAAACGCAGGAGCTTTGAGATCTGATGCGCCATCATGTGCCACTTGCTGTTGATACACAGCGCGAAATAAGTCGAGGTATGTTAGCTCAAGTTTAGCGCCGTATTGACAATAATCGTTTTGTTTACGCATTTTATAGCAGTGGTTAATCACACTCGCTAGCGCATCATGTTGGCTTTGTGGGTCGTTTGCCACGTTAGCCGCGTTGACCAATTGCGCAAAGCTGTCGCTAGCCCAATCCCCTTTCACTGTCGGTAAGCTAAGCAAGTGGCTTTGAGTGTCTTTAGGCGTGTCAGCCACGGCTTTATCAGTTGTTGCAGCCTTTTGTGGCTCGGGCTCAAGCGGTGGCGATTCAGCTTCGACCTTCGGCACTGTCACATCAGCCTCTTTAGCATCAACGTCATTTACCTCAACAGGGTTCACCTGCTCCGCTGTTGTTTCGCTGGTTTCTGTCACTTGATCAACTGACGGTGCTGCCTGGCTTGCTTTTGCAGTTGATGCGGTCACTGGCTGCGATGGCTCAACCTTTGGCAGCAAATCTGCCGAAGATGTTGTCTGCGATGGCTGAGTTGATGGGCTTGATTTATGTAATTCTTGCTTTGCCACGGCCTGCGTTCGCTTATACAAATACCAAGCGATAGCAACCAATATAACAATTAAAATAATCTTTAGTAGCATTAGGCGTCCACCTTGCTGATGATGCGCAAACACGCACGGGTTCCATAATACTCACACTCAAGAGTGATAAGCGACTTCTACAGTGTTGAAAATGTATGATGTTTTTTTAATCACTTACCATTATTATTTCAATCTGCGCTCTAAAATCAAGTATTTATCCACGTTAAACTGTAACAAGCTATCGATTACCGCCAAATCAATGAGCCTTTATGCCATTTTTGCGATCAATAACACATTCAACCTAGGTTTTGTGTTCAGATTCATACTTAGCCAATACCAATTTGTCAGAGACAATATGAGGCGCATACACTGTCAATACCATACTAATTTACTAAGGTATTGCCATGAGCGAAACTGAATTACTGACAGGCAAATTATTGTTTGAATTTCGCACCATCAAAGCCATGGTCAATATTTATTGTAAAGCCCATCATCCAATGAAACCGCCACACGATGTATGCGAGCAGTGCCATACATTTTTAAGCTATGCCAACACCCGCCTGGACCGCTGCCCGTATGGTCAAGATAAGCCAACCTGTAACAAATGCCCAGTACACTGTTATAAACCTCATATGAAACAAAAAGCCCGCGAAATCATGATTTTTGCAGGGCCAAGAATGTTATTACCTCACCCCATTATGGCTATTAAGCACTTACTTGCCGAGCGTAAACCTACCCCTGGCTTACCGCCAGAAGGCGCCTCGAACCGTCATGAGCGTAAGCGACAAACCAGCTAACCTCGTAAATTGATCACATAAACATCATAGCAATATCAGTATAGGCTTTGTCTGATCTCGCCTTTGTGAGTCACCTCTTGCGCGTTAAAACTCAGAATACGTCCCGCAGTTTTTGATTTAGGCGTCGCTGCAGGTATGGTTGCTCCCTTGCCAATCGCTAAAATGCAAAGCAAAAACCGCTGGTGCCTGACGTTACGGCGAGTATTAAAAGTATAAATCTTAATTAACTCGCACCATTTAGGCGCTATTGGTAATCTATGGCATATACAATGACAATGACGTCAATGAGGTAATTTATGCAACGTTCAAGTAACTTAATTATTGCAAGCTTAGCCCTATTGTTTAGCCTGGCTTTTTCTGTGCCTACTTTGGCTAACGATAATGCTTACAATGAAGCTGTAACTAATTTTAAAAAAGCCAACGAGAGCAGACATTTTTTTAACACAGCTTATGGTTATGCTATTTTTCCAACGGTGGCTAAAGGTGGCATTGGTATTGGCGCCGCCTATGGTAACGGGCGAGTATACCAGGGCGGTACCTACATGGGTGATTCAGCCTTAACACAGTTATCTATAGGGTTTCAGTTAGGCGGCCAAGCTTATAGCGAAATTATCTTTTTTAAAGACGCCAAAGCCTATAACGAATTTACTAGTGGCAGCTTTGAATTTAGCGCCCAAGCATCTGCTGTCGCGATTAACTTAGGTGCCAATGCTCAAGTCGGCACCACAGGTAACTCAGCAGGAGCAGGCCAAGCAGGAAGTAACCATAACGCTGCGGCACAATACATTAACGGTATGGCGATTTTTACCGCAGCCAAAGGCGGATTGATGTTTGAAGCAGCCTTAGCAGGACAGTCGTTTACCTTTGATGCTAAATAACCTGAGCTCGGGATAATAAATGCCTTTCAAACAGTCCTTTGCCCTGCTCACTGCGTTGAATCGACTTACAATAGGCTAGCTATTGACGCGTCAATTCGCCTTGTTAGCAGAACAAATGACAAGCTTGAAAGTGAGAATGGGTAACATGTTGATTTTAAATAGTATAAGTTCATCCCTTATCCCGAGCTCAGGTTAAATAACTCAACTAAGATCGACTCAAAGCTTACGCATTCAGGCTGCCATTGACAGCCTGAATTGTTTTGGGATGCTTGATGTTACTCTCTGTTTTTAATCAAGACAAACCTTTGGCAGTTAACCGCTAATAGAGGTAATGTAAACGGTTGAAAAGGCCACAATACTTACGACAGTGAGTGTTTTTCTAGGTTCACTTCAGATTTTTTATGTCACGATATCGATTTTGCATTTCCACAGGTGTGATAGAAAAATATTTTTTAAAGGCGGATGAAAAATTCGACACGTGATTATACCCAGCCAAGTAGGCCACTTCTCCAATCGATTTTCCTTCAAAAATGAGCCGTCTTCTTGCATGTTCAAGAATTTGATTGCGCATGTATTCTTTAAGCGTCAGTTGATGGCGGCTCTTAAAATAACGCTGTAACGTGCTGATACTCGCCCCTAATCTGCTTGCCAATTGAGGCAGGGACAATGACTCATACAATAAAGACTCAATTTTAGCTTCAAAGTCATGATCAATGGCTGCGCAAGCATCATTCATGCAGCAAGTGCTAGATTCTACTCGCGATTGCTGGGTGACTGTCGAAGTTAATAAGCGAAAAGATTGACAAAAAAATTGCAGTGCAATTTGTTCAACTTCCCACTGATAACATAAGGTTTCATCTACCGTCTTTTGATACAAATCATGTACTAATGTAAGTAAAGAAGCCTCGCAGGGCCACTGAAATACCGAGTTAGAGGCACCAAAAATCTGCTCAATATCTTGTCTGTCTACTGCGTTACTGCAACGTGCTAACAACCATGCTTTACTCACGCTTAAGCTGATTTTTTTAACCGCTTGTTGCTGATTAAAAAATCGGGTAAAGACTTGTTGATCATTCATCACATTAATAAATAGCGCGGGTTGTTCATTAGCCTCTATCTCGTAGCGTTGATGCTCAAGTGCAAAACAAACCCTACCGTGCAATAGCACATTAATACTGATGCCAGGAGATAGTTGGCTACAACTATAACCGTCAACATTTTCGGTGATATTAGCGCAATGAATATCAATGCCATTAGGCAAAGTCTGAAAACAAATATCTCCCGCCATAAACGATTTTGACGGCGCATGGCTAACATTAATAAATGCATCATCGTAACCAGCATCTTTAATTTTACGAGACAGTTCAACCTTAGAAAAACACGTATCCATTGGCAGTTCACTCTTTCATTACAATTGGCGATTACACATAACACGTTGGCGATATCGCATAACAATCAGTGCCACGCTCAACATAACACAGTGGTAACATAATGATAATAGTTATCATTACCATTGTTTGGAAGTTTTTCATTAAAAAGGAATCGTTATGTTACCTAAGCGCTTTAAAATAAGCACCACAAGCTTAGCTGTTGTTACAGTGCTTATGTCTCCATTGCTACTCGCTGCGGAGCCTAAAGAGTCTGAAGAAATTGAAAGAGTGACGGTGTGGAGCACCACGATAAATGCTTCTTCAATGTATTTAAAAGAAGAAGCCATTGCCAGTAAGCAAGCGGATCATATTAGTGACTTGTTGCGCAGTATTCCTGGGGTTGATGTGGGCGGAGCTCACTCACTTAATCAACGCATAACGATTCGAAGTATGGACGACAAAGATTTAGATATTTCGATTGATGGTGCCCAGCAAAATAACTACATGTATCACCACATGGGTAATTTACAGATCCATGCCGACATCTTGAAATCGGTAGACATCGATGTTGGTAATAACTCAGTTATTAATGGCGGATTAGGTGGCTCGGTGAGGTTTGAAACCAAGCAAGCCCGTGACTTATTACAAAATGACGAACAATTTGGTGGACGAGTACAGGTGGGTGCTGGAGATAACTCTGGACAAAATTATTCTGCAACCGCTTACGGCTTACTCAACGACAGCATCGATTTTCTCGGGTATTACAATTTTGTCAAACGCGATAATTATGAAGTAGGTGGTGGCGTTATTACCGACTCCACTGGCGAAAAAATTGACGGCACCGATGGCACAGTAAGAGGCCTTAAAGGCGAACTTGATGATGCACTCATTAAGTTTGGCTGGGAGCCAAGTGACAATCAGCGCGTACAGCTTAGCTATGAAAAATACCAAGATGAAGGCAACTACAGTTATCGTCCCGATATGGGGTTAGCGACTGATATCGCCATCACCGAGTCACTGCTAGTCCCCCTTTTGTGGCCCACTCAATTTACCCGAGACACGCTAGCGCTAAACTACGAGTTGAGTGTGGATTCTACTCTGTTAAAAGCTGCTGCGTATTCTAACACCAGCGAGCTGTGGCGTGATGAGACAGGCTACGCCGACAACCCTAGCTTTGCAGGATGGGCTGCGATTGTTACAGGCGAAGCCAAAAACCAAGGGATAAACCTGTTAGGCGAAAGTGGACTAACCGCCTTATGGGAACATGAGCTTACTTATGGTTTTGATTACGTTAAACACGATACAGATTATTCAGCACAATACAGCGCAAGCACAGATGAGTCAGCTGAATCGGCTAACAATATGGCTCTGTTTATACAAAATAAGATTACCTTTAATGACTATGTCAGCTTGACCCCTGGCCTGCGTTATGACAAGTACTCAATAGACTCGAAAGTGGTCGACAATGACTTTAACAATACGGCTTGGGCATTGGAGTTAGCTGTACAGCCAACCAATGACTTACTCTTTAGCCTAAGCGCAACAGAGCTATTTAAAGGGCCCGAAATTGGTGAAGTCTTTGTCGGTGCAGGGCTATTTGATACCAGCAATGAAGATATAAAAGCTGAAACAGGCACTAACTACGAGTTAGCTTTTGCTTATCAATTTAATGCTTTTGGTGATGACAGCGTTTCATTAGGCGCGACAGTATTTAAAACCGAAATTAATGATTATATCTATGATTATGCCTCTGCCCCTGCCACATCAGGTTCGAGCTATTGGAAAGACAATATCGGCGACATGGAAATTGAAGGTTTTGAAACTTATATCAATTACCTTAATGGTGGTTTCTCTGGCTCTGTGACATTTTCAAGTGCCGAAAGCGAACTACAAGCATTTGAGCAATACAGTGACTTAAATGGTGCTCGTCTAGACAGACAACAAGGTGACACAATCAGTGCAACAGTCGGCTACTTATTTGAAGAAATAGGCCTATCGTTCAACTGGGAATTGCTTCATGCCGGAGATGTTGATGCAGGATTAGACCTTGACGGTGCTAGCCTTGATAACAGCAAACAACGTTATACCGTGCATAACATCAATGCTAGATGGGATATACAAGCGATTGAAGGGCTTAGCATTATCGCTGGTGTCGATAACCTATTTGATGAGTACTATGCTTCACAATCATCTCGAACCGGTGTGTCATTCCACCCTCGATTTGGCGAACTGTACCTACAGGATTTTGAACCAGGTCGAAACATCAAAGCCACAGTGTCATATCAATTCTAATGATAAGTACATGGTTACGAACGGCAAAAGCAAAGCGTTTTTTTAGCTTTTGCCGTTGGCTACACATTTATGTGTCTTGCACATTATTTTCCCTGTTAGTCTTTTTTAGCCTAACGGGGATAACTTTAAATCACCCTACCTGGACCGCAAAAGCACAAAACAACACTCATACATTATCTCTACCTGAAACCTTTATGCACTATGAAGGTGAATACCCGCTCAAAGCACTGCAACTGCATATTGAGCAAGCAACGTCTTTGGCTTCACCGCGCAGTATAGATGTGATGGTCGACATGGGAGAAATTACCTTCGATTACCCTCTACCATCGGGTTATGCCTTTGTCACTGTACTACTCGACGACGGCATCATCGAAATCGAAAAAAGCAGTCAAGGGTTATTAGGGCTATTGAACGACTTACACAAAGGTCGACATAGCGGTGATGTTTGGTCAGTGGTGATAGATCTATCAGCGGCGTTAATTTTGCTGTTTGCATTAACAGGGCTGATTATTTTATTACAAAACGCCAAGCACCGAGGCAAGGGCATGCTCGTGGTCTTATTGGGAAGCATCACGCCTTTAATTATTTATCTCATCGCGGTACCAAGATAAAGGAGAAACCCATTTTGAAAAAGGAGCAAACAATTTATATGGTGCGATTACCATTGGTTATATTGCTATTTATTGCGCTATGGCTGTTACCAAATATCACTCATGCGCAAACCATCACTGTTTCGGTAGAAATCCCCGACATAAAAACCTCTCCTTACCACAAGCCTTATGTCGCGGTATGGATAGAAACCCCAAAACGTGAAGGTGTCCATACCCTTGCTTTTTGGCGTCAACAAGCAGATTGGTTCAAAGACCTGCGACAGTGGTGGCGCAAAATCGGTCGTAACCAGTCGCCAGACTACCAAGCGGTTGCAGGCGCAACACGCAAACCAGGGGTATACAGCCTGCAATGGGATGGAAAATTAACATCAGGAAAAATGTTACCCGCGGGAGAATACTTACTGCATGTTGAATCAGTACGTGAACAGGGTAGCCGGGAATACCTGCAGCAAGCATTCACCTACCCAAGTGACAATAAGCAAGTGTTCACTATTGAGGGTAAACAAGAGATAGGCACAGTAACCTTATCCATTCAGCCGTAAAAATAGGAAGAAAAATATGCCAGTTAACTACCAACAATGGCCACGAGTTATACTAACCGCCATCAGTATGCTCATGGTATCAAGCGCTACAGCACACGAACGCTATATTTTACCCTCTCACACTTTACTCTCTGGCGATCAACCACAAACGGTGACAGTTAACGCCAGTATTTCTAATGCTATTTTTCACCCAGATCAACCATTAGGAGACAGTGGTTCTGGACGTGATGTCGGTGAGTTTAAGGAATATTTTGCCAATTTAGATTATGCCGTGATAAAACCTGACGGCCAAATGACAACCGATACTCAATGGACAGCATTTTCGCGTATGTCAGTGGCAGATGTAACCTTAACAGATCCCGGAACTTATCGTATCGGGATAGTACAACCAGACATATTTATGACGACATTCATTAACTCAGACGGTCAACCTGAACGTATTTGGGGGCCATCACCCAACATCCCAGATGGGGCCAAAAATGTTGTTCGCCGAACCACAGCAGCCCGAGTCGAAACCTTTGTCACATTAAATAATGCCACTCAAGCAGCCCTTAAACCCACAGGTACAGGCATTGAAGCACTAAGTATTACACACCCCAACGATCTGTTTGCCAACGAACCGGCACAGTTTATGTTGTATTTTAACGGCAAACCACTGACAGAAAACGTCGACGTTAAATTAATCCAGGCGGGTACCCGTCACCGCAATGACCGAGAAGAAAAGCAGTTAATAGTTGCAAAAGATGGGGCGGTAAACTTTACCCCCACACAAGCAGGCTTTTACTTGTTAATCGCTGAAACCCATATAGATAAACCTCAGCAACAAGATGTAGATGTTAAACACTATAGCCTGTATTTAACGTTAGAAGTGTTCCCAGAGTAAGCATAAAAAGAAACCAATGTGCTACTGCATGCTAACGCCTCAACTGGCGTTAGCATTTTATTCACGATACACATTGCGCTTAAGATGAATACCAACACCTCACCCTAAAATGTATTGCAAGCGACAAGCAAAACCATGCTGCCTAAAATCAAAAAACATGGCGATATTATGTCAATGTGTGCGTTGAGCCACAATGACTGTCGCTGCAGCATAACCTGACATAAGCAATAAGCGTTTTCAATTACTTAGCTAAAATTTACCACCATATTCTGCCGTAAAATATAACCCTAAACTGACAAATTATGGAAACCTCTAAAACGACAACTTTTCCCTGTACTTTTATTACAATATAGAGCCTAGTGATCAATCAACACTGACCCACTACACTAGAGCCTACCTAAATGATTTCTGGACAAAAACGTTTTAGATGGTCAGCTGTATTAGGTGAGTTTTGTATAAATATTTCTATGGGTTAACTTCCCGCATAACGGGCGACAAAATGTAGCGGCAATTTGGTTTAAAATTTGACAAAACACAACACTAACTTGCCGCGTAGTTTTGGCGTCACAGCGAGCAACGCGAGCGCTTTTAATGCGTTTGTTATGTGCCACTCATCCAATGCTCAAACTGCATATTTATATTTTTCATTTTTGACATAGCATTAAGCCTTCGCTTCATCTCTTTTAAACTTGGCAGGAAGCAACCTTCTCTTTCTGCATCAGATTTTTGGGTTTCGTCAAAATCAATCAAATATAGAATTTCATATGTACCAACTTTGTTCAGCTTCGACTCTAACTGAGTACCCCATACCTGCTTTTTATTCACCTTTAGTAAATAGCGATCTTCGGCGGCACAAGAGAGCCAAGCGGCTCCCTCATCTTTAGGATCAATATCTTTTGCTTTTTTCGCATATTGAAACGCGGCCAAATAGTCTTCAGGAGTTTTTCCATGCTGCATTATTAACGCAGCGCTATAATAATCTTTAGCAGTAAAGGCTCTATTATCAGATAGAATTTCTTTCACTCTATTGCGCCGAATTTGATCATCTTTAGCGACCGCTAACCAGTCAATTTTTTCATAATCTCCACTTCTAGCAAGTTGGTCTTCTTCCGCCATTTTTTCCAGTTCAGAAGCAAAGGTTGCTGGTGTAATAAATAGCGATAAAACAACTAATAACTTAAAATTCATGCATTACTCCCTGTGGCACATAACGCCGCCAACACAGGCAGCCGAAGCGCAGCGTAGGCTGTCCAGTGCAATGCGTTTTTTGCATTGCACGATTGTGTTTGGTCCTGTTAGCAGTGGCCATGTGGCACGTTTAGTTTTGTATTACACCAAGGGCATATCGTGGGATTTAATGCCCAGCCTCCGGTACGAAATAATTTGCCGTTTACGGTTATAGCCCCAAACTGAGATTTACCACATTTTGGACATTTATTAATGCGCAGTTGAACTACCACCGCGACGATAATTGAAGCCAAGGCGACCACGAAAGCAACATACTCGAAAGACTCAAATAAAAACGCTGAGACTACCGAAAGAAAGAATATTGCGAAACACGACGGTATTACCTTCATGAATATTGATCTTTTTGCTTGGTATTCTTGTTCCGAATTAATGGAATTACCTAGTGAATGCTAACAATTCTATAGTGCGTGAAGGGCGCATCTATCTACCGATGTCACGCTCATGTATTAATCAATCTATTTTTAACAAATAACGTAATGTATTGCTAACTATAATTTTTTTATTGATGCTAGAGAGATTAAGAAAATGAAAGTGCGCTCGTCACTCATTTTCTTGAATATGGGAGCACAACAATAAGCGCCCGCCTCAATGGGAGACAATGAAGTCGAACGCTATCTAAATACTGAGTGTTAAAACAAGACGTTGCACCACGAACGCAAGCCACGGCACTCAATTCATTGTCATTTTTATATAAGCACATAATAAAAAAGAGCTTTCGTTAAACTTAAATGTTGCCCGCAGTAAAAAACAAGAGCCGCTAACATTGCCACCCATTCCAATTGACTAAATATTGAGCGCTGAACGACGCTTTATTTATCCTTTCCAAACGGTAATTAAAGATGGCCAGACCAAGACAGTATTGGTTGAAGATACCGGTCGGATTATTCGAGAAGATAAGCGTGGCGCCATAGCTCAAGCAGTCAGGACATACTGAATAGGCTCAATATCCCCGCAGAGAATTGGCTTAAAATCACTACTGAATTTGGGGCATTACCCGCATTAACTGAATATTGTGAGCATCTAGAGCGAAAACGACGACAAGGCGCTGCAAATTGTCAGCGCTGGTTGTGCGCTTAAGTCATCATCCCCAATCAAATTTCAATTCTTCTAACACTGGATAGCTATCAAGTTTTTCTGCTGTGTTGAATTCTGCAAATGATGAATAACCCACTCATTTAACGATAATATTTTAGCCATATCGATAAAAATTGATGAGTTGAGCACATCGTCGTATCCCTCGCCAAAGCCATGAAAACGAGTAAAGTTATTTTTCAATTAATGGGTGTCATGGTTTTCTTTTTATTGTTTGGTTAAAAAGCGAAAATGTTGCCGGAACGGCACTGGTGATCCAAGAGGGGATTGCTGTTGATCCCCTTTTGGCCCGTGCAGGGTGGAACCTTGCGATCTTAAGCGTTAGTGGCCGCAGGCTATAAGCAAAACAACAAAAGCTAACACCTGGTTCCCGGCTCAAAAACATTGCCGGGAAGACGTATCTAATGGCGTTTATGTCACTGGAAGCAATATATGGGTTCAGCGACAGCTTACTCATGTCCCCATGGCGCGGGTGGTAATGCAACCGGTTTGGTTAAATCAAACTCCACTTTAAAATCGCGATTTTCACGTGTTAAACGATACGTAAAAGTATGCGCTTCAATCATCATCTGCCACACATTGGTGACCGATTGATCTAGGCCATTTTGTTTAAAATTGACTATCGACTCATCATCCACAGGGAACGATTGCATATTGGCGGTACCAACATCGCGAGTATCGCCACCGTACATAGTGACTTTGTCTTCAGAGCCATCTTTGTGGCGATGGTCGTGCTTTAACCGTAACCCCGTGTCGGTTTGAGTGATGACCCAAGTGCGTGAATGATCTTCACCTACATGAAAAGGCACTTTTAACTCAGTGTCATTGCATTGGCGTACATGCATAATCAGCGCTTTACCGCTAAAGCCATCATCTTCACTGCCACCAGCAGTGATTTTACCGGCAAAAGCTTTACCACAAAGATTGGCTATTGCTTCAAAAAACTGCTGTTGCTGCACTGAATTAGCCGCGTTACTTGGAGCTGCGATTAATGCCGCACTACAGACTAATGCACTGGTGAAGTAACCTGGTAATCTACTCGTTTTAGCCATGATGCTGATCCTTTGCTTATTGAGACTATTCTGCCATTTAGGTTACACGCTTTACCAACTGAGGCCTAGGACAAACAACAAACCCGCATAAATGCGGGTTTGTTGTTTATCGCAAAAGCAAAAACGTCACTATTTTGTGTATTTAGACTTGGTAGCCCAACCATTTTTTGCAGGTCGTTTAGCCCCAGTTGTTTTGGCTGGCTGCCCCGTGTTTTTGGCCGCTGCTTTTGGCTTTTGCCCGGTAGACTTGGCGCTGGATTTATCCGCTTTTGACCCACCTTTACGGTCTTCAAACTGGTCGGCAGAAAAACGGGTCATGGCTTTTTGGCCACCTTGGTCTTTCGCTTTAGCGCTAGGCTTTTGGCCCCACTTCACTTTGTTTTGCTCATTACGGGTTTCGGGCGGCACCAAATGATTGGGGCCATTGCCAATTAAGTGCGCTTTGCCCATGGCCACTAGCGCTTCACGGATCATCGGCCAACCAGCCGGATCGTGATAGCGTAATAAAAACTTATGCAGTTTACGTTGGCGACCTTTCTTAGGCACGAAAACTTGCTCGCTATCGTGCTTAACGTTTTTCAACGAATTAAGCTCGGTATGATAAATGGTCGTTGCATTAGCCATGGGTGATGGATAAAAGTTTTGTACTTGATCAAGCTTAAACTTTTGCCCTTTTAGCCATAAGGCAAGGTTTATCATGTCTTCATCGGTCGTTCCGGGGTGTGCCGATATAAAGTACGGAATTAAAAACTGCTCTTTACCGGCTTCTTTTGAAAACTTATCAAACAATTCTTTAAACTTATCGTAAGTCCCCATGCCCGGCTTCATCATTTTACTGAGCGGGCCTTCTTCGGTGTGCTCTGGCGCAATTTTTAGGTAACCGCCCACATGATGCTTAGCCAACTCTTTGATGTAATCTGGATCTTCAATCGCTAAGTCGTAACGCACGCCCGAGGCAATCAATACCTTTTTAATCCCGGGAACATCACGAGCAGCGCGGTATAAGTCAATGGTGTGTTTATGATCTGTGCCTAAATGACCGCAGATAGATGGGTACACACAAGACAAACGGCGACAGGTTTTTTCGGCCTTTTCGCTGGTGCAGCCTAAACGGTACATGTTAGCAGTTGGGCCACCTAAGTCAGAAATCACCCCGGTAAAACCAGGCACTTTTTCTTGAATGTCTTTAATTTCTTTAATGATCGACTCTTGCGAACGACTTTGAATAATGCGCCCTTCATGCTCGGTAATCGAACAGAATGAACAACCACCAAAACAACCACGCATAATGTTGATTGAGGTTTTGATCATGTCATAAGCAGGGATTTTCTCTTTGCCATAGACAGGGTGCGGCACACGCTGATACGGCAAGTCAAATACCGCGTCCATTTCGTCAGTATTTAATGGCCAAGCCGGTGGATTTACCCATACGCCTCGGTTGGCATCGTGTGGCTGAAATAACGCCCGCGCACATCCTGGATTTTGCTCCTGGTGCAAAATACGCGATGCATGGGCATATAAATATTTGTCTTCGCTCACTTTGTCAAAAGCAGGCAACAGCACATAGGTTTTTTCCCATGGCTTCGGACGAGGTGGCTGCACGCTGATAGGTTTAGGTGCGTCGTTATCAAAAATTTTGTTGTCTGTTGGCCCAGATAAATTGCTGCAACCGACATCATCGGCGCCATAAGGGTTAGGCAAGGGTTCAATTTTGTGTAGCTGATCGATTTCACGAGAGTCCATGCCTCGCCAACCTGGCATTGGATCTTTACGCATAACCGCGGTGCCACGTACATCGTCGATGTCGTTAATGGCTTCGCCAGCAGCGATACGACGAGCCACTTCCATTAGCGGGCGCTCGGCATTACCGTAAATTAAGATGTCGGCTTTTGCATCAAAAATCACACTGCGCCTTACTTTATCTGACCAGTAATCATAATGGGCAATACGGCGTAAGCTGGCTTCAATCCCGCCAATAACCACTGGTACATCTTTAAAGGCTTCTTTACAACGCTGGGTGTACACAGTCACTGCACGGTCTGGGCGTTTACCACCAATATCTCCCGCGGTATAGGCGTCGTCATGACGCAATTTACGATCGGCTGTATAGCGGTTGATCATCGAATCCATGTTGCCTGCGGTCACCCCAAAAAACAGGTTTGGGCGCCCTAGTTGCATAAACGCGTCTTTACTTGACCAGTCTGGCTGCGAAATTATCCCAACTCGGTAGCCCTGAGCTTCAAGCATGCGCCCTATCACCGCCATACCAAAACTTGGGTGGTCTACATACGCATCGCCTGTCACAATGATAATGTCGCAACTATCCCAGCCTAAAATATCCATCTCTTTGCGAGACATGGGTAAAAAAGGTGCCGTTCCGAAGCTATGCGCCCAAAACTTGGGATAATTAAATAACGTTGACTCAACTTGCATGCAAATGACCTACATATAATGGGGAAAATCAGTCTAACTGATCCGGTGATAACATCAGCCAATGGCTTAATTTAACGGACGCGGAGTATAGCAGTACAGAGGCATTAAGTGTGACTAAAAAAGCAGCAAAAGTGAAATATTTTTATTGTTAAATAACCCTAAAACTAGTGGTGATATATTGATACCACCACTGCCGTAGCCGCTACAAACCGAGAAAAAAGCCAATATTAGCGACAGCTAACACTAAAAGCACAATCCAGGTAGCCAGCACTCCCCAAAAGCGACCAAAGTGTGTACCACCTTGCCCCTGGGTTAGCCCTATAGCATGTAATAAACGTGCCACAATCCAAACAGTACCTAAACAGTGGATTAGGTAAGCTGGCATACCATTCAATTCTGCTAGTGCTAACAAAATGAGTACTATGGGCGCATTTTCAATTAAGTTGCCATGGGCTCTAATAGCAATAGACAGCCCTTGGTGTCCACCATCACCGATACCTATCTTATTGGCACGGCGAAATTTAACCACTTTATAGGATAATGCTAAAACCAATAACGCTGTTAACCCTGCATATAAACCCGTTACCATCAATGTCATGTGTAATTCCTTTAGTCGACTATATTATTATTTTGACATCAGCATTTAATATGACAATGCTATAAACACATTTTGAATCAGTTTGGCTATAAACACACGCCCTAATCGGTTAATATTCGCGCCCAAATAAACTTTATGAGTGACTATCGCCCAGTGGATAATCAGGATTTTTTAGAAAAACGTAGATTTATCATAAAACTAGGTAAAGCCCTACATAAATTCGGCACGCCTGCGTATCGCTTAGAATCTCACTTACAAACGGTATGCAGCACCTTAGGTATTGAAGGCTATTTTTTAATATCGCCCACGTCCATGACCTTTGTGCTGCAACACGACACCGAACAAGAATATAACCACGTAGCACGTGTTAAACCTGGCGATCTGGATTTAGGGTCATTGGCTCGTACATTCGAGCTGGTTGAAGAGCTCAGTTCAGGCCAGCGCACATTACAAGAAGCCCTCGAACGTTTAGAAGACATTGCCAATAAACCCAACCCTTATGGCCATAAGCTCACCTTACTCGCTTTTGGCTCAAGTGCTGGGGCGTTTGCCATGTTAATGGGCACTGGTTGGCATGATGTTTTTTGGTCCGCTATGTTGGGCTTGCTGGTTTACAGCTTAGTGTTTTGGGCAGAACGCTCTAAACGAATTGCCGAAATGCTCGAACCGATGGCGGCGGTAATGTGCGCGATTTTAGCCACAGCGATTGCCCAATTTGACCCCAGTATTAATTTACCGGTCACGATTTTATCTGGGGTGATTATTTTTGTGCCTGGCCTTGCACTCACACTGGGCCTAGCAGAGCTTGCTGCACGTGATTTAATCTCTGGTACCGCACGCATTATGGATGCGGTTATGCAGTTGTTTAAATTGTATTTTGGTGCGGTACTGGGCATGACCATAGGTAAAGCCATTTTTGGCGAGGTTACCTATATTGACCCTGTTCCACTGCCTCGTTGGGCGATTTGGTCTGCAGTGCCATTGCTGTCGATGTCGTTAGTGATTATCTTTAAAGCGCGCCTTAAAGACTCACCTTGGGGTGTGTTTGCTGGGATTGTGGCTTTCTTTTCTGCCATGTTAGGTGGGATATATTTAGGCGAATCGATTGGCATTTTTGTTGGTGCATTGGCGGTAGGTATTTATTCTAATCTGTACGCCCGCTGGATGAAGGCGCCCGTGTCGATTGCCTTACTGCAAGGCATTGTTATTTTAGTCCCCGGTAGTAAAACCTACATAGGCTTAAATACTCTTATTTCAGGCGAAACCATGCTGAATCAGGCACATTTAGGCCCACAAATTTTCCTGATTTTTATGTCACTCATTGCGGGGTTAATTTTTGCAAACGTTGTCGTCCCTCCACGAAAATCGTTATAAGGCAACAAAGCCTCCATAGGGCAACACCCAAGGCTGCATTGATTGCAGCCTTTTTGTTTTCTGTGGCAATAAAATCGCTGTTCATTAGGTAATACCATTACGCATTAATAAGTGACCACTGTGAATGCGTCCAGCGGTTTTTGATTAAGGCGTCGCTATGTAACCTCAGCTCTGGATAACAAACGCCTTTCAAGCAGTCCTTTGCCTTCCTCACTGCGTTGAATTAACTTGCAATAGGCTAGCTATTGACGCGTTAATTCGCCTTGTTAGCAAAACAAATCACAAGCTTGACAGTGGATTTTAGTCAATCTATTGATTTATATCGTTATCAATACATCTCTTATCCAGAGTTGAGGTTATGTAGTAATGGTTGTTCCCTTTCAAATAGCGAGAACGTAAAGCAAAAGCGGCTGGGGCATTCCTTTGTGGCGAGTTTTAAAAGGGCTTACACTGCGTTGCATGACTTCGAAAGAGAATCACTATTCATTCAGTCATTCGCCTTGTTTAAGCCCTTTTAAATTCTCGCAAAGAGATTACTTACTAACGCGCAATGGTATAATCACTTGACTATTTAGCCATTCAGGTGTGTTATGAACAAACGTGGTAACGCAATACCTTCATATTAGAAACATCGTGTTTACATTAAAAGTAATCAAAAATAAAAAATAACAAAAACAACAATTAGGACGATTTATGCCAAGATTGATACTGGCAGCCAGTGTTTTCGTCACCTTGCTTTTTCATACTTTTGCCAATGCTAATGACGACGCGGTAGCTAAAAAAACTGAATCGCTAACCGTCAACAAACATGACGTCGACAAGGTCGCAAATATTGTCATTGTTAGCCACCCTATTTTTGATGAATCAGCACCAGATGCCATTTTTTTACATCGCTGGGCTAACTACTTACACATCAACACCAAAGAGTCGACCATTCTTAATAGCTTGAGTTTTGAAGTGGGCGACGCCATCACTGAAAAAGATCTTCACGAAGCTCAACGTCTTTTGCGTTATGAACCTTATATTCGCGATGCCAAAATCAATATTGCCCGCAAAGACCCATTAGCTGAAGACAACATTGAAGATGTCGTACTTGTTGAAACCTGGGACAACTGGTCATTATTACCCACGGTGAGTTTAAGTAAAAATGGTGGAGACACTAAATATTCATTTGGCATGAAAGAAGACAACTTACTGGGGCTGGGTGTAAAAACGCAACTCAAGTACCAATCTAGTGCCGACCGTACCGGTTATAAATTTGCGTTTGATGCACCAGTAAGATGGGTAAAACATGGTCATGTCGCCGTTGATTTTTACGACAACAGTGACGGCCAAGCCTCTGCGTTGGCGTTTCATAAACCCTTTTACGCCCTGGATACCAAAGACATGTATGGTGTTGCTTGGTCAACCGACACTCGCATTGATACCATTAGGCAAAATGGTAAAGACATTTACGAATTTGAACATATTATCGACTATGCCAATATTGGGATGGGTTGGCTAATAGATAAGCAAAATGATTATCTGCAACGCCTCAGCCTTGGTATCACACAAGAACAACATCTGTTTAATAATATTGATATTTACCCAGACTCACCCTTGCCTTTTGAACGCGATTTTATCTATCCCTGGATAAGTTATGAGTATTTACAAGACCAATACACAGTGCTTAATAACATCCACTTAATCAATAATAACGAAGACTTTAACTTAGGTTGGCGCCATGTGGTCACCCTTGGATTAGAAACCAATGATGTTGCCGATAACGCGGCATTGGGTTACCACTTAAATGTATTGACCACACGCGGCTGGCAACAAAAAAATCAATTGCTGCTCATGAGTTTAACTGGCAAAACTGACATACAAACAGGGCAACAAGACTTTTATAATGTGAGCCTTTCTGCAGAATATTTCCATCAAATAAACCCTAAATGGACAGCCTACTCTAAGGCTAAAGTTGCCACATCGCACAATAACTACCTCGACCAAACTTTTGCTTTAGGTGATGAAACAGGCGTAAGAGGCTACCCTAACGATTACCAACATGGTGATAATCAATGGTTACTCACCGGCGAAATTCGTTACTATCCTAATATCAATTTATATCAATTAGCTGAATTAGGCTGGGCACTGTTTGCAGACATTGGCCAAGCAAGTGGTGGCCCAGATGAATCAAATGAAGTTAGCGGTCCTATTGGCAGTATCGGCATTGGTGCAAGGTTGTACTCATCTAAATCAAGTTATGGCAACGTTGCTCACATCGACATAGCCATGCCAATGACATCGGGAAATGACATTAATGCCTGGGAGTTTCGGTTCCAGGTGAAAGATCATTTTTAATGTTATAAGCAACATAAAGATCAAGCCAACCACACACTTTGCTCTTTATCACATCCGTTAAATTGCAATCTGTTTTGTAAAGATTTGATTGTATTTGTAAATAAGATGCAAATACAAATGATAACCAATATCATCTAGTCGGATTTTTTACACTAATGGATTATAAGTGATGTTTAAACTGACCCAGGTTTCAACCGCTACACGTTACGCGCTGTGTTTACTTGCTTTACCCACCTCTGTTGCCGCAAACGAGATACAACCCGTCACATCGATGGAAAGAATGATAGTCACAGGTAGCCGTTTGGCCGAACGAATAGATGAGGTTCCCTCGTCAGTAACATTAATCGATCAACAAGCTTTAGCACAAGACATGCTAATTAGCACTGAACTGCAGAATCTATTGGCTTTTCGGGTGCCAGGGCTTGCGCCTAGTACAGGGACCTCAAGTAATTCTGGACAAAATTTACGTGGTCGAGCGGCATTAGTCCTCATCGACGGCGTGCCACAGTCTACACCGCTGCGCAACGGACAATTGGATATTAGCTCTATCGATGCCGGTGTTATTGAACGAATTGAGGTGATTAAAGGCTCGACTTCTATCTACGGTAATGGCGCATCAGGCGGAATAATCAACTACATCACAAAACACGCTAGCGAGGATAAAGCACGAGTCAACGTGGGCGTTTCGAGTAAATTTAGCGCCGTTAAGTTGCAAGACAGCGCAGGATACAGAGTTGATACGTCAATCGATGGCACCCTTGACGATTTCAGTTATGTATTTAGTGCTATTACAGAAAAAACAGGTGTTGAACGTGACGCCGAAGGTGACATTATTGGCTTAGTTTATGGCTTATCTGAAACCGAATCGAACAACTTTTTTACCAAACTCGGTTACCAATTTGATGACGATAAGTCGATTAAGTTAACTTACAACTACTATGAAGCCCAACAAGATGCAGATTTAATCGATGTCATTGGCAGCGTTAACTCTGGCGTAAAAACCTACGCAATCAAAAATACTACAGGCATTGCTAACCAAGGCGTACCTCAAGGCCCGCGTGGTAATCACAATGTGATGCTGAAATACGTAGACCAAGACATTTTTCCCCACACCCAGCTCACCTTAGATGGCTACGCACAAAAAATAGAAAATATGTTTTTTTATTCAACTGCACTCGCCAATTTAAGTGAAGGCTATGCGGGTGGACAGTCGTTAATTAAGTCAGAAAAACAGGGCATGCGAATTAACTTTGTCACCCAAGTCGATTGGGACAATATTGAGTCGACTTTTATTTATGGACTTGATGCACTTGAAGACATTAGCTCGCAACCGCTAGAAGATGGCCGTATTTGGGTGCCAGAAATGGACATGCAAAACCTAGCCTTTTACTTACAAACAAAATTTGTCATTGCCGACGATTGGATACTCAAAGCCGGTATTCGCCAAGACAGTGTCGACTTGACCGTTGACGACTACCAGACCTTAAAACTATGTCGCACCGAGAGCACCTGCTCAGTGCCTTTTGATGTCACAGGTGGTGATTTAGCCTATGACTCAACGACCTACAATGTTGGGCTGCGTTATAACCTAAGCGATGCTTTTAGTCCGTTTATGAGTTTTTCCCAGGGTGCCGATATTTCAGATTTAGGCAGACTATTAAGAACGGCTACAGTGAATGACATTAATTTAATCCGCACTGAGGCATCGATTGTTGATAATTACGAGCTTGGGTTTTCTGGTTACATGGGGGAATTACGTTATGAGTTTGCTGCCTATCGTAGCGAATCCGAACTGGGTACCAGTAACAGTTTTGATGCGACCACAGGTGTATATTTGCCTGTGCGAGCCCCTCAAAAAATCTGGGGGTATGAAGCCCAGCTTGACTATGACCTAACCGAAGATATCAGCACAGGCTTAAGTTATAGCTGGATTGAAGGGAAAGACACCGAAGCCGATGTGTACCTTGACGGCAGCACGATATCGGCGCCCAAATTGACCAGCTATGTCAATTGGCAAGCCAACGACGCATTTAATGTAGGCATTCACTATATTTATGTCGGCGATCGTAATCGCTTCGAAAAAATAAATGACCAATATGTGGGGGCGCAAGGCCCAATAGAGCATTACAATGTCGTTAACGTATCAAGTAATTATCAGCTTAACCAATGGCAATTTTCGCTTGGGATAGAAAATTTACTGAATGAAGATTACTTTTCTGCCCGATCGCAAGCCTATACATACGGTGGCTACAACACAAAATCCTTAGGTACGACGATTAATCTTGGCGTAAAAGCCCGTTTTTAACCGTCAGCGTTAACGTCGGATTGGGTATCATTTGATAATCAAGGCCAAAGGTGTGGTGTACTGCGGCCAAGTATGCACTGCACATTAACCACCTTACTGCGTGACAACTGCCATAAAAAGGGAGTGAGATACACATCACTCCCATTTTACGTTTAGCCCAGCATTAAAACTGATGCGATACTTGCAAGACAACTTCCCTCGGCGAACCAGGAAAATGACCATTTCGCTCAGAAAATCCACTGATTGCATATTCTTTATCAAATAGGTTTTTTACATTTAGCTGGAACTGGGTTTGTTGCCATGTGGTGGTCCAGCTCATGTCAAACACAGTGAACGGCTTGACAATTTGATCGTCGGCACTGACCTGCTCACTGACATAATCTGCACCAAAAGCAATGGCAGACTGTAAACTGTCGATATCGTAACGGGTCCATAAACCTGCCTGATGACGCGGCGCATTGACAAACTTACTGCCATCGGCATAAGTGTCACCCACATCCCCCTGCGTCACACGCGCATCGTTATAAGCGTAATTGGCCATAATGGTCCAATCGGCAGTAATGTCACCCACTAGGGTAAACTCAACTCCTTTACTTTCAACTTCACCTAAATTGACTAACGCTGCGATGCCATCATCTATCCCAGTATCTTCTGGGTTAGTCATAGCAACATCTTTTTTAATGATTTGGTACGCCGCTAGGGTGGTCATTATACTGCCATCTAGCCACTGGTTTTTAACCCCAACTTCCACTTGTTCACCGATCTCGGGATCTAAGCCGCCATCTGCATCGGCATCTTCCTGATCACCAATAGACGTTGGGTTAAAGCTTTCAGAGTAGTTCACATAAAATGAGGTGTCGGGTGAGTATTTATAAACAACACCTGCACGCGGCGACACGTGATCGTCACTAAACTCAAAGCCACTCTCTTTGTCAAAGTCGTTAAAATGATCGTAACGTAAACCCACAAGCAGCAACCAGTTGTCTGTTAGGCTAATTTGGTCTTGAGCATACAACCCGGTGCGTTCAGTTTTTTCACCGTCGCGATTCTGATCCGTTAATAGGTAATCAGCAGGATTACTCTGACCATAATTTAAATCAAATATATTCAGGTTTGCGACACCATCGGCTTCGTAACGTGCACGCCAATAATCGTATTCGCTGTCTACATGGTGGTAATCTACGCCAAACAACACCGTTTGCTCAATTGGGTTAGCTATGCGATACACAAAATCTGAGGTTAGACTCACTTCTTGATTGGCGCGATATTGTTTTCGGTACTCACGTTTAATCGTTTCATCATCAACGTTGGCTTCACCGTCACCATTAACATCAACCCAACCTTGCGACTCGTGATAACCTTGAACTCGTTCGTTATCAACATAGCGCACTTTAGTCTCTACGCTAAAATTGTCAGTAAAAAAGTGCTCTAATTGCGCTTGCAACACCAATGCTTCTAAATCTTGATAGTCAGACGCTTCATTGGCGTTATAACTGGGGTCGACCAAAAAGTTACCCTCATCGTCTACCGGCACGCCACGTAAACGACTCCCACCCAAATCTTGCTTAATGTAATCAACCATAGTGGTCAGTGCGGTATTATCGTCAAGCTGAAATAGTAACCCACCCGCTAACTCAGTATTTTTAGCGTCGGCATTATTACGAAAGCTGTCTTTTTGCTCATAAAATGCGCCTATACGATAAGCGAGGTCGTCGGTTAATCCACCTTTTGAGTCAATTGAACCACCGACTCGGTCATAATCACCCACCGTCATTGTCACTTCGGTCTCTTTTTCGAAACTTGGCTTTTTGGTGACATAATTAATCATGCCGCCTGGCTCTCCGCCACCATATAACGCAGCCGCAGGGCCTTTTAGTACTTCAACTCGTTCAACGTTAAATAATTGTGGAATACCAAAGTCAGAAAAAGGATCGCCGCGCAACCCATCGTAAAACACATTGCTGTCATCACGAAAACCACGAAAGGCTACACCTGAATAACTGTATGTGCTCACCCCAGCAATAGAACGGTATAAATCGGTAATTTCTCGTGCCGCTTGGTCATCAATTAATTGCTCATTTAGTACTTGTACCGATTGCGGTAAATCCATCATGTCGGTTTCAACTTTTGCACCAACGGAACTTGAAGCCTCACGATAAAAGGTTTGCGCGCGCCCCTTTACCGTCATTTTCTCGATTGATTCTGCCGCCTCCGTAGTGGTAACAGGCTCATTAGCACTAACACTCATTACAGGTAACAATAGGCTGAACAACCCAAGATTAACCATTTTCAATTGCATAACACTCTCAACGACAACATTAAAATTTGGCGGCAATATACCAATAAACGCTAATAACAACCATTCTCATTTACTTGTTTTACATTGATTTAATTTGTTATTTAAATGTTGGCATTTACGATGGTTTTACAAATATAAATAAAAACAAAAAGCCCCGCATTGCTGCGAGATCTTCCATATAAAGAGGTTGAGTTGGCCGATAAGCAGCCATGCCTTGGTAAAGCGCGAAGTGGAGCCTTATTAGCTGATAACATTTTTCAAGCTTTAGCTTTAACCTATAAAAAAGGCCTCGCATTGCTGCGAGGCCTTTCATATAAAGAGGGTGAGTTGGCCGATAAGCCGGGTCCTGTCGTGGACAGTTATTCATCTAGGCCTGCAATCGCTCACAGGCTCAAGCAACCTACCCGGTTCCTACGCGAGCAGCGCATATACTATTTAAAGTAATGGAACCCTATTTGGTCTTGCTTCGGGTAGAGTTTACCTTGCTACGAACTATTGCTAGTCGCACGGTGCGCTCTTACCGCACCCTTTCACCCTTACCACTTTAGCCAAAGCTAAAATGGCGGTCTCCTCTCTGTTGCACTTGTCGTCGGTTCACACCGCCCAGGCGTTACCTGGTACCCTGCTCTTTGAAGCCCGGACTTTCCTCCCCGTACCTAAGTACGCAGCAACTGTCTGGCCAACTCGGCGCGGATTATAGCCTAAGCAAGCCAACAAACCAATGCTAAAACCTTCCGAGTTTATAAATCGAGCTCTAAACCGTATTTGTATAGCGCATTTTTCTTTAATCCGTGAATTTGCGCGGCAATAGCAGCGGCTTTTTTCAGCGGTAACTCTTCACTTAACAACTTTAACGTGGCAACGGCAACAGCAGGAATGGCTTCTTCGTCAGATAACGCAAAACCATGGCACATTAACACGATTTCACCTTTCTGCTGATTGTCGTCAGCTTCTACCATGGCCACGACTTCTGCTGCGGTTCCGGTCAAAAATGTTTCAAAGGTTTTAGTCACTTCGCGTGCCATAACCACTTGTCTATCATCTCCAAGTACTTGTGCGATCGCGCGTAAACTATATACAATTCGATGTGGTGACTCGTAAAAAATTAAGGTTCGGGGATCTTCTTTAAGCATTTCCAGCTTGTCGATACGGGCTTTTTCTTTTGACGGTAAAAAGCCCTCAAAACTGAATCTGTCTGATGGTAACCCCGAGGCGCTCAGTGCTGTAATTGCTGCACATGCTCCGGGCAATGGCACCACGCGATAACCCGCTTGGCGAACATGGTTAACGAGATGATACCCTGGGTCTGAAATTAAAGGGGTACCGGCATCAGAGATCAGTGCAATCGATTTACCTGAGGCTAATTGCTCAACAATCCACTGAGCACGATCACGTTCATTATGATCATGCAACGCGGTTTTACGGGTTTCAATACCAAAATGACTCAGTAGCTTGCCACTGTGCCTGGTGTCTTCACAAGCAATTAAGTCAACCTGTTGCAGCACCTCTAATGCACGAGCGCTAATGTCGCCTAAATTACCAATAGGGGTGGGAACAATATACAGCGAGACCATTTGGTCCATAATTACCTCAATAATGAATCTACCTGATACTTTCGCCCAGCGTCAGAGCAGGTTAAACTAATGACAGTATCTTACCAGAGTGAAGCCAAGTGTTAAAAAGACTGAATACAACAAAATTAGTGTGCGCGATGATTTTCTCTGTCTTATTGGTAGGTTGTGCTACCGAGCAACAGCGAAAGCAAAGAGAATACATTGAAATAAGCACATCATTGGTTGCCGCCGAACATCCGGCTAAAATCTACTTAACCGAAGCCAAAAATAGCAGTCTACCAGAAAAGCGCGACCGTTATTTATTACTGGCGGCTCATGCTTACATTAATAATGGTAACGTTAATTCGGCGACAAACATTTTAACGTCGATGCAAAAGTCGATGGTTAATGTGCCAACAGTTCAAGCTGAGCATATCTACTTGCGCGCTCGTATTGCTGAAAAAACAACAAGTAACGAAGCCGCATTAGAAATATTACAATACCCACCACATTGGCAGCTTCCACGCTGGCAAATGGCTAGTTATCACCAGTTTAAAGCAAAGTTGTATAAAAATACTCAACAATCAATTGATCAGGTTAAGCAGCTCAGTCTTTTAAGCAATTATTTGCCAAAGTCAGAGACTACCACGGTCAACAATGCCATTTGGGCAATATTACAACCACTTCAAGAAGAAACCGTGCAGTCATTTATGCGCGATCCTTCTAATCCTATTTTTGCTGGTTGGTTACAGTTATCCTACATTGCCAAACACTATGCGGTTGAGCCAACGCAACTTGTTCGTTACCTTGGAGAATGGCAACGCAATAATCCTTACCACCCGGCTGCCATTAAGCTGCCTGCGGATTTAGAAAAAGCCTTAAGTGCAAAGCCATTTAGACCACAGAACATTGCGGTATTGCTACCGTTAACCGGCCCGAGAGCCGTTGTAGCAGAGCCTATTCGCCAAGGTATAATCGCCAGCTACTTATCTGAATATGACAGTAATGTTGCGGTTAATTTTTACGATACTCAACTCGGTATCATTGCTGCTTACAATGAAGCTGTCACCCAAGGTGCTGAGTTCATTATTGGGCCTTTACTGCCAAACGAAGTAGAAGAGCTACAAAAACTAAACGATAAGCAAAAGAGCACGATTCCACAGCTATACCTTAATCAAACGGAACATTTTAATCCGCAGCCGAATCAATTTTACTTTTCGCTATCTCCTGCACAAGAAGCCAGTGACGCGGCGCATAAATTATTTAGCGATGGGGTAAAACTACCGCTTTTACTTGCCAGCAATGACCCTATTGGTAAACGCATGGCAGAAAGCTTTAAACAAACTTGGCTTAGTTTAACCAGCGACAATGCCGAAGTGCATTATTATGATGCTGGCGATCAAATGAAGGTCACAGTGCAAGCTGCACTCGGTGTCAACGACAGTCAGGCTCGTATTAGTCGGATGCGTGATTTACTCGGTAGTCGACTCGAGTCGGATTTTCGTTCTCGTCAGGATATCGATGCGATTTACCTTATTTCAGGCTCGCAAGACTTGGCATTATTAAAACCGTTTTTAGATGTTAATTTTAGTGTTTTTTCAACACCAGTGGCTCTATACACAAGCAGTCGCAGCCGAGTTGAGAACGAATCCAGCCAAGCGGCACAAGATTTAAATAACCTAATGATAAGTGATATTCCCTGGTTGATGCGTCCAAGCAATGAAACGCAAATGGTGTCCCAGTTATGGAGCTCTTGGAATAACAGCCAAAAACGCTTATATGTGATGGGATTTGACTCACTTGAATTAGTCAATCGTTTAGCGCAAATGCGGGCGTTCCCAGGGTACCAATTTATGGGCCGTAGCGGTGCGTTATCGGTGAAGCCTAATGGCGTTATTGAGCGTCAGTTATCATGGGGTAAATACACCCAAGGACAGCTCAAACCGTTATGAATAAAGGGCAGTTAGCAGAACAACGTGCCAGAACTTATCTTGAACAACAAGGTCTGACATTTGTAGATGCTAACGTGCGCTACCCCTTTGGTGAAATCGACTTAGTGATGCGCCAACAGGATGTATGGGTGTTTGTTGAAGTAAAATTTAGGGCGTCAAACCACTTTGGTGGCGCCATCAACGCCTTAACGGGCAAACAAATTTCTCGTATTCGTTTGGCGGCAGATCATTACCTACAACGGCAAAAACTGAATCCGCCTTGTCGCTTTGATGTCATCGCGATGAATATTAATGAAATAAACTGGCTACAAGGCTGTTTTTAAGCCACAACTGATTACCATCACTTGGTTTTGTGGCATCATATATCCAAATTACCAACGTAGTTTGATTTGCTAACTCAAAGCGTGTCAGCCACATGGTAGAGATTATTTATCGTAAGGATAGTTGCATGTTAGAACGAATTAAAGATAGTTTCACCGAATCAATTCAGACCAAAATAGATGCCGCTGAAGCACTACCTGAGTCAATTGAAAAAGCAGCAGAGATGATGGTGCAATGTCTTCTTGGCGGCAATAAAATCCTATCATGCGGTAATGGCGGCAGCGCGGGCGATGCACAACATTTTTCTGCTGAACTATTAAACCGTTATGAAATTGAACGTCCACCTCTGCCAGCCATTGCATTAAGTTGCGACACGTCAACAATTACCGCCATTGCTAACGATTACAGCTATGATGAGATTTTCTCAAAGCAAATTTTAGCACTTGGGCAACCTGGTGATATTTTACTGGCCATTTCCACGAGTGGTAACTCTGGTAATATCATTAAAGCAATGGAAGCAGCTTTAAGCCGTGATATGACGATAGTCGCCTTAACCGGTAAAGACGGCGGCGCTATGGCCGGTTTGATGAGTGCAGGTGACGTAGAAATCCGTGTACCGTCGAATGTGACAGCCCGCATCCAAGAAGTGCATTTGCTGGTTATTCATTGCTTGTGCGATAACATAGACCGCACATTATTCCCACAGGATGAACAAGCATAATGAATAGATTATTCGTTATCTCAGTATTAACAATACTGCTTCAAGGCTGTGCTGGTGCCGTGATGGTGGGCGCTGTCGGTGGTGCCAAAATGGCTAATGATGAGCGCAGTATGAGCACTCAAATTAGCGATACCAATGCCGATTTTACTATCGCTAGTGCCTTGTCTAAGTACGATGACCTGAATAATCAAACCAATATTGCAGCAGTAGTGATGAACAACAATGTATTGATGATTGGCCAAGCGCCAAACTCAATGCTGCGAGATAAAGCCATTAAGGTTGTACAAGACTTAGAAATTGGCGGCAAGATACATAATCAAATCAGAATTGGCACGCCAACCTCGTTTACCACACGAAGTAACGACACCTGGGTCACAACCAAAGTCAAAGGGCGTATGCTAAATGAAAAGTCGCTTGATATTACACGTATTAAAGTGATTACCGAAAATGGTGAAGTGTTTTTATTAGGGCTTATTGATCGCAAGCAAGCTGATTTAGCGGTAGAGATTGCCCGCAACACGGCAGGTGTGCGTAAAGTGGTAAAAGTGTTTGAATACACTGAACCAGCTAAATAATACCAATCCGCATTAGAATTTGCGTTTTTAGCGAAAGTTATCAGTGAGGTAGTCGAGGCAGCCTAAAATAGATCACCTTCTAATAACCTCAGGTTTTCAATGAGTGCCAAAAAATACGCCAGCAATCTTGCTGGCGTATTTTTTATTAACCCGACAAGGATAATACCAATCAGGCTAAATAACCTGAGCTCGGGATAATAAATGCCTTTCAAACAGTCCTTTGCCCTGCTCACTGCGTTGAATCGACTTACAATAGGCTAGCTATTGACGCGTCAATTCGCCTTGTTAGCAGAACAAATGACAAGCTTGAAAGTGAGAATGGGTAACATATTGATTTTAAACAGTATAATTTCATCCCTTATCCCGAGCTCAGGTTAAATAAATGATCAAAGATTGCGTAGGAAAAATCGCTTAACACAAGTCAAAAATTGCAGCGAGCGAGTTGTGCTAACATCAACATGTCTAACGACGTTATAAGCCAAGTTATAAGCGATGTTAACCAATAAGCATGATCACATTTTTTGTTGATTGGTATTACACAATTAAACCAATTTTTTCATACACTTTCTTTATGGTCACTTCAGCGCGAGCCTGGGCTTTTTCGGCGCCGTCTGCCATAACTTGTCTTAAAAATGCATCATCAGCGCGGTATTCTTTAAAACGAGCTTGTAGTGGTTCAAGCATCCCTACAACAGCCTCACCGGTCGCCACTTTCAAATGGCCATACATCTTGCCTTCAAACTCAGCCTCTAACGACGCAATTGATTGCCCTGTACAACCAGACATTAAGCTAAGTAGATTAGATACACCAGGCTTTTGCTCAACATCAAAACGTACCACTGGTGGCTCTTCACTGTCGGTCATGGCTTTTTTTACTTTCTTTAAAATGGCCTTTGGATCTTCGAGTAGCCCTATCACATTGTTGCGGTTGTCATCTGACTTAGACATTTTCTTTAATGGGTCTTGCAGTGACATCACCTTGGCACCGTGCTCTGGAATAAACGGTTCAGGAATAGTAAAGGTGTCGCCATACGCGTTGTTAAAACGCGTTGCGATATCGCGCGTTAACTCTAAATGTTGCTTTTGATCCTGGCCCACCGGGATTTCATTCGCTTGATAGAGCAAAATGTCGGCCGCCATCAATACTGGGTAACCAAACAAGCCCACGTTAATGTTATTGGCATGCTTTTGCGATTTATCTTTAAACTGGGTCATGCGGTTAAGCTCACCCATTTGGGTATAACAGTTTAATGCCCAGCCCAATTGAGTGTGTTGCGGGACTTGTGATTGAATAAACACGGTACTTTTTTTAGGGTCGACACCACATGCCAAGTACAATGCCAGCGTATCTAAACACGCCTCGCGTAGCTTTTGTGGGTCTTGACGCACAGTAATGGCATGTAAATCTACAACGCAATATAAGCAATCATGGCTGTCTTGCATGGCAACCCATTGACGTAGTGCGCCCATATAATTACCTATGGTCAATTCGCCTGATGGCTGTGCACCGCTGAGAACTATGGGTTTGGTCATGTGTTTTATTGCTCCGGTTTATCTTATAAAATTCAAATTAATGCGAAAGTAGGTACTGGCGTAACTCAGAAAAGTTTTCGCATACCGCATCGGGTTCACTTAAGCCGATATCTTCGCCGTAGTTATAGCCGTAGGTCAAGCCAATCGACATCACATTTGCCGCTTTAGCCGCTAAAATGTCATTCTTTGAATCACCCACCATCAAAAACTGTGATGAGCTGACTTGCCACTTTGCCAATAAATGCTGCAAAGGCATGGGATCTGGCTTCATTTTGGCAAGAGAGTCTCCACCTAGCACGTCAGAAAACAGCCCATCTAAGCCAAAAGAATGTAATAGTGGAATGGTAAAACGATAGGGCTTGTTTGTGACAACCGCCAGCTTATAACCAGCTTGTTTAAGTTGTTGTAATACGGCTAAAACATCAGAATATAAAAGGCTATGTTGCTGTAAATGTTCACCGTAATGATGCATAAACCTTGGCATGGTTTGCTCAAGCTTTACCTGAATCTCTTGGCTGTCTTGTGCTTGTGCACACACAAAGCTTAACGCCCGTTGCATTAATATTTGTGCGCCATTTCCAACCCAGCTTCTGACCAAATCCTCTGACACAGGCGGTAAATTAAACTCGACTAGCGTCGCATTTGTCGCGGCAGCTAAGTCGGGCACACTATCAATTAATGTCCCGTCTAAATCAAACGCGATGGCTTTAATATTTGCCCAATGACCCATTGGCAACCTCACTTTATTGTGCAAATCACACCTTGGCTAATTCAGCTCGCATTTGATCCACAACAACTTTGTAATCTGGCTGATTAAAAATGGCAGAGCCGGCAACAAACATATCCGCACCTGCTGCGGCAATTTCGGCAATATTGTCCACTTTTACTCCGCCATCAACCTCAAGGCGGATATCAAATCCACTGGCATCAATACGAGCTCGCACCTGACGCAACTTTTCTAATGTACTTGGAATAAATGACTGACCACCAAAACCAGGATTAACAGACATCAACAGAATGACATCAAGCTTATCCATGACATGATCAAGGTAATGCAATGGCGTAGCAGGGTTAAATACTAAGCCCGCTTTACAGCCAGATTCTTTGATAAGCTGTAATGTACGGTCAATGTGCTCTGAGGCTTCAGGATGGAAAGTAATGATCGACGCACCGGCTTTGGCAAAATCGGGAATAATGCGATCGACAGGTTTCACCATGAGGTGCACATCGATATCGGCAGTGATCCCATAGTGACGTAAAGCCGTACAAACCATAGGTCCTATTGTTAAGTTAGGGACATAGTGATTGTCCATAACATCAAAATGAACCACGTCAGTGCCGGCATCGAGTACCGCTTTGACATCATCACCTAAACGGGCGAAATCGGCAGACAAAATCGATGGTGCTATCAAAAATGGGCGCATAATCTTCTCTATTGGCAGATCAAAGTGACGACATTTTACCCTTTGCAGACCTAAGCCTCTAGGCTGAAAAGCCAAAAAAGCATGGAGAGTTGCAGATATTTGTCAAAAAGTAGAACAGAAGTCGGATTTGTCGGTGCGATGTCACAAAGCAGTGTTCAATAACTAAGCTATATTGTTATAATACAAGAGTTGTTAAACTCGATTTGAACTCTGCAAGGTAATCCTTAATTGCTGTGATACATGCCAAGCGTTAAAGGGTTAATCGGCGTTATACAAAATGAATCGATGATTTATATTTAGTCAGCTACAATAGCACTCATACTTTGGTATATTATCATTGATCGAATGCACATCGCATAAACCACGGATAGGGTAAACCTTATGGTTAAGCAATTATTAAATAAGTTGACTGGTCGTGCTGGTACATTGTTGCCAACACCAGTATATGCTGTATTTGCAACCTCAGCTTGTGCGTTGCTGATTAGCCAGGTACTCATGGCCACAGAAAACACCTCCGCTAACACAAGCGCCTGTGTATGTGACAATAACAAAAGCTATAACACGAGCCTCCCCAGTAGCCATCCGGCCAATCGTTGTGCTGAGCAATCCAATCATGTCAGTTGGGGTAATTGGGTCACGGGTAATAGTCGGTCAAGCCAATTTCACTTTATCGATTTATTAGAACTGATTCATGGGCATAAAGAAAAACCACTTCAAGATATGCCCACCTCTAATAGCTCAGAGCAGATATAGCCTTAATGTCTTTTAGGCGGGTACTAGGTAGTACGATTGCAGCCTTTTTCGGTGTACAAACCGATCAAAACCGCCGCCAAGACTTTCAATCACGCTCTGCGCTCCCATTTATTATCATGGGTATTGTTTTAGCACTCAGTTTTGTCTTAACTTTGCTGTTTATTGTTAACCTCGTATTGAGCTAACCCTGCAACTCACACTAGGGTCTGTAGATCTTTGCTGGTTGAATTTTGTTCGAGTTAAAAACGTTTTAATCGAGGCGAATGGATTGAAGCCTAGCCACCTAAGCAACTCTTTATTTGTAAAGCATCGTTCAACAAAGAGTAAAACGTTTTTAGCCGAACCCTGTGGGCAGCGTTTGTTGGTCATTTTTACTACGTTATCGACTTTTTATGTAGAATAACTACACTTCAAAGTCTCTGCCTTGTACAAATGGCCAACAATTCGCTGCAAAAACAACCTTGAAAGATCAACAGACCCTAGTCATCATTACGATAATGATGATCAAACAGCGCCATAATCTCATCCACTTTATTACGTGTACTGCCTTTTTGGCTGATATTTCGCTGTACTGCAATCGTTGAAAATTGCGCTCCTCGGTATAACTCGCGAGTCAGCGGAATATCATGATTACTGATTAAAACCGGGATATTTCGTTCATGGGCTATATGCCTTGAATGGCGAGCAAGAAGCGCTTGGTCATCCAAACTAAACCCTGGGCCTGCATAGGTCGTAAAGCTAGCCGTTGTTGATAGTGGTGCATACGGTGGGTCGCAGTAAATAACATCACCGACATTAGCAAGCTCAAATGCTTGCTCGTAGCTAATGCATTTAAATGTGGCTTTTTTCGCTTTTATTGAAAAATTACGTATTTCTGCTTCTGGAAAATATGGTTTTTTATAGGACCCAAAAGGCACATTAAAGCCGCCTTTGCGGTTATAACGACAAAGACCATTAAAACCATGGCGGTTCATATACAAAAAATATACTGAACGAACAAAAGGATCACTTGTAGCATTAAACTCGCTACGTACTCGGTAATAAGCTTGTTTATTATTCATTTCATCAACAAACATTGCCTTTGCCGCTTCAATGTAAGTGTCTGGGTTTTGTTTTATGATGTTATACAGATTAATTAAATCTTGATTGATATCGCAAAGTAAATAGTGGTCGTAATCTGTATTTAAAAATACTGAACCCGCTCCAACAAAAGGTTCAATTAGGCGGTTTCCTGCAGGAAGGTGCTTTGCTAGCTCATCAACGAGTTTATATTTACCACCCGCCCATTTCAGAAAGGCTCTATGCTTTTTTATCATAAATAGACACTATGCCAGCAAAATTAAAGCTGATGATTGTACTCTGTTTAATGGTAATTATCATCGTATAAAATCGATAAATTATGGTGATTAAGCATATTATTCATGCAAACCAATAAGTGGTTATGGCTTACTCAACTCGTTGATAATCATTTAAATCTGCCCACTTCCTCACCCAAGGAGCAGATAAAAGATATTGTGTTTGTAATTGTTTTGCTTTGGCATCAGCTGCTGCAAAAGTGTCAAAATCACCCAAAAAAATAACGAATCGCTGTTTATAACGCATGATATAAACTTGCGGCTCTTGGGCTAACTTAGTCAATATAGGCGACAATGACGACTTATCATTCACGCTCGCAAGTTGTAGCGTAAAACCTTTAATTTTATTTGGCGTCTTATCTTTATCAAGGATCTGTTGAGGCTGGTTAACGGCATGTGGCTGTGCTTTTGGCAGCTTACCTTGAAAGGAAAGCCCCTCAACCGATGAATTCACAATGACGTCTGTGTGATTATCAAGAGGCACAATATCCGCAACGGCTTGCTCAACAGGATCTGCATTTTCAGCTTCTAGCTGTTGCTTAATCAATAATTCTGCTTGCTGGTTTGCAACCACTTTACTCTCAGCCAAACGGCGTTGCACAAAGTATGTCTGTAATTGTTGCTCACCAAACGCTATCAGGTATTGGTTTGCTTGTTTACGAACTACGGCCTGAGCTGCCGTTAACTCCAGCGATTTTGTTGATGTGTCATCAAGACTACGCTGTTGATGAACAAACCATCCACCGACAACTAAACCCAACACCACGAAAAAATAGCCAGCCAACTTAACATGGCGCAAATGTGGTGTTTGTATTTCTTCTGGAGACTCTAATGCTAAAGTGAGTAATTGAACAACCTCTGCAGGTGTACCCAACTGTTTTTCAAGTTGCTTATGAATAATCTCGCGCGGAATAAAAGGTGTTTTTTGACTGCGCAGTAACAAGCTTTGGTATAAGCCATCACGTTCAGCGATAGGAAGCGGTTCGATGTGAACTTGAAGTAATAATGCGCGAGTATCATCGGCCAAATCTGTGGTTAAAGTGCGCCAAAAACCTGGCTCTACTGTCACGGTAACCGCAACTGGTTTACCTGCACAGCGAATTTGACTTAATAAAATACACTCAGCCCAGATTTCTTTTGGCAGAAGATGTGCATCATCAATAATAATGTGTAACGGTTTATCAAGACTAGATTGGATCCTAAGAATGGTGTCCATTAATGGACGCTCATCATCAAAAATAGGAGCCGAAATTAACTGCACCAGAATTTTACGTCGGATCTCAGCACTGTCTGCATGCTTAGGACAAACCACTAAAGCAGAATTATACTCATCCAGTTCACTGGCTAAAGCAGCTACAAGCGTAGACTTTCCTGACCCTTGATCACCACACAAAACCAATAACTGCTCACTGTAACTGGCAATATGCTGTAAACGCTGAACGAGCGCTTCTTGAGTAGGAAGTAACAAAAGTCCTGGGGCTGTCAAAATGTCACCACACCTAATTTACGCGCGGTTAATAACCTGTTTAAGTACGTCTTCACTGACATCACCAAACACATCCGCATGACCAATTTGCGTGGGTAATATTAACCGAATTTTGCCACCAAGCACTTTTTTATCGCGGCGCATATGTTTAATAAAACTGTCAAAATCCATCGATTCTGGTGGCATAATCGGTAAGTCAAAAGCTTGCATAAGAAGTGTTATTCTCTCTACATAGCTTTCATCGAGTAGATGTAACTTATGCGCGGTTTTCGCGGCCATAATGGTACCAGCAGCAACAGCCTCACCATGCAACCAAACACCATACCCCATCTCAGCCTCAATGGCATGACCAAATGTATGACCTAGATTGAGTAAAGCCCTAACACCCTGCTCAGTTTCATCCTGCTCTACAACTTCGGCCTTAATCTGACAGCATTTTGCTATCGCATACGTTAAAGCGTCTGTGTCTAGTGCCTTCAGAGACTCTACATTCTGCTCAAGCCACTGAAAAAAATCGTTATCCCAAATAATGCCATATTTGATCACCTCGGCCATACCTGCCGCAAACTCTTTTGCTGGCAATGTCTGTAAACACAGGGTGTCAATAATGACAGACTTAGGCTGGTAAAATGCACCGATCATGTTTTTCCCAAGCGGATGATTGACAGCCGTTTTACCGCCAACAGAGGAATCAACTTGTGACAGTAACGTTGTCGGCACTTGGATAAAATCGATACCTCGCTGATAACATGCCGCAGCAAAGCCCGTCATGTCACCAACCACACCACCACCGAGCGCAACTAAAACAGAATCTCGAGCAAAATTATGCTCAAGTAATCCACTAAAGATTAAATCGAGGTGTTGCAGGTCTTTGTATTGTTCGCCGTCAGGCAAAATAACAGTTTCAATCGATGTGCAAGCACTCATCGCTTGTTGTACCTGTTTTAGGTACAACGGAGCAATGGTATCGTTTGAAACAATTAGCACTTTTTTATGTTGCAGGTAGCGAGTAAATAACTCGCCATCACTCATCAAATTCTGGCCAATGTAAATGGGGTAACTTCTATCACCTAATTGAACCTGAATCTGCTGCATGATATTTACCTAAAAGCCAAGTTGCTCGATAATTTGGTTTGCGACGATCTTCGCGCTTTGTTCGTCAGTCTTAACAATAACATCCGCAATTTCTTCATACAAAGGGTTGCGGATTTCAGCTAAACTTTCGAGCACTTCACGTGGATCATCTACTTGTAACAACGGACGACGTTTATCACGCTGAGTACGCGCAACTTGTTTGTCTATCGTTGTTTCTAAGTAAACGACTATACCTCGAGCAGAAAGATAATTGCGAATATCTTTACTCTGAACAGAACCACCACCTGTTGCGAGAACGATACCTTGCCTTTCTGAAAGATCAGCGATGACTTGAGCTTCACGACGACGGAACCCCTCCTCACCTTCAACATCGAACACCCAGGCAATATCTGCACCTGTACGTTGTTCAATCTCGTGATCTGAATCGTGGAAATCTAAATGCAGCATTTGAGCCAGATGGCGACCAATTGTGCTTTTACCTGCGCCCATAGGGCCTACCAGAAAAATATTACGTTTTTCAGCCATTTCGTATACGTCTGAATCTTATATGGAAGAATGCCTTATCGACTTAAACTCAAGCCGACCTATAATTTAACCTTGCTCTAATGAGACTTGACGGAGGATTATCTCAGTTATGGGCTATTACTTGCAAGCCATCGTCGCGATTTAAACTGATTTAATTAATTTACACCTCAAAACGTCGCTGATTAACGTCGTATAACATGCTCATCGCCCAATAAAAAACCAGCTACGGGCAGCTGGCTTTTTAAACGCAACAGATATTGAGACTGTTGATTTAACTTATAACTTTTCGGTTACGATTTTTGGAGTAACAAAGATTAACAGCTCTTGGCGCTCGTTGGAATCTGAAGTGTTTCTGAATAAAAATCCAACTAACGGAATGTCACCTAAAATAGGCACTTTGCTTACACTACTGATTAGGTTTTGCTGATAAATCCCGCCCAATACAATTGTTTCACCATTATTCACAAGCACTTGAGTTCCAATACGCTGCGTATCAATTGCCACAGCATCACCCGTACCCGTTGACACAGTTGTACCTTGTGAGTCTTGTGTAATTTCAAGATCTAAAATAACGCGGTCATCGGGTGTAATTTGCGGTGTTACACGTAATGACAATACCGCTTTTTTAAAGCTTACCGTGGTTGCTCCACTAGAAGCAGATTCAACATAAGGGATTTCAACACCCTGCTCAATATATGCCGACTTCTGATTTGACGTCGTAATACGCGGGCTGGCAATAATTTCGCCTTTGTTTTCTTGTTCTAATGCGCTTAGCTCAAAATCCAGTACGGTACCGTCGGCCAGTTTTGCAACATGAAAAGCAATACTAGACGCTGATGTGGCCGCTGAAGGTAAGTTCACATTTAACCTGTCATCAATACTTGGAATGGTGCCACCGGCAATGCTCGCAGCCCCCTCAAGCGTACCAGAAGTGCCATCTGAGCCTTGTTGATCGGTTATCCCCCAACGCACCCCAAGATCTTCGCTCACATCGTCTTTTACGGTTACCATGCGTGCTTCAATTAATACCTGTTTAATCGGTATATCGAGCACTTCAATTAAGCGATGTATATTTTCTAAAATTTCTGCAGTGTCTTTAACCAGTAAGGTATTTGTACGTTCATCTACAGCCACACTGCCGCGATTAGATAGCAAGGTGGAGTCGGTCGTTTTAAGTAACTCTGCAATATCGATAGCTTTAGCATAATTAATTTGCAGGTACTCTGAAAACAAAGGCGCTAGCTCTTTAACTTCTTGCTGATTTTTTAGATCATTACTTTCTCTGATGGCCAATTCTTCACTTGGCGCAACCATTAAAATATTTCCTTCGATTCGTTTATCAAGACCTTTGGTTTGCAAGATTAAATCTAGCGCTTGGTCCCAAGGCACATCATCTAGGCGTAATGTAATTTCACCTTCAACGGTATCACTGGTCACTAAGTTAAAATTATTGTAATCAGCAATAATTTGCAGCACTGTGCGCACTGAAATATTTTGAAAGTTTAAAGAAAGTGAACGACCATTGTATTTTTTGGCTTCTTTTGCGACAGATACACGCTCAATTTTATCAATGCTAACTTTAAATACATCACCGTCTTGACGGTAGTTGTAATCATAGTTACCCGCTATATCAACCATAATACGTGCGGTTAAGTCATCTTTAAACGTTTCAAAACTACTTACTGGTGTGGCAAAGTCCTGTACGTCCATGACGTACAGTAAGTCATTACCAATATCGGTATTGTATAGTTTAATTTCGAGCTTAGAACCCACCTGTTCCACATTCGCTGCAACTGAACGATTGTTTAAATTAAACAGTATTTCACCACCACCGGTTTTATTGCGACGAAAATCAATACTTTTAATGCCATTAACAAATGGATTACTTGCTTGGCTTGGCCCAGCGACATCGTCGTTAATCGTTAACCGATAACTGTTACCAACAATTTTACCTTGGTATGGTTTAACGTTATTTAACGCAACAACAATTTGTAAATCGCCGCCTTGTTGTTGTGCAGTCAGCTTTTCAACACCAACACTTTCTATCGGTATTACCCCTTTATTTAAATTAGAAATAGTGTCAGCAAAATTAAGCATAATTTCTGCAGGCTCTGCTGAAAGATCCACTGTAGGCGATGTCACAGCTGATTCAAAAACAAGTTCTAATTCTAATTGGTGATCAACCATAGAATGGTATTTAACGTCCATTAGACGATTAGCAGCTAATGCATTTGGCACAATGCCAACCATTAATATTGCACCGATAAGCGCTCTACAAAATGATGAGTTTGTTATTGCTTTTTTCATCGCGGCAGAAGATTCCATTATTCCCTCATCCTTCGCACGTTATTTTCCTGACAGTTCTAAATTACTGGATCTTTCTGCCCAGCAACCCGAACCATCAGGGATTAATTCAATAATTTCGATAAATTGCGGAGTTACTTTAGCAATTCGGCCATGGTAAAGCCCTAAATATTCACCTACCCCTAAACGATAAACATTGGCATCAGTTGATTCAACCAACGCCCAAATCGTCCCGTCTTCACTTAGGGTTCCGCGCATTCTTAAATTGTCCAGTGCGTATGTTTCTAAACGCCCTTTTCGACGGTTTAAGTCCGGTTGTAAACAGTCCTTAGACGTATCAATCACTTCTTCTGTTAGCTCCCTGGACGGCGGCACAAAAGGACTACGCATAAGTTCTGCTTGATATTCAAAATGTTCAAACTTAGGTGTTTCTTTTAAAGGCGGAATACGTGCGACATGTTGCGCCTTAGTAGTAGTAACAAATAGCTCTAAATCACTGCGTTCGCCAATACAACCGGTCAATAAAAGCAACATTACGCCATAAAGAGGTAATAATTTCATTATTGTGCCCCCTTATTATTCGCTTGCGATAATTCAGCACCTTCTTTAAAGCGATAGGTTTTGGCTAATATGTCCATCGACAATTCGCCTGCGTCATTTCGCTTAATCACAAAGTCATGCAAGCTGACAATACGAGGCAGTTTTGCAACACCACTGACCATATTACCAATTTCGTGATAATCACCTTCTACAGCCATTTTAATCGGGAACTCAATATAAAAATCACGCTCAATTTCATTGTCCCAATCAAGGCTGTTAATTCTCAATCCTGCATCGGTTGCAACAAAAGTCAGGTCATCTAATAAGCCTGGCATTTCGTTTTCAGAAGGCAGCATTTTTAATAGTTCAGCAAACTGGGCTTCCATGACGACGAGCTGTTCACGATATAATTTTAGATTTGCAGCTAAACGATATTTATTTTCAAAATCTTCGCGCAACTGAATTTCTTTAGCTTGTTCAGCTTCCATAATATCAATAGCATCAGCAATAAATAAATAATAACTACCGCCAATAACGCAAATTGATAAAAAAGCTGCAAAGACTATTTTGACTAATTTAGGCCAACCACCAATATTTTCAAAATCGATATCATTAAATTGATCTAGGTCGAGATTCATTTTCTCGCTCCTTGGCTGGTATCGACAGCTGTTGACTGTGAATCATCGCGAATGGTTACGCGTAATTTAAAGCTTTGTAGCTGCCTTAACTCCTCGTTTTGCGTCACGATTGATTGCATATTCGGATCGTTCAGGTATGAAGATGTCTTCACCTTTCTCATCATATTGGCAACATTATTGTTAGATTCGCTTCGTCCCTCAATCCACAAAATACTGCCTTTCTTCTCAATACTAGAAAGATAAATACCGGGTGGCACAATACGAACTAACTCATCTAATACATGAGTCGGTAAATTACGAGACTGTTGTAAATTAAGAATAATCTCTGTGCGACGCTCAATATCTTGTTTACGCTCAGTGATTTTTCTAATCTCAGCAATTTGAGTATCTAATAAAGCGATTTCAGATTGCAGATAGGCGTTTCTCTGACGCTGATCATCTGTGACCACTTCTAAAAAGCTTAAAAATAAATAAATGACGAGCGACGTAACCAGAAAGACTAGCGCTAAAATACCAATATAGTCGCGCTTTTGTTTTTCTCTGGCCTCTTCACGCCATGGTAATAAGTTTATGTTCGCCATTGAGCATAACTCCTTAGCGCAAGACCACATGCCACCATATACTTACTCATATTTGGCTGAAGTTGGCTTTTCATTGTATCGTCTGCGTGTAAACAGCCTTGAAAAGGGTCTGCAACCATAGCTAGCGCACCTAACTCGTTTGTGAGTAACTCGGCCAAGCCTTCTAATTTTGCAGTTCCACCACATAACACAAGGTAATCGACTTTCTCTCGACCACTGGCTGTACAGTAAATTTGGAGAGTACGCTTTATTTGTTGTAATAATTGGGTTTGAAAGGGTGATAACACTTCGAACATATAGTTTCGAGGTAACTGCCCTGTCACCTTTGCGCGTTCAGCTTCATCATGTGGCATGCCATAAAATGACAAAATAGATTGAGTAAATAACTCACCACCGAACGCTTGCTCTCTAATGAAAGTCGTCTCACCTTTTTCGACAACAGCAAATGTTGTCATGTTGGCGCCAATATCAATCATGGCAATCGATTTTTGTTTTGCGCCTTCAGGTAGCTGACCATAAATCAATTCGGCCGAGCGCCCTAATGCATAAGCTTCAACGTCGACAACTTTTACGTCCAGCTCTACAGCATCAAGCGCGTCAACTCTCGAGTCAATATTTTCACTTCGGCAAGCACTTAACAGCACATCAACTTTGGTAGGATCGGTCACATTTGGACTCAATCGCTCAAAATCAATACTGACTTCGTCAAGAGAATAAGGGATCAAGTTGTCAGCTTCAATTTCGATTTGCGCTTCCATCTCTTCTTCGTTTAAGGCTGCATCCATGTAAATGACTTTGGTCATTACTGCAGAACCAGAAACGGCAACGGCAGCGTATTTAACCGATTTAGGCAAAATACGCTTAATTTGTCGCAACGACTCAAGCACAGCTTCAGAATCGCGAATATCATGATCGACTACAGCTCCTTTTTTTACAGGAACTGACGCATGATTTTGAATTTTATATCCATCTGCAGTCTTGCTCAACAAAATGGCTTTTATTTCATGAGACCCAATATCAATCCCAACCATTTGAGGTGCTTGACGCTTCCATAGTTTAGAAAGCATAGTCCGTCATCACAATTCTATTATTTTGTAAGAGATTAGCACATAATTAACTCGTTATTAGTATTTGTATAAAATGTTTCTTCATTTTACAAATACTATTTTAACTCGATCATGTTTTACTTCACCAAAAACACTGTGGCTTATATACTATCACTACTTTTTTTGTTTTTTCTTGGAATTATCGAGTGAAATGGTTTAAACGTTTATTAATCGCCTTTTTTAGCCTATCACTTTTAGGAGTTGCGGCGATTACTGCTGCTTACTTCTATGTGTTACCCGACTTGCCGGACGTTAATTCATTAAAAACAGTCCAATTGCAAACCCCATTGCGTATTTACAGCAAAGACGGGAAGCTTATTTCACAATTTGGCGAAAAACGTCGTATTCCGGTTGAGTACGATGATGTACCCGTACAATTAATTAACGCGGTTCTAGACACCGAAGACGCGCGTTTTTTTGAGCACCGCGGTATTGACCCTATAGGGATTATCCGTGCAGCGACGATTTTGATCACCACGGGTAAAAAAAGCCAAGGAGCCAGTACAATTACTCAACAGGTGGCTCGTGGATTCTTTTTATCTAACGAAAAAACCTATATTCGTAAAATTAAAGAGATTTTTTTAGCATTAAAAATTGAAAAAGCCTTAACGAAAAAAGAAATTTTAGCACTGTATTTAAATCGCTCATTTTTGGGTAACCGAGCCTACGGCGTTGGCGCTGCAGCACAAGTGTATTATGGCAAAGAACTTCACCAGCTCACACTCCCCGAAATGGCAATGATTGCTGGCCTGCCTCAAGCACCATCAGCAGCCAACCCGATAAGAAATCCAGAACGCGCAGTTGCACGCCGCAACTGGGTATTAAGTCGCATGCTTGAAAAACGCAATATTACTCAGGCCGAATATGAAGAAGCGATTAACAGCCCATCAACGGCTAAATATCATGGGGCTGAGATTGATTTATATGCACCATATATTTCGGAGATGGCGCGTGATTACATGATACAAAAGTACGGTGAAGAGGCTGCGTATACCAATGGTTACAATGTCTATACCACTATTTCATCTGACTTACAGTTAATGGCTCAAGAATCATTAAGGGATAATGTTTTTGCCTATGACCAACGTCATGGCTATCGAGGTCCTGCTGCCGAGTTGTGGACAGATACACCTTTAGCTAAAGATGCAATCATTAATACCTTAAAGCGCACGCCATCGATGCAAGGCATCATCCCAGCAGCAGTAATGAACGTTAGCGAGCAGCAGGCCCAAGTACTCACCAGCGAAGGCAACACCATTACCCTAGAATGGAAAGGGCTAAAATGGGCACGCAAATTTATCAGTGATAAGCGTCAAGGCCTGCCACCAAAACAAGCCGCTGAGATACTCACTGCCGGACAGCAAGTGTGGATCCGCCATAATGGTAAGCATTGGCAATTGTCGCAAATACCCGTGGTATCAAGTGCGACTGTATCACTTGACCCTCACGATGGCGCCATCAGAACATTAGTAGGCGGCTTTAGTTTTAGTCAAAGCCAGTTTAACCGAGTCACACAAGCAAAACGTCAATTAGGGTCAAATATTAAGCCGTTTATCTATGCGGCTGCGCTAGAAAAAGATTACACCTTAGCAACCTTAATTAATAATGCGCCAATTAATAAGCCCGATATTCGTCAAGGTACAGCGTGGCGCCCTAAAAACTCACCTGATATTTATGGCGGACCTACACGCTTACGCGTTGGATTAGCGCAATCGATAAACGTCATGGCGGTGCGTGCAATGCGTCATGCTGGACTCGACAACACAATTAATGAATTGGTTAAATTTGGGTTTGATCCTAACGATTTACCGCGAAATGAATCATTGGCATTAGGCTCACCATCTGTCACACCTTTACAGGTAGCAACTGCGTTTAACGTATTTGCTAATGGTGGATATTTAGTTGAACCGTACTTTATCGATCATATCACTGATGGTTACGACAATATGATTGAACAAACAATACCTGCTATTGCGTGTAGTAAACCACAAGATACGAGTGCACCAATAACTGACCTTGATGACCCATTTGCAGCAATGGCTGAGGAGTTATCTCAACCTGTTACAAAGCAAGCAAATGAGATCAACACCAATAATGAATTTGATCCAATGACCCTGAGTGCAGAAGACAACGTATGCAGTAACCCTAACGCACGTTTTGCTAAACAGGTTATTTCAGAACAAACGTCATTCTTAATCACAGAAGCCTTGAAGAGCGTTATCTGGGGTGGCGGAGATTGGAGTAAAGGCACAGGCTGGAACGGCACGGCTTGGCGTGCAGCTAAACTAATTAAACGCCATGATATAGCCGGAAAAACAGGTACGACAAACGAATCTCGTGACACTTGGTTTACCGGATATAATCCAACATTAACCGCGACATTCTGGGTTGGATTTGATGATCATGGTCGCCAATTAGGTCGCTCGAGCTGGATGGCTAACGGTGAACCAGATCAAATTTCAGGTGGCGAAGCCGGAGCAAAAACAGCAGGACCAGGCTGGAATGACTTTATGAATAAAGCACTGGCTGGCACCCCTGAGCATCCTGTGATTCCACCAAAAGGCATTGTGTCTGCGCGGATTGATTTAGCCACTGGCAAATTAACTCGTAAAACAGATCACACTACCGAGTTTGAATATTTTGTTGAAGGAACAGAACCAAAAGAATACGTAACTGATACTCAACAAAATGGGGAAATATTTATCGACAATGTCGCCGAAGATTTATTCCAGTAAGTAAGCTATTTAAAAGTACGTTAATAAAAAAGCCATTCACTCGAATGGCTTTTTTATTGCTTAATTTGCATGCAATAACTGATGTAACTGTGTTAAATTACTGACTTGATAACTTGGCGCAATATCATCGGTGAGTGGCGCACCATAATGATTTAACCAGCAGGTATCGATACCTGCATTCATCCCACCCAAAATATCAGAATGAAGATTATCGCCAACCATTAACACTTGATGCTTCTCTGGCTCGCCCATTAAATTCAATGCATGGTTAAAAATCGCAATGTCAGGCTTAGCTTTACCTAATTGCTCTGATATGACCACTGGATTAAATGCATCTTGAAACCCAGTGCGACTTAGACGGATACTTTGCAATTGCGTAAAACCATTGGTAATAATACCTAAATTAACCCGACCGGTTAACGAATCCACTAACTCACGCGCACCAGGTAAGGGCTGACAAATATCGGCCATCGCGGTTAAAAATTGGCTGTTTAAATACTGAGGCGAAACAGATAATCTTCGAGCCCAATCATTAAACCGTGTATGTTGTAAATGTGCGGCAGAAATTAATCCATTTTGATATTCAACCCAAAGCGGTTTATTGACTTGCTGATAACGTGCAAAATCATCCGCATTAAATTCAATGTCAAAACGAGAGAACATTAATTTTAATCCGGCAAACGCATCAAAATGAAATAACGTTTCATCTGCGTCAAATAAAATCCATTTATACTTGCTAAGTAAATTAGACATCCAAAAAAACCTTTTTTACGCCATGGCAGCTAAATTAAGTTAACTAAACAAAGGCAATAATTGTGACTCTTGTTTAAGTAAACTTTGATAAATCGTTAACTGATTCATTGCACGGTGAAGATTATGCTGGCTATGCTCAATGGTAAAATACACATCCCCATTTAAGTAATCAGTTAAAAAACGCGTACCAAGCATTAATGCCATTACCTTTATCCCTAACCATAAACTTTGCTTTTCTAATGGGGTAATAACAGAACTTAACGCGTTTACATACGCATTTGTGGCGCTAACAATAATCTCTGGGCGAGCATAAACATGCGTAAGATTAATCGAATCTTCCGGCTCTGGAGAGCAAAATGCTCGTACCATATCACCAAAGTCATACATTAAATAACCCAACATACAGGTATCTAAATCAATAATCGCCATACTCGACATATCGCGCTTATCAAATAACATGTTATTGATTTTGGTGTCATTGTGGCAAATACGCTTCGGTAACTTTGCTTCAAAATCAGCCAGCAGATGCAAGACATCTGTTTGCGATAACACAAAGTCTGCCCATTGTTGACAGCTTGATAGCCTGTTATGAGCATCACCCGACATCGCCAGAGTCAGTTGACTGAATCTCTGAGGCAGATTCAAAAAGTTGGGGATAACATCCACAATGCTATCTTCAGGCATGTCACTTAAGGCTGAGGCAAAATGACCAAAAGCATACGCGGCAACCTCGGCTTGGTGTGCCTGTGTAACCACTTCAACAGTATGGCTGTTGTCTAGGTAATCAATCGCCCGCCAAAACCCTTGCTCACCTAAGTTGAGGCCAAGTTCACCAGATTCAGTCAGCACAGGGCTCACCACCTGCAACAAATACTGATTAACTTTCTGCTTAGCAAGTAAGTGCTGACTCACTTTAGCCGCATTGTTGACGACCACTTCTGGCTGGGTAAAAATCGAGGTGTTGATTCTTTGCAGAACCATTTTACGCGTTGGATCAGCCACCAGAAAAGTGTGGTTAATATGCCCATTTCCTAGACGGCTAATGCTTGCATTAGCCGCATTTATACCAAATTGCGGTAAAACAACTTGCCTAATATACTCTATCAATCACCCACCCCATCTGGCCTTGCCATAGATTATTCGCTCAGCTTCATACGTGCGGTTTTAACATGCTAAGCATGGGCATACAAAGAATACAGCACTCACAAAAACGCGGCACACTACTGACTTAAGATTGCCTCAAACTGTGGGTTTTGCATTAACGCGGCCTGGCTACCTTTGAGGCTAAATTCATAACCACACAATTTGAAATTACCGCGTAATGCAACATGGTTCACCATGACACTTTTATCTAGCGGAGTAAATCTAGCTTCGGTGGCACCATCAGCAACTAAATCAACTGTCATGGGCCTAAATTGACTACCATCATTAAATTCGAGATACGCGCAAGATTTATCCCCTACTGCGCTCGCTAAACGCCATAAGTTTTGAGCGTCACCGGCATCGCCCAACCAGCGTAAAATCAGCACATCACCCTCAAGCGCAAGCCAAAATCCATCGGGCAACTTCACGATTTGCCGTGTCATGCTCATCGGCTCGATTACTCCTTGAGTCATCTGCGACTCACTTTCATCATCTGCACTTGAAAAAGCATTAACCACTAACATCACAAGGTAAATCACTAAACATGTTGCGACGATACCAGCCAAAATTTTACCCGCCAGAATCAGCTTAACCTGATGCGACTTAGCGACATTAATCCAAGATTTAACCAGTTCCGTAATCGACCCAGACTTTAACGCATCTTGATCGACATACAACGGTTGGTGAGTTCGTTCACGATTAGCAAAAAGCGTGTCTGCGTCTGGTTCATCGTCCAAATGATCATTGCGATAAGGCTTGCCGAGCATGGTATCAGTGCTTGTTACCACGTTGTCGTCATCTTCAGTGATTGCACTTACCGTGGTAGTGAACTCTGGTGCAACATGACGTTGCCGCTCCACATCATTACGTGGCGACGGTTCAAATGTATTAGACGGTTCAAATGTATTAATAGGTGCATCGTTTGAGAAAGACGCTGACAACACTTGGCCCTTCAGCACCGGATCTTGGCGACGATGCATCGATATGGTGGCGGCCTCCATCACCATGTTGGGGCCGTAATACCCCTGTATATACTGAATGTGATTTTTACTCGGTAAAAAACTCAAATAGGCGCCACAGGCTAAACCAAACAAAAACAAACCCGCTAATGCACCAAAAGGCGCCATAAAATAGGCCGATAAACCAAAAATCAATACGGGTATTACACAGACAAAAGCCAATTTGACGGTTTTATTCGCATCAAATAAGCGGCGCACTGCAGACAACCCCACAATAGGCAATGACATTATCGTGCATATCAAAATGATGACACTTGCAGGAAACACTAAGGTGGCCACACTCAACAACGAAAAAGCCGCAAATACAATGGCCATTAACCTTAGACCCGTGTCACGACCTTCGCGGCACAGCAGGGTTTTTACTAACATCAAACATTCCTATATTGGTTTACGGAGTTGGTTTATACAAAACATCACAATACAGCAGCAATAGTGCGGGCAAATGTGACAAATAAGACGCAACAAATTGACATTTCACACAATAGCGCAAAGCCTACAGAATTTATCCTATAAAGCCAGATCCAATGCGTGTTTTAAGCAATTATTTTATTGAAATCCTATCTAACAGCGCTTACCCATAATACGATGACTTCGGCACACTCACGAGACATCATTCTAGCGGTTTATAGCCCTAGCATAACCTTACTATTAACGAGTATAATATTAAGCTTTCTTAATGAATAACCGGATGAAAACCAATTTATGAGCACTCGTGGAAATCTTTTTATCGTGTCCGCCCCTAGTGGTGCAGGTAAATCTTCACTTATCTCGGCACTGTTGAAAGATAAACCCAGTGACAAACAGGTTTCGGTGTCGCATACCACTCGTCAACCACGCCCAGGCGAAATTGACGGACAACATTACCATTTTGTTAGTGTTGAACAATTTAAAGTATTAATTGATCAAGCGGCATTTATTGAATGGGCTGAAGTATTTGGTAACTATTACGGCACGTCTAAAACCGTGATAGAACAAACGCTAGCAAAAGGTATTGATGTCTTTTTAGACATTGACTGGCAAGGCGCAGAGCAAGTCAAAAAACTCATGCCTTACGCAATTGGCGTGTTTATTTTACCCCCATCAAAAGCCGAGCTTGAACGCCGTCTAACGGGCCGAGGTCAAGACAGTCAAGAGGTTATCGACTCGCGCATGGCGCAAGCCGTATCAGAAATGTCGCATTATTCACAATATGAATTTGTTATCGTAAATGATGATTTTGACAGCGCATTGGCGGATTTAAGCGCAATTATTCGCAGCCAAAGGCTAACCTGTGCTAGTCAGCAGCATACCCACAATGATATGCTTGTTGATCTCTTGGCAGATTAATTGTCATAGTGTACAATTTTGCGTCATTTTTTCCCATAGATAACACTGGAGTTTCAACACATGGCTCGCGTAACTGTAGAAGACGCCGTAAACAAAATCGGCAACCGTTTTGATATGATCCTGGTTGCAGCGCGTCGCGCACGCCAAATCGCTGTGCAAGGTAAAGATCCTATGGTTGAGGAGATGAACGATAAACCAACCGTTATCGCACTGCGCGAAATCGAACTTGGTTTAGTCACCTCAAACACATTAGATGCTGACGAACGCCAAACTGTTCGTGAGCGTGAAGCAGCAGAAATCGCCGCTGTTGCAGCCATTGCAGAAGGCCGCGTCATTTAAGGAGTAGCGCCACTTGTATCTGTTTGAAGGTCTAAAAGAGTCAGCGTCCAGCTATTTAGAGCCGGAACAAGTAGAATTACTCAAGCAGGCCTATTTGGTTGCGCGTGACGCCCACGAAGGGCAAATGCGCACAAGTGGCGAGCCTTACATTACCCATCCAGTTGCGGTTAGCCGCATCTTGGCAGATATGCGACTCGATCATGAGTCGCTTATGGCTGCCTTGCTTCACGACACCATTGAAGACACCCCCGTCACCAAAGAAGAACTCACAGAACTCTTCGGTATTACCGTAGCGGAGCTTGTCGAAGGTGTCTCTAAGCTAGACAAAATCAAATTTCGCGATAAAAAAGAAGCCCAAGCGGAAAACTTCCGCAAAATGATGATGGCAATGACTCAAGATATTCGAGTGATCCTCATTAAGTTGGCTGATCGCACCCACAATATGCGAACCCTTGGGGCGCTTCGCCCAGACAAGCGTCGTCGTATTGCTCGTGAAACCTTAGAAATTTATGCGCCTATTGCCAATCGATTAGGTATCCATAATATCAAAATCGAACTTGAAGACTTAGGGTTTCAGGCATACTACCCCATGCGGCATCGAGTCATCCGCGATGTGGTCAAAGCCGCTAGGGGCAATCGCAAAGAGCTCATTAATAGTATTGAGTCGGCCATTGAATCTCGCCTCGAAGAAGCCGGTATTCCTGCAAAAGTCAAAGGGCGAGAGAAAAACCTCTATTCAATTTACCGTAAGATGCGCAGTAAAGAACTTCAGTTTCAAGAAGTGATGGACATCTACGCATTTAGAATTATTGTTGATTCAATCGATACCAGTTACCGGGTGCTCGGTGCGATGCATGGCCTTTACAAACCTCGCCCTGGTCGCTTTAAAGATTATATTGCCATTCCTAAGGCAAACGGCTATCAATCTCTGCATACCTCTTTATTTGGTCCACATGCCGTGCCCGTTGAAGTGCAAATCCGCACCGAAGAAATGGATCAAATGGCTGATAAGGGCGTTGCTGCACATTGGATGTATAAAAATAATACCGATGCAGCAAAACAAAGCACCACTCAAGTTCGTGCTCACAAATGGATGCAAAGCCTGCTCGAATTACAACAAAGTGCCAGCAGTTCATTTGAGTTTGTTGAAAACGTTAAAACAGAGTTATTCCCTGAAGAAATCTACGTTTTTACCCCAGAAGGACGCATCCTAGAATTACCGGTAAATTCAACAGCGGTCGATTTTGCCTATGAAGTCCACACCGATGTCGGCAATACCTGTGTGGGCGCACGTGTTAATCGCCAAGCTTATCCGCTAAGTCAGCCGCTTATTTCTGGCCAAACGGTAGAGATCATTACCGCTAAAGGTGCAAGACCTAATGCTGCATGGTTAAATTTTGTCGTCACGGGTAAAGCGCGTGGTAAAATCCGTCAAGTGCTTAAGAGCTTAAAAGGAGCCAATGCTATTGCACTTGGTAAGCGCTTATTAAATCATGCACTAGGCGACACAAAACTTGAAAACATACCTGCGGAATTGCTTGAAAAAGTCATCAAAGAAACCAAACATAACTCACTAGACTCATTGCTGGCTGACATTGGATTAGGCAATGCCATGAGTATCGTTATTGCACAACGATTAGTGGGTGAACAATTTGACTCACACGAACACAACAAAGAAAAACCACAAATGCCTATCCGTGGTGCTGAAGGCATGCTAGTTAGCTATGCCAATTGTTGTCGACCCATCCCTGGGGATGCCGTTATTGCTCATGTAAGCCCTGGCAAAGGTTTAGTGGTTCACATGGAAAGCTGTGCCAATATTCGCGGTTATCAAGGCGAGCCAGATAAGTATATTTCTGTCCATTGGGATAACGTTGAAGGCGTCGAATACCAAGCAAATTTACGCGTTGAAATTGTCAATCATCAGGGGGCGTTGGCAAAAATCACCTCTATTATTGCCTCTGCGGGCTCAAATATTCACAACCTCAGTACCGAAGAGCGTGATGGCCGTGTGTATTTGATTAACTTACGCATTTCAGTGAAAGACCGCGTGCACCTTGCTAACGTGATGCGCCGGATCCGTGTGTTACCTGAAGTTTTACGCACGTCACGTAACCGTTAATAAAATAACAATCAAAGGAAATCAACATGGCTGAAAAAATTATCATCGCAACCGACAAAGCGCCACAAGCTATTGGCACCTATTCTCAAGCTGTAAAAGTCGGCAGTACCGTTTATCTTTCTGGTCAAATTCCGTTAGATCCAACAACCATGGCCATGGTCAGTGATGATTTTGCAGAGCAAGTGGTACAAGTGTTCGAAAATTTAACCGCGGTATGTGAAGCGGCCGGCGGAAAAATGAGCGACATTGTTAAACTCAATATCTTCTTAACTGACTTATCTCATTTTGCGACGGTAAATGAAATTATGAGCCGTTATTTTCAACAACCTTATCCAGCTCGTGCAGCGATTGGCGTAAAAGAGCTGCCTAAAGGGTCATTGGTTGAAATGGACGGAATAATGGAAATCTGAATAAAATCACATTATTTTTAAAAAGGCGCCTTGAGCGCCTTTTTTGTTGTTCAGGCTCTATCGTAGAGTAAATGCTCAATATCTATTGTTTATTCAACAGATTCTGCTACCGTAACTTAAGTGTGACCTTGTACGCAGACAGTGCAAACAGTTTGCGCCAGCGCACAAAAATGGCCATACTAAAGTGATTAATACCCATTGTATTAACCATCTAGCCAAGCTGAAAATTTGCACAACGTTAAGCAAGACCAAGCAAGTAGGCGAATAATGACACCAATCAACACTGTACGCGATGCCTGCATTGACGTACCTGTCAGCACTAAAACATGGGGATGTTTTAGTGTCTGAGTTGATTAGTATCAAAGCCACAATAACAATAAAGAAAATGGAAGTGTCGATGGAAAATTTAATTAAAACTCCCGTTGAGATGTTATCTCATTGGGTGGATACACAAGGCGATAAAGTTTACCTTCGCCAGCCAATTGGCGGCAAATACGTAGATTTTACCTGGCGTGACGTGCAACAAAAAATGCAACAAATTGCAGGTTCACTTCGTCATCTTGGTTTAGAACCTGGCGACAAAGTGGCCGTTCTATCTAAAAACTGTGCCGAATGGTTCATTGTCGATTTAGCGCTAATGTACGGCGGTTACGTCAGTGTACCTATCTACCCTACAGCCAACGCAGAAACAATTCGTTATGTGCTTGAACACAGCAGTGCCAAAGCTATTTTTATCGGCAAACTTGATCATTGGGCAGAACAAGAAACGGCTGTAGGCGGCGAAATACTCCGCTTAGCGATGCCATACGAAACCATGCCTGCTCAATATCATTGGGAACAGCTTTTAAAGCTAGGCCAACCATTAGTTGAAGCGGCATTGCCAACAACCGACCAAGTCATGACCCTTATTTACACCTCTGGATCAACAGGCAAACCTAAAGGCGCTATACAAACCTTTGCCAGCTATGGTTGGGCATGTGAAGCGGTTATTCGCGATTTAAAAACCAACACTGCTGACAGATTGTTATCTTATTTACCGCTTGCACACATCACTGAACGTGTCGCCATTGAAGGCTCGTCTTTTTATTCTGGTGCAACCGTGTGTTTTGTTGAAAGCCTCGACTCATTTGTTGACGATATTCAACGCTGTCGCCCAACGGTATTTTTCTCTGTGCCACGTTTATGGACCGTATTCCAATTAAATATCATCAATAAAATTGGCGAGAAAAAACTCAATACCTTACTTAAACTGCCTATCATAAGCAGTATTGTTAAACGTAAAATTAAAAAAGGATTGGGGTTAGATCAATCTCGGTTAAATGGATCAGGTTCAGCTCCCATTCCGCCATCGTTACTCCAATGGTATAACACCATTGGAATTGATATTTGCGAAGCATGGGGAATGACAGAAAACTGCGCTTACTCCATTATTAATTATCCGTTTAACGCAAAAAAAATCGGCACAGTTGGCCGCCCTGTTGAGGGATGTTTGGTGCGTCAATCTGAGCAAGGGGAATTATTAGTCAAAAGCCCAGGCTTAATGACGGGTTACTATTTGCAAGAAGAAGCTACTGCTGCGGCATTTACCGAAGACGGTTTTTTCCACACTGGAGACTTGTGCGAAATTGACGATGAAGGTTATATCGACATTACCGGCCGGGTAAAAGATAACTTCAAAACGTCAAAGGGTAAATATGTTGCCCCAGTACCTATCGAACGTAAACTGGCGCAAGACTCTCATATCGAGTTGATCTGTGTAATAGGCTCAGGCTTACCTCACCCAGTAGCATTGGTCCAACTATCAGAAGGATCAAAATTACAGCCTCGTGAAGAAGTGAGAACCTCGTTAAAAGAAACACTCGATAGCGTAAATCCTCATTTGGAGTCTCATGAACATGTCGATGCCATTGTTGTTGTTAATGACGATTGGACCATCGAAAATGATTCATTAACTCCCACACTCAAAATTAAACGCCACGTACTTGAAAAAGCATTTAGCACAAAAGTGGAAGGTGTTCGCGGTGCAAAAGTTCGCTGGGAAGATGAATTGTAATTTGCAATCATTTTTTGCATGTAGACTAAAAAAAAATACACGCTTATCGCGTGTATTTTTTTGACATATTCTGTCAACATACGCCAAATAAATAGGCAACGCTACCTTAGCGATGCTGTCAACACAGGGCAAAGTCATCATGTTAATTGCGTTATCCATCATCGGCGGTTTTATTATTTTAACCTTTGGCGCAGAGGCCTTAGTACGAGGCGCTAGTGCGGTTGCACTTCGTTTAGGTATTACTCCTCTCATTATTGGGTTAACCATTGTTGCTTTTGGTACGAGTGCTCCTGAATTGGCCGTCAGTGTCAAGTCTGCTCTTGCGGGCAACTCAGGTATTGCCCTTGGAAACGTTGTTGGATCTAACATTGTTAACATCGGCCTTATTTTAGCGATCACCGCGCTCATTCGTCCTATCACAGTACAATCTCAAATGGTAAAGCGTGATATTCCCATTATGATTGCGGCGTCGATTTTAGTGTGGTTTCTCTTGCTTGATGGCGATGTCAGCTTTATTGATGGCGCGATTTTATTTAGCTTACTACTTGGCTATTTAGGCTTTAGCTATATCAGCTCAAAAAATAGCCCCGAAGATCTCGACATCGACACTAACCCGCAAAACCCTCTCATTTCAGTACTACTGATAGCGGTAGGCATTGCCATGTTAGTCGGTGGTGGCGTGTTATTTGTTGACGGCGCAGTAGAACTGGCTAAACAATTTGGCATCAGTGAAGTGATTATTGGTTTAACCATTGTGGCGATCGGAACCAGTATGCCTGAACTCGTTACCTCTGTGATGGCAGCGTTAAAAGGCCAAAGCGATATTGCAATTGGTAACGTTGTCGGTTCAAATATTTTTAATATTTTAGGTATTTTAGGTGCCACAGCAATCATTCACCCAGTGTCTGCTGCTGGGTTTAATGAAATCGACTTTATTGCCATGCTCATTTTTGCTTTCATGGTATTGCCATTTGCCTGGACTGGCTTACGCATTGGCCGTCGTGAAGGCGGTGTGTTACTTGCAGCTTACTTAGGTTATACCAGCTACCTTGTGATGCAAGTCGTGTAATACCTATTAGATGACACACTTTAGGCCAACGACTTAACTGCGTTGGCCTTTTTATTTCAATATGACATTTGTCACCCTGATTTGATGACCTTTGTGCCTAATAAATACATCGTCGATTCTCCATACTAGACCTAATCCAACCAATACAGGATTGGACCAACCCTAACGGAGATAACCATGAAAACATTACTACTGATCACAAGCCTTACTTTTGCCAGCCACAATGCATTGGCCGATATCATCGACATCGATAATGCCGCCAACACAATGGACATTAATGCTCTGACTCAATATAGCCAAAATACCAGTGACTATAACAACGCTTATGCAAACTACCGCCTTGCGATTACAGCCAACATTACTGGCAAGCAAGAGCTTGCACAGCAGTCATTAACCCATGCGCAACACACCCTTGAGAACATACTCTCGCAGCAAGAGTCAGCCGATACACAAGCATTGCTCGCCGCCGTTTATGGTATGCAAATCGCGTTTGATAGTAGCAAAGGAGCTAAATACGGCATGAAAGCAGCTCAGCTATTGCAGCAAGCAAAAGCCCTTGAGCCAAACAACCCGCGAGTGAGTTTAGTCAGTGCCATTAATGCATTTTATACCCCAAGTGTGTTTGGTGGTGGCGTCGATAAAGCACACACCTTAGCTAGCCAAGCAATCGCACTTTACGACCAACCCTGTGACACCATTTGCTGGGGGCATGCAGAAGCCTACACATGGCGAGGCTTAGCAAAGCAAGAACAAGGAAATTTTACTGGTGCACAACAAGATTGGCAAAGCGCAGTGGCTGTCGACCCTCAATATGGTTGGGCTAAATTTCTATTAAGCCAACAAGCTGCAAAGCAATAATGCTAAACGTAACTATACCATTGCGCATTAATAGAATGCGTCTAGCGGTGTTTGATTAAGGCGTCGCTATGTCGTCATGGTGGTTCCCTTTCAAATAGCGAGAACGTAAAGCAAAAGCGGCTGGGGCATTCCTTTTAGGCGAGTGTTAAAAAGGCTTACACTGCGTTGCATGACGTCGAAAGAGAATCACTATTCATTCAGTCATTCGCCTTGTTTAAGCCCTTTTAAATTCTCGCAAAGAGAACACTTACTAACGCGCAATGGTATTAGCTTGAGTTAACACGCAGTTACTCTATGATTAACTGCGCAAGGAGGCCTCATGACATCGGGTTTAACACACAATAAGCAAAAAAGCTTTGAACAGAAAACGGCTTGGGTTTACTTAATTAACCTTGGTTTTTATTTTATCCCACTGTTTTTTATGGATGGACAATGGTTAAAAATCACACTAGCAGTAGCGTTGCTAGTGCCTTTTGTTTTTGGCTATTTTTGGGCCTATAACAATACCAAAGAGCAAGCCCACAAGCCGATTTTACTGATGTTACTTGTTGCCGTTACCTCTGGTTTTTTAACTAGCGGCTCCATGTCATTGTTTAGCTTTTGTTGTTTTTTTATTGGATTTTTCTACTCCAAACGTACAGTAATACTTGGTTATATTGCGATCAGTTTACTGTTACTCACTATCAATATTATCGTCGGTTACTCGGGTTATTTCTTTACCTTTTATGGTATGGGGATTTGTCTAATCGTTGGTTTACTTGGGGTGATTGAACAACATCGCCAACGAATTAAACGCCAGCAACAACAATCTAAAGATGAAATTACTCAGCTTGCTACCTCGCTTGAACGCGAACGCATAGCCCGCGACTTGCATGATGTAATGGGTCATCATTTAGCCTCAATTGCATTAAAAGCTGAACTGGCAGACAAGCTCATTAGCGCAGGTAAAACCGAACAAGCACAACTCCAAATAAATCAAGTCAGCCAAATAACCCGCGACTGCTTAAGCCAAATTCGCCAAACCGTGACTGACTACAAACACCATGGATTAAGCCAAACTACCCGCACATTAAGCCAAATGTTACGAGACAAATCTATTGCGGTCACCATTGAGGGCCAATGGCCCAAATTAACTAACCTTGCAGAATCACAACTGTGCTTAATGCTCACGGAGTTAGTCAATAACACCCTTAAACACAGTCAGGCAGACCACTGTACAATTGCAATCCAAACTGTAGATAACCAATTACAACTGCAATATATTGAAAATAGCCCAATAAAACACCTAACTGAGGGTAATGGCCTTAAAGGTATTAAAGAGCGTGCTGCGTTATTACACGCCGATGTGCAATACCAACTAAACCCGCAGTTTATTGTCACCATTACCTTGCCACTGACAGAGCCGACATGAATATTTTATTAGCAGAAGACCAAGCCATGGTCCGCGGTGCACTTGCTGCATTACTGACTCTTGCCCAAGACAATATCACTATTACCGAGGTAGAAGACGGCGATAAAGCACTCACAATGTTAAAAAAACAGCACTACGATTTATTGTTAACAGACATAGAAATGCCAGGCAAAACAGGTTTAGAGTTAAGCCAATGGCTACAACAACAAGCAAGCACAACCAAAGTTATTATCCTGACCACGTTTGGCCGAGCGGGCTATATTAAACGCGCCCTAGAATACGGTGTCAGTGGTTTTTTACTCAAAGATGCACCATCAGATGAGCTTATTAGCACCATAAAACAAGTTATTGCTGGTAAGCGAATCATCGACCCTGAATTAGCCTTTAGCGCTATTGGTGAAATTGACCCACTTAACGACAAAGAGCGCCGAGCATTACGCCTTGCCAGTGAAGGGTTATCTACCGCAGATATTGCTAATCAATTATTTATCGCCGAAGGCACTGTGCGAAACTATTTATCTGAAGCTATCAATAAACTCAGCGCCAGTAACCGAATTGATGCTGCTCGAATCGCCAGACAAAAGGGCTGGTTGTAATGGCCCTAACGTATTGCCTTGTGAGTAAACTCTGCTAAGATACCTTAAACATCTGTATATAATTACAGTGATTGTGAGTTTTAGCTTGAAATTACAATCGTTTTTTATTTTAACCATCAATGTAGGTGCGTAAAATTTGCTTCGACTGGATCATGTTCCAATCACAGACCTTAAAGGTGTTGCTAAAAAGGTGGCTGAAAAACTGGCCAAGCTCGGGATTAAAACAGTACAAGATGTGCTGTTTCACCTACCGATGCGCTATGAGGACCGCACGCAAATTCACCCGATAGCAGCATTACCGCCAGGCAGTTACGGTACTATCGAAGCTGAAATTCAGTCAACTCAAATCATGCAAGGCAAGCGACGCATGCTAATATGCAATGTTCGCGATCATAGCGGGGTAATGAGTCTACGCTTTTTTAATTTTTCGATGGCGCAGCGCAATGCTATGGAACAGGGCGCAGTGATTCGTGCTTATGGTGAAATCCGTCGAGGCAATCACCACAAAGAAATCGTCCATCCAGAATACCAAATTATCCATGCCGGTGAGACCATCAATCTCAGCGACACGCTAACACCGATTTACCCCACCACAGAAGGGGTTAAACAAGCCAGCTGGATAAAGCTGACAGAACAAGCATTAACCATGTTAGACAGTGGCGGGTTACCTGAGTTGCTCCCCCTCAATTTGCAACCTAATAATATCAGCCTACGCGATGCATTACATACGTTACACCGCCCTTCAAGTGCCGTGTCCCCCTTTGAGCTCGAACACGGTCAGCATCCGGCTCAACAACGCCTAATACAAGAAGAGCTGCTCGCACACAATTTAAGTATGTTGCAACTGCGTCAGCGAAGTAATCAAGATGCTGCCGTTGCCATGCCAACAACAGGACAATTATTACAACCATTTCTTTTCAAGCTCCCTTTCTCACCGACTGGCGCGCAACAGCGAGTCGTTGCCGAAATAAGTCAAGATTTACAACACCCCATGCCGATGATGCGTCTTGTGCAAGGAGATGTCGGCTCAGGTAAAACTTTGGTGGCGGCGCTTGCTGCCCTACAAGCAATAGAAAATGGCTACCAAGTGGCAATGATGGCCCCCACAGAGTTATTAGCTGAACAACACGCGGCTAACTTTGCGAACTGGTTTGAACCTTTAGGCCTCAAAGTTGGCTGGTTAGCTGGCAAACTTAAAGGCAAAGCCAGAGTGCAATCACTTGAGGACATCGCCAGCGGTGCTGCACATATGATCATTGGCACCCATGCTATTTTTCAACAAGCCGTGGTCTTTAATAAACTGGCCTTAATCATTATTGATGAGCAACATCGCTTTGGAGTACACCAACGTTTGGGCCTGCGTGAAAAAGGCATTAGCCAGGGCTTTCATCCCCATCAGCTGATCATGACTGCAACACCAATACCGCGCACACTGGCAATGACAGCCTATGCCGACCTCGATACGTCGATTATTGATGAGTTACCGCCTGGGCGCACACCTGTCACAACGGTTGCAATTGCCGATACTCGCCGGCAACAAATAATTGAACGAGTTAGGCATGCTGCCCTACACGATAACCGTCAGGCTTACTGGGTGTGCACCTTAATTGAAGAATCTGAAGTCTTAGAATGCCAAGCCGCAGAAGACACCGCCGCAGAACTGAGCGCTGCTCTGCCCGAGTTAAAAGTAGGTTTAGTACATGGGCGGATGAAAAGCGCTGAAAAGCAGGCCATTATGGCGCAGTTTAAGTCAGGTGAATTGAACTTATTGGTGGCCACTACCGTCATAGAAGTCGGCGTGGATGTGCCTAATGCCAGTTTAATGATTATTGAGAACCCTGAGCGGCTTGGACTTGCTCAATTACATCAACTTCGGGGTCGTGTGGGTCGTGGCGCAGTAGCCAGTCATTGTGTGCTGCTTTATAAAGCGCCGTTATCGCAAACGGCAACCAAGCGCTTGGGTGTGTTAAGAGACAGCAATGATGGCTTTGTGATTGCACAAAAAGATCTTGAGATTAGAGGGCCCGGTGAAGTACTGGGCACAAAACAAACGGGTTTAGCCGATCTTAAAATTGCCGACTTAATTCGCGATCAGCACCTCATTGCCCCCACCCAAAAGTTAGCGGTGCATATCAACCAACAAGTACCGCAAAACATCGACGCCATCATTGAGCGTTGGTTAGGTGATCGCCAGCAGTATGTGCAAGCATAAAGTTTGATCAAAAAGTGAATTATTGTGGATTATCACCAGTTACCACTAGACAACACTGTTGAATATTGCAAAATGGTATAACGCAGTATTTTTCGACTCCATCTAAATATCTATATCGATAGCAAACAAGCCAAGGAATTGAAATGCAAGTTAATGAAGAAGACAGAATTACACCATCAACAGATGAGAAATCAGGTACCAATATAGCCTTTATCGCTATTGCGGTTATCGCGTTACTTGCTGCCAGTAGCTATTTTTACTTTACCAGTGACGATAGCGAAGAATTTGATCCTGTAGTGATGACGCCTGTTGAGCTACCTGAAGCCTTACCCGAAACCCCAATTGAACAAGCTCCGATAGAAGAGCCACAACAAGTTACCACCACGACTGATAATGATGTTGTACCAACAGGCGATGAGTCAGACACCACTGACACAACCCCAGAAGTGGTTGAGCCATTACCTGCGTTAGCCGAGTCAGATGACTTTATTGAAAGCAAAACACTGGCCATAGCCAACGGTATGAAAATTGCCCCAATGATCTTGAAAAAAGACATTGCCCGTCAATTTGTGGTGTTTGTCGACAACCTAGCGCAAGGCGAGTTAGTGCGTAAAGCTAGCCCATTAAAAGGCCCAGAAACTGAGTTTTCTGTTAGCGAAATCACCAACAAAACATTTTTAAACCCAGACAGCTATCATCGCTATGATTTATATGCTGACTTTGTGGCTGGATTGGATGAAAAAGAATTAGTTGCTACTTATATTGAGCTAAAACCTCTTTTTGCCGAAGCCTTTAGTGAACTAGGATACAGCGATATTGATTTCGATAATCGAATGCAAGCCGTATTTACTATGGTGGCTGATGCGCCCATTATAGAAGACCCTATCGAGCTGTCTTCTGTTACGGTCAATTACCATTTTGTAGACCCTAATTTAGAGGCATTACCTAATGCGCAAAAGTTATTGATCCGTATGGGGCCAGAAAATACCCGTAAAATAAAAGCGGCGGTAAAAAAACTTCAAGCAAGTTTTGCTGCTCAATAACCGTCTGACAGCGTAATCACTCTACAGCGTGGCTAACATAGCCACGCTGTTTGTTTTTTAGGTACCCAATTCTTTTTTTACTTTACATGGCTTCTTAAATTGCCCCGGTTAGGTGTACAATTGACATTGTTAACGAATCATCTGCAATTATATGATTATTTGTTAACACTTAGATAAGGATAGCTAGGCGGTTATAGAGGCAAAGCAGTGCACTTACAATTCAAACTTCTCTCATGGGGCGCATGGTCTCCAGATTTTCAAACCATTGAAAGCTGGCACCAGTGGCAACAACCAAACAACAGTGCCACTTTAAAGCAAGACGCGCCAGCCTTATCGCACATCCCCGCCATGCAACGCCGCCGTTTTAGTCGTTTAACCAAAATGATGTTAACCGCAGCCCACGAATGCCAAGTAGCTCCGCAAACCCGCAGTATTTTTTCATCACGACATGGCGAGCTGACTCGCACCCTTGGGTTACTAAAAGATATCACCGAGCAACAACCGCTATCGCCTATGGCTTTTAGCCAATCAGTACACAATACGGCCAGTGGGATTTTTGGTATTGTGGCCAATAACACTGCAGCCTCAAGCTCTATAGCTGCTGGGGAACAAACCTTGCCACAAGCGTTAATTGAAACCTACGCGCTATTGGCACAAAACCCAGAACCTGTGTTAATGGTGTTTGGCGACGACCCAGTGCCGCCTGTTTACAGTGAGTTTACCCACGAGGTTGAACTGCCCATCGCCTTAGGTTTGTACCTCGCACCCGCCAACAGCGATGCAAATACCAATGCGAGTATCACTCTGGGTTTATCCGACCGCCCTCTTTCAGGCCACAAATCAGATATCATCAGTTTTAGCCAATTAATTCACCACATCGCCACAGGAAAAAACATCCAAGGGTGTTTATGTCATTGGTATTGGTCTGTTGAGCATCATGATTAATTCGCAGCAGTCAGCTCCTTTTACATCTCAACAGAGCCTAGCCCCTAAACTGACTGGGCTTAGGTATATTCCAAGGTGGATAGGTGGCGTAATGTGTTACATGGTATTTGGCCTTGGCGGGTTGCTCAGCTCATTAACCATACTGCCAGTATTACGTTATTGGCCAGGGTCTAAGCAGGAACGCATAGCACGAGTGCAACGTACCGTGAGTTTAATGTTTAAAGGTTTTGTCACCATGTTAAGTGCGGCAGGTGTGATTAACGTCAGCACAAAAAATTTGCATTTATTACAGCGTGCTCAAGGTCATATCGTTGTTGCTAATCATCCAACATTAGTTGATGTTGTTGTGTTAATTAGCCTTATGCCCAATGCGGGTTGCATCGTTAAACAAACCTTATGGCGTAATCCATTTATACGAGGTGTGCTATCGAATGTGGGTTACATCCCTAATCGCAGCGCTGATCTGCTGCTACAAGATTGTAAGCAAGTATTAAAGCAGGACACAAATTTAGTGATTTTTCCTGAAGGTACCCGCACACTGGTTGGTAATGCAATTAATCCTTTTGCACGTGGCGCGGCTAATATTGCGCTACGAACCCAAACCGATATTTTACCCGTCATATTACACACTGATGTTACAGGGTTAACAAAACAACAGGCGTGGTACCAAATACCACGGCAAACCATCAACATGTCGGTTGAAGTTGGCCACAGCATGCGGTACCAACACTACAAGGTTACCCAAGGTAACGAAGCAAAAATAGCTCGACAACTCACCCGAGACCTGCAAGAGTTTTATTTAAACAACCTATCAAGTCCACTTGATAGCTACAGATAAGAAACATAAAAATGAACTTACACAACCAAATTAAACAGCTGATCATTGACAGCTTAGACCTAGAAGATGTCACCATTGAAGACATAGATACAGATGCCGCGCTATTTGGCGAAGGCCTAGGTTTAGACTCTATTGATGCGCTAGAACTGGGACTAGCCATTAAAAAAGAGTTTGATGTCAAAATTGAAGCCAATTCTGACGCAACCAAAGCACATTTTTTCAGTGTTGCTAGCCTGGCTAGTTTTATTGAATCGCAACGTGTTTAGGAGTCAGCATGCAAAATCGTGATCAAATTCTTGCCATGCTCAGCACCATTTTAGTGGATGAGTTTGAAATAGACCCAGCAGATATCCGTCCTGACGCATCATTATATGAAGAGTTAGATTTAGACAGCATTGATGCCGTGGATTTAGTGATTAAATTACAACAGCTCACGGGCAAGAAAATTCAACCTGAAGAATTTAAAACTGTACGTACCGTCAATGACGTGGTTAACGCAATTGAAGGGCTTATGCAAAGCTAATGCGCTTACTTTTGCAGATCATTACCACGTTAGTGATTGTTGCGTACCCGTTAGCCGTGTATTTTGGACTGCAGTATTTACCGCCCGGTTATATCGCTTTATTGCTGTGTGTGTTACTGCTTACTCGTATGATAGTGACCAAGCAACAAGTGCGGGCAATGGTATTGCCGCTTGTGGTGGGGATAGCCTTAACTGGGGCAAGTTTTATTGCTAAACGTAATGACTGGCTACTGTATTACCCGCTCGTCATTAACCTCAGTCTTTTGAGCTTATTTAGCTATTCGTTAATGCGTGGTCCAAGCATGATTGAGCGGCTAGCACGTGTACAAGAGCCTAACTTACCAGACTCTGCAATTGACTATTTGCGCACCGTAACCAAATTATGGTGCGGGCTATTTGTCGTAAATGCTGCCATGGCAGCCTACACTGCAATAGCCACCACAATCGAAATGTGGACGCTTTACAACGGACTGATAGCTTATGTATTAATCGGCATGCTACTCAGTGGTGAATGGATTTATCGCAAGTTTTGGCTGAAAAAACATGACTAAACTTTTGCTTAACTGGTTAACCAACGGCCCTGCAGCCCAACAGCTGATTAGCTTTGACCATCATGACATTATGACGGGCTCGCTATTTTGTGCCCATGTCACTCACCTGCACAAACAGCTTAGCCAAAGCGAGGCAAAGCGTTGGTTACTGGCCGCGCAAAAGAGTGATTTATTTGCTGCAGGCTTATGCGCAGCACTGCTCGCAGGTAAACAAGTGATATTACCCGCTAACACTCAGCGCGGCACGTTAAGCGAGCTAAACCACGAGTTCGATGCCATTATCGCCGACAAACCATTGTGCGAAGTGCGCGAATACGTTGCCCTCAAAAAAGAGCTCAGCCTTCCTGCGGCAACTTGGCCACAAGCCACGACCTTAGGTGAACTGATTTTATTTACCTCTGGCAGTAGTGGTCAGCCTAAAGCCATTCGCAAAACCCTTGAACAACTGGATGCCGAAGTCAGTGTTTTAGAGCACACCTTTGCCCAACATTTGCCGCATTGCTCAGTGGTCTCAACAGTATCGCACCAACATATTTATGGATTGTTGTTTAAAATTTTATGGCCGTTAGCAGCAAGTCGTGCTTTTTTAAGCGAGCAAATCGACTTTCCTGAAACCCTAAGCTATTACCTGGCCATCATGCCCAACCTATGTTTAATTAGCAGTCCAGCTCAATTAACTCGATTGCCAGATGCTCTAGACAACCAAGCGCAGCAGCGGATCCCAAGTTTAATTTTCAGCTCAGGTGGGCCATTAAGTTTTGAGTCAGCGCAAGCGGTAAAACAATGCTTTAAGCAATTGCCCATTGAGGTGTTTGGCAGTACTGAAACGGGCGGTATTGCCTATCGTCGCCAATACCTGCTTCAACAAACTTGGCAGCCGTTTGATCAGGTCAACGTTAATGCCGATCCGCATGACGGTGCATTAATGTTGCAGTCGATTTACTTAGACGAACCAGACACCTGGATAAAATGTGATGATAAAATCGAGTTGGCAGAAAATGGCCAATTTCGTTTACTGCACCGCTTAGATCGTATCGTTAAAATAGAAGAAAAACGCTTATCACTGGCACAGTTAGAGCACTTGTTACAAACTCACCCCTTTGTCAGCGAAGCTGCCGTCGCGGTATTAGAGCAGCCACGTACTATGCTAGGCGCGGCCGTATGCTTAAATGAACTTGGCAGACAAACCCTCAAAGACGAAGGTAAGTTAGCCATTAATACTGCCCTCAAAAATCACTTACTGAGCCAGTTCGAACGTATCACCTTGCCTAAACGTTGGCGCTACCCAAAAACCTTACCGCTTAACAGCCAGGGCAAGCGCACATCAGCAGATATAGTAGCTTTATTTATTCATGATTAAATCAGTATTACCAAACATTATTCATCAACACGCCGAAGGTGAGCAATGCCATTGGCGTTTGTTCATCAGTGGCGAGTTGGCTTTTTTTGATGGCCACTTTCCTGAGCAAGCCGTACTACCGGGTGTCACGCAACTGGACTGGGCAGTAAAGCTAGGCTGCGACGCCTTTGGTTATAATGCCAATGTCGCCACGCTTGAAGTGCTTAAATTTCAGCAGCTCATTTTGCCCAATACCTATGTTGATCTCGTCATTGAACATCAACCGCAAAAGTCAAAATTAACATTCAGCTATCGTGATGGTGACAAACGCTTTGCATCTGGACGCATAGTGCTTAATGGCGCAATGAATACCGAGCGTGCCTCATGACATTGGCGTTAGTGATCCCTAATTACAACCACCATATCGCAATAGAAAAAACCTTAACCGATTTGGCCCAGTACCAATTGCCCTGCTATTTGGTCGACGACGGCAGTGACGAGCAAACACGTTACATACTGCAAGCACTGGCTGATAAATTTAGCTGGGTGACGTTAATTCAACATCCTTATAATCGCGGCAAAGGGGCGGCAGTAATGAGCGGCTTGCGCCAGGCCTACCGTGACGGTTTTAGCCATGCCTTGCAAGTTGATGCCGACGGCCAACATAATTTAGCCGACATCCCCTTAATGATATCCGCCAGCGAGCAACAGCCTAATGCCTTAATATCAGGCCAACCTCAATACGATGAGTCGGTACCCAAAGGCCGACTGTATGGCCGTTACATCACCCATTTTTGGGTGTGGGTAGAAACCCTTAGTTTTGACATTCAAGATTCGATGTGTGGCTTTAGGGTGTATCCACTTGCCGCGACTGAACAATTGTTTAGCCAGCAGGCATTAGGCGAGCGCATGGATTTTGATATTGAAGTCATGGTGAAACTGCACTGGCAAGGTACACCAATCGTGCATGTGCCAACCAACGTGATTTACCCCGAGGATGGTATTAGCCACTTTCAGGGCGTAAAAGATAACGTGCTCATTAGTTGGATGCACACTAAATTATTTTTTGGCATGCTTGGCCGCTTGCCACGCATTATCGCTAAGCAAAATCAGAACGATCAATCATTGCAAACCACCCAGCATTGGTCCACCATGAGTGAGCGCGGCAGCTTTTGGGGGATTAAATTTTTAGCCCAATGCTATCGCCTTGGTGGGCATTGGTTATGCCGTGCAGTCATGTATCCGGTGATTTGTTATTTCTTTCTTACCGGAAAAACCGCCCGTGATGCCTCTTTAGACTTTTTACACCGAGTACAACAGCAACAACCTAACCATCCACAACTAAACCGCCCAGTAAGTTGGCGCGACAGCCTTAAACACTTCTTTGCTTTTGGCAATGCGGCACTGGACAGAATAGATGCCTGGTGCGACAGAATTAATCTCGCCCAAGTCGACTTTAACGACCGGCATATTTTGGCAAATCAAGTGACCACGGGGCGCGGTGCGGTATTGATTGTGTCACATTTGGGCAATATGGAACTGTGCCGCGCGATATCTAGCCACCAGCAAAAGGTCAAGGTGAATGTGATGGTGCTGACCCAGCACGCTGAGAACTTTAATAAAGTCCTGCAGCAACTTAATCCACAAAGCAGCCTGAATTTAATCCACGTCAATGAGCTAGACCCTAGCACCGCCATGTTGTTGCAACAAAAAGTTGATCAAGGTGAAATTGTAGTTATTGCAGCAGACCGCACATCATCAAGCAGCCAAGGACGTGTGACCTATTTACCTTTTTTAGGCCAAGATGCGGCATTTCCGCAAGGGCCATTTATTTTAGCCAGTTTATTAGATTGCCCAGTGTATTCCCTATTTTGTATTCGCCAACATGGCCGTTATCAAGTCTATGTTGAGCACTTAAGTGACACACTTAAAGGCCCTCGAGCTGGCAGAACAGCACGCTTAACCGATGCAATGACTCAATATAGTCAGCGTTTAGCTCATTTTGCGCAACTCGCGCCAATGCAATGGTTTAACTTTTTCGATTTTTGGCGCAAGGACGAGCTGGTTACCCGTAATCACCCGCCCTCACCATCGCGCGCAGCCCCATTACCCACTCAGGACAGATAATCTCATGAGCCACACATCTTCAGCAGACACTTTCACTAACATCGTGCATTTTGGTCAACAGTACCTCAGCCTAGAGCAAGTGGTTGCGGTAGCCAAAGGCGCCCAAGTTAAACTGAAAGACACCGCTGACTACGTTGAATATATTCAAAAAGGCGCTCGCTTTATTGACAGTTTATTGCACGAAGAAGGCGTAGTGTATGGCGTGACCACAGGCTATGGTGACTCATGCACCGTCAATGTCAGCCTAGATTTAGTCCACGAGTTACCGCTGCATTTAACCCGTTTTCATGGTTGTGGCCTAGGTGATATTTTTAGTCCAATGGAGTCACGCGCCATTATGGCCTGCCGCCTAAACTCATTGGCAGTGGGTAAGTCTGGCGTGAGCTATCAACTATTGCAACGTATTGAATGGTTATTAAACAATAACATCACGCCTATCATTCCCCAGGAAGGCTCGGTTGGTGCCAGTGGCGATTTAACCCCTCTGTCTTACCTTGCCGCGGTGTTAGTGGGCGAGCGCGAAGTGATGTATCAAGGTAAACGCCAAGCCACTAAAGATGTATATTTACAACTTGGCATAGTACCCCTGAGGTTGCGCCCTAAAGAAGGCCTGGCATTAATGAACGGCACAGCCGTGATGACCGCACTTGCGTGTTTAGCCTATGACAGATCGCAATACCTAAGCCGTTTAGCCAGTCGAATCACCGCAATGGCATCGTTAACCCTTAAAGGTAACTCCAACCATTTTGACGATATTTTGTTTGCCGCCAAACCTCACCCGGGGCAAAACCAAATTGCCAGCTGGATCCGCGAAGACTTAAACCACCACACCCACCCGCGTAACTCAGACCGCCTACAAGACCGTTACTCCATTCGCTGTGCGCCGCATATTATTGGGGTGTTGCAAGATGCACTGCCGTTTATGCGCCAGTTTATTGAAACCGAGCTCAACAGCGCCAACGATAACCCGATTGTGGATGGCGAAGGCGAACACATACTGCACGGTGGCCACTTTTATGGTGGGCATATTGCCTTTGCCATGGATGCAATGAAAAATGCTGTGGCCAATATCGCCGACTTAATCGATCGCCAAATGGCACTGGTAATGGACCCCAAATTTAATAATGGTTTGCCGGCTAATTTATCTGCTGCCACTGGCGAGCGACGTGCCATTAACCACGGCTTTAAAGCGGTACAAATTGGTGTGTCGGCTTGGACCGCAGAAGCCTTAAAAAACACCATGCCTGCCAGTGTGTTTTCACGCTCAACTGAGTGTCATAACCAAGACAAAGTCAGCATGGGCACCATTGCCGCGCGCGATTGCATGCGTGTGCTACAACTCACAGAACAAGTGGCAGCAGCAGCCTTGATAGCCATGAGCCAGGGGATCCAACTGCGGGTGATACAACAAGAGTTAGACCCGCAGTCATTAACCCCATCGCTGGCTAAAACCCTTGAGCAGGTAAGCCAAGATTGTGAGCTGCTCACCGAAGACCGTCCTTTAGAATCTGTACTGCGTCAAACCGTTGAAAAAATTCAGCTCGGTCAATGGGAGGTGTGCTAAATGAAAGGGTTACTGCGTACCGAAATGGAAATGGTGATCCCGTTTCACGATGTCGATTCAATGGGCATTACTTGGCACGGTAATTACCTGCGCTACTTTGAAGTCGTGCGCTGCCTGCTGCTCGATAAACTCGGTTATAACTATCGCACCATGCTGGAATCAGGCTATGCCTGGCCGATTGTCGATGTGCAAATTAAATATGTTAAAAGCTGCACCTTTGATCAAAAAGTCAAAGTAATAGCAGCCATTGTTGAATGGGAAAACCGTTTGCGAATTAACTACCAAATTGTCGATGCCAAAACCAATGCGCGCATTACGAAAGGCTATACCATTCAAGCCGCGGTAGAGATTGCCACTCAGGAGTTATGCTTTGTGACGCCAGAAGTGTTTCAGCAAAAAATTCGCCCGTTATTAGATAAGAGCCAAAGCTAATGCAAGCAATAAAGCGGCTACAACTCATATTAGCCAGTGTTGTGCTGTACTTGAGTACACACACCGCCTTGGTGAGCGCAAACCCGACATCGATGTCAGGCGATGCTCAACCTAATACGGCGCAACTGACAGAGACTCAATGGGCACAAATTAACAGCTTGTACCAACAACCGGCTAGCTCGTCAGCGCTTGAGGCATTAGCGCAGCAATTACATTTACAGGCCGATACTCGCGGACAATTCATACAGCAACGTCATCTGGCGGTACTCAAAAAACCGTTACAAAGCCAGGGGCGGTTTATTTTCAGTCCTTCACAGGGGTTGGTTTGGCAACAACATAAGCCTTTTAACAGCTTAATGGTGCTTAAAGATCAGCAGTTAATTCAGCAAAACAGTCAGGGAAAAGTGCAGCAACTTAGCGCCGCAGCTAGCAACAACCCCATCGCACAGCAACTACCGCGTTTACTGCAAGCAATCATGGCCGGCGATATAAACGCACTCAGCACTGACTTTGCCTTATTTATGCCAACAGAAAAAACTGGCCCGCTGTGGCAACTCGGCTTACAGGCAAAAGACCCACAAGTGCATGCCGCTATGGGTAACATTACCCTCAGTGGTGACACACACATTCGTACATTAGTGATGACCCAGCAGCAAGCCAATATTAGCGACTACACCTACATACAATTTACCGACACAGAACAAGGCCCGTTGAGTGACAGCGAACTGGCATTATTTAGCCTTAACCGTGAGCTAGCCCAGTAATGCCCCGCGGCCCGCTTAATGTATTGACCTCAACTACAAGCCGCTTTGCACTGTGGCTTATATTGCTGCTGGCCATGTTAATTGGCGGCGTGTGGCAATGGCAACAAGGCGCGCGGATCCAAACTGACATTTTGGCCATGCTGCCACATTTACAACAAGATAAACTCACCGAAACCGCATTAAATACCGTTGAGCAACGGCTTGCAAACCAGGTGTATATCGCCCTATTGGCAGAGAACGACAATCAGGCCGTCGATGCCGCTCAGCAATTCATGGCATCATTACAACACCAGCCACAACAGCCATTTAGCGTCATTAGAAGTGGCGCCGACAACCAAATAACACAGTTAGCCAAAGTGTATTTTGAACATCGCTTTAGTTTACTGACTCAGGAACAAGCACGCGCGCTAGAAACAGATAACTGGCATGAACTATTGAGTGCGGCACAAAACCAGTTATATAGCGCCTTTGGTTTTGCTAACAGCCAACTGCTCGCGAGCGACCCGCTGTTGTTATTTCCTGCAAACTTGTTGGCACTATCGCCTAATAGCAAACTTCGTCGCAAGCAGGGGGTTTTACTCACCGACACAGACCATGGTGTGGCTGCTATCGTCATGGCAAAAGGCCGCGACAGTGCGTTTAGCCCTACTGCACAGCAACAGCAAATGCTTGCACTACAAACCGCGTTTAGCCAGGTAAACCAACAGCACCCACAAATCCAGTTTCTTAAGGCTGGGGCACTGTTTCATGCTATTGCTGCAACTGAGTCGGCTAAACAAGAAATCAGTAAAATCGGTTTAATCTCAATGCTAGGCATTGTATTGCTGGTGTGGTTGGCGTTTCGCTCTGTTATGCCCTTGGTGGCAGCAACCCTCACCTTAACCACTGGAGTGGTATTTGCTTTTGTCGCCACCCTAAGCCTATTTGGTGAACTGCATTTACTGACTCTGGTGTTTGGCACCAGTTTAATAGGTGTGGCCATCGATTACAGCTTTCATTTTTATTGCGAAAAACAAGCCCACCCGACAGACAATGCCAGCGACACCATCAAACGTATTTTTCCGGCGTTAACACTTGCACTAGCCACCAGCGCTAGTGCATTTATCGCCATTGGTTTTACGCCGTTCCCGGGGATGCAACAAGTTGCGGTATTTTGCGCGGCGGGGTTAATTGGTGCGTATCTCACTTTGCTGTTGGTGTTTCCGCTTTTGGGTAATCACCCGTTAACACACACTAGAGGGTTGGGGGTTGCCCAGGCTTATTTACGCTGGCTACATCGCTTATTTTCTCCCTCTCACGCAGCCAAAAAAGTCGCACTGATGCTACTGCCGGTTGCTGTGCTAGTGATGCTGCTTTTGGGGTTATCGCAAATCACCTCTAACGATGATATTAGGCAGTTGCAGCAAAGCCCTGAGGCAATAACCAGCGAAGAAAACCTGCTAAGACAATTACTCAGCGGCGGCACAGATAATCAATTTATTTTAGTCAGTAGCGCTAATGAGCAAGACTTACTGCACACACTTGAGCAGCTAACCCCCGTATTAGATGCCGCTATCGCAAACAATGAAATCGCCCAAACGCTTAGCCTTAGCCGCTTTATGCCCAGCATGACGCGCCAGCAACATCACTACCAACTACAGCAACAGCTTTATCAACAACACTTAGCTGAAATCATTGAGCAAATGGGTCTAGATGACAGCATAAAACCAAGTTTACAGGCCGAGTTAAGCCAAGCTTCGACAGCATGGCTGACACCTCAAACAGTGCTTAAGCACGCCAATGATGACTTAACAGCCTTGTGGTTGGGTGATGTTGCAAGCGATGACAGCACACCACAGTATGGCGCTATTGTGTTACTGGGCGGCATTCATTCTCTGCCGTCGTTAACCCAGCGACTCTCGCACCAAAATTGGCCTGTGGGGCAAGTAACAGTGATAGATAAAGTAGGCGACATATCCACACTAATGGGCCAGTATCGCCAGCTAACCTTTCAACTGTTAATGTGGGTATTTGCCCTTGCCAGCATTGCTTTTAGCGTTAAATATGGCATTAAACTGGCACTTGCCATTGTTGCCGTGCCAGCGCTTGCGGTGTTACTCACGCTGGCTTGTTTAGGTTTAGTTGGCTCAAGCATTAGCTTGTTTCATGCTTTGGCCTTCATTTTAGTGCTGGGTATTGGCATTGATTACAGCTTATTTTTTGCCGAGGCCAAACACACCAGTAATGGGGTAATGATGGCCATCTTTATGTCGGCCTGTTCAACCTTATTGGCCTTTGGTTTACTTGCACTGAGCCAAACCCATGCGATTCACTTTTTCGGCCTGACGCTTTTAATTGGCATTAGCTTTGCTTTTGTATTAGCGCCATTTATCTCATTTTTTACAAGGAAGTCACTGTAAATGTTAAGCAGTCAAACAAGCATAGTTAGCCACATGGACGTTGATGTAGCCATTATTGGTGCCGGCCCGTCTGGCGCGATTGCCGCCAGCCTATTGCGTCAGCAAGGTCATAAGGTGGTGGTCGTTGAAAAACAGCAGTTCCCGCGCTTTTCTATTGGCGAGAGTTTATTGCCATGTTGCATGCAATTTATTGAGCAAGCCGGCATGTTAGATGCGGTTAATCAGGCTGGTTTTCAGTTTAAAAATGGCGCCGCATTCCGCCATCAAGGCCGTTACACCACGTTCGACTTTACCGATAAATTTACCCCAGGCCCGGGCACCACGTTTCAAGTTCAGCGTGGCCAATTTGATAAATTGCTAGCCGATACGGCCATCAGTCAAGGCGTCGACATTCGTTTTGGGCATCAGGTTGATTCTGTCGATATCAGTGCCGAACCCACGTTACAAGTAACTAACGAGCAAGGCCAGCCCTATCAAATCAATGCCAAGTTTATTGTCGATGCCAGTGGCTTTGGGCGGGTATTACCCCGATTATTAAACCTTGAGCGGCCATCAAGCTTACCGTCACGCAGCGCCATTTTTACCCATATTGAAGACAACATCTGTGACAGTGAGTTTGACCGCAATAAAATTTTAATTAGCGTTCACCCAGAACATAAAGACATTTGGTATTGGCTCATCCCGTTTAGCAATAACCGCTGCTCTATTGGGGTGGTCGGCGAGCCGCATTTATTAGCGCATTTAACTGGTAGCCTAGAGCAACAACTACTGGACATTATTGCCCAGGAGCCAGATTTAAAGCGTTTACTTGCTCATGCTAAAGTCGTTCAACCTTGCCAAACGCTACAGGGGTATTCGGCCAATGTCACCACGCTTGCCACCAACAAGTTTGCTTTGTTGGGTAACGCGGGTGAATTTCTTGATCCGGTATTTTCATCTGGTGTCACAATTGCTATGCAGTCGGCTGCCATGGCGTGTGCAAGTCTTAATAAACAACTCAAAGGCGAAGTCGTCGATTGGCAAGCCGACTACGCCCAGCCGTTAATGCTGGGGGTTAATACCTTTAGAACCTATGTTCAAGCTTGGTATGACGGCCGTTTTCAAGATGTGATTTTTTATCAGCAAGCGAGCAATAATATTAAGCAAATGATTTGCTCTATTTTGGCAGGCTACGCATGGGACACCCACAATCCTTTTGTGAAAGAGTCTGAGCGTCGCCTCAATACTATTGTTGAGCTATGCAGGGAGTTAGACGTTGCTTAAGGGTGCTCATGTTATCAAAGTGATTGGCGTACTGTTTTTGCTGGGCACATTGGCCAGCTGTAGTCACCAATTGACACGGCAAAGTTGTATGGCAATCAGTAGTCAGGCTCAGTATTGCCTTGCCCCAACAATCAATGCACTGCATACCCATAATGAGATCAGCCTGAGCCAAATGATCACTATGCGCCACGGCCAAGATGACCACGAGTTACTGACTCAATTAGAGCTCACCACACAGCGCATGACCTTAGTGGGGCTCGCGCCATTAGGGCAGGCATTATTTACTCTGGTGTACGATGGCCACACTTTACAAAGTGAGCAAAGCCGCTTGTTAGGCGATACATTTAATGCCGAGTATTTAATGGCCATTATGCAGCTTATCTACTGGCCAACGGAGCAAATAAATCAGCACCTCACTGGTGCTCAACTACGGGTTACTCCATGCGAAAATGCCTTATGTAAACAGTTAATCGATGCCAATGGCGAACAAATCAGTATTAACTATAGTGAGCTCAACCCGTGGCAAGCAAAGATTAGCGTCACGATAAAGTCAGCCGACATTTTGTTGCACATCACGCCACTCGAGTAACCAATGACACAGACTGAGCACAGAATATGAATAACCGAATCGCAATCACCCATATCGGACTTTGCACGCCATTAGGCAACACGCCTGAAACCGTACTGCAGCGCTTAGTGAATGGCGACACCAGCGCCATGCAATACCGTGATGATTTGTTGTTTAGCGGCCCAACCATTGTGGGTAGCGTAAACGATGACAGCCTGCTTGATATTCCCGTGCATTTACAGCTGTTTGCTTGTCGAAATAATCAGTTACTCCATACCGCAGCAATGCAAATCGCACAGGCAGTGAACCAAGCTAAAGCACAGTATGGCGCAGACCGAATAGGCGTCGTGTTAGGCACCAGTACCTCGGGTATTTCCAAAGGTGAAGCGGCATTAGCATACCAACTCGAGCATGGGAATTTTCCACCAAGTTATCATTATTCACAGCAAGAACTGGGCAGCACTAGCGACTACCTCAAGCAGTTATTTGAACTTTGCGGCCCTTGTTACACAGTATCAACCGCGTGCTCATCCAGTGCCAAAGTGTTTGCCAGTGCGCAACGATTACTGCAAGCAAACCTCTGTGACATGGTCATTGTGGGTGGTGTAGACAGTTTATGCCAACTTACCGTAAATGGGTTTCACTCGCTTGAATCCGTTGCTAAAGCGCGTTGCAATCCATTTAGTCTACATCGCGACGGCATTAATATTGGTGAAGGCGCTGCACTATTTACTTTAACCCTAGGCCAAAGCGACGTCATGCTCGCCGGCGTTGGTGAATCTGCCGACGCCCATCATATTTCAGCGCCGCACCCTGAGGGCTTAGGCGCGATTGCCGCCATGCAAGCAGCTTTAACTGCCGCGAATATTCAGCCGGCGCAAATTGATTATGTTAATTTACACGGTACTGCCACCCCAAAAAACGATGCCATGGAGTCGCGCGCCATCACAGCTGTTTTTGGCCAAACACTGCCAGCGTGTAGCTCGACCAAACCCCTAACAGGCCACACATTGGGCGCTGCTGGCGCCATTGAAGCGGCATTTTGTTACTTGTTGCTTAGCCAACACAATCAGCTTGCACAGTTACCGCCACATATATGGGATGGACATGCAGACCATAATGATCCAAGCATTCCCTTAGTGAGCGCCAACGTTTCACAGCCAGCCAGCTCACTCAGCTACATTATGAGTAATTCATTTGCCTTTGGTGGCAGCAACGCCAGCGTTATTTTTTGTAAAAAGGATGCCTAAAGCCATGTCGTTCCCAATAGCTGACGCAACTTTACTCGCTCAAGATATCAGCGAATTTGTGCCACATCGTGCGCCCATGATTTTGATTGATAACCTTCTAGAGCACCACCCCGACACCTTGCTTACGGCTATCCACATTAGTGAATCAAGCGCTTACTTTGACAGTATTATCAAGGGCGTGCCTAATTATGTCGGCATCGAATATATGGCGCAGAGCATTGCCGCCTTAGCGGGTGTGGAAGCCAAGTTAATGGGTGACAAAATACGCGTTGGTTTTTTATTAGGCAGCCGTAAATTACACATGCACATAGACCACTTTGTGCTCGGGCAAACCTATCACACCAAGGTAAGCCGCCTTTATCAAGAACCATCCGGTTTAGCAGTGTTTGATTGCCAAATATTTCACCAAGGCCAAATAGTCGCGTCTGCAAACGTTAATGTGTTTCAACCACAAGACACCCAGGCGTATATCAACGATACCCAAACAGGCCCTAGCAACCCATAATAATAAAACAGCACATCATGGAGAGACTTGTGACTAACAGAGTATTAATTACCGGCTCAAGCCGGGGAATAGGCAAAGCCATTGCCATAAAATTAGCCGAAAACGGCTTTGATATTGCGCTGCATTTTCACAGCAATCATAGTGCCGCGACCGAAGTGCAGCAAACACTTAGCGCCCTTGGGGTTAATGTGACTTTATTACAATTTGATATTGGCGACCGCGCTGCAGTAAAGCAGGCCATTGAAGCTGATATTGCCGAGCATGGTGCATATTACGGGGTGATTTTAAATGCCGGCATCAATCGCGACACCGCCTTTCCTGCCATGACCGAAAACGAATGGGATAGTGTTATCCACACGAATTTAGACGGCTTTTACAATGTGATCCACCCAACCATTATGCCAATGGTACAGGCACGTAAGGGCGGGCGGATTATTACCCTCGCATCGGTTTCGGGTATTGCCGGTAATCGCGGCCAGGTCAATTACAGTGCTTCTAAAGCAGGTATTATTGGTGCAACAAAAGCATTGTCACTTGAGTTAGCCAAACGCAAAATTACCGTTAATTGCATTGCCCCAGGCTTAATCGAAACCGACATGGTGAGTGATTTCCCCACCGATTTAGTTAACCAAATGGTCCCCATGAAACGCATGGGCAAACCCAATGAAATTGCCGGCCTTGCGAACTTTTTATTGTCTGATGATGCCGCCTACATCACCCGCCAAGTGATCTCGGTCAATGGAGGCATGATATGAAGCGCGTAGTCATTACAGGAATGGGCGGAGTGTCAGCATTGGGACACGACTGGCAACAGGTTAAAGCCAGTTTATTAGCCAAGCATAATTGTGTTATTCGCATGGATGAATGGGACCGCTATCCAGACTTAAATACTCGCCTGGCCGCCCCCGTACGAGATTTTGCAATACCATCACATTACTCGCGTAAAAAAATCCGCTCTATGGGTCGCGTGTCACTGATGGCAACTCGCGCAAGCGAGCTGGCACTAGAAGATGCCGGGCTGTTAAATGACCCAGTGCTAAGCTCTGGCCAAGTTGGGGTGGCCTATGGCTCATCAACCGGCAGTACTGATCCGATTATGGGTTTTGGTGACATGCTCAAAACCGGCGAAATGTCGGGACTCACCGCCACCAGCTATATCAGAATGATGGCCCACACCACCGCGGTTAATATAGGGGTATTTTTTGGTTTACAAGGCCGAATTCATACCACAAGCAGTGCTTGCACCTCAGCCAGCCAGGGCATAGGTTATGCCTACGAAGCCATTAAATACGGTATGCAAACTATTATGTTAGCAGGTGGCGGTGAAGAGTTGTGCCCAACGGAAGCGGTGGTATTTGATACCTTATTTGCCACCAGCACCACAAATGACACCCCAGAGCAAACCCCAAGACCGTTTGACAAACAGCGCGACGGTTTGGTTATTGGCGAGGGTGCCTGTACGTTAATACTAGAAGAGTTAGAACACGCTCAGGCACGCGGAGCAACAATCTATGCAGAGCTTGTTGGCTTTGGCACCAACTCAGACGGCCAACATGTTACCCAACCTAATGCAGAGACAATGGAAGTAGCTATCCGCTTAGCGTTAAAAGATGCCAAGCTGTCGCCACAAGACATTGGCTACATTAGCGCGCATGGAACAGCGACAGATCGCGGTGACATTGCCGAAACCACAGCCACTCAAGCAGTATTTGGTGCCAGTACACCAATTTCATCACTCAAAAGCTATACCGGCCACACACTTGGTGCCTGTGGCTCACTCGAAGCATGGACCAGTATCCAAATGATGAATGAAGGCTGGTTTGCTCCCACACTAAACCTTAATGAAGTCGACCCAGAATGCGGTGAGCTTGATTACATTAAAGGCGATATTCGCCAGCTTGAAACGCAATACGTCATGAGCAATAACTTTGCCTTTGGCGGCATCAATACCTCACTGATTTTTAAACGCTGGAATTAACACGACACTCACATGATAAAAGGACATTGCATGATAAAGAATGTAATAAGCGTGGCAATCAGTGGATTACTGATTGCAGTTGGGTTACTAAGCTCATTAGTCAGCGCTCAAGAATCCGTAGTACAAGAGCCGCAATACCTAACTGTATTTCAAGGCGACAACCACGCCCAACAAATACAAGCCATTGAGACCTTAATTATTTCAGGGCCGCAAGATATTGCCGTATATGATGCAATAGAAGCATCACTTAAACGGAGTTTAGCCAGTGCGACAGACAAACACGCTATCGATTATTCATCCTGGCTTGCGAAAGGTTTAGGCTATTCTGGCAATGAGAAATATCGCGCTACATTAACCCAAATCGTTGAGGGTGATTACCATAAAAAATTACGTAAATATGCTAACGAGGGCATCACCAATATTGGCCAATACGCCATTTGGAACCCCATACTGCACACGCCCACCCATGCCGATTTACCGCCACGGTTAAATGCGTACAGCAATGCCCTAAGCAGTAACGACCTGATATTAATCCGCATCGCCGCTAAGCGGATCATGCATGAGCGTGAATATAGTGAGGTGATGCTAACTCAGCTCAGCGAGCAACTTACTCAGCCTCGCCTGCTTGACGACAGCCGTTTAGCCATTGATACCTATGCCTGGCTAGCCAAAGCCCTAGCAAGCTCAGGTAATGATAAGTTTAACGCTGTCATTGAAGATATGGCGAACAACGCAGCCAATAAAAAACTGCGCAGCTACGCCAAAAAGTACTTAAAAACCTATTTTTAAAAAACTGATAAAAAAAACAGATGTGAGTTAATACTCACATCTGTTTTTATATTACCAAGCTCACTACACGTTATAAGCTGAAGCCTTGGCTTGATAATCTTCAGTAATACGCTTCATTTCTACAGCGCCAACCGCCAGTTTCTGCACTTGCTCAGATAACAAGACAACTGCTCGGGCATTCTCTAAAATCTCTGCACCAATCTGATTGAGCTTATCGGCTTGCTCTTGTGTGCCACTGGCTACATTATTACTTAAGGTTGATACCTGGCCAATTTGCGCTGCGCGCTGCTCTAAACCCTTGGCTATATTACTGGTGTGTTGCACGTTTTCAGAAGTGCGCTTTTTACCTTGGTCCATCGAGTCGACCGTTTTTAGCATGCTAGTATTTAATCGGCTTAGCACCTTCTCAATCTCATCGGTTGAATGGCTAGTCCGTTGCGCAAGCGCCCTGACCTCATCAGCAACAACCGCAAACCCGCGACCACTTTCACCTGCTCGTGCCGCTTCAATTGCAGCATTAAGCGCCAGTAAATTGGTTTGCTCTGAAATACTGCGAATAGCTTGTAGCAATGAAGTGATTGCGCCGACATCTTTGGTCAGTTCGGTTAACGACTCGGTCACCTCTGTGGTATTGGTTTCAAGCAGTTGCATGTCTTTCATGATGCTCAGCGCACTTTGACGATCGCTCACACTAGAGCTCGCCGCGTCCTTAGCTTGCTCTGCAGATAACTGACTGTCGTGAGCCATTTGCTGAAACTGCTCAATAACTGTTTGTGTGGTATCGGCAATCACATGAGCCTGATGCGTTTGCAGCTCAACAGAATGCTGGGCTTTGTCACTTAAGCCCATTAAGTTATCTGAGGTATTAGCCATTTTAGCGGCAATATCACGGTAGTCGTGAAACAGCTGAGACAACTCCTCAAGCATGACATTAAACGACATTTCTGCTGGCGTATCAGCCGACGGTAAACGAACAGACAAGTCTTTATTGGCAGATATAGTTTCAATGGCTCCAGCTATACGCTGATTTGCCACTGCATCTGTACGCATAAATAAACTGATCCGAATAAGAATAAAGGTTTCTGCAGCAGCAAATAGCGCATGGATAAACATGATCATCCAGTTACATTCACCCGCAAAAATCATTACCTGTGTGTCAAATAAGCTGACACCTTGCAACTGAATATACGTTAAAACAATATGATGCGCGGCAACGGTAAGCAACGCAGCCATTAATGGTTGCCAACGCAAATAAATCAAAAACACACCCATTGAGGCAAAAATATGAAAGTGCATTTCAATCATGCCCATTTGGCTTTGAATCAACAATGCCGATACGGTCATCATGATAACCGCACCCACTATGGCAAATAATTCTGTACCTTTTAACAAGCTGTAACTTAACTGCACTAATACTAATATGATGATTGCCGCGATAGTGCTAAACATCTGCATTTGCGCACCAAAAAAGCCACTGATAAATAGCAGCGGCGCCTGCAACATTAAAATTTTGTATATGTACGAATCATGCTTTTTTAACAGCGTTGTGGTTTGATTACTATTCATAATAGGCCTAACTCTCTGATGACATAATGTGCTTAAGTTCAATCTGCATTTTTTGTGTTGAGAGGTGCTTCGCGGTATATATTCGTGCGACTTGCCCCTCTGGTGACACTAAAAATAGTTTACCGACATGATTGATGCTACGGAGTTCTTGATTGATATTTTCAGATAATTGCCGATCGAGGCGCTGTAACTCATCATCTGATAATGATGCACTCACAAAGCGAGGCGATCGATCATCAACTACACTTTTCCGCACTGCTGGAGTGTCGTTTTGGGGGTCAATTGTCACAAACATAAATTGCACCTCAGTTCCAGTTAACAAAGCATCCTGCTGTATGTGTTGCTCCAATTGAATCATTTGTTGGACACGTATCGGGCATATTTCAGAGCACGATAAAAATCCCAAAAATAAGTAAGTATATTGCCCCGCGGACGCAGGAAACTGGTGTGACTGTTGCTCAACATCTTGCCAAGTAAAACGTAATTGCCGCTGGTCATTTATATCGATGCCGTAAGCATCTTTGTTATGAGCCCATTGGTTTAACACCATCAACATGGGCACAATGCCAAGGCAAATACCGATGAGTACAGATGCGATAACCACTGTTTTCAACTGCATGGGTTAACACCTTAAACTGTTTTATTACCAAAGTATTGAACAATATCATTATAGACATGATTAGGTTATTGCCAATTATTTATACATAAAGCGGCCATAAAAACCACCGAAATGTAAACAGACACGGTAATACGATACAAAAATACATTTGATCACCGCAAGAGGTAGGGTTTCATGCTATTAATAACAAACGCCCAAACTTGGCGGTTTGGGCATTTATTTACACAGTTTGGGAGAGTGATACCATTGCAGATTAACCTCAACTCTGGATAAGAGATGTATTGATAACGATATAAATCAATAGATTGACTAAAATCCACTGTCAAGCTTGTGATTTGTTTTGCTAACAAGGCGAATTAACGTGTCAATAGCTAGCCTATTGCAAGTTAATTCAACGCAGTGAGGAAGGCAAAGGACTGCTTGAAAGGCGTTTGTTATCCAGAGCTGAGGTTGATTAATAAGTGACCACTGTAAATGCGTCCAGCGGTTGTTGATTAAGGCGTCACTATATAGCCCTTTCAATAGCGAAAGCGCAGAGTAAAAGCGGCTGGGGCATTCCTTTTTGGCGAGTGTTAAAAGGGCTGCATGACTTCGAATGAGAACAACTATTTATTCAGTCATTCGCCTTGTTTAAGCCCTTTTAAATTCTCCCGAAGAGATCATTTACTCACGCGCAATGGTATTATAACGCAATCGCATCAATTGCCTGTTTAGCAAGATCAATACCCGCCGCCGCGGCATCCGGTCCCATATTCAGCGCTTCTGCATATACAGTGTCAACCTGTGTAATTCCAATAAAGCCCAAAACGGTCGTTAAGTAAGGCACCACATGATCAGTAGAGCCCCCTTTGTGAGCACCGCCTCGAGTGGTCACAATAATGGCTCGTTTACCTTCAATTAATCCCACAGGCCCAGTATCTGTATAGGTAAATGTCACCCCAGCACGAGCAATAAAGTCAATCCAGCTTTTTAAGGTCGTCGGGATGCTAAAGTTATACATAGGCGCAGCTATCACAATGGTGTCGTGCGCTTTAATTTCTGCCACTAATTCATCCGACAATGCCAAAGCTGCTTGTTGACGCTCTGATAAATTATCGCCGCCACGTAAACCGGCAGCAATTTCGCCATCTAACATGGGCACAGGATCACGGCCTAAGTCGCGCGTTGTTATCTCAACACCTTGCTTGCTCCACTGCTGCTTAGCATAATCAATCAGTGCAGAAGATTGTGAGTATTCACCTAAAATGCTCGATTTTAACATTAGTACTTTTTTCATTGCCGATTCACCTGTCTGGTTAAGTTTATTTATGGGGTCGTGACTTATCCGACCGATGAGATCAGTATATTTAACGATAAAAAAGAAAAATAGCGGATAAATGTAGCAATAAAGTTCGATAAAATAGAAAGGTTCACTGAGGTAAAACCTTGGGTAATGACACATAATGTCCGGTAAATGCGGCACACAATTGTTCGTTACAATACAGCCCCACCTCTAAGGTAACCTTAATTCGTTTACCCTCGGTCAGTCCCGACATATCCGTATTTGGCCAAATGACTCTCGCCACGGGATCAGCAATAATGGGCTTGAGGTATTTTATATTGGCATCTGCCAACACAATGTCTCCATGAACCGCTAAACGCTGTTGTTGTAACCACACCATCCCCCAACCTGTTAATGTCATTAAGGTGTAAATGCTGCCGGCAAACATGGTGTTATGTAGATTGATATTTGGTGATAAAGGTGCAGATACCTGTAATTCAGTGCCACTAAAACCCAGTGGTTTAACCTGCATAAACTGGCTTAAAGGAATCGTACTATGCCATGTATTTTGTAATTGAAATAACAGATCGCTAAAACTACTACCGATTGGCACTACATTGTCTTGTGACATTACGATTCCTTATCACCTATGGCTTACTTAACGCTAAACCTGCAAATTAAAGGTCACAGGGCCGTCGTTGAGCAGTTCAACTTGCATATCTGCAGCAAACTGACCGGTTTGAGTTTCAATGCCTTGTTGACGGCAAAAAGCCACAAAATCAAGATACAGCTGCTTAGCTTGTTCAGGCGATGCGGCGCACGAAAAGCTTGGTCTTAAGCCTTTTGCAGTATCTGCTGCTAAGGTAAATTGCGACACAACCAACAACTTACCGCCCACTTGTGACAAATTAAGGTTCATTTTGCCGTTATCATCGCTAAACACGCGATAGTTAATGACCTTAGTAGCAAGTTTAGCTAATTTTTCGGCATTGTCTTCACGCTCGACACCCAATAACACAAGTAAACCTTGATCAATTTTCCCGACCACTACGCCTTCAACCGTGACAGAAGCACGCTTGACGCGTTGAATTAATGCAATCATAACAACCTATAATATTATATATAACAATCAATTAAGACTTTTCAATTGATGAATCGCTCGCAGGTTTGGCATGTGACTGCGATGGCGTCGCGACAGGATCATGCACATTCATCTTTGGGGCTTCATCTGCTGTACTTGATGATTCACCTTCAGTGAAAATCTCGGCTTTCATCTCTTCAGCAATCACAGCTAACTCATCTAAATATTCTGGCAATGCGGCGGTAATTTCTGCTCCTAATAATACGATCATCCACGATAAATATACCCACACAAATAGGATAGGTATTACCGCTAACGCGCCGTAAATGGCTTCATAGCTTGGAAATTGTGTCACATAAAATGCAAAGCCTTTTTTGCCTGCCTCAAACAGTATCGCAGCAACAACCGCGCCCAGTAGCGCATGTAAAAAGTGCACCTTTTGGTTAGGCACCACCATATATAACAACAATATAGACGCTACAGAAAACATCAGCGGTATACGCTCAACAATCCAGGGCACAATGCCTGACAATTCAGTTCCTGTGACCACTTCTAACGACACCACATAAGATGTCGCGACTAGGCTTGCCCCAATCAATACCGGGCCAAGGGTGAGCACCATCCAGTACATTGAAAATGACACCACGTAAGAGCGTTTTTCGGTAATTCGCCAAATATTATTCAATGCTTTGTCGATGGCCGATATCAGCATAATCGCCACAAACACGAGCGCAATAATACCGACAAAGGTGCCTTTAGAGGCATTAGCAACAAACTCATTAATATACACTTGCACCGTGTCGCCCGCTGCCGGAATAAAATTATTATAAATAAACCCTTCAATCTTCCCCCGAATGCCTTCAAAAACGGGAAATGCCGATAACATCGACATGGTCACGGCCACCATAGGCACCAACGACAACAAAGTCACATAGGCTAAGTGACCAGCGCGAATGTTTATTTGGTCGTCGGCAAGGCGTTGCTTAAGGTGCAATAAAAACTGGCCAATACCAGTAAAAAACTCAATAAAGGGTCTGAAATCAAACTTCTTGGGCATAATAATCCTTATTTCATAGTCCGTTAGTGGAGATAACATTTGTAATAAGCCACTAACTTCGTACAATGTTATAACATATTAATGCTAAACAAATGGAGCAAATTGATGTCTCAACAAGGATCAGCGGGTAATGTCCTCGCAGCGGTAGCCAGTTTATTTTTCCCAGGTCTTGGGCAACTGTTACAAGGGCGCATTTTAGCTGCGTTATTATTTTTCTGTATCACCGCCACATGCTACTTCTTTTTTGTTTTGGTGATCCCCGCCATTATTGGTGGCTTGTTTCATTTATGGAGCATTATCGACGCTGCAAAGTTTAAATCTGCCAGCTAAGCAAACCAGAGGCTTAATCTCTTAAGGGTTAGGTTAAACTCACACATACAAAGAGACACATTGATGAAAAAATGGATATCACTGGCACTCTTAAGTAGCAGTTTACTGTTGAGCGGTTGTCAAAGCGCCTATTACGGTGCCATGGAAAAAGTCGGTTACCATAAGCGCGACATTATGGTTGACCGTGTTCAAAATGCCAAAGAATCTCAACAAGAAGCCCAAGAGCAATTTAGCTCGGCATTAGAAGAAATGCAGGCTTTACTGGCATTTGACGGCGGCGATTTAGAAGATGCCTACAACAAAGCTAAAGACGAATATGAGTCAGCCCAAACCGCGGCAGATGAAGTGACAAATCGTATTGATAAAGTAGAAGATGTTGCCGACGCCCTCTTTGCCGAATGGCAAGATGAAATCACTGAAATAAGCAAAGCCAGCTTACGTCGTAATAGCACAAATAAACTGAACGAAACCAAACGAGCTTACTCATCATTAGTCAAAAGTATGCGCCGCGCAGAAGCGAAAATGCCGCCCATTTTAACTGCCATGAAAGATAATATGCTTTACCTAAAGCATAATCTAAATGCCCAAGCAATTGGCGCCATTAAAGGTGAATTTGCCAGCTTACAAGCTGACATATCAAGCTTAATTAATGAAATGAATAAGTCGATAGAAGAGTCGAACAAGTTTATTGCGTCTATGGAACAAGGCTAGTCGCACATACTGGAAATGAGATAACAATCGATTTGAGTATTGGCTATGTAAACTCGTTGAGCATAGCCAATATATTCCACGACTGACTACTCTATGGGTGATGCATCGACCGGCAATACGTTATGGCTAAAGATTTGTTTGAGCACCACAGTGGTTTCAATATTTGACACGTACTTTAAATTACCTAATGACTTTTTGATAAATTGCTCGTAAGCGACCAAATCTTTGGCAACGATTTTGAGTAAATAATCATGCGAACCGGTAACCACAGAACACTCTGTCACTGCAGGCAGTTGTGCCACGGTACTTTCAAATAATGCTGTAGAATCATCCGAATGCTCGCTTAAACGCACCGACGCATACACAACAACACTTAAACCGACTTTTGCCGGATCAACCCTTGCACCGTAACCTAAAATCACTTTATCAAGCTCTAGCTTTTTAACGCGGCGCAGGCAAGGAGTGTCTGACATATTAACCTTATCGGCTAGTTCAGACACTGCCATCCGGCCATTACGCTGTAATATTTCTAATAGCTTTAAATCTTTTTTATCCATTGCGCGTGTCGCTTTGTATAGAGTGATTTTCAGTGAAAATATCATATTTGTGAGTGAAATCCTCTACAATTTTTACTTAATCACAAAAAAATCAAGTTATACCATTGCGTATTATTGGTCACCACAAACAAAAATGCCATGAAGTGTTCTCCATGGCATGTTAATCACTCTCAAGGGCGGATTAGCACTCATCAATATCCACTTCAACAAGCGGTGGCTCACCTGCGGCTAACGGGTGCGAATAACGAATTTCGCACTTGTTTGCAGCATAGTCGGCGTTAGGACGAATTCGTAAGCCAGTACGACCTGAAGAGGTATAAGTGGTTATTTCAAAGTCCACACCGTTGGTAATATTAATCATCCTTGCAATACCTGCATCAGTGTGACGTGGGTAACCAAAAGCGAGTGTAATCGATTGGCCTTGTACCGTAATACTGTTACCTAGACCATTCCCCGTTCCGGCAGCCGCAGTTTCATCGCAACTAGTACTGATCACACAAGCCGAGTACACCATGGTTTTAGCGCTATTAATTGCCGCTGCAACACCTTGCATTGAGCTGGCATAGGCATCGTTTTTTAAGCTAATAAATTTAGGCGCCGCCACCACAGCCAATACACCTAAAATAATAATCACCACCACTAACTCAATAAGTGTAAAACCATTTGGTTTAACATTTGAATAGTGAGAAATCTGTTCGAGTCGCTTCATGACTTGTTACGAGTCCTTGATTGACGTAAAAAAACTCAGCTAGCCTGCAAGCACAACTTGGTCTTTACCGGCATTTTTGGCTTGATACATCGCCACATCAGCCTCATGAATAAGCCTATCAACATTAGCTGCAGAGGCTCCATCATACCTTGCTACACCAATACAAGCACTCACTTGTAATGTATGTTGGCCTATTTTATAAGGTTGTTTAATTAACTCCAGCACACGATTTGCCTTATGGTTAACATGACTGGATTGCAGATTATTTTGTAACAACAGCACAAATTCATCTCCGCCATAGCGGGCAAAGATGTCATTATATTCTATATTGACCGACACTTGCTGGCCGATATTTCTGAGTAAACTATCTCCCACACCGTGACCGTAAGTGTCATTTATATTTTTAAAGCCATCTAAATCAATAAATAATAGCGAAAACGGCTGCTTTTCATCAATCCTTTGCTCAATAGTATTTCTAATTGACATACGGTTCGCAAGGCCCGTGACCTGATCATGATTGGCCAAATACAACGCTTCGGCTTGAGCTTTTGCTAAATCAAGTGTTTTGTCTTTCACTCTTTGAGCTAAGTCTTTTTGGCTTTTAAGCACCTGCATAGACATTTGATGAAAACGTTCGAACAAGGCAACAAATTCTTTTGTTTCAAATTTTTGTTTAGGATACTGGCCCAATTGCGTTTGCTGTTGAGTTAAATCACATACCTGAGCGGTTAACACAGCAATGGGTCGAGTAATTAAGCCTGTCACCCACCAACTCAGCAATAAACAAGCACAAAAAGACAAGAATGCTATCAACATAATGGAGTCAACTTCAGATTGTGCTCGAGCAAACAATTCCTCCAGTGGTTGCGGGATCATCACCCCCCAACCCGTCGCTGGTACAACAGTGTATGCCGCTATCATATCCTGTTTTACTGCAGGTGAATAAAACTCCATCACGCCAGTATTACCTGCCATCATCTGTTGCACAATACTGACTTGCGCCAAGCTTTTACTGCTCGTTTGCCACTGCTTATTTGGGTGAGCTAACACATTGCCTTGTCGGTCAACAATTGCAGCATGCCCTTCTTTACCAAATTTAACCGCCGATTGCAGTAAAGTAATAAATTCGGGGTTCATAACCGCTAGCCAAATGCGTTGTTGTGAGTCTTTGCGGATCATGTACAAGGTTGGCTTTTGTACACCCATTTTGTGTACATCTGTAAAAGTAGCCATTGATACAGCTGATAAGTCAAACACATTTTTGCCATGTGTGAGTGACTGAGGTTGTAATTTTTCAGGGCCAAACAACACATTAACGAGTTGCCCTTGAGCGTCATACTCACCAATAGACTCAACATCAATATCTTGTAATAGCGTGACAAAATTAGCAGAGATATGTTGCCGTGTAACTGAATCTGTCGCATGGGTAAATATTGATAAAGCGTCAACACTATAGCGGTCTAGCGCCTGCGACAGGTTTTTTGCAAGTAATAAATGTTTGTCGTGCACCGTTTGATATTCATTATCTAACACATTATGGCTGGTCCACAATGCCAGGATGCAAATCGGTATGAGCGACACTAAGGTCATGGCAATCAGTAATAAATAGCGAAAGGATAATGTCATCTAATTATAATTCTTAAAAACGTTACTTAAACCACGGCTTTTAATGTTAAATATTTGTATTAAATCTAGTGCTTAATGCAAATTCAACAGCGCTTAATTCATTAAAATTCAAAATAAAAACCAGAAGGCAACACCTTAGACACATCTATTTACATTTGCAACATAAGTGCACAATAAAAACCCCCGATAACTGCTTATCGAGGGTTTTATTTGGCAATGTAACGTTGTCTGTTAAGACAGACTCATTACAGGCTGTAGTACATCTCAAATTCTAATGGGTGAGTTGTACGCGCAACACGCTCTGCTTCAGCTGACTTAAGAGTGATGTAAGAATCAATAAAGTCTTTACTGAACACGCCACCTTTTAGTAGGAAGTCATGATCAGCTTTTAAGCATTCAAGTGCATTTTCTAATGATGTTGCAACTTGTGGGATCTCAGCAGCTTCTTCAGCTGGAAGATCATACAAGTCTTTATCCATTGCTTCACCTGGGTGGATCTTGTTTTGAATACCGTCAAGACCTGCCATTAACAATGCAGCAAAACCTAAGTATGGGTTTGCATGTGGATCAGGGAAACGCGTTTCGATACGGCGGCCTTTAGGGCTTGGTACCACTGGAATACGAATTGACGCACTGCGGTTACGTGCTGAGTAAGCTAGCATCACAGGCGCTTCAAAGTGAGGCACTAAACGCTTGTAAGAGTTAGTGCTTGGGTTAGTGAATGCGTTCAATGCACGAGCGTGCTTGATAATACCACCAATGTAGTAAAGCGCTGTTTCACTTAAACCAGCGTACTTGTCACCCGCGAACAAGTTAACACCGTCTTTTGCTAAAGACTGGTGAACGTGCATACCGCTACCGTTGTCGCCAACGATTGGTTTTGGCATAAAGGTCGCTGTTTTGCCATAAGCATGTGCCATGTTGTGCACAACATACTTAAGAATTTGGATTTCGTCTGCTTTCTTAGTTAGGGTGTTAAAGCGGGTTGCGATTTCGTTTTGACCCGCAGTCGCCACTTCATGGTGATGCGCTTCAACAACTTGGCCCATTTCTTCTAACACTAAACACATTGCAGAACGTAAGTCTTGTGATGAGTCAACTGGTGCAACAGGGAAATAACCACCTTTGACCATTGGACGGTGACCAGTGTTACCTTCTTCATAACTCTTAGATGAGTTCCATGCCGCTTCTTTTGCATCAATTTTCACAAAAGTGCCTGACATATCAGTGCCAAAACGGACGTCATCAAAAATGAAGAACTCTGGCTCTGGACCAATTAATACTGTGTCAGCAATACCAGTAGACTTTAAATATTCTTCTGCTTTTTTTGCAATTGAACGTGGGTCACGGTCATAACCCGTCATGGTGCCTGGCTCTAAAATATCACAACGGATAAGTGCAGTCGTTTCTTCAGTAAATGGATCTAAAACAAACGTTGTTGGATCAGGCATAAGTACCATGTCTGATTCATTAATGCCTTTCCAGCCAGAAATTGAAGAACCGTCAAACATTTTACCGTCTTCAAAAAAATCTTCATTTACTTGATGAGCGGGAATAGAAACATGCTGCTCTTTACCTTTGGTATCGGTAAAACGTAAGTCAACAAACTTAACTTCTAACTCTTCAAGTTGCTTTAAAACTGATTCAACTGACATTCTTAAGCCTCCGGTAGGGTAAAGGGTTATCCCTTAAAATAATTTGGTTTTTAGCCAGACAGTTAATCTGGAAAACGAATTTGCATTTATCCGATTGCCATCAACAAAGCGATATTCATGCCAACTAGTTAACTAATTGATTTTGCTTATCTTGGAAATATTCACACTGGTACCAAAAGACATTTAGCACCAACATAGTGCGCCACTATGTTCCAGTATGGTGCAAAAGTCCATGGTGGTGCGAGTGTTAAATCATCGATTTTGGTCATTGTCACATTTTTGCATGACAAGCTTGTTACCATAGCAAATGTACGATTTTTAGATCACTTTTGATAATTTTTTATAACAACTAGATGAAAAATGCCATGTGTTCAAAAATAATCCTATCTACAAAAGCCGCTCTGAAGTAGAATGGCACGCTTTTTTATAGTGTCTATAATGATATGACGCTGTAAAGCCCCCTTTTTTTATTGATGGTTTAGAGGTTTATCCGTGCTAGAGAATTTACGTAACATCGCCATTATTGCCCACGTTGACCATGGTAAAACAACCTTGGTAGACAAGTTGTTGGCGCAGTCAGGAACCCTTGCATCTCGTGGAGAAGCTACTGAGCGGGTTATGGATTCTAACGATCTTGAAAAAGAGCGTGGGATCACCATTCTGGCAAAGAACACTGCCATCAAGTGGAATGACTACCGTATTAACATCGTAGACACCCCAGGTCACGCCGACTTCGGTGGTGAAGTAGAGCGTGTTCTATCTATGGTAGATTCGGTTTTATTATTGGTTGACGCGGTTGATGGCCCAATGCCACAAACTCGCTTTGTAACCAAAAAAGCATTCGCTCAAGGCTTAAAGCCGATTGTTGTTATCAACAAAATTGACCGCCCAGGCGCACGTCCTGATTGGGTTATCGACCAAGTATTCGATTTGTTCGACAACTTAGGGGCAACTGACGAGCAGTTAGATTTCCCTATTGTTTACGCTTCTGCATTAAACGGTTTCGCGACGCTAGATCCAGACGAAACAAGTGAAGACATGACACCACTTTTCCAAACCATCATTGAGAAAGTATCTTTCCCTGATGCCGATGCGGAAGGTGCATTCCAGATGCAAATTTCACAGCTAGATTACAACTCTTATGTGGGTGTAATCGGTGTTGGTCGTATCAAACGCGGTAGCGTTAAAACAGGCCAACAAGTGACTGTTATTGGTGCTGATGGTAAAAAACGTAACGGCAAAATGGGCCAAGTATTAGGTTACATGGGCCTTGAGCGTACTGAAGTTGCAGTAGCAAACGCGGGCGACATCGTTGCAATTACCGGCTTAGGCGAACTAAAAATTTCAGATACTGTGTGTGCCGTGACTGAAGTTGAAGCATTACCACCTTTGTCTGTTGATGAACCAACATTAACCATGACATTCCAAGTAAACACTTCTCCGTTTGCGGGTAAAGAAGGTAAATACGTGACGTCACGTAATATCCTTGAGCGTTTACAACAAGAATTAGTGCACAACGTGGCATTACGTGTTGAAGAAACTGACAGTCCAGACCGTTTCCGCGTATCTGGCCGTGGTGAATTACACTTATCTATCTTAATTGAAAACATGCGTCGTGAAGGCTACGAGTTAGCAGTATCACGTCCAGAAGTTATTCTAAAAACAATCGATGGTGAACTATGTGAGCCATTCGAAACCGTAACGGTTGACGTTGAAGAAGAACACCAAGGCACAGTAATTGAAAAACTAGGTACTCGTAAAGCTGAAATGAAAGACATGCAGCTTGACGGTAAAGGCCGTGTGCGTATCGATTTTGTTATCCCAAGCCGTGGTTTAATTGGTTTCCAAACTGAATTCTTAACGGCAACGTCTGGCACTGGTTTGATTTACCACTCGTTCGATCACTATGCACCACACAAAGGCGGTGACATTGGTCAACGTGCTAACGGCGTATTAATTTCAAACGCGACGGGTAAAGCATTAACATTCGCACTATACGGTTTACAAGACCGTGGTCGTTTGTTTATTGGCCATGCGGTTGAAGTATATGAAGGCCAAGTAATTGGTATTCATGCTCGTTCAAACGATTTAACTGTTAACTGTCTAAAAGGCAAACAGTTAACCAACATGCGCGCATCTGGTACTGATGAAGCGCAAGTACTGACCCCGCCAATCATCATGACACTTGAGCAGGCGCTTGAGTTCATTGACGATGACGAATTAGTTGAAGTAACGCCTAAGAACATCCGTGTTCGTAAAAAGTTCTTAACTGAAAACGAGCGTAAGCGTAATAACCGCGCTTAAGTCATAAACGTCAGTATCATTAGCCCAGATAAACATCTGGGCTTTTTTATGCCTGTGACAACATGAAAACATTTAACTAGGAAGTTAAATTGAATATCTGCAATACTCTGAAAGAGTAAAACATTTACATTTATTGGGAGTTGTTATGAGTATGTTGCAAAATGTTAGTGTGGCAAAGCAGGCCAACGTCTATTTTAATGGTAAAGTCACCAGCAGAAGCGTTTTGTTTGCCGATGGCAGCAGACAAACGTTGGGTGTTGTTTTACCTGGTGAATATGAGTTTTCAACTGCCGAAGGTGAAATTATGCAAATCACGTCTGGTGAGTTTGATGTGTTGCTTCCCGAAACAACTGAATGGGCAACCTACCCTGCTGGTAGTCAATTTGAGCTTGCACCAAATGTGAGCTTTAGCATTCGCACCACGCAAATATCTGAATATTGCTGTCATTATATCTAACATTGAAAATCAGCTTAATCGTAAGCGATTAAGCTGATTTTTTAATAAAAAGCGTCTACTCTATGAAAATATTGGTTTTCAACGGGGTTAACATGCGTACTATTTTAATGATTGCTTTACTTATTTTGAGTACTAATTGCTTAGCAACGGTATATCGCTGGGTAGATGAGAATGGTAAAGTACATTATTCAGACGAACCCAAAGCCAATGCTGAAGTAATTGAAATTAATGAAGAGACCCAAAATAGTATTGCCATAAAAACCCCTCCTAAAGCCACCATCGCCCCCAAAGAAGACACTCAAATTAGCTACAAAATTAGCATTGTCTCTCCGCAAGAAGAAGCAACCATACGTGACAACAATGGCGAGTTCACCGTTAATGTGAGTGTAAGCCCGCAACTGCCACGTGGCGTAAAAATGATATTACTTGTTGATGGGGTGGCGGCACTAGAACCACAAACCTCTCCGATTTTTAAACTGACCGGTATTTATCGCGGCGAACATAACCTAGTTGTGAATGTAGTAACACAAAACGGCAAAGTACTTGCATCTAGCTCTCCAAGAAAGATATTTCTGCACCAAGCTTCAGTATTCAGTCCAGCGAACAAAGCTAGACAATAAATAAAAATAGAATATAATCATAAGCTTATAATTATTTAGTATTTTTATTAGCCTAACTGTTGCTTGTGTAGAACCGGTTGCTGAGCGCACCAAGTTGGTGCATCATACTAGTGCAACCCCACATCAGGATAGCTAATGGATACAAATAACCTACTCAATCATTTAGTCACAGCAGTGCTGGTTATCAATAACGAGCTAAGGCCCTGCTATGCCAATGCCGCAGCGGCACAGTTACTTGGAGTGGGTAATCACAAGCTACTTGAGCAAACATTACCCGAACTTTACCAATTAATGGGAGTTGAACCGCAGTTATTACGCGATGCCATTACCGCAGGCCAAGGCCTTACCGTTAACACAGCGGCACTAATTACCCTAGATGGACAGCATCATACGATTGACATCACGTTAATGCCTATCGAAGATGACACCAATTTGAGCATCTTAGAATTACGCCAGGTCGATCAACAACGTCGCATTCATCAACAATTAAATATGGATGCGCAACAACAGGCGGCACAATTTTTAGTGCGTAATCTAGCACATGAAATCAAAAACCCACTCGGCGGTTTGCGGGGTGCAGCACAGCTACTTTCTAGAGAGCTAACCTCTCCCGATTTGAAAGAATTTACCAGTTTAATTATCGAACAGGCTGATAGGCTGCGTAATTTAGTCGACCGCCTTTTAGGACCACAACGCCCCACTCAACATACTGTGCATAATATTCATCAAGTGGTGCAAAAAGTATTAAAACTGGTTCAAATGGCCTTACCTGAAAATGTAAAACTCAAGCGTGATTATGATCCATCTATCCCTGATATCAAAATGGACTCAGATCAAATGCAACAGGCTGTACTCAATATTGTGCAAAATGCCATTCAAGCTCTGGAACCTTGTGGTGGTGAAATTTTGATAAAAACGCGCACTCAGCACCAAGTCACCATTGGTACGCAACGCTACAAATTAGTTTTAGCGCTATCTATTATCGATAACGGCCCCGGGATCCCTCCCGATTTGGTGGACACACTGTTTTACCCCATGGTCACAGGCCGAGAAGAAGGGTCAGGTTTAGGTTTATCTATCGCCCATAATATTGCCCGTTTACATGGCGGCCGAATTGATTGTGTTTCAGTACCGGGACACACAGAATTTATTATTAACCTGCCATTACTGTGAGCAGTAATGATGCAACGAGGTTTAACATGAACATAAGCGAACAAGTTTGGATCCTAGATGATGATAGCTCTATTCGTTGGGTGTTAGAGAAAGCCCTGCAAGGGGCCTCTTTGACCAGTGCAAGCTTTGCCGCCGCCGAGTCGCTGTGGCAAGCATTAGAGTCATCACAGCCGCAGGTTATTGTGTCTGACATACGTATGCCTGGCACTGATGGATTAACCTTATTAGACCGGTTACAACTGCACTACCCTCATATTCCTGTCATCATTATGACGGCGCATTCAGATTTAGACAGTGCGGTAAGTGCTTATCAGGCAGGTGCTTTTGAATATTTACCAAAACCGTTTGATATAGACGAAGCCATCAACCTCGTTGAACGTGCACTGACACATGCAACCGAACAAATTCCTGCCGCTGCCGTCGACACCGCGGTCAAGACCCCAGAAATCATCGGCGAAGCTCCTGCAATGCAAGAAGTGTTTCGTGCCATAGGTCGCTTATCACGTTCATCAATCAGTGTGCTTATCAATGGTCAGTCAGGTACAGGTAAAGAATTAGTCGCTGGAGCATTACACAAACACAGCCCTCGAAAAGACAAACCCTTTATTGCACTCAATATGGCTGCAATTCCAAAAGACTTGATCGAGTCTGAACTGTTTGGCCATGAAAAAGGCGCATTCACGGGTGCTGCTAATGTGCGCCAAGGTCGTTTTGAACAGGCAAATGGCGGCACACTATTTTTAGACGAAATAGGTGACATGCCATTAGATGTTCAAACTCGGTTATTACGCGTATTAGCAGATGGGCAATTTTATCGCGTGGGCGGGCATCAATCTGTACAAGTTGATGTGCGGATCATTGCAGCAACCCATCAAGATTTAGAAATTTTGGTCCAAAAAGGCACTTTCCGTGAAGATTTATTCCACCGTTTAAACGTGATTAGGGTGCACTTACCCCCGTTATCACAACGCCGGGAAGATATTGCTCAATTAGCCACACATTTTTTATCGACTGCAGCAAAAGAGATTGGTGTCGAGCCAAAAATACTCACTAAAGAGACCGCAATAAAGCTGGCAAACTTACCTTGGCCTGGCAATGTCAGACAACTTGAGAATACCTGTCGCTGGTTGACCGTAATGGCTTCAGGGCAAGAGATTTTGCCACAAGATTTACCACCAGAGTTACTCAAAACGCCCACTGAGAGCCAGCAAAAGCATGCTGGTACCAGCGACTGGCAAACTGCACTAACAGATTGGATAGACGAAAAGCTTGCCGCTGGAGAAAACGATTTGTTAACCGAAGTGCAACCTCAATTTGAGCGTATATTACTTAAAACGGCATTAAAACACACACAAGGGCACAAACAGGAAGCCGCGAAACGCTTAGGCTGGGGACGAAATACATTAACCCGTAAATTAAAAGAATTATCAATGGACTAGCCGGTTTAGCTCTGGCTAATTTATTACCTAGCCCAAATCACTTAATGAGTTTTACATGTAAATTTGATTAAGGATGCTAGAATAAAATATGGACACTTAACAATACTCGCTTTAGCACAAGCAAAGGACTGATTTTGGATTTTGATGCAAATTATGGCGTGGTTATTCACCAGGATTTTATTCCCTTATATGCCGATGACAAATACGCTAAAATTTTTGGTTATCATAATGCAAAGGAGATATTAGCTTTAGACAGTATTTTGCAATTAATTGATCCTGAACAACAAGATGTTGCAGCACACACTTACTACGCATTAATGAGCGGAATGGAAAAACCTCAAGTGCGTAATTACGTTAACCGCAATCGTTCGGGTATATTGATGAATGTATTGGCCATTGAACATATTGTTGAATGGCAAGGTCGTCCTGCATTACAAATCACCATTGTCGATGTCACTGAATCGCATGAACTTAAATGCTCACTACAACAAAGTGAACAACGCTACCAACAGCTAATTAATAATGTGTTTGAAGGTGTCTTTATCCATCGAGATTTTACTCCTTTATTTTGTAATAAAGCCCTCTGTGAGCTCCTAGGTTTCCCCAATCAGAACGCTTTTCTTTCTCAACAATCAATGTTGCAGATAGTTGCAACTGAAGATCAACAGCGTCTCATCGAGGCCACAACCCGCTTACTGCAGAGTAAAAACACACCTGAACCGATTGAAATACACTGTTTGCACCAAAATGGAACTAGCTTGCGGTTAAAATTAGTGGAAAGCCTGATTTCATGGCAGGGTGAAGATGCGGTACAAGTGTCAGTATTCGATATGACAGAATCTTATCGATTAAAAGAAAAACTCGATCAGCTAATCTATCAAGACTTTTTAACCAATGTGCTTAATCGACGTGGATTTATGCATTTTGCACGTCAGCTTGACCCCCAAGATCAGCCCAAAAATAAATGCTTCTACTGTTTGATTATTGGCATGGATGACTTAAAACAAATCAATCATCTTTATGGGTATAGCGTAGGTGATATCGCCTTGGTGCAGTTTGCTAAACACTGTAAAAAGAAGCTTGCTGAAACGGATTTAATTTCGCGCTGGAGCGGCGATGAGTTCATCGCGATGATCCAAGCAACAAATCACAAAGCAGCTCGTCAAGTTGCTGAACACATACGCCACTTCTTTAATGATACTGAATTGGTTGACCCTGAGACAAAAAAACCAATCAATTTCAGTACCAGTATTGGCTATGCTCAATGGCAAGAAGATGAAGAACTAGACACATTAATATTACGTGCGGACTCTGCTTTAGAGCTTGCACGTTCGCAAATCACTGAACAATTAGTCTTTGCCTAGACTGGGTCTTGATGGATAATCACTTCAGCATCATCAAAAGCGGCTTTAATTGCAAGCCCAGCTTTATCAGCAATATCATGCGCCACCTCTAACGACAATTCTCTGGGTAATTCCATGTGTAATTGAATAAACGTCGTTTTACCGGCTTGGCGAGTGCGTAAATCATGAATACCTCTTACACGAGGGTCCTGTTTTGCCAACGCTTTAATGTGCTCGCGGGTGTCATCGTCTAGCTCACGATCCAGTAAACTTTGTATCGAACGGTAGCCTAAATCTAGTGATTGTTGCCCAATAAACACAGCAATCAGCACCGCAAACAACCCATCGGCCCACCACCAACCGTACAGGGCTAATACCAATGCCAGTAATACTGCTCCATTGAGTAACAAGTCCGATTTATAATGTAAAGAGTCTGCCTCAACCACAGTGCTATTGGTGTTTTCTAGCGCTCGCTGCTGCACAAAAACCAATGCAAGGGTCAACAGTATCGAAATAATAGACACTATGATCCCCACACCTGCCTCTGTAATCGGCACAGGATTAATTAACCGCTCTGCGCCATAAAGCAATAAAAGCGATGCAGACCCTAAAATAAATGCCGCCTGAGCCAAAGACGCCAGTGGTTCAGCTTTGCCATGACCATAGCGATGATCTTTATCTGCAGGAACTATGGCATAACGGATGGCAATAAAGTTAACAATTGACGCTAATGCATCTGCAAATGAGTCTGTTAGTGAACCCAGCATACTGGCCGATCCTGAATACAACCACGCCAATAACTTAATCACGATAAGACACAATGCGGTCGCTACCGACGCACGGCTTGCAAGCTTGACCCAAAAATCATAATCAGAAGAGGTAGACATAAGACGGTTATCGATTCTATTAGCTAAGTTATCTGGGGTTACTATAGCAAGTTCAATACGATATTAGGACAAAGTTTACTGACAACATCGATACCTTTACTCAAAGTGTGACCATTAGCAAACTTGCATAAACAAAAAAGCCGTTACCAAGGCAACGGCTTTGATTTAGCACAAGGCTGTGGTTAACGACGAGATTTATGACCTTTACCTTTGGCAAATTTTTCTTGAAATTGCACTTGTTGCTCAGGAGTCAACAATTGATAAATTTCGTTTTGCATTTTTAAATGTGACAACATACCTTGTAGTTTCTTTTGATGCTGTGCTTCAGCCATTTCGGTTGCTTTGGCTTCGTCAAAAGAGGCGCTAGTCACTAGAGCTAACATTTCTGTACGTTGTGCTTCACGTTGTGCTTCACGTTGCTCTTTAGTTGGGCGTTCAGGGCGATCGGCTTTGTATTTTTCAACAATCGCGTTAACTTGCTCCTTTTGGGCATCCGTTAAATCCAACTTGCGTAACATTCTCTGCATGCCATCTTGAGGGCCATGGCGCTTATTGCCCTTTTTGCATGTCTGTTCTGTTTTCACTTTTGCATCTGCCGAATCCACAGCATACAACTGGCCAGCCAATAATGCCGAACTTGCCACTAAGGCAACTAAACTGGTTTTGATAATCGATGATGTTTTCATTGCTAAGTTCCTCGGTAAAAATGAGTGTTCGTTTTCTGCCTTAGCAGATTTGATACTCAGTTTAACCAATGCAATGTCAATTAGGGTGACGAGTGAGTAAACCTATGTAAAGAGCATTTTCATATCATGTTATGGGCAATAATTCATGATCAACTCGGCATATTCGAACATAAAAATCATTGTAATGAGAGCCAGTTAACGAAAAATAGACTTGATCCTTACAGCAAACTTATAAGGGCATAAAATCATCTTATTAGCGTTTTAATGGAATAGATTATGAACCGATTGATTGGCCCACTCCTATTACTGATCAGTATTTTTTTGCTCGCGCCAGGCGTTGTCGCCAATACATCCTCAACTGCAGATGATGAGATTTGGTACAGCCAAAAAGACCAGCAACCTGTTATAAAGTTGCACTTTTTTTGGTCTAAAACCTGCCCGCATTGCCGAGAAGCACACCCCTTTATCGATGCACTAGGAGAACGCGTTGAATGGATTGAATTACACGATTACGTCATCAGCGCCCCAGGCAATGTCGATAAATTGATGCAAATGGGCAAACAAACGGGCGTAGAACCTAAGTCAGTGCCCTATTTTGCCATTTGTGGTGAAGCCGTTGTTGGTTACAACAGCCATAATGTCACCGGGCGCTATATTCTAGACCGGCTCATTGATTGTTATCAACGCCGAGGGGGGCAGGCTGATATTGGCAACAAATTAGACGACTTTTTAGGTACTGTAACACTCAAAGATGCACCACTTTTTGAAACCTGTGCCGACACCAGTGACAATCCAAGTGCACAAGGCAGTTGCGGCATGTCATTTGACAGCGCGAGTCAAATTGAGCAAAAACCTCAGATTCAACCTGTTGAGATCCCCTTAATTGGTGCGGTTCATCCTGAACAGATGTCGTTACCAGTACTGACCTTAGTGTTAGCAGGTGTTGACGCCTTTAATCCCTGTGCCTTTTTCGTGTTGCTGTTTTTACTCAGTATTATGGTTAATGCGGGTAGCCGTAAACGCATGCTGTTAGTCGGCGGTATTTTCGTGTTTTTCTCGGGGTTTATTTACTTTATTTTTATGAGTGCATGGCTCAATTTATTCCAGCTACTCGGTGGCGGCGATGGTGGCATTATCATTACCTGTGCAGGTTTGCTGGCACTTACTGCCGCACTGGTCAATATTAAAGACTATTTTTACGGCCGTGGTGATGTAAGTTTATCAATGTCGGTCGAAAACCGCGGCTCACTCATCAAGCGTATGGGGAAGTTGTCTAAAGCCAGCTCATTGCCGACCATGATTTTAGGCTCAACGATTTTGGCTATTTTAGCCAATGCCTATGAGCTACTGTGCACCGCAGGATTTCCAATGATTTACACCTCAGTGTTGTCGTTATCAGATATTGATACCATGCAGCGCTATATGTATTTAATTGCCTATAATATCGTGTATGTCATTCCTTTAGCCGCTATTGTTATTGTATTCTCAATGACATTAGGTAAGCGAAAGCTCACCGAAAAAGAAGGGGAAGTCCTTAAACTGATGTCTGGCATAATGATGCTGGGCTTGGGGGGAATGCTAGTCTTCAATCCTGTTGCATTACAAAATGCTGTGTTTTCGGTTGGCTTAATCCTCGGGGCAATTTTAGTGACATTTATTGTGGTTAACATAACCCGTTATGTAAGAAAACAACGCGCTAAAATGTAAAACTATGCAATGTTAATGTAAATTCTCCCTAGTATAAGATACCCTTTTAATTAAAAATCGGTATTTTGTACCGATTTTACTTGTGCTAGAGGACAGTTATGAATCGCATTTTATTAATAGATGATGACGTTGGTTTATCGGATTTACTCAGCCAGTTGCTTGAGCTTGAAGGCTTTGCATTAACTCAAGCCTTTGATGGCGAGCAAGGGCTATCCCTCGCGCAACAACAAGACTTCGATTTAATTCTACTTGACGTAATGCTGCCAAAATTAAATGGTTTTGAAGTATTGCGTGCATTACGTCAACGCAAGCAAACCCCTGTTCTTATGCTGACCGCTCGCGGTGACGAGATCGATCGTGTTGTCGGGTTAGAAATTGGAGCCGATGATTACTTACCCAAACCATTTAACGACCGCGAATTGGTTGCGCGTATTCGAGCTATTTTACGCAGAGCTCAAACCCGTCAGCAAGAAACCCAAGTCGACGACATGATGCAGTTTGGTGATTTGCGCCTCGATCCTACGCGTCAAGAAACCTATTGCAATGAACAATTGATCATCTTGACCGGCACCGAGTTTTTACTCTTGTTTCATTTACTCGAAAAAAGTGGTGAGCTTGTCACCAAAGAATCATTGAGTGAAAATGTGCTGGGCAAAAAGTTAATGCCGTTTGATCGTAGCCTAGACATGCACCTATCAAATTTACGTAAAAAACTTCCTGAGCGCCAAGACGGTCGCCCTCGGGTTAAAACCTTACGTGGTAAAGGTTATATCTGGATACCTTAATGTTAAAGCACAACCCGTTTAATCGACTCTTTTTTAAGTTACTGCTGGGCTTTTGGCTGTGTAGCTCATTAATTATTGCCCTTATTTCTTTATTGCCCTTGCTACAACAAAACCATGACCGCTCAAAGCTTCCGCCAAGGCTTGAACAGGTGCTTCAAAATGTTGCTGACCGAATTCAGGCACAACCGCAATTACTTGAAAGTAATAACCTGCAACGTTTTCACCGTGGCCGCAATCACAAGGGCGGCCCTATTCGGCTATATTTAACCGACGACGAAGGTAAAGTATTAAACAGTAAGCGAGTGTCTCGAGAATTTAGGCGTTTTCAATTAATGGCAGAAGAAGCAAATCAGCCCATTAGCCACCAATTTAGAGATGAATTGATTTTTGGACCGCTTGAATTCTCCGTTAACGGTAAAAACTATCAGTTATTTGGGCGTTTACCTGACAATCATCCAAGACCATGGTTTTTCTTTTTTGCCGATAACAAATTACTTACCGCGGGCTTAGCTATTTTATTATCAGGCTTACTGTGTGGTTTACTGGCCTGGTATTTAGGAAAACCATTACGTTCATTAAAACACAGCGCCAATGCGCTAGCTAAAGGTGACTTAGCCAATCGTGTTGATGCCGCAACCGCCAGTCGACGTGATGAAATGGGCCAACTTGCTGTAGCCTTTAATGGCATGGCAGATGCCATTGAAACCATGGTAAATAACCAGCAACGGTTAATGGGCGACATATCTCATGAGCTGCGCACTCCCCTAACACGCCTGCAATTGTCACTAGCACTTGCACGTAAAAAAGGCCAACAAAGCACAGAGCTTGATCGCATTGAATATGAGGCTCTTCAACAAGAAGCACTCATTAGTGAACTACTCACCTTGTCACGTGTGAGGCTAAACGCCACAGAAAAACGCTTAACTGCCGAGCTAACAGAAACCTTAAGCCAAGTGCTCGACGATGCTGAATTTGAAGCTGAACAACAAGGTAAACAACTACACATCAACATTGATGAATCAATATGCTTTGAGCATTTACCAAAGACCTTGTCTCGTGCCATTGAAAACTTGTTGCGCAATGCAATTCGCTATGCAGAAAAAAATATCTACATCGAAAGCCAACAAACTAAACATAAAGTGAGTATTGTGGTTAAAGATGATGGCCCAGGGCTGCCAACTGAAGAGTTAGAGGCGATTTTTACGCCATTTTACCGCCCTGATAGTGCGCGCGATCGTGAATCGGGTGGCTGGGGATTAGGACTGGCCATTACTCAAGCAGCTATTTATGCTCACAATGGTAAAATTGTCGCCCAAAATGATTTACCACATGGGCTCATGGTGACAATTGATTTGCCAACTAATTAATACCATTCCGCGTTAGCAAGTGATCTCTCAGCGAGAATTTAAAAGGGCTTAAACAAGGCGAATGACTGAATGAATAGTTATTCTCTTTCGAAGTCATGCAACGCAGTATAAGCCCTTTTAAAACTCGCCTGAAAGGAATGCCCCAGCGGCTTTTGCTCTGCGTTCTCGCTATTTGAAAGGGAACAACCATTACTACATAGCGACGCCTTAATCAAAAACCGCTGGACGCATTCTGAGTGGTCACTTATTAATGCGGAATGGTATAACTCAAATTAGTGTAAAAACCGTCGCGAAGTGATGCTATGCTTAACAGTAACATCACATTAACGATCTCCATATGTATCGAATCATCATTGGTTTATTAAGCTGTTATCTTGTGACTAGTCACGCCCAGGACATTGAGGTCATTGCGTTTGAGTACCCGCCTTATTTAACACAACACAGCACAGACCAAGGTGAAGCGGTGGCATTGTTGCAGCACGCTTTTGCTTATAGTGCGTTTAGCCCTAAAATAAGATTTATCAATAATCGTGATGCGCAACAATACATCAACAACCGTAAATGGTGCTTAAGCTTTATTCCGCCACAATCTCCTACTAAGCAACATTTACAAGTGATATTGGCAGATATTACCTTGCCTCTGACATTATTTCGCCTTGCTGAACCACAAGTATTTATTGGTAACGAACTTAAAGACAAAGTGATTGCTCACTTACCTATTTCTCTAGGCGATAATAAAGTACGTGCATTTGTTGATTCTGGCGCTCAACTAGCGCCTGTAGAAACAATAGAGCAAGGTATTTCGTTATTGCTAAACCAAGAGGTAGATTATGTGTATGGCGATCAACAGGCCATCGATTTTGCTAGTCAAAAACTCAACTTTCCAGCCATGTTATTACAAGACTCTGCCACGGTATTTTACCATTTTCCCATCTCGGTATGGTTAAACACTCAATGTCAAAATGCACAACAACTGCGCGATCATTTTACTCAGCAGCGCTATTCCATTTATCACTTTTAGCTGACAATAGTGCTCACGCTAGCCTGCTGATGACGATCAGGCGCTGCTGAGGTATAATTCGTTTCCGTTTGTCTGTCTCGTTCAATCTTAAGGTTACTATGTTTCATATTGCACTCTACGAACCCGAAATCGCCCCAAACACAGGTAATATTATCCGTTTATGCGCAAACAATGGTACGCAACTGCATTTAATTGAACCATTAGGATTTGATTTAGAAGAAAAAAAACTCCGTCGTGCTGGTCTAGACTACGCAGACTTAACCCGCGTTACACGCCATAAAGACTATGCGAGTTTTTTAGCGGCAATGCCTGGAAAACGCATCATGGCCTGCACCACAAAAGGCAGCAGACCTCACACTCAAATTGCCTTCCAAGAAGATGATGTATTGCTATTTGGGCCAGAAACCCGCGGGTTGCCAATGGACATCATTAACGCCACACCTCTAGAGCAACGTTTGCGTATCCCCATGACAGCCAATAGCCGCAGCTTAAACCTGTCTAACTCAGTGGCAATTATTAGCTACGAGGCATGGCGACAACTTGGGTTTGTAGGCGCAGAGTAATGAAACAAGCACCTTCACCAGAAACTCAACATAATGCTCTTGCTATGGCGAAAGCTACGCAAAAACCGGGGCAAACAAAAGAACAAACCAAGCTAATTGCTGCCGGAATTGAAAAAGGTATCGCCGAATATAAAAAGCGTGAAAAAGCCAAAGCGCGCGACAGAGATAAAGCGCGTAAACAGCAGATTAAAGCTAAAAACAATGCCAATCAGCTTGATAGCAATGACACAAGCACTGACGAGTCCTATTCACAAATGACCCCTGCTGCATGGGGGTTGTTAGGATTACTAGTGTTAAGTTGGCTTGGGTTTGCCATTTATGGTGTGATGGCGTAATCCCGTGTTACTGCGGATATAAACTTAGCGCTCTTACTACTTGATATTGCTCACTATCATCATCAAGATAATGAGCACTTTGTTGCCATTGCCAACCACCTTGTGGCTTGTCTGCTGTGGCCTTGATCGGGTCAAATTGCAATTGCACTAATGCCGGGCGCTGATTAATCTCCCCTTTCCCTAAAAATGAATAACTGCCTGACTGCCGATACAGGGTCAGCTGCTGGGTTACATCAGCAGTAACCCCATTACCATACAGCAATAACACTTTATCTTGTTGCTGCCTAAACCACCAAGTTTCGCTATTTGAAAACCGGCTTCCACGGCTGACACTAATGTATAAATTACGTTGATCGGCCGAGCACATCACTGAGGTCGTCACGGCCATTGGGTCTAATGAAGGATTAGCTGCAGATCCTTGCCATTCACCCACCAATAACGGGCATAACTCAGCCAGTACAACCTTATCAGCAAACGCACTCAAAGACTGGATAACACACAATACTCCCAGTAATAACAACAGGCGTTTTTTCATCATAATCCCTTACTAATACCCATCTACATTAGCATGGCAGTGTAACCTAACTTCAAGATAAAAAAATGGCCCACTAAAAACCAGTGAGCCATTTGAAGTTTATTGATTACCTCATATTGAGGTCAATTATTTTACTGACCAAAACCGGTATCGGTAATATTCACCTGAGTCACTTCACCGTATTGTGTGGCAATATCAGCAATTTCCGCAGCATTACCAATTAACACAAACTGCAGGTTTTGCTGTGGGAAATATTGCGTCACTAAGCGTTGAGTTTCAGCTAATGTGAGGCCATCCACTTTTGCCTGGAATTGGTTAATAAAATCATCATTCATGCCATATAAATACATGTCAGACAGTAATCCAGCAAGCTGACCACTGGTTTCGTACTGAGGCGGGAACTGCCCTTTAACATACGCTTTGGCTGAGTCTAACGTGGCCTGGTCGATGCCCTTTTCCCATAAACGCGAATAGGTGAGCAAGGCTAAATCGATGGCTTCTTTGGTTGTCGATGACTTAGTAAAAGTACTAATTTGGAATAACCCCGACTGCGAATAAGGGCTAAAACCTGAGCGAGCACCATAGGTTAACCCTGCATTGACACGTAACTCATCATTTAACCATGAGGTAAAACGGCCACCTAAAATAGTGTTCACTACCGTTAACCCGACATAATCAGGATTGTCATATCGAATACCAACACCACCAATTAAAAATGTGGTTTCAATGGCGTCAGGCTTGTCGACTAACAACACTCTTGGCTTGGTTAGTGTTGGTAAGTCTTGGCTAAGATCGGGTTGCATCACGGTTTCGGTCACTTGCCAATCGCCAAACGCTTTATTGAGCTTGGCTTTCATGCCATTAACATCAAAATCCCCCACCACATTAATGGTCATGTTATTGGGTTGATAATAACCTTTATGAAATGCACGCAGCTCATTAACGTTAATGGTAGCGATTGACTCACTGCTACCCGAAGCCGGATTGGCATAAGGGTGCTGACCAAAAACCAACTTGTTAAAGTAACGGCTAATCACAGCACGTGGACTTTCTTTTTGTTGCGACAACCCCACAACTTCGCGCTGTTTAAGCTTATCAAACTCGGCAGAGTCAAAGTCGGGTTGGCGAATAACATTACTGAAAATGGCTAACACGGTATCGATGTCTTTGGTCATCATGTTTGCGCGTACGTAAGTGCCTTCTGCGTCAGCATTGGTGTTCACGCTCGCGCCAATAAAGTCCAGTTGTTGTTCAATATCGGCTTTAGATTGACCCGCAGCACCTAACATTAAGCTTTGCGAAGTTAAGTAGGCTAAACCTGATGTCGTGTCGTTAACCGCACCAGCCCGAACTACGGCATCGAGGGTAACTAGCGGCACTTCTTTTTGCACCATAAGGTTAACGGTTAACCCGTTATCCAAGGTGATTTTTTGATAACTTGGCATCACAAAACTAGGCGCTGCCGCGACGGGCTCTGTGGTGATGTGTGGTGTTGCAGCGCAACCTGCCAGGCTTAAACTACAAGCTAACGCTATGGCTGATAACGACAAAGTCATTGTTGAATGAGTACTGGTTTTCATTTGTCTGACTCCTCAGTCGCAGCGAGCACACCGACAGTGCGATTTGCTTTAATTAAATAGGTTTGTGCCACGCGCTGAATGTCAGCTGGAGTCACTTTGTTATAGGCTTCTGGCGCATTAAACAGCTTGGTATAATCACCAAAATACAACTCATAGGTGCCTAGAGTGTTCGCTTTACCGTTAATGGTTTCCATGGTGCGATAAAAATCCATTAACTTGATGTTTTTCACTTTTTCAAGCTCTTGCTGAGTCACGCCTTGACTGGCAATAAGATTAATTTGCTCAATCAGCGCCTTCTCTAAGATGTCAGCACTGACACCTTGATTGGCAACACCTAAAACATAAAATAGGTTAGGGTCAAATGACATGGGCATATAGGTGTCAGCAGCCACAGCCACTTGTTTATCAACCAACGCCTGATAAAAACGCGAGCTATTGCCCTCGCTTAACATTGACGCTAATAAATCCAATGCATAGTAGTCTGCATGGCTAGTGGCAGGTACGTGATAAGCCAACATTACATTAGGGGTACTGACCGATTCTTTTTTAACAAATACCCGGCGCTCACCTTTTTGCTCAGGCTCAACCGTACGCACAGCTTTTGGCGGTGCCTGGGCAGGAATAGGCGCAAAGTATTGCTCAGCTAAGGCTTTTACCTGAGCAAGTTTTACATCACCGGCTATCACCACCAATGCATTGTTAGGTGCGTAATAGGTTTTGTGGTATTGCTGTAAATCTTCCAGAGTCCATGCGGCAATGTCTGACTCATAACCAATAACTGACCAACTATAAGGATGCGCTGAAAACGCCACACTTTTAAGGGCTTCTTGAATGGTGCGCCAGTTAGAGTTCTCAAGCCCGGTTGTGCGCTCTGATTGCACAACGCCACGCTCACTTTCAACCATTTCAGGGTTAATGTCTAAGTTGGCAATACGGTCTGATTCAAGATCAAAAATCGTTTCAATACCACTGGCAGGAAACCAATCGGTATACACGGTTAAGTCTTCACTGGTATAGGCATTATTAGCGCCACCAGCAGCTTCCATGGTGCGGTCGAACATTTTAGGGCCAAACTTTTTTGAGCCGTTGAACATCATGTGTTCAAAAAAGTGCGAAATACCCGTTATGCCTGGCACTTCGTTGCGCGAACCGACTTTCCAAAAAATGTACATGTTGGCATTAGGGATAGAGCTATCCTCAAGTACCATAATTTTCATGCCATTGTCTAAGGTAAAACTATTAATATCTTCTGCTTGTGTAGCCGACACTGATGGTGTACTTAATACGCCAAGCGTCATCAACAAGGCAATTAACTTGCGTGTCATATCTCGCTCCTTTGAGCTGTTGTCCAATATTTTGGGTTATTGTGTCGCGCCCAGTGCGGTTAATGCAACCTGAGTCATGGTTTGCACGCCCACTTTTAGCGCGCTTTCATCAACATAAAATTCGGGCGAATGATTACTCGCCACCTGGCTTGGGTCTTTGTCTGTTGGCGTTACTCCCAAAAAGAAAAACATCCCAGGGGTTTCTAACGCATAGTAAGAAAAGTCTTCTGCGCCGGTAATTAATCCCGGTTCAATCAATTTATTGTCCCCCACCACAGAGGCAATCACCGGGCGCATTTTACTGACTAACTCAGGGTTATTTACGGTAACCGGATAACCCGGCTGAATTTCTGTTGTAGCGGTGGCACCAAGGGTTTTAGCCGCATTAGATGCGATTTCAGCCAATTTAACTTTTATATCGGCTCGCATGGCTTGATCGAAGGTGCGAATGGTACCGATTAATTCAACTTCGTCAGGAATAATATTAGAGCGAATGCCACCATTAATGGCACCAAAGCTGACTACCGCAGGTGCTTTAGTAATATCCACCTGACGACTAATAATGGTTTGCACGCTATTAATAATTTGCGCAGATGCCACGATAGGATCGACACCACCCCAAGGGCGTGAGCCATGAGTTTGCCTACCGGTGACTTTAATACTAAATGAATCTTCACTCGCCATCGCTGGGCCAGAGCGTAAACCAATCACCCCAGTTGGCATGCTTGAGGTAACGTGCATACCAAACACTTGCTCAGGCTTGCGCTTAGCAAATAGGCCTTGTTTAAGCATTAACTCAGCGCCGCCTTGCTCACCTTCTGGCGCGCCCTCTTCAGCCGGCTGGAAGATAAACATCACATCGCCGGCCAAGCTGTCTTTTACTTTCACTAAGTTTTCAGCCACACCCATCAACATCGCCACATGGGTATCGTGGCCGCAGGCATGCATCACACCGACAGTTTGATTACGATAAGTGTCAGTTGCTTTAGAGGCAAACGGTAAATCAACCACTTCGGTCACAGGCAATGCATCCATGTCAGCGCGTAAACCTATTAATGGCCCTGGCTTGCCGCCTTTCAGTATCGCCACCACACCGGTATGTGCAATACCGGTCTGCACCTCAAGCCCGAGTGATTTAAGATGTTTTTCAATGACTTTACTGGTGCGAAATTCACGATTTGATAGCTCAGGGTGTTGGTGTAAATCACGGCGCCAGGCAATGACTTTGCTCTCCACTTGAGCGGTTAATTCTGCGGCAGTAGGCACACTGGCCACGGTAGATGAACTGTAAGCACTGCAAGTAAATACACTAGCAAGCATGAAAGCGAGGGAGGTCAGGCGCATGTAAGGTCCATTTTTGTTGTTATTTGAGCAACAAAACTACCCTGAAACGCCCCTTTTGTTAACCCTTTTACCGATTTACCCTACAGACAATTGTATCTATTTATTAACATACTCAATCCACATCTAGGGTAGCTGTAAAAAAACGACGTCATTGTCGATGATTTCAAGTTGCCAGCCCCGTTGCTGCGCCAGCCATTCAAAGGTCTCAACTGAGTAAAAGTTAATATGGGTTGGGTCACTTTTGTAGTGCCAATGAGTAAAAGCCTCTAAACTCAATACTCTTTTGGTCATAATGGCTAAAATGCCGCCGGGTAACAACAGTTGGCTTAAGCGTTCTATTAACTGATGGGCATCGGCAATGTGTTCTATTACCTCGGTTAAACACACAAAATCATATCGCTGATTAAGCACATCAGTATCTGGATGATAAAACAAATCATAATTTGCCACACTAACCCCTTGCGCTGCAGCCATTTGACTGAGCACAGCACCTTCGCCGCAGCCAAAATCTAAGCCTTTGGCATTAAGCCCGGTGCGAGCAAGTAATGGGGTGAGGGTTCGTGACAAAAACCGTTGGTAACCTGTATCGGCAAAGTCATTATCGTGTAAGTCATATTGGGCTTTTTCAGCTGTCGCATCTAAATAAAACTGCGCGGGTACCGACACTAAATGACAGCTCGGACAACGTACATACTGACGTTTTTTATCTTGATGAAAAGCAAAGGTTTGCTGGTGACACAATGGGCAGGACGACAAAGACAATACTCCAAAACACGACAAATATGGTACTACTCAGACTGCGCTGGGTCGCTGGTTTCTTTCGGGATTTTACGGGTTTGCGCCGCAGCTTCTTGCGCTTGCTGTAAGTATTTTTGCTCGCGGCTTAGGCGCTGCTCAGATTGGGCGCGCGCTTTTTCGAGCTGCTGTGCTTCCCAATCATTTACCTTTTGTTTGGCTAACACTTTTTGTTCACGCTCCGCGGTGGCATTGGCGGCATCACGGGCTTTTTGCAACTGAGTTTGCTCAAGCTCGGCTGACTCAATGCGCGCTTGCTCGCCCTTTTCTGCCAGAGTCATTTTTTTATGCGGCTTGTCTGTCGCATAAGCATTGACCGTAAGCAGGCTGGCAGCACACATTAAAATAACTGTTCCAACAAGGCGAGTATTCATCGTTGAGTCCTATCCCTTAATCTTATCGCTATGATAGCGCTGACGAACTGCCGCAGGCATAGCGGTTAACTTATGGTGCACCATTGCGTGAAACACTGCAAATATTGGCGCAATATCGGCGCTCGGCTCTAGGCTTGCTAAGGTATAAGCCGCAGCCTCAAGGGTAGATAAACTGTCACTGCGTTTGGCTTTGCGGATAACATATTGCGACTCATCGTCACACTCAAGGTGCAGTGACGGATAATTAAGTAACCAGGGGTTGAGCTGCAACATACGGTACGCTTTACGCCAGGTGCCATCAATTAGCACAATAATCGCTTTATTATCGGCTTCAACCTCACTCGCCGCGTTGCTGTGATCATTTGGGTACACAATCAACACAGGTCGAGTTTGCGCAGCTAAATACCCTTGCAACTCAGCAAAATCCTCTGCGGTTTCACCGACATAAATCTGGGTTTGCGGCAACGCCAGCTTGAGTAACCTAACGGTATTTTTAGCATGCTCCACCTCAGAGGGATGCTGCATAATAATCACCTCAGTAACCGCGGTTGTCGGTTTTACTGCATGACAAATGCAAGCTGACTGTGGGTATTGGCAATTAGAGCAATATTCTCTTTTCAAAAGTCATCTCAAAAATTGATAATATTGGGATTATATCGATGTTTTACGATAAAAAAATACCCGCAGAATGTGGTCAACATTCAACGGGTAAAGGTGATACTAAAACTTAATAGAAAAATTAAAGCGCAATTAATCGTGTTGTAGTTGTTCTTGGTGTAAATGGCTTAAACGGTTCATTGCCATCATGGCGAGCAACACGCTACAAAAACCACCCATCACTATCGCAATGGCATAAGGTGCGGGTATGTCTGTTAGTTGAATTAATGCGGTTAACATCGATGCGCCGCTCATTTGAATACAGCCTAACATTGCCGTTGCAGTCCCTGCGCGTTCACCAAAGGCCGATAACGCCATACTGGTTGCAGGGCCTAGCAAAATTGCAAAGCCTACACACAGCAACATCATAGGAGCCATAAAGGCGATGCCCGCAGCAATTCCCTTATCTGGGCCAACAAGTTGCAGAGCAACCTCAACAACAGCAGCAAGCACCATTAGCGATAACGCCACAACCACACCAGGACGATTACCAATGCGTTTTATCAATACTGGTGCAGCAAAACAGGCCGCGACATTAACCAATGCATTTAGCCCAAATAAGCCGCTAAACATCAACTCTGACATACCTAAATGGCCAATTAACCACACAGGCGAATAAGACACGTAACATAAAATAGAAGCCATGGCGATCATGCAACATGAGGCATAAAACATAAAATGCGGATCGCCAAGCACAGGTTTGTAGCGTCCCCAGCGATATAGCGGACCTTTACTGTCAGTATTCAGTGGGCGCGTTTCTGGGAAACGAAAACCCACGATAAACAACACTAATACCGCATAAATAGCCATAAAGATAAAGGTTGAACGCCAACCAAACTGCAAGGCTAATAAACCACCTAAGGTTGGTGCCAATGCAGGTACCACACAAATAGCCCCATTTAAGTAACTGTACATCGACACACTTTGCTTACGATCATAGCAATCGCGAACGGCACTAAACACCACAATTGAGGTAGAACATGCAGCTAACCCCTGAAATACACGAGCAATTTGCAGTAACTCAAATTCAACGGCGTAAGCACCTAATAAACTGCTAATGCCGTATAACACAATACCAAACAAGGCGACGGGTCTGCGGCCAAAACGGTCAGCTAACGGACCAATTAATATCTGCCCAATTCCCATTGCAAATAAAAATAACACTAATGTCGACTGCACTTCGCTGTTAGACACACCATACTCTGATGCCATTGTCGGCATTGATGGCAAATAGATATCGATAGCTAACGGGCTTAGCAGAACCATAAACATCAATATTGGCAATAGGTTACGATGCATAACTCTCTTTCTCTTGGTATTGTTCGGATCATAGGTCACCCTTAATGGAGCGCTATAATAAGTCAAATGGTGGTATGAACAGAAATGATATAAAATCCAAAGTGAATTTCCATTTGAGAATATCTAATGAATCTAGATAACCTAGCTCGTGTTGACCTAAACTTACTCGTTATCTTACAGGTGCTGCTTGAGGAGCAAAGCGTCACTCGTGCGGCCCATCGTTTGCACCTTAGCCAATCTGCCGTAAGTAAAAGTTTAAATCGCCTACGCGAGACATTAGATGACCCACTATTTCAACGCACCGCTCATGGATTAAAACCCACAGCCCATGCCTTAACACTCAGACAAAAGCTCTCTCCGGTACTGCAAAATTTATATCAGTTAACTCAGCCGCCTACATTCCATCCTGCAAGTAGCCAGCGTCATTTTACATTTTCAATGGTCGAAAGTGCCTACGAGACATTAATCCCCTATTTTATCGGACCTTTGTTACAACAAGCACCTGCCATAAAATTAGACTCATACGTGTGGACAGAAAAATCGATGCAAGACTTACAGCAAGGTCAAATCGATTTTGGTATCGCAGGTCGAGATATACACCCACAAAGCGACTTTAAAGTTGAGCACGTCCCCGAAGGGATCGAACACCAAACACTGTTTAACGATCATCAAGTGTGCTTAGTGCGCAAAAACCACCCTATTTTATCGCTTGTCAAGTCGGGAGAATGGGAGCAGTCTCACTACTTAGCAATGTCTCATGTGCAGGTAAGATGTGAAGGTAATGACTGGTGGGCGCTTGATTATCACTTAGCTAACTTAGGGTTGCATCGCAACTTGTCAACCACAGTGCCAGACTTTTACGGTGCTGCTAGTGTATGTGCCCACACTGACCTCATTTTTACTTTACCGTCAAGTTTTGCTTTGCATGCACAAAAACTCTATGGCCTTGAGTCAATCCCACTTCCCTTCGATTTTATCCCAATGGCATACGTATTCTTATGGCACGAGCGCAACAACCAAGAACCAGGCCACCAATGGCTGCGAAATATTATTTTTAGCAGTGTTGATATTGCCATAGCCAATAATCGCATTGCCCAAACACCAATACTGTAGCAATAAAAACGCGAGCAAAACGTGAACTTTTGTGGCCAACTAGACTCAAAATGTCAGCTTTATGACATACGCTATTAGCAACACTTGTTTGCCAAAAAGGAACCACGATGTTCAGTTCACTTAATTTACGACATATTACTCAACACTTGCGCCAAATGCGCCCGCTAACCGCCCTATTAAGCGTCCTGCTGATCATTGTTGGTAGCCTAATTTTACTGCCGTTGATATTGTTGTTTTTAGTGGTCGGCTTTATTGGCATGACATTACTAAGCCGTCAGTATTTGGGAAAACAAGGTACAGCATCACGCGTATGTTCAACTGCAATGCCAAATAAAGACAGGTACCAACAATACCCAAATATTGAAAGAGAATGCTCAGCCAATCCCAGCCAGCATCACAAAACCATCAACCACTAAGTCACTGTACCTCTACCAAAGTCATTGTCATCGTTATTGCTTTCCTAAAACATTAACTCAGTTTAACGTGACATATTATGTCTCGATATAGCACACTGCATGCTCAACAATCATACCTATTTCAGCCGCGGAGCCGCTGTAGAGTCGTGCAATTGATGAGCGAATAAACACGCTCGCCGACACAAGGTAAACCGCATTGAGGAGCCAACATGAACGTTAATCAAACATTTAACAGTGCCCATTTTAAACATCACATGACAAGCATGAACCCCATTCTAGCTTTGCTCATGGTGTTTGCTATGACTTTAGTTGCCATTACTTTACTGCCGTTTTTATTATTGTTTGGCTTAATCAGTTTTCTTACCTTGCGATTTTTGGGTAAAAAAATGCTGCGTCGTCAACAAGCTGAACAAGCACGTGCGTACCCACACTACGCCAATGTACAACGCGAACCCGCTGCACCTTATGCAGATATGTTTAAGCACTCAGGGACAAGCCAGGGCTCAAGGACAGGTAGAACATTCGAACACCAGGCAGATTAACCCGGCAAAAAAGCTCATGGATTGTTTGCTTCAGTGTTGAGGGCTTTCGAAGTGCCATTGTTCAAAGTGCCATTTTATTAAAGTGCAGAGTTATCTAAGTGATACATTATCGAAGCGCTAAAGAAAAAGGTTGTGACATAATCAGAGGCTTTGCTTTTTGAGCGAATACGGCTGCAGAACCATGCTTGTTACGGGGCTAAAAACCCGTGACTGCGGTTATCGATACAACCAACAACAGGTTTTTAAGCATAAATAATAGAACAATGCGATTAAGCTGCCTTTAACAACTAACGTTCCGATGTACTCAATACTTAGGCCGATCTCAACATCAATAGCTAAGTACCAAAAAACACTGTGAGCAATACACAGGGCAACAAAGAAAGACAGCCAATTAACTAACCCGCTTTCGCGAGGGTCTGCACTTTTCATGGTCATCACACCTTAATTTAACCTGATCTCGGGATAATAAATGCCTTTCAAACAGTCCTTTGCCCTGCTCACTGCGTTGAATCGACTTACAATAGGCTAGCTATTGACGCGTCAATTCGCCTTGTTAGCAGAACAAATGACAAGCTTGAAAGTAAAAATGGGTAACATGTTGATTTTAAATAGTATAAGTTCATCCCTTATCCCGAGCTCAGGTTAATTTAATGAAGTCAGTAGCATCTTGGCTTGTTGCAACGCAATCATTTCATCGTCACTTGGATTAAGTCCGATAACATTGTCGATTTGCATTGCTAGCGACTGCCATAATGGTTCAATCACTTCTAAATGTTGATCATTTCCGTGAGCCTTAGCTAAAGTCAGTAAATACGCCGCTTGTACCACATCAATACGCCCCAAAATACCGTCGGCTAACGCCACACTAAGCTCTATCATTGCAGTCACATTGTGACCATATTTTATCGCTTGATGCAGATAGAATTCAGCATTAACGCGCTGTGATTGGCTAGCATTGTCGTCATGCAAAATACGGCTACCACAATGCAACATGGCATCAATTTGCCCTTGCTCTGCCGCCTCAAGCATCCATTGCTCACTGGCGGCCAAGTCAGCTATACAGCCCAGGCCATCCGCCAACATCAAGGCTAAATGATATTGGGCATTGGGGTAACCCGCTTGCGCCGCTTTATTAATCCACACAAAAGCATGTTCAAACTGCTGTGTTTGATAATACAACACACCAAGATTCGACATCGCCTCAGCGTGTTCAGCATTAGCTGCCAGCGTTAATAAGCGCTCAGCTTGCATCATATCAACTGCAAACCTGTGGCTACCAACAAGATAAAAAAAGCCCAATAATGCTTGCGCATCTACTATGCCTTTTTCTGCAGCCTGTGCAATAAGTTGCTCGGCCTTATCAGGATTAGGCTGCCCACGATAGCCGTGTAATAAACTCACACCATGCTCGAACACTGCAGCTTGGTGCTCTACTGAAGCTAACTCAAACCAATAACCCGCCTGAGCAAATGCCTGTGCCGCTGTACTGAACTCTCCCTTGGCTGGCTGCTGATTTTCTGCTGGCACATCTGCCCTAGTGCGAGCTAATGCTTGCTCTTGTTCTTGTAACATTAAACCTTTGGCTTTTAACGACATCCCAACTAAATACTGTGCTTGTGCGTCATTATTCATCACCGCGCGGTAACACAAATCACGACCGGCAAATGAATCAAAAGGTTCAAAAATATAGTCAGGTGCAAGCTGTTGGTGCACTAATGGGTAGAGTTTGTCGACCAAACGTAAAATATGCTCAATCGACTTCTCTGCTACTGTGACCAATTGCGCTTGGGTTAAGTGATATTTTTCAGGATGGGCGCCACGGTTACCGTCACTTCGTAAACGATGCAATACCCGCACTGCAGGCGGCTCAATTAACTTTGCGCTGTGTAATTGTTCAATGCGATCATATAAATTAGGGCTGGTAAATGTGAGCCCTTGCAACGCGCCTAATTCACTCGTTAATTTATGAGTAAAACTGCGGATATACACTAACGCTTGAGTGGGAATGTCTCGAACATAACTTTTTGCTAAGCGATAATCTTCACTTAACAGTTTAGAGAAACCATCAATAAACGCACTATCATTTAACAATGGTTTCTCCTTGTTTACTGGTTATTTTTCTAAATCAATAGGCTGACGATTTACCATATACAATCTAAACAAAGCAATATTGACAAATAAGCCAATAAACGCGAATAGGGTTTCAACAATTAACTGTAAAGGGTATCCAACTTGCGTTGCCAATTGAGTAAACACACCAGCAAATAATGACAAAGGAACATATAACATCAATACAGCAATGGTTTTAAATGCAATTGAGCCTGCACTAAAGCTAAAGCTCTTTTTAATCGCTTCTAATGGCGTTAAACGCTCAACGACCACCATAAAATTGACATAAGCTAGACGGGCAAATAAATACAAACTCACCACTAATCCTATTAACCACAACGGGCCAAATGCGGCAAAAATCATCACTGGCGCAAGAATCGCTAACCCAGAAAATACGCCAGCCAGTAATAGTGGTGGCACAAACGGTAGGCTGGCTTTTAAAATTTGGCCAGGTAATAACTCATGACCTTGCGAGCGCAGTTCTAAAAATAACGTTAGTGCGGCTATCAACACCGAAAAAACTAATAATAGCAACATCATCACCGCGGCATGAGACACACCAAATTGCGGGTTTTCAGGATCGGCAGTTAACATTTCATTGCCAAGCCAGAGTTGTACAGCAACTTGGATCAATAGCAGAGGTAAAGTCAGTGCTGCCAACTGACGAATGTGGTTTCGAAAAAAGTTTAATGCTTCAGTCAAAATAGCAAACAATGACATGTAAATTCCAATAATCGATTAACAATAAATATGGCGCTTAGGATACCCAAAAAAGCGTCAATTTGCACAAGTGAAATGGCTAAAAAATTGATTACCTGTCGCATTTAGATAAATCAAGGTAAAATAACGACCGAGTTTAACCATTTCCCACTCTATAAAGGACACGCATTATGAAATTAGCATCCGCATTACCGGTACTATTTACTGTCTTCGCTATCTCAACACCTGCATCAGCAGGTTGGTTAGACAAAGCAACAGAAGCGGCTAAAAAAGCCGTTGAAACACCTGCCGCCACCACCACAACGGCGGCAGAAACCGCCACAGCCGTGCAATCAACCGAACTGGTAGGCAGCGTGATGTCTCAACTTGGTTTAAGCCAAACGCAAGCAGAAGGTGGTTTAGGGTCATTATTAAGCTTGGCGCAAACTAATTTAGGCGATAACGATTTTAGTCAATTAACCAGCAGCATTCCAAATACAGACAGCTTGTTAGCCGCGGTACCGTCTTTATCGTCAAACAGTGGTGTATCAGGTTTACTCTCCAAAGCAGGCGATTTAGGTTCATCATTGCAAGGTAGCGCTATGGTTTACGATGCGTTTGAAAAGCTTGGCATTTCAAAAGAATACATTGTGCCTATGGTTGATATCGCTAAAAACTATTTAGAGCAAAGCGGCAACGAAGGCACGGTAGATTTATTAACCAAAGGTTTAGGTTCATTACTGTAAATTCAAACCTGCGTTAACATTAATTAATCCCAAGCCATTCGCTTGGGATTATCATTTTTGCTAGCATCAAATTGAGCTAACCTCTGCAGTGGAGTCAATATGATCGCCAAACTAAAACAATTCATCCAATCTCATACTCAATCAAGCAGCCCAGAAGAAAAAGCTCAACATCTTAATTTAGCTGCAGCAACCTTGCTATTAGAAGTTGTATATGCCGACGAAAGTTTAGCCGATGCCGAAGCCGCTTTACTCCCTGAAATACTCATCAACACCTTAAGCATTAACCCAGAACAAGCCAAAAGTTTGATTGATGAAGCCAAGCAAGCTCGCCACGATGCCATTTCATTGTTTGAGTTTACAGCTGAGATTAATGCTCAATTTAGTCTCGAAGATAAACAAAGCTTATTACTGTCTATGTGGCGTTTAGCCTATGCCGATGGTGAATTATCTCAGTTTGAAGATCAAATTATTCGCCGCACTGCAGACTTGTTGTATCTTAAGCACAGCGAATTAATTCAAATGCGTAATATTGCGATTGAGCAATCAACTTAACTATTAGACGGTTGTTTATGAGGTTGTAGCCGCTTGCGTTGTAAGTGATTTTTTTGCCACCATAAAAATGGCGCAATCACTATAATTAGTATCAACACGTAAATCATATTATCTGCCAGTGCAATGCCAAGCCCAATACAAAAAACACAGCCTGCAGCCACTAATGGTAAATAGCGCTTACTCAGTAACTTTGCGGCAGATAACATCGCCAATAAGTAGATAACCACAAACACACCATTGCTCCAGGCAATCAGTTTTTCTAAGTCTTGACCAGAATAAAAGGTCAGCACAATCACAAGCGCCATACTGCCGAGAATGCCAAACAGCGCCCTAAACGGCACACCATGACGATTTAATTTAACAAAATATTTGGGCAAAATGCCCTCATTACTAAAACTCCACAATAACCGTGCTGCGCTGGCGGCATACACGTTTACAGTAGCCAAACCACTGGCAATGCCTAAAATCCCAATCACCTGTGCACCATAGCCCTGTAAAAAGCTGTCACTGAATAGGTAATCAAACGCGCTTATCATCGCCACACCAGCTTTGTCTGTCGGTACCATTAAAAGTAAAAAAGTACAGGCCAGGTAAATCACCCCAACAAGCACTGTACCCATCAATATGGCGGGTAACATGTCTTTGTCTGGGCGACGAAAATCACTGGCCAAATGGGTCATCGCCTCAATACCTAAAAAGCTCCAAAACCCAATCCCCATGGCCACCATAACCGTGCTGACTTGCGGGTGACTCGCTTGATTAAACGACTCAAGCTGCTCAGAATTAAGCCCGCTGGCGCCAAATAGCAATGCAACAACCGTAACAATGGCTAACGTAAGCGCAAACTGCAGCTTAGCCGACACCTGAATACCACGAATATTCAACCCCAGTAGTATCAACACCACAATTAATTCTGCAACCAGTTGCCAGCCACCATAAAGCGGTATTAAGGCATTCATAAACTGGAAGGTCATTAAAATCGCTGCTGGCGCACCAATGGGGATCACCAATAAAAAGATTAAGCCTATTGTGCGCCCTGCCGTGCGGCCAAAGGCTTTTTCAACAAAATATGCAGGCCCCGCAGCATGAGGAAATCGACTGGCCAACAAACCAAAGACTAATGCCACTGGAATAATAGCCAAGGTTAAGATTAACCAGGCTAATAGTGCCCCTGAATCTGCCACCGCTATGGTCATTTGCGGCAAAATAAACACACCTGTGCCCAGCAATGTGGTGGCCATTAATCCAGCACCTTGCCAGCGACCTATTGTTCCTGCTATTTGATTCATATTGTTATTCTTGCTGTGATATATTGCGATATTATAAGTGGCATTGACTTAACATTCTGCTGGTTAATTAACGCAAGTTGTATAGACAAACCAACAAAATGACGGAATTATTGCGCTTTACCATCATAATGCTGGAGCGCTAATATGAACAACAACTCAGGAATACCGTATTGGATAAATTTGATAAAGCGATTATAAGCGAATTACGCCTTAATGCTCGACAGAGTATTTCGTTTATTGCCGAACAAGTGAATTTGTCGCGCAGCGCAGTCACAGAGCGCATTAAAAAATTGGAACAAAGTGGCGTTATTCGTGGTTATCAGGTGTTACTCAGCGAATCGCAAAAGTCTGGGGTGTCAGCATATTTTGAAATTCAACATCGCTGCGCGCGCTGTGCAGAAGTGATTCATATTTTCACCACCATTCCAGAAGTCATTACCTGCCAAGGGATCACAGGTGACATGGATCTATTGGTTTATGTCCATGCCAGTTCAATGCAGCGTTTACATGAAATTCGCGAATTTATTGATGCTCAAGCCGATATAGTGAAAATTAAAACCCATGTGGTAATGAGTGAGTGGATTAATAATCAGGCATAAAAGGTTTAAAATAAGCTCTGTCATAACAGAGCTTATTGCTGCGCGAGTATGGCATCATTTCACGTAATTAGGGCCAACAATTCGCTGTAAAAACAATCTAGCAAGATCAACAGCCCCCAGCTAGGCTAACTGCTTACCCATCTCTAAACCTTTGCCATGTAATGCAATAAATTTTTCGGCCAGACCAGACATATCCATTTTAATGATCCCGGCTTTATGATTAGCTATATCAGCTAGCCAAGCGGTAAATGAATCATCGTCTCGCTGATCATCCCAGTGAGAAAACACAGCATGAGACAAATACATAACTGAAGCCAATTTCGAGGCAGGTTTAGCGTTAAGCGGCGCACGTTGAAACGCTATACCCTGCACTAACGACGGGGCAAATTTCCAGTTTGTCGCCAATAACGCCCCCACAGAAGGAGAGTCAAACCCTAACAAACTTAATTCAAGTTGCTGTTTATCTCCACCGTCAGCCGCTGCTGCACGAATTTGAGCTGCAATAGCAGGCTCAACAACTGCAATTAACAAATCACCTATGTTATGCAAAATCGCACAGGTAAAGGCTTCATCAGGCGCAACACCGCACACTTTAGCCAGTTCTTGAGAATACAGGGCTATTTCAAACGTTTCTCCCCAAAACTCTGCTAAATCAATACCCTCTGTTTTGGGTATCGCTCCAACAACAGCAGAGGCAATCACTAAGGTTCGTAATGTTTGCATACCTAAACGGACTACAGCATCTTCAATCGATCCCACTTCACGGCTTCGGCCAAAATGCGCCGAGTTGGCCAGGCGCAATACTCTCGCGCTAATGATGGGGTCCTGCGCGACTTTAGCAGAAATACTTTTTATCGACGTGTTGTCATTGTTAACAGCATCAAGTAATTCACTCACGGCTTTGGGTAAACGCGGTAATTCATCGACTCTTTTTAATAGTGCTGCTGATGGCATAGGTTTGGGTCCTTAAGTTAGCTGAGATATAACTAAATCATTTTTACAACCTTAGCACAACATAAATTAAACATTTACAAAAGCGCAAAATGATTAATATTAATATCAGCTTAGTATTTATCTGTTGGATTAAAAAAGTCTACGTTTAACCTTAGATATCATACGCACTTGGCGTTACACTTATATGCGTTACTTATCTTCTACATGAGCCAATATGCAACAACAGACTAGTGCTGATATGAATTTATTGTGGGGCCAATTAATCCTTGAAGAACTCGCGCGCTTAGGCGTTAAACATGTGTGCATGGCACCGGGGTCTCGTTCAACGCCATTAACATTAGCTGCAGCTAGCCAAACTCAAATCACTCGGCATATTCATTTTGATGAGCGGGGCTTAGGCTTTATGGCACTTGGACTTGCTAAAGCAAGCAATGCCCCTGTTGCTATCATCACAACCTCTGGGACAGCGGTAGCAAACTTATATCCGGCAATCGTTGAGGCCTGGCTAACCCATGTCCCTTTAATTGTATTATCTGGCGATCGCCCAAGTGAATTAATTGACTGCGGAGCTAACCAAGCCATTATTCAGCCCGCCATTTTTGCCGGTTATGCCAAACAATTAAATTTACCGACACCCGATATTGCCTATTCTGCCAGCGCGTTACTCAGTGCTATTGATCATGCCGTTGCTAACCAGCATCAGCCCGTGCATATCAACTGCATGTATCGTGAGCCATTGTACCCGGCAGAGCTTGTTACCCTGACGCATGTCAAAAAAACCGCCAGTGTCACAACCGCAACTTATTTAGCACCATTAAATACATGGTTTGACAATAATAAACCGCTAACGCGCTACGCGGCGCTAAACAGTGCCGAACTGCCATCAACCGACACTTTAATGCGCTTTGTGCATGGTAAAGGCGTCATTGTGGTCGGGACTTTATCACCAGCAGATAATCCTCAATTAATTGTGGCCTTGGCACAAAAACTCGGCTGGCCAGTATTAGTAGACGCGCAATCACAATTGCGTCAACACCCCGGTGTCATAGGCCATACAGACCAGCTATTACTTAATCCAAAAGCCAGCAAATTGCTTGAACAGGCAGAGCGCGTAATAGTCTTTGGTGGCCGCTTTGTGTCAAAACGTTTAATCCAGTATTTGGCTCAACAGGCCTGGCACAGCTACTGGCAAATATTAAATCACAGCGATCGCTTGGACCCAACACACCAAAATAAACACATATGGCAAGCCAGTGTGCAAGCAGTATGTCAATTACCTTGGCCTCGCTCGTCCGACGCCAATTGGGCCCTGCAATTGTTGCATTATAATGAATCATTAGAGTCACTGCTTAAGCAGCAAATTGACAACACCAGCTTTGGTGAGGCACAAGTGGTGCGCGCTGTAGCGGCAAGCCAAACTGAGCAACATATCTTATTTATTGGCAATAGCTTACCCATACGCCTCTTTGATATGTATGCCCCCATCGCCACCAATACTCCCGCTATTTATACCAACCGTGGCGCATCTGGCATCGACGGTCTCATAGCAACCGCTTGTGGTGTCGCGGCAGACAAAAAAGCCCCTACTACGTTACTCATTGGCGATCTATCTTGCTTACATGACTTCAATTCGATGGCACTGTTAAAGCAGGTTTCCCGGCCATTTGTGCTGGTGATTATTAATAATGATGGCGGCAATATTTTTAACTTATTACCTGTGCCCAATGAAAACTTGCGCAATGACTTTTATCGCTTAAGCCATGGGCTAGAATTTGGTTACGGAGCAGCGATGTTTGGCTTGGCGTATCGTCAGGTAGATGACATTGAGTCGTTCCAGCAAGCATATCAAGAAGCGTTTGAGTTTAACTGTGCATCGGTCATTGAAGTCAATGTTGCCCCTAATCAGGCTAGCGATCAAATTGCACAAATTAATCAATGGGTGAAACAACACTAATGCTCATCATCCGTCGTTTTGGCCACCCCAATTTACCTGCACTCGTCATGCTGCATGGTTTTTTGGGCAGCAAAGACGACTGGTCTATTTTAATGCCCAAATTAAGCCAGTACTTTCACTGTATTTGTATCGACTTACCCGGCCATGGGGCTAACCACTTGGCATTAGCCTCCCCGGGATTTAGCCAGGTTGCCGCGCATATTGTTGATAAAGTCAGCGGACTTGGTATTAAGCAGTTTCATCTGCTTGGATATTCATTGGGCGGGCGTATTGCATTGCATGTTGCGAAAGACTTCCCTAACGCTCTACTGAGCTTAACTCTAGAGTCGGCACATCCTGGGCTAATAGACAATCATCAACGTGACGAACGCGCTAAAAGCGACAACTTATGGGCTAAAAAGCTGCAACAGTTAGCCATGCCGGACTTTTTGTCGCTGTGGTATCAACAAGCAGTATTTAACGACCTGAGCAAACAGCAAAAACAGCAGTTAATCACATTACGCCGCCATAACGACCCTCAGCGCCTGAGCAACTGCTATCTTGCGACCTCACTTAGTCTGCAGCAGGACTGCAAACCGGTATTACATCAACTAAGGTGCCCCTGTTTCTATCTTTATGGCGAAGACGACAGAAAGTTTGCTCAAATCGCTAAAGACTGGCAGGCTGAATATGGAAACGATCAATTAACCTTACAGCCATTAACTGCCGCAGGGCACAACATCCATAGCCTGCACCCAAGGTTATTTAGTGACACCTTATTGGCTTTACTTAATCCCACCACCTCTGCTTAGGAGTTGCTATGCAAGCTGTCGACGCACACACCATTAGCAGTGTTTCAGTATATCGATATCATATTACTCTCAAGCCAACCTTGCCTGTGGCAAAGCAACGTATCGATCACCGCAAAGGAGCTGTGCTAGCCGTAACGCTAACCAATGAGCAGCAACATAGGCAACAAGTTTGGGTTGAAATAGCGCCCCTGTCAGGTATTGATGTTGAAGGCCTAGCCATTGAAGGTTTTAGCCAGGAGTCACTCGATGATGTGATAACATCTTTGTCTAATTACGCTGAGTTACTCATTGGTAAGTCATCAAATGTATTATTAGATTTAGCCGCGACATCTTCTTTTGCATCTGTTGCATTTGGATTGAGCTTATTGCATGCAAAATTGAATGATCAGTTACCCTGCCGCATAGACACTCCGTATACGCAATCGGTCACGGTGCCCCTTGTTTATGTTGGTATGAGCGAGCAGCAACTGCACACCAAACTGCTGCAAAATGGCACGCTATACAGCGTAAAAGTGAAAGTGGCCCAAACCACAATGGCAGAAGAAGTCACCTTTATTTATCGAGTGCTAGCGCTTGCACCGCAAGTGAGTTTGCGCCTTGATGCCAATCGCGGTTTTACCCCAGAACAGGCCATCGATTTTTTGGCGTGTTTACCCAAGGACAAAATAGAATACATTGAAGAACCCTGCATTAACCCTGCAGACAACCCTATTATCTATCAACAATTAGGACTGCGTTACGCTTTAGATGAGTCACTTAACTCGCCCACATTTGATGTGATTAACGCAATCACTCAACAACCCGGCATAGGTGCACTTATCGTTAAACCTATGCTGCTAGGCTCTCTTGCCAGGTTACAGGATATGATCGAAGCAGCCCACAGTTATGGCGTACGTTGTATTATAAGTTCAAGTTTAGAATCCGATATCGGCATTGATGACTTAAGGCTTGTTAGCCAAGCATTAACACCTAATGAAACTCCGGGCTTAGATACATTAAGCGCATTTAGCCAAACATTACAGCTCACCACACCGACTTTACCTCAACTTAACCAAAGCGCACTGTCGTTAATAATTCACGCGGGTGAAGCAAATAAGGTAGCGACGTCTTTATGATGATTTCGCCATTACATCAAAGCGCTTTAACGACACCAGATGCCATTGCCATTGAAGATGGCCAAGACACATACAGCTACTCAACCCTGAGCACAATGGTGAGCAACTTGGCCATGTCACTACAAACACAAGGGCTGCAACGTGGTGATATTGTAGGGTTTTTGTCGCACAACAACCTCGAAATGATTTGTTTATACTGGGCCTGTATCGACTCTGGTTGGGTGTTTTTACCGTTATCGCCACGATTGTCTAACCAGCAAATTAATCAGCTTATTGACACATACCAAGTCGCCTGGCTATGGACAGACAACCCAAGCCGATACAGTGATATTGATGGTGTACAAGGGTTGGATCTGTCTCTTTGTATACAAGCCAATGCATCGCCAGCTGCCGTTAAAATATCACCTCATATCGCGTCAAACATCATCTTAACATCTGGCTCAAGTGGTGCCCCTAAAGCAGCTGTTCACTGCCTACTTAACCATATTGCCAGCGCCCAGGGTGCAGCAAGCTATATCCCCGTTAGCCCCAATGACAGTTGGTTACTGTCTTTGCCGTTATTCCACATTGGTGGTTTAGCCATATTACATCGATGTACCCTAGCTGGCGCGCGCATTGTATTACGTCACTTGGCCACATCCCTGGCAGCACAATTACAACAAAGCACTATTAGCCATGTGTCGCTAGTGCCAACACAGGCATTGCAAATCTTAACTCAGCAGCCTAACGCATTAACCCAAGTGAAGGCGTTACTATTAGGCGGTGGCATGATAGAGCCGCAACTCATTGACAGCCTAAACGCACTCAATATCAAAGCGTATACCAGCTATGGCATGACTGAAATGAGCTCGCAAATCACTACGGCAAAAGCGAACCTCGCTGGTCATCATGGCCGCCCTTTGCCTGCACGGCAGCTCAAGCTAGTAGACGGGCTTATTTGGGTTAAAGGAGAGTGTTTATTTTTAGGGTATTTAACCCCCCAAGGGGTTTCATTGCCAGTTGATGAGCAAGGTTGGTTTTGTACGCAAGATAAAGGTCAGCTTAATGACAAAGGTCAGCTAATGATTTTAGGTCGTGCAGATAACATGTTTATTTGTGGCGGCGAAAATGTCCATCCAGAACAACTTGAAGCCGTGCTAATAACACATCCAAACGTGGCTCAAGCGATAGTATTTGCCATGCCAGATCCCGTTTTTGGACACTTACCCGCAGCAATTATCGACTATGTTGCGGCGAATGACGCTGTGCCATTAAATAGCGCGAGCATTGACCTCATAAACGCCCAGTTAAGCCAGTTAATAGCACAAAAGCTAGCCCGATTTATGCGCCCAAGGCACTATTTTAGTTGGCCCAAGCAGGTCGTCTCAAGCGGCATTAAAGCGCCGAGAAAATTGATTATTGCTGCTGTGCAACAGCCGCAAGCAGAATAGCATTAACGCCAAATACCAAAAAACCTGCCGCGGCAGGTTTTTTGTTTCATTAACATGTAGGGGATAATTATTCCATACACGCTTTAAGCTTGTTCATGGCATTTTTTTCTAACTGCCTGATCCGCTCGGCTGACACTTGATACGTTGCGGCTAATTCTTGCAACGTAGTTTTGTCATCGTCTAACCAACGGGCACGAAGAATATGTTGGCTGCGTTCATCTAGGGTTTTGATTGCTGACAACAAACGCGCTTGCGAATCGGCTTCCCAGTTATCGTTTTCAACCTGCTCAGCTAGGTCAGAAGAATGGTCTTCTAAATACAATGCTGGGGCAAAGTCATGTTGGTCGTCATCATTATCACTAGCAAGATCAAACGCAGGATCTTGCGCCGCCATCCGTGACTCCATTTCAGTCACATCAGCTTTAGACACACCTAGGTTTTCTGCCACCATCGTGACTTCAGCGTCGCTGAACCAACCTAAGCGCTTTTTAGATTTACGAATATTAAAAAATAACTTACGTTGCGCTTTAGTGGTCGCCACTTTAACGATACGCCAGTTTTTAAGCACGTATTCATGAATTTCAGCTTTAATCCAATGCACTGCAAAAGAGACCAAGCGGACACCCACGTCAGGATCAAAGCGTTTTACTGCTTTCATCAAACCGATATTACCCTCTTGAATAAGATCAGCTTGTGGTAAACCGTAGCCAGAATAGCCTTTGGCAACATGAACGACGAAACGAAGGTGCGACATAATTAATTGCTTTGCAGCCTGCAGATCGCCTGTTTCTTGTAAACGCTTGGCAATATCGTACTCGGTATCGGCGTCCAGCATCTCAATGCTGGTCACAGACTGGATATACGCTTCTAAACTACTACTGCCTTGTGGGACAGTCAGTGCCATTGATTGCGTTTGATAAGTCATTCGCTCTCCTACTACATTCAAAAAATTTACTTCTGCTTGCTAAATACGCTTTATGAAACCCAAAGGTTCATCTACTTCACGACTCGATTTAGCTGATGAACTATCAACTAAATGACAACATATGTCAAATTAGCGTTCACTCTGCTGATATTTTTACTGTTGGCCAGTCAGAATGCAAGTGAACAATCGTTCATTAATAGTCCCAATAACACTATTATATGCCTGTAATTATGAAGGCTCAATATTACGTAAATGTTGTCGCACAGATAAATATGAGCCCAACCAACCTAAAAATGATGCCAATAGCATTAGTTTCAATAATTCAGTAAACGTTAACGATTGTATGGTTAATTGACTGCCATATAATCCCAAAAGTTCCGCTAATGCTCCGTCGAGATACCACACTAACGCATTAATGATAAGCCAGGCTAAAATGCCCCCTATTACGCCATACCAGATACCAGTATATAAAAATGGGCGCTGAATAAAGGACTCGGTGGCGCCTACCAGCTTCATCACTTCTATTTCGGTGCGACGGTTCATAATGGCTAAACGAATAGTGTTACCGATAACCAATACCACAGCTAACACCAATAACGCGGCAATGGCGAGGACCGTTTTTTCGAGTAATTTAAGTAATGCTTGCAAGCGCTCTAACCACTCAATATCAAGTCGGCCAAAGTTGACCTCGGGCTCACGTTCCAGCTTTGTCAGTAATTCGCGCGCGCCCGTTGGGCTTGAATACTTAACCGACGGCGTTACTGTCACGACAGCAGGCAGTGGATTGTCATCAAGGTAAGATAACGCTTCGCCAAACCCTGATAGGCGCTGAAATTCTTCTAATGCTTGGTCGCGGCTGATATAACTGACCGTTTCCACTTCACGAAATGCTTTAATACGCGATAATAAACTTTGAATCGATTGCTCGCTGCGACCTTTATTAATAAATAATGATATTTCAGCTGCGCTATTCCACGACTGAGTAATATTTTCAGCATTTTTGACTAATACTTGTAACGCCGCAGGCAAACTTAAGCTGACCCCGAGTACGGCCATGGTCATAACCGATGACACAGGGCTGCGCCACAACTCCCCCATACTCGACATGCCTTGCTGCACATGCCGAATAAAAAACATCACAATACGACCACTTAAGGGAAGTTTGCTTTGGGTAATATTGGGTTTCTTGCTCATCGCATTGTCTCCCTGCCACTGCTTTCACCACCCAACATACGGCCTTGACGTAAGGTAAAGGTGCGATACTTCATCCGCGCAATTAATCCAAGGTCGTGAGTTGCAATTAATACACTGGTGCCAGAGTCATTAAAGGTCTCAAATAAACGTAAAATGTCCATCGACAATTTAGGATCTAAGTTACCCGTTGGCTCATCGGCAAGTAATAAAGGAGGTTTATTAACAATCGCCCGAGCAATACCCACACGCTGCTGCTCACCACCAGACAACATTATCGGTAAGTGACGCTCTTTTCCGTATAAGCCCACCATATCGAGAGCGCCCGCAACCCGCTTGCGAATTTCGCCATGAGAAAAGCCTTCAATCACTAATGGTAAGGCAATGTTGTCAAACACACTTTTATCCATCAAAAGATGATGGTTTTGAAAAATCATACCAATATTACGGCGCAAATAAGGCACATGCTTAGGGCCGACATTGGCAATGTTATGACCATTAATAGACACTTTACCTGCAGTTGCACGCTCAATGACGGTGATCAATTTGAGCAAGGTACTTTTACCTGCACCTGAATGGCCAGTTAAAAAAGCCATTTCACCTTGTCTAAGGTGAAAATTGACATCCATCAGCGCTTTTTGGCCACCTGGATAGATTTTACTAACCTGCTCAAATTGGATCATAAATTATTGGTCCGTTTTTTCCTGACTGAATAACGCTTCGATGAAGTCATCTGCGTTAAAGGTACGTAAATCATCAATTTGTTCGCCCACGCCAATATGACGAATAGGAATGTTAAACTTATCTGCAATGGCAAAGACCACCCCACCTTTAGCCGTGCCATCAAGCTTACTGATGGTTAAGCCGGTCACGCCAACCGCTTCTTGGAATAACTGCGCCTGACTAATCGCATTTTGGCCGGTGCTTGCATCTAGGGTTAGCATCACTTCATGCGGGGTTTCTGGGTCGAGCTTTTTCATCACTCGCACCACTTTTTTAAGCTCTTCCATTAAGTGGCTTTTGTTTTGTAAACGTCCAGCTGTGTCGGCAATTAATACATCCACTTTACGTGCTTTTGCGGCTTGTAAGGCGTCAAATAGCACCGAGGCACTGTCTGCCCCTGTGTGTTGAGCCACCACAGGGATATTGTTGCGCTGACCCCACACCTGTAGTTGTTCTACCGCTGCGGCACGAAAGGTGTCACCCGCCGCTAACATGACAGATTTACCTTGATTTTGGTACTGTTTTGCTAATTTTCCGATAGTCGTGGTTTTACCAACACCATTAACACCAACCATCAAAATAACAAAGGGACCATTGGCATTATCGGGCACCAATGGAATCGCAACTGGTTCGAGCATTTTTTGCATTTCGTCACGCATTAACTCATAAAGTGCTTCTGCATTTTTTAGCTGTTTACGTGAGGCGTGTTCAGTTAGGCTTTTAATTAATTTGGTGGTGGTTTCCACCCCAACATCGGCTATTAACAACTGCTCTTCTAGCTCTTCAAATAAGTCATCATCGATTTTTTTACCGCTAAATAAGCCAATAAAGCCAGAACCGATGTTTTCACTGGTGCGCATTAAACCACGCTTTAAACGAGCAAACATGCCTTCTTTTTTAGGCTTCTCTTGTGGCTCGTCTTGGACTTCTAGCTCAATGGATTCAATTGGAACTTGCTCCGCAAGAGCTTGAGTTTCAGCCTCTTGTGCTGCCTGCTGTGCGGCTAATTGCTCTGCTGCAAGCTTTTCAGCGGCGATTGCCTGCTCTTCTGCTGCAATGCGCTCAGCGTCAAGACGAGCCTGCTCTGCACGTTCATTGTCAATGCGCTGTTGCTCTACACGTTCAGCGGCTAAACGCTCAGCCTCTTGTGCTGCCTGCTGCGCGGCTAATTGCTCTGCAGCAAGCTTTTCAGCAGCGATTGCCTGCTCTGCACGTTCATTGTCAATACGCTGTTGCTCTGCACGTTCATTGTCAATACGCTGTTGCTCTGCACGTTCAGCGGCTAAGCGCTCAGCCTCTTGTGCTGCCTGCTGCGCGGCTAATTGCTCTGCTGCAAGCTTTTCGGCAGCGATTGCCTGCTCTTCTGCTGCAATGCGCTCAGCATCAAGACGTGCCGTTTCTAATTGCGCCGCTTCAGCAGCTTGCTTTTGTTGCTCAGCCTGTTGCGATTGTTCGGTGCTATCGGTGGCAGCATCTTGCGCAATGTGTGCATCAGTTTGTTGCTGCTCTTCAACTTCAGGGGCGGGCTTATCTTTACGAAACCAGGAAAAAAAACCTTTCTTTGCCATGTTTGCTACCAGTATTTATAGGTTTAAAAATTCGGTTGAAGCCGTTTGTTGCATCTCTGTGCAGTAAAATGATGAATACTCACATTTAATCACGAGTTTGATATAAAATAACGACGGTTCAGATTGTGGCATAGTCTACCACTTTCTTTTTTCTTTGTTCAGGCAAAATCACGAGGGTGAGATGGCTAAAAAAAACACCAGCAGCGGTCAGGTGCGAATTATTTCAGGTCAATGGCGCTCACGTAAGCTACCAATCCACGATTTAGAAGGCTTGCGCCCTACAACCGACCGAGTTCGTGAAACCCTATTTAACTGGATTGCCAGTGATGTTCGTGGTGCGCGAGTGCTTGACTGTTTTGCAGGCAGTGGTGCGTTGTCACTTGAAGCATTATCGCGTTATGCTGAATTTGCCACCATGATTGAACTGCAAAAAGATGCGGCGAACCAGTTAAAACAAAACCTTACCACCCTACAATGCCAACATGCTGATGTTATCAATGGTGACAGCTTGCAAGTGCTAGCAAAAGGCACTCAAAACGGTTTTGACATCGTGTTTATTGACCCGCCATTTCGCAAAGAACTCGCAGCCAAAGCCATTGATCTATTAATGACTCACCATTGGCTCAACAACAACGCCTTAATTTACGTTGAAACCGAGTCTGAAATCACGGCGCTGCCTGTACCCGCCTCTTGGGTCCCACTCAAAGAGAAACAAGCAGGCCAGGTGACTTACCGCCTTTATCAATATCAAACGCCTGACACTTCGGCGCAATAATCATGCTCTTTAAGCAGGCGCTAAACGATACCGCACGAAATGATCTGATATTAATCGGTAAAACCGCAACATTGTCGATGTGGGTATTATTTGTCTATGGATTTTTTGTATTTAGTCAAGATGTTGCCACTTTGCTGACGCTTTTGGCTGCATTTACTGCAGTCATGCACCTGTTATTAATTTTAGCGGTTCGTGTTAGCCCTAAAGGTCAAAACCAACCCTGCATAAAATACGCAGCCATTTTAGTATGGGGGATATTTGCTATAGGCGATCTAAGCCGCACCTCACTTGTTAATCACATTAACAAAAAGCCCCGTTAATTTAACGAGGCCCTATTTAACATGATGTGCTAATTACTTTTTAGGGTAAGGATGAGCAACACCTTTATGACAATCAACACAGGTTTTTCTGTCTTCAGGTGCTTTTTTGAAGTTATTGCTGTGCATTCTCACAGCCATTTTCTTCATTGTTTCTGGTTGGTTTTCATAAATACGTGTATGGCAGTGCTGACAGTTAGCAGAGTCATTGCTACGGAAGTATTCTAAGGCCAAGTCCGCTTGCTGTTTACGGTTTTCATCTAACCATTCTTGAGTCATAAAGCCATCGATAGTCATTAAGCCAATCAAGTCTTTAGACACGATGATTTTCTTGATCAAGTAATCAACTGGACCATGAGGTAAGTGACAATCTTGACATTGCACTGTCACACCAGCACTGCCACCACCGTGAGCAGATGCCATGACTTCATCTCTTAATGAGTGATCTCGGTGACACGTCATACAAAAAGTATCGCTACTTGTTGCATGTAATGTTTGTTGTGTTGCGAAATAGCCTACGACACCCACAATTACACCAACCACAATCAGTGCAATAATCGAGTATTTCGCGCTTGGTTTAAATAGTGCACGCCAGTTCATTGTTCAATCTCCATAATACCTAAAACGACATTTCTAATATTTGTTTATTTAGTTTAGGATTTTTTGAAATTATAAAATTGATTCTAGTCGCTGTTTTTATGATTCATTATCGAAAAATATCTAAAATGCGAGCTAGATCGCTACTCAATGATTATTGGCCATCTATACACGGTCTAAATACGCAAATAGTTTGGTGTTTATAAGCGTTTTATTGACTTTTTTAAGGCTAAAAATGTGTGCTGGCGCATTGTTTGCCACAGCATATACGTTTATATTGAGACTGAGCACAAATACGGTTATCCGAATGCTCTTAATGTTGGTTCACTTTTAGGATGTTATGCGTAAATCTCTTCGCCATTATCTGATTGCTATTTGCACTTTGTTGTCTTTAATCGGACAAGGTGTATTAGCTAATGGGTATACGATGATTATGCCTAACGATATGACCCCGCAAGCTAACACGACAATGATGCCTAAAGACACACTCAATCACAGTGACTGTCATAGCATGATGCAAGAGCAAGTCACGACGCCAACCAGCACAAGTCATTGTTGTGATAACACAGGTAATTGCAAAAATGATTGCAGCCATTGCTTTAGCATTACTTTTACGGGTACGGTTTTCAATACCGATGTTGCAATAAGCCCTGCTCTTGCCGATACCGCGGTCACACTACTCATTGCTCAATTATTTTCTATTGATAGCCCTCCAGCGTTTCGCCCCCCTATTGTTTAACCTCAACCCCATTGTGTCGGCCTAGAGTCGACTGCGTAAACTCGATTATATTTTAATAATACCCATGGTTTATCAACGTAATGGCAATACGCATTGTACGTTTCGTTCTTCCATGGTTTGAGGTTAATATGAAACACTCTCTTTATGTTGCACTACTTGTGGCAGCAAGCCTATTAAGTTATGCCTTTGTGTTACCCGCTTATGCAGCGATTGAACCAGCAGAGCATCAACACCATTATTACTGCCCCATGCACCCAGAAGTCACCAGCGCCACACCTGGGAGCTGCCCTAAATGTGGCATGTTTTTAATCACAAAAGAACCAGATACTGCCGAGCCAGAAACTGAGCATAAACAGCATACTGACGTACACATTCCTCCGGCTGCCCAAAAAATATTTGAGCAGCCTATTGCTTCACTAGAATCAGTGGTTGACCCAAGCGTTACCAGTAAAACGCCCCTGCAAACCACTAAGTACATTTGCCCTATGCACCCTCATGTGGTCTCTGATGAGCCAGGAAATTGCCCAATTTGTGGCATGAATCTAGAAAAAGTGGCAGTTGCCGATCCACATCAAGACGTTGTTGTCGGTGTATCAGGCGGGATGCAGCAAGCACTTGGAATGCGCAGCCATGTAGTGACTAAAAGCAGTTTATCGCGCCAAGTTAATACCATTGGCACGGTGCAGTATAACGAAAATACCATAGGCCATGTTCATACTCGTGCTACCGGATGGATTGAAACCCTGACTGTACATAATGTTGGTCAACAGGTTAAAAAGGGCCAGCTTTTGTATGAGCTATATTCGCCTGAACTGGTCAACGCTCAAGACGATTACACTCAAGCATTGGATTACCTAAAGCAAGATAAACAGCGAGGCCGTGTTTTACTCAGCAAAGCCCGTAAACGCTTAGCATTATTAGGCGTTGATGAAGAGGTCATTCATCGCCTTGAAAAAACCGGAGAAACCATTTACCGCGTACCGTTTTATGCACCGCAAAGTGGCTTTATTAGTGAGTTAACCATACGTCATGGCATGTACATTCAACCGGGTGACACGCTTTTTGAAATCGTCAACTTAGACAGTGTATGGGTTATTGCCGACGTGTTTGAAAACGAACAAAGTTGGTTAACCGAAGGCCGAAAAGTCAGTGTGAGCGCTGCAGCACAAGGCTTGTTTGATATTGATTCAAACATTGATTACATCTACCCAGAACTCGATCCCGTTACTCGCGCTATGCGGGTCAGAATTAAACTAAACAATATGCAGGACAAGCTTAGGCCCGGCACCTTAGTAGATGTCACCTTATACGGCCAACCCAAACAAGATGTATTAACAGTGCCAACCGAAGCATTGATTTTAACGGGCAGAGAAAACCGGGTAGTAGTACAGCGCAGCGACACAAGTTTTGCTTCGGTTCCAGTCAAGATAGGCATGATGGCTCAAGGCAAAGCCGAAGTCTTAGACGGCCTAAACGAGCACGACAAAGTGGTGGTATCAGGTCAGTTTTTACTGGATTCTGAAGCCAGTATTCAAGGCAGCTTGCAGCGGTTAAGTGGTGTTGGTAAACAAACCAACACTGACGCACATCAACACTAAGGAGCCTTGCTATGCTAGCGCAAATTATCAATGCTTCAATTAAAAACCGCATTATGGTGTTGTTGTTTACCGCCATCATTGCGCTGGTTGGTTATCAAGCCATGCGCACCACACCACTGGATGCGTTGCCCGACTTATCGGACGTACAGGTGATAGTGAAAACCAGTTATCCGGGCCAAGCGCCACAATTGGTAGAAGATCAAATCACCTACCCATTGTCTTCGGCCATGTTGGCCGTTCCGGGAGCAAAAACCGTACGCGGGTTCTCCATGTTTGGCGACTCGTTTGTGTATGTCATTTTTGAGGACGGCACCGACATTTACTGGGCACGTTCACGGGTGCTTGAGTACCTTTCGCAAACACAAGACCTACTACCAGCAGGGGTAACACCAAGCCTAGGGCCAGATGCGTCAGGTGTTGGTTGGGTATTCCAATATGCACTTGTAGACCGCAAAGGCCAATACGATTTGGCGCAATTACGCTCTTTGCAAGACTGGTTTTTAAAACTAGAGCTGCAAAGTGTGTCAGGCGTATCTGAAGTCGCAACCGTTGGCGGAATGGAGCAAACCTATCAAATTGTGGTCGACCCACACAAGTTGGCGTTATATCAAATTGATTTAATGACCATTAAAAACGCCCTCGATAATGCCAATAGTTCAACGGGCGGCTCGGTGATTGAAATGGCCGAAGCCGAATACATGATAACCTCAAGTGGTTATCGCCAAACCATTGCCGACTTTGCCGAAATCCCATTGGGCATTTTGTCTGAAACTGGCACGCCGATTTTAATGAAAGACGTCGCCCAGTTGCGCACTGGCCCTGCTGCAAGACGCGGTATTGCAGAGCTTGATGGCCAAGGTGAAGTCGTGGGTGGCATTGTGGTGATGCGCTATGGCGAAAATGCCCTTGAAACCATTAACAATGTCAAACTCAAGCTCGAACAAATCAGCAATGGCCTGCCTGACGGGGTCGAGTTAGTCACCACTTACGATCGCTCTGAGTTAATTGTGCGCTCTGTCGACAACCTCAAACATAAAGTGCTTGAAGAAATGCTCGTTGTTGGGCTGATTTGTTTATTGTTCTTGCTGCATGCGCGCTCGACATTAGTGGCTATTATCACCTTGCCCATTTCAATTTTAATTAGCTTTATCGCCATGCATTTTATCGGTGTCAACGCCAACATTATGAGCCTAGGCGGGATTGCCATCGCCATTGGTGCGGTCGTTGATGCGTCTATCGTCATGGTGGAAAACACCCACAAACACTTAGAACATTTCCGCCAACAACATGGCTGTGCCCCAGAGGGTGAAGCACATTGGCAGCTAGTAAAAGACGCCTCTATTGAAGTAGGCCCAGCGCTGTTTTTTAGTTTATTAATTATTACTTTAAGCTTTATCCCTGTGTTTGCATTAGAAGCACAAGAAGGTCGCTTATTTCATCCTTTAGCGTTTACTAAAACGTTTGCCATGGCGGCATCGGCGATATTAGCCATCACCTTAATTCCGGTTTTAATGGGCTATTTTGTTCGCGGAAACATCCCTGACGAGCGTAAAAACCCACTCAGCCGTATATTAATCGCGCTATATCACCCGCTATTAACCTGGGTGTTACGTTTTCCTAAAATCACCATAATGATGGCAATTGTGGCGTTACTCAGCGCCTATTACCCATTAACTAAAATGGGCTCTGAATTTATGCCCACGCTCGAAGAAGGTGATTTACTGTATATGCCCACCACCTTGCCCGGCGTCAGCGCAGGCAAAGCGGCGGAGATTTTACAGCAAACAGATAGGCTGATTAAAACCGTGCCTGAGGTTAAGCGGGTATTTGGTAAGGTTGGCCGGGCACAAACCGCCACCGACCCTGCGCCATTAACCATGCTCGAAACCACCATAATGCTTAAACCTAGCAGCGAGTGGCGTGCAGGCACGACCTTAGAAAGCATCATTGCCCAACTGCAAAAAACCGTGCGTATACCGGGTATGACTAACGCCTGGGTACAACCAATTAAAACCCGTATTGATATGTTATCTACTGGCGTAAGAACTCCTGTCGGCATCAAAATATCAGGCTCAAATGTTGAGGAACTGCAACGAATTGGCAGCGAAATCGAAGCCGTAGTAAGCCAATTACCCGGTACCTTATCGGCATTTGCCCAACGCAGCAGCGGTGGCCGTTATATTGATATAACCCCTAACTTAAAAAACGCTGCCCGCTATGGCATGACACTAAAAGACATTCAAGATGTGGTGCAAATTGCCATTGGCGGTATGTCGCTTGGCGAGTCGATCCAAGGCCAGGAACGCTATCCGATTAACATTCGTTACCCACGGGAACTACGCGATAACATTGAAAAGCTCAAAGACCTCCCCGTGCTCACTAAAACCGGTAAATACTTACCTTTAAGCTACCTAGCAGAGCTCAGTATTAGTGACGGCGCCCCCATGCTTGCCAGTGAAAATGGCCGCCTTATTTCATGGGTGTTTGTCGACTTAAAAGATATTTCCATTGGTGAGTATATTGCTCAGGCTCAAACCGCGCTCGATGAACAAATTAGTTTGCCGGCACGTTATAGCTACAGCTTTGCTGGCCAATATGAATATATGCAGCGGGTTGAAGCTAAAATGACCCTGGTGATCCCACTCATGATTGCGGTCATTTTTATCTTATTAATGATGACCTTTAACTCTATGACTCAAGCACTGGTCATTATGCTCAGCTTGCCATTTTCACTGGTCGGCAGCGCTTGGTTACTCTATTCGCTCGAGTTTAATTTTTCGGTTGCCGTGTCAGTTGGCATGATAGCACTGGCAGGGGTTGCCGCTGAGTTTGGGGTAGTCATGCAGGTGTACCTCAACAACAGCATTGCCGCCTATAAACGACAAGACCGATACCAAACAAAAGCCGACTTAACCGCTGCGTTGATTGAAGGCGCTGTCATGCGCATACGCCCTAAAGCCATGACCGTCGCCACCATATTTTTCGGGTTATTACCCATCATGTGGGGCAGCGGCACGGGTAACGATGTGATGCAAAAAATTGCTGCACCTATGGTGGGCGGTATGGTCACCGCGCCTTTATTATCGCTATTTGTGATACCGGCGATTTACTTGCTGATTTATGGCCGTCGACTGCCCGCATAATCATTGGCAGTAATACATTCATATTGACGCCATAAACAAACAATCCCAAACAATACATTGTTTGGGATTGTTATTATCACTTTATAACCTAAGTTGAACTGGGGTTAGTTGCGCTTAAGTGACTCATTAAGTTGATTAGCTTCATCTTGTTTCTTCTTGCGGCATGCCGCGATGTCATCAGGATGACCATATTGACAAGGATCGCTAGCCACAATCGCCCGAGGCAGATTGAGTATCATATAATCTGTATCATTTTTATTATCGTCAGCATTGCCAGCGTTGCCTAAACGATAAGGCGAGGTACCACTACAGGCCGTTAGCAACAGCAAACTAAACAACACCAGACTCGATAAGAAAGTTGATAATACAAGCGGCTTTTACATTATTGAGTGATCCTTTGTTTTTCACGCGCCAACCCCATCATCCTAAACATTCCCCAAGCCATAATCGCGCCACCAATAACCAACATTGCATTGATGATCATTGGGTGAGCCAGCATAGGTAAAAAGCCTTGGTCAAAACCGGCAAAAATGCCATAAAGCCCTAAACCAAACAACAATGTGCCGGGAAAATCGATAATAGCCACCATCAACATACTGCGATTAATTCGCGCTAATGCGGCTTGAGTAGTTTCTTCAGTCATAGACTCATCCTTGGGTGTATTCCTTGCGTATTGCTAATCAACCTCAGCTCTGGATAACAAACGCCTTTCAAGCAGTCCTTTGCCTTCCTCACTGCGTTGAATTAACTTGCAATAGGCTAGCTATTGACGCGTTAATTCGCCTTGTTAGCAAAACAAATCACAAGCTTGACAGTGGATTTTAGTCAATCTATTGATTTATATCGTTATCAATACATCTCTTATCCAGAGTTGAGGTTAATCACTGTAACATCAATGGTTATTTTAAGTTCAACCGTGCCCCTAACAGGGATAATCACTATGCAGTTGGGTCTACTAGCGAAATAATCGAGAAAAATCCGCCTTGAGGATCATTGAGTACCGAAAAACGCCCCACATTAGGAATGTCAGTCGCCGGTACGCACACGGTCGCACCCAAATTTTTGGCTTTTACGACCGAGGCATCGCAATCTTCAACGGCAAAATAGTTCATCCAATGTGCTGGCGCATCGCCCCACTCTTCAGTCATTGCCATCATGCCGCCCACGGCTTGCTCACCGACATACCATTCGGTGTACTCAAAGTCGGCCATATCCGCCAGTTTGGTTTGATAACCTAAGACTTGGCTATAAAATTGTTTTGCGCCTGCGGTATCACGGCATGCCAACTCAACCCAGCACAAAGTATTTGGCTCTTGAGTACGTTTAATACCAATATGATCTTGGCCTTGCCACAGCGCAAAACGGCTACCTTCAGGGTCAGTACAAAGCGCCATACGGCCAGCATCACCAACAGAATGTGGCCCAGCGACCACCTGCCCGCCAGCCTGCTTAACGATGTCTGCGGTAACATCGACATCATCCACAGCAAAGTAAACCATCCAGTGTGTCGGTAACGCTTGCATCTCTTGGGGCATAGGATACATGGCAGCAATATCGTCACCCTCAATTTGCAGCATAGTGTAATGCCCTTCAGGCATTGGCATATCGTCGGCTCCCCAACCAAATAATGCCTGATAAAACGCCTTACCCGCGGCCCAATCGTGGGTTGCTAACTCAAGCCAGCATGGCTGTCCCTGTTGATATTGTTGTACTTTCATTATTATTGTCCTGTAGTTGCAGTGACTGGTGGGTAATGTGTATAAGTTAAGTTGATATCACCCAAAAAGCAAAAAGCCTTCAAAAATTGAAGGCTTTTTGCTTCATTTACCGTCAACGAGGTTATTTAAATACTGGCAAAATATCGGCCATCGCCAATAAATGACAAGTCGCAGTGATAACACCAAACAGCACGACGACAGTAATCAGTGGTGTACCACCAGGAACTTTAAAGCTATTTGTGTTTGGGTACAGCTGTCGCACTTTATGGGCTAACAGGGCTGGGACTATCACCGCCCAAACGGTTGCCGCTAATGCCGCAAAACCAATGGCAATAATAAAACCATTAGGAAACAACAAACCCAAAATGGTTGGTGGAATAAAGGTTACTGCAGCGGTTTTCATTCGGCCGGTACCTGAATCATCAAACCCAAATAAGTCGGCAAGATAATCAAACAACCCTAGGGTTACCCCTAAAAATGATGACGCGACCGCTAAATTAGCAAATAACGTCAACATACTATTGAGCCACTGACTGGCCATAACGCCAGATAACGCCTCAACCAACACACCAATGTTGCCGCCCTTGGCAATCACATCAGCAAATTGGCTACGTGGAATATTACCCATGGTGGCAATAAGCCAACACACATAAATAACCAGTGCAATGCTAGTCCCTACAACAATGGCTTTAACGATGGTACTAGCATCTTTGCCATAGTATTTCACCAAGCTTGGCACGTTACCATGGTAACCAAAACTGGCTAAACCAAAGGGGATCGCGGCAAATAAATAGGGCAAATAACGGCTTTCGCCGTCTGGCGACATTAACTTGGTGGTATCGATTTCAATCAACAGATTACCGATAGCCAAAAAGAAAGTTATCACCATGCCGCCGAGCATAATGGTGGTAATACGATCAACGGCTTTTGTGCTAATTAATACAATTAAGGCCAACACAATGGCAAACACCAAACCGGCAACACTTTGAGGTAAAGTGACCCCAATGGCCGACAGGCTATGATTAACAATGGAGCTGCCACCACTGATATAGGCGTAGGTTAAAATGTACAATACAAACGCAATGGAAACGCCGTTAATCACTCGCCAAAATTGGCCTAATGTTTCGCGGGTTAAGGTATCAAAACTGGCGCCTGGCTCAAAATGCAAGTTGGCTTCAAGCAGGAGTAAACCCGACATTAGCATACAAAACCAAACACCTAATAGCATGGCTATCGAATAGCCAAACCACATTCCAGAGCCCACAACAGGCAATGAAAACATACCCGCCCCCACTGTGGTTCCGGCAATAATCATGGCGCCACCCAATAAAGATTTACCTTGTGGGCGGTGCTTTGCTGCATTCATGTGATTGGCCATTATTGTCCATGCTCCGCTTGCACACTATCAACAATGGTTTGTCTTACAGATGAGCTCAATAATTGATTAGCATGGTCGCGAATTCGAATCACTTCAGCTCGATGCTCCACACTGCATAAATAGCCTAATTCTTTAAGCTTAACACTGAGAGTGTTATACAGTTTTTTGTCATAAAACTCTGGCGCCGTAATACCATGTAGCGCACCTAAGCGCTGTGCTAATAAATGGCTATCTGTTTCAAGATCTGACCGCTCTAGATCAGGCTTTATCGCCAACAAGTTAAAAATAATGGCATAACGCTGTAAGGTTTCGCTGATGGTTTCAGCTAGTAGTAATAGTTGGGCAGTGTACTTTGGCGTGACATCAAAATGTGCATCGCCACTGAGCAAGCCTTGGGCCACCATAAAGTCTAAAATATTGTCAACGTGCTGTGGTACATCGTCAATACCCATAAATAACTCAGCTTTTAGCAATGGGTAAAAGTCCAACACAATGGCATGAATTTTTTCACGGTCGCAAATATCATACTGCACTAAACAACTGGCTATTAAAGACGGAACTGCCATTAAGTGGATGATATTATTGCGATAGTAGCTCATGGTAATGGCGATTTTTTCGTCAACAGAAATAATTTCGCCAATGGCATCTTTAGTGCTAACAAATTTGTTCAAAGACAAACAATGGTCAACAATCGATTTACCATCTCCTTCAGCAACTGAGGCATAGTTGGTATAAGGCACGGTTTTTAGCATCGCTAAATACAAATCTAATTGTCGCTCTAATAAACTGCGCTCTAATGCATTACGCTCAGAGGCAAGCAACACTAAGCTGGTTAACGTGACCGAGCTTGCAGCGGCAGCCCCGTTAATATTCGTCATCACACGGTTAGCCAACAAATTAACAGACGGTGTAAACCAGGTTGGTTTTTGCTCAGGATCGTTGGCCACTTCGTCGCGCCAATCAGGCGCTTGCTGGTTTAAAAAGGTTTGCAAATTAATCGGCTCACCAAAGTTCACATAACCTTGGCCAAAATTGCCTAACTTACGAATAGCCCCAAACACTTGCCACACAGACTCTTTTTGCTTTTTCTTACCGCTGAGTTCTTTGTGATAAGTCGCAACCTCCATAACATGGTCGTACCCTAAATACACAGGCACTAAAGTGACCGGACGCTCAATCCCGCGCAATACGCTATTAATGGTCATGGCCAACATGCCGGTTTTAGGCGCAAGTAAACGCCCTGTACGCGAACGGCCACCTTCGGTGAAGTATTCAACCGAATAACCTTTAGCAAACAATTGGTCCAAATATTCACGAAATACTGCGGTATAAAGCTTGTTACCGTTAAAACTACGGCGAATAAAGAATGCACCGCCACGACGGAACATAGGGCCTGCTGGCCAGAAGTTAAGGTTAATGCCTGCGGCAATATGCGGCGGAACCATACCCTGATAATACAAAATGTACGACAGCAACAAGTAGTCCATGTGGCTACGATGACAAGGCACATACACAATTTCATGGCCATCATGGTGAAGCTGACGAATTTGCTCAGCGCCTTTAATGTTGATACCACTGTATAACTTGTTCCAAAGCCAAGTTAAAAAGCGCTCGGCAATGCGCACTAAACTGTCAGAATAATCCGCGGCAATTTCATCTAAATATTCAATTGCCGTTTCGCGGGCTTTTTCAGGAGACACTTTTTTGTTGATGGCTTCTTCTTCGATCGCTTTTTTAATTGCATCAGACTTAAGCAATGAAGCAAAAAACATTTGTCTATTAGGTAATTGTGGGCCAGTCATTACTTTACGTTGACGGCTAAAGTGTACGCGAGCGACTCGGGTTAATTTATGGGCGATACTTTTATCAAACCCATGCTCATCGGCCATGTACCGAAGCGATAACGCATTAGAAAACTGTACAAAATTATGTCGACCAAGAAACAAAATCATTAGCCATTTGCGTAACCAGGTTGGGCTTTCACGTTCAAGCACCGCGGCTTTCATGCTGTCATCTTCTTTACCAGGGGTACGCCCCCAATACAAACTGACTGGCACTAATTGAATATCTAAATCAGGACGCTGGCGATGAAGCGCTAATAAACTGGTGAAACAGTTGATAAACTTTTCGCCACTTTCACGCTGACCAAAAAGAGGTTTACGACCTTCTAAACACACAATACGAGGCACTTTTAAGCCATCAACTATGAGCGGGTCATAAGGACTTGGCATTCCAAAACCTTCAGTGATTTCGCTTAGCGCAGCGGCATCACTGATAGATTCTGTTTTCATAACATAAACCAGGGGTTTAGTCGGATCTAAATTAAGATCATCAAACGGGTCATGTGGTACAACAATGGTATGCACCATCCATTTCTGTACCCACTTTAATGCTCGTAAAAATATTGAATTTGGTTTTGACATGGTTACTTTCGCAATATAAGCCACTGTAATATTGCTGCATAGGATACCAGAAACCACCCTTGATACACTATCTGGCTGTTTTATCTTTACTTTGTGAACAAACTTAAACGGCGCAACTTAAATAAAAACAAAGACAAAAACCATATAAAACAGAGCGATAAATAACATCAATGTAACAAATATCAAAAAACAGTTGGTTAATACTTGCGCGAACAAAAACACTGTATATAATGACAGTCACTGTATAAAAAGACAGGAATCATCATGAGACCGTTAACGCCGCGCCAAGCAGAAATTTTAGACCTAATTAAAAACAATATCGCTGAAACCGGTATGCCACCGACTCGTGCTGAAATTGCCAATCGTCTTGGTTTTAAAAGTGCAAATGCTGCCGAGGAGCACTTAAAAGCACTCGCCAAAAAAGGCTTTATCGAGATCATGCCAGGCACTTCAAGAGGGATCAGATTACCTCAAGAAGACGAACAAGAAACAGGCTTACCACTGATTGGCCAAGTCGCTGCTGGTGAGCCTATATTAGCCCAAGAACATGTAGAACAATATTATCAAGTTGACCCGAGCATGTTTAAACCCGCCGCTGATTTTTTATTACGGGTACGTGGCGACAGTATGAAAGATATTGGCATTTTAGAAGGCGATTTACTGGCCGTTCATAAAATGCAACAAGCACGCAATGGCCAAGTTGTTGTGGCCCGCGTTGAAGATGATGTTACGGTTAAGCGTTTCGAGAAAAAAGGCAATGTGGTGTACCTGCATGCTGAAAACGAAGCATATAACCCAATTAAAGTAGACTTAAGTTGCCAAAGCCTCACTATTGAAGGGCTTGCCGTTGGCGTTATCCGTAATGGAGATTGGTTATGAACAAACTAATGGGCACCGCCCCACGCCACCCAGGCTTATGGGTAGATGTAACAGAAGCTGATATGTATAGCAGCCAAACCATTCAAACATTACAAACTGTCACTCAAGGTGAATCCGAACTCGGGCAGTTGTGCAGCCAATTAGCCAGTTTAAGCCAGCAAGGGCGCTGGATAGTACTCATTAGCCCACCCCACATTGGTTATAAGCACATGCTTGCCAATGCAGGTGTCAGAATGGATCGCATCTTATTAGTGCATACTAAAGATGAAGTGGAAACCCTTTGGGCTATGGAAAAGGCATTAACCAGCGGTACCTCAAGCGCTGTTATTACCTGGACTAGCTCACTCGATGCTCGCGACAGCCGCCGATTAGAAATCGTTGCAAAAAGCGCTCGCGCTTTAGGTGTGGTAATTGAAGATGTGAATACTCACTCACCTGAAAAACACCATCTAATTAATCCAACCTCGCCTTCTGCAACAAGTAATTTTGCAGGATTTCATTAAGCACAAACTCAATAATACCAAGCCCTGCACTCAATTCAGGGCTTTTTTTTCAAACTTTTTCAGCCTATTACACAACAAAGTGATCTTGATCAATATGTGATCTACAAGTAATGTTGTTAACAAGGATGAAACATATTAATCCTAATTATGACGTGATTTGGCAGACACTATGGCCATCGATGGGAACACGTCAACATAGATTGATTAGTTCAGTCGTAGGTACAAGCGTGGTCATCAGCTAACAACAAAAATGTAGGCTGCCAGTTTACAACCACCGAGGTACTTTGAGGTTATCAAACTTTTTTGGGTACCGAAGAGTTTGCATAGAGCAGAGACTTACTGTGTGGCTCTTCTTTGTAGTTGCTATTTGCAATTAGCAGAGGAGAAGTCTTGTGAAACAATGGTGGTATTGTTTATTGGTGGTGCTTTGTGCACTGCCACTAGGGGCTGCAGAAATGCCCCTCAATATGACTCAAGGCGTAACAGATATTAGTGGACAGGTTTATAACCTGCACATGACGATTTTGTATATTTGTTGTGCTATTGGGTTGGTGGTATTTGGGATCATGATTTACTCGATGATCTACCACCGTAAATCTAAAGGCGCTGTCGCGGCCAATTTTCACGAAAGTACCAAAGTGGAAATAGCCTGGACCGTCATTCCGTTTATCATCTTAATTGCGATGGCAATTCCTGCCACAAAAACCCTTATTGCAATGGAAGATCCCAGCAATGCGGATTTGACCATTAAAATTACTGGCTCGCAATGGAAATGGCATTACAGCTATTTCGATAAAAACATCGAGTTTTACAGCACCCTCTCAACCCCCAGAGAACAAATCGATGGCGACCAAACCAAAGGCGACAATTACCTCCTTGAAGTAGACAAGCCACTGGTATTGCCGATTAATCGCAAAGTACGTTTTTTGATGACCTCAGATGATGTTATCCATTCTTGGTGGGTACCCGCCTTTGCGGTTAAAAAAGATGCAAACCCTGGGTTTATAAACGAAGCCTGGACTCGCATCGACAAACCAGGCATTTATCGCGGTCAATGCGCTGAACTGTGTGGCAAAGATCATGGCTTTATGCCCATTGTAGTTAATGCACTACCTGAAGCGGATTTTGATAACTGGCTAGTAGAGCAAAAACAACTGGCTGAAACCGAAGCCGCAGCCGCGGCTGCATCCATGTCACAAACCTTATCCCTCGAAGACTTAAACAAACAAGGCGAGCAAGTTTATCTAGCCCGCTGCGCTGCGTGCCATCAACCTAATGGCGCAGGTCTACCAGGTGTTTTCCCATCGCTTATTGGCAGCCCAATCATCAAAGGCGCTGTCGAAGGCCACCTTGATATTGTGATTAACGGTAAGCCCGGCACTGCTATGCAAGCCTTTGCAAAGCAACTTTCGGCTCAAGAAATTGCCGCTGTTATCACCTACGAGCGTAATGCATGGGGTAATAACAGTGGCGATGCAGTGCAAGCAGCAGACGTAGGCCATTTTACAAGTAATGACGCTGCAACGCCTCAGCCAACTGTCGCAGCACAAGTTACAGAGACTGCAACGGCTGACGTTAATCATGGCACTGAAACGGTAACTGATACGGCGAACCAAGCTGTCGAAGCCGTTACAAAAGTTGTGGCGCCAGAAGATTTACCCACACTCACCATGGAGCAGCTCATGGCAGAAGGTGAACAAGTTTATGCCGCAACATGTGCAGCTTGTCACCAAGCCACTGGCGCAGGAATACCTGGCGCTTTCCCTTCACTCATTGGCAGCCCAGTAGTCACAGGGCCGGTTAGCGGGCATATCGAGATGGTTATGCATGGTAAACCGGGCACTGCAATGCAGGCCTTCAGTGGGCAACTCAGCCCACAACAAATGGCCGCAGTAATTACTTATGAACGTAATGCGTGGGGCAATAATTCTGGCGATGCAGTACAAGCGGCAGATGTTGCTCGCCAAGGACAGTAGGGGAAAACCAATGAGCACAACAACGCACGATACTATCGACACTGCGCATGATGAGCATCATCACGGTGCCCCAAAAGGGCTAATGCGCTGGGTTCTCACCACCAATCATAAAGACATTGGCACCTTGTATTTATGGTTTAGTTTCATCATGTTTTTAACAGGCGGAGCCATGGCAATGGTCATCCGCGCCGAACTTTTTCAACCAGGTTTACAGTTAGTTGAACCAAACTTTTTTAATCAAATGACCACTGTACATGGGTTGATTATGGTGTTTGGTGCAGTAATGCCAGCCTTTACCGGGCTCGCTAACTGGTTAATCCCTATGATGATAGGGGCGCCAGATATGGCCTTACCCCGAATGAATAACTGGAGTTTTTGGATTTTACCTTTTGCATTTGCCATGTTGCTAGGTTCGTTATTTATGGAAGGTGGCGGCCCCAATTTTGGTTGGACATTCTACGCACCGTTATCGACAACCTATAGCCCAGACTCTACAGCATTGTTTGTTTTTTCAATTCATATTATGGGCATTAGCTCTATCATGGGAGCAATTAACGTGGTGGTCACTATTGTTAATATGCGTGCACCGGGTATGACATGGATGAAGTTACCGCTGTTTGTGTGGACCTGGTTAATCACCGCATTTTTATTAATTGCAGTCATGCCTGTGCTCGCTGGGGTCGTTACCATGGTGCTAACCGATAAGTTTTTTGGCACCAGTTTTTTTGATGCCGCAGGTGGCGGCGACCCAGTAATGTTCCAGCATATCTTCTGGTTTTTTGGCCACCCTGAAGTGTACATCATGATTTTACCGTCTTTTGGCATCATCTCGGCGATTGTTCCAACCTTTAGCCGCAAACCATTATTTGGCTACTCATCTATGGTTTACGCCACAGCCAGTATCGCTATTTTGTCGTTTTTGGTTTGGGCGCACCATATGTTTACTACGGGTATGCCAGTATTTGCCGAATTGTTTTTTATGTACTGCACCATGCTTATTGCCGTACCGACGGGCGTAAAAGTATTTAACTGGGTTGCCACCATGTGGCGAGGGTCAATGACCTTTGAAACGCCAATGCTATTTGCCGTTGCCTTTATTATTTTATTCACCATTGGTGGATTTTCTGGGCTGATGCTCGCCATTACTCCTGCGGATTTCCAATACCACGACACCTATTTTGTGGTGGCACATTTCCATTATGTGCTGGTAACGGGTGCCATCTTCTCCATTATGGCCGCGGCGTATTACTGGCTGCCTAAATGGACAGGCAATATGTATAGCGAAACCTTAGGTAAGTGGCATTTTTGGTGCTCGGTTATTTCGGTCAACGTGTTGTTTTTTCCGATGCACTTTTTGGGGTTAGCCGGTATGCCACGCCGCATTCCAGATTATGCGATTCAATTTGCTGATGTGAACCAAATTGTCTCCATTGGTGGTTTTGCCTTTGGTTTATCGCAATTGATTTTTTTGGCTGTGGTACTTAAGTGCATTAAAGGTGGCAAGCCTGCCGGAGATAATCCATGGCAAGCCGCTGAGGGCTTAGAGTGGTCAATACCAAGCCCTGCACCCTACCATTCATTTACGACTCCGCCGGAGATTAAATGATATGAGCCAAACGCCAAAATCAAACCGTAAATTACTCATTATGCTTATCTTAGGCTCAATAGGTATGTTTGGGTTTGGCTTTGCCTTGGTACCACTATATGACGTGCTATGCGACGCCTTGGGAATTAACGGCAAACCCCAAAATACTGCCAGCAGTTATGACGCGGTCGTTGTTGACCCAAATCGTACTGTCACCATCGAATTTGTGACCCAGGTGCAATCTGGGATGCCATGGGAGTTTGCCCCTAAAGTGAACCAAATTACTGTTCATCCTGGAGCGCTTACCCACGCTAAATTTCTGGTTAAAAACCTGTCGGCAAAAAACATTATTGGCCAAGCGATCCCATCAGTTTCGCCAGGCCAAGGAGCGGAATATTTTAACAAAACTGAATGCTTTTGCTTTAATCAACAACCACTCGCAGCAGCAGCAAGCGCTGAACTACCTTTGATTTTTTACGTGGACCCAGATTTACCGGCGTCCATTAATACATTGACTCTCTCTTATACCCTTTACGACATCACAGACAAACTGGTGGTCTCGGCAAAGCAAGGAGCAGCAAGATGACAACAAAGCATCAAACCTATTACGTACCAGCCCAAAGTGGTTGGCCAATTATTGGCGCCATCGGTTTATTTTTAATTGCCTTTGGTGCGGGTAATTATATTCAGCAATTGGCCACCGAAAAAACCTCTGGTGGCTACATATTACTGGCCGGTATCGCAGTGATTATCTTTATGATTTTTGGCTGGTTTAAAGCCGTAATAGACGAGTCAATGGCTGGCCTCTATTCGCCACAAATGGACCGGTCGTTTAGACAAGGAATGAGCTGGTTTATTTTTTCTGAAATTATGTTTTTTGGGGCCTTTTTTGGTGCCTTGTTTTATGCGCGGATGATTTCAGTGCCCTGGTTGGGTGGCGCCTCAAATAACGCCATGACGCAAGAAGTATTATGGCCAGCCTTTGAAGCCGCATGGCCATTACTCAAAACTCCAGATGGTACCATCACCGAAGCCATGCCATGGACTGGCCTACCACTCATTAATACCATTATCTTGCTGACATCTTCAGTCACCTTACACTTTGCACATATCAGTTTAGAAAAAACCAAGCGTACACCATTAATTATTTGGCTCAGTATAACGGTGATATTAGGTGCGGTGTTTCTTGGATTACAGGTAGAAGAATACAGCTATGCTTACCAAGACATGGGCCTCACGCTAACCTCCGGTGTTTACGGAAATACGTTCTTTTTACTCACTGGGTTTCATGGCATGCACGTCACCATAGGGACGCTGTTTTTGATTATTTTGTTACTCAGGATCATCAAAGGTCATTTTACCCCAGACAAGCATTTTGCCTTTCAAGCTGGGAGTTGGTATTGGCACTTTGTCGATGTGGTGTGGCTATGCTTATTCATCTTTGTATACGTGTTGTAATTGCAGATTAGTAAGGCCGTGTGTTGGGCTGAATATAGCCCAACCCTAAAGCCACCAGCAACACGACTATCACGACAACAGAAAATAAAACACGACGTCCTAAATACTGACTCATTGATTGCTGATGCTGTCCTTTAACCATAATAAACAATGCTCTACCTAGGTTAAAAATGATGAATACAAGCAACGAGACTAAAACTAACTTAACAAACAATGGTGTTGTCACAGGCAATCCTTTTGGCGGTGTGAGTGTGTCTCGTGTGTTATTGGTACTCATTACTGTGGTCGTGTTTGCCCTTTTGGTCAAGTTAGGACTGTGGCAATTGTCGCGGGCAGAATTTAAGCAACAATGGCAACACACCTTAGCATTACGTGAACAACAAGCCGATCTTGACTACCCGCAATTGCTTTCTCTTACAAAAACGGAGCCATCAACTCGTAATGAAACCAACTTACTGACTGGATATCGCCTGAACATACACGCAACCCCTGTTAAACAACCATTATTACTACTCGATAATCAGGTGTATCAAGGCCAGGTCGGATACCTTGCCTACCAACTATTTGAAGTCACGGCAGAGCAACCATGGATATTGGTCGAATTAGGCTTTGTGGGTGCAGGTCACGACCGCCGCGAACTCCCCGCGTTAACACCTATTCAGGCGGGGCAATATCAATTAACGGGTCGGGTTTATCAAAAACAAGCCAATCCGCTCAGTGATGAACTACTGCCAGAAATACGTCCAGACCAAGCGATACGGTTTCAAAACTTAACCATGCCTGCGTTAGGCCAATTATTACAACATGACATTGCCGCAGTGGTATTACAGCCAGATAACGTACCCCAGCACTCACTGCCACAGCCTTGGGTACCTATTCCGCTGTCGGCACAAAAACATCAGGGCTACGCCTTACAGTGGTTCACTATGGCAGCGGTATTTTTAGGGCTGATGGGCTGGATAGCCTTAAGGCAATTTAGACATCAATCATAATGACAACAAAACAATTAAAATGACGAGGAGATACAATGAACTCCCAACCTAAAAAAAATAACAAAGCACTCATTTTATTACTGATTGTTTTCGTGTTACCTGTCGCGGTGGCTAAACTAGTATTAAGTTTTGATCTCTATCAGGCAGGTGCTACAAACCAAGGAGTGTTGCTCGTAAACGACATTAACTATTCCAATTTAGCCATGACCAATCCCAAGCCCCATTCGTGGCAAATGCTGTACTTATTGCCTGACACGTGTGAACAAGTATGCAAAGACAGGCTGTACGTGCTACACCAAAGTTATATCGCTTTAGGAAAAGATCGCGACCGAGTCAGCCCAATCATTTTAGTGAGCCGTAACAGCGACATTAACACGTTAAAACAACTGGATATTTCTTTCCAACAAGTACCAGCCAACAACGCACTTGCGGCATTATTGACCCAACAGCAACTGGTGATTGTTGACCCATTAGGCAGCTTAATTATGCAATATGACCAAGTGATTGGCCGTGATGCCAATATCGCTCAAGGCAAAGCCATGATTGCTGATTTGCGCAAAATGCTTAAGTTATCGAGGGTGGGCTAATGGCATTGCAAAGACTCATTAAATTTACTTTAGTCTTTACCCTCGCGGTGATTTTAATGGGCGCGTATACCCGCTTATCCGATGCAGGCTTAGGCTGCCCAGATTGGCCAGGATGTTATGGTCATTTAGCCGTACCCACTGCAAGTCATGAACTAGCAAAGGTAGAACAGCATTTCCCAGATATGACCATAGAGCCAGAAAAAGCCTGGCTTGAAATGATCCACCGCTACATTGCTGGCACATTAGGATTGATGGTGTTAGCAATTCTTATCATGTGTGTTAGGCAAACCCATGCCCCAAAAAAATTGCCTAGCTTTATTGCCGTACTTATTATTTTTCAGGCCGCCCTTGGCATGTGGACTGTCACTATGAAGCTCATGCCAATCGTGGTAATGGCGCACCTTATCGGTGGCTTTAGTTTATTTGCCTTATTGTTACTGCTGTATTTGCGCCTTAAACCACTGCGGATCCCCGGTGGTGATAGTCATGCACGTAAATTAATGCCACTAGCACTGGTGTGTTTAGGGGTGTTGGTTATTCAAATTGTATTAGGCGGCTGGACATCAGCAAACTATGCGGCACTGGCTTGCACCACACTGCCGATTTGCGAGGGCAACTGGGTCGATAACCTCCGTTTTTCCGATGCATTTTCGCCCTTTCAAGGCGAACACCCTAGTTTTGAATTTGGCGTATTAGACTACCCCACACGAATGACCATTCACATCAGCCACCGGGTTTGGGCACTAGTTACAGCAGTAATGCTGATTTGGCTTGCGATAAAATTACGTTATTCACACTCACACATTATGCGTAATAGTGGTTATTTATTACTCCTGCTCGTGATTGTTCAAGTCGGCCTGGGGATTAGCAATGTAGTAATGAATTTACCCCTAGGCATTGCGGTATCTCATAACGCAGGAGCGTCACTATTGCTGCTCACTGTAGTTTTTATTAATTACGCCTTATGGCGTAAAGCATAAACGAGGATTGATCATGACAAAACCTCTTACCCTAAGCCAACCACAACAAAAAATAACACTCTCCTGGCGCGCCTATTTTGAAATGACAAAACCCAAAGTCGTGGCATTAATGCTGCTAACCGTTTTGGTGGGTATGTGTTTATCTGTACCTGGAGTTGTGCCTTTACAACCGTTAATAGCTGGAATGGCCGGCATTGCTATGATGGCTGGCGCAGCAGCTGCTTTTAATCATTTAATCGATCGTAAAATTGATGGGTTAATGGCACGTACCTACAACAGACCCTTACCTAAGGGCAAAGTGTCAACCACCAAAGCGGCAGTGTTTGCCGTAATGCTAGGCTTAATTGGCTTTGTGGTATTGTATATCTTAGTTAATCCACTCACTGCCTGGCTCACCTTTGCCAGCCTAATTGGTTATGCACTTGTTTATACCGCTTACCTTAAACGTGCTACGTCACAAAATATTGTGATTGGCGGGTTAGCCGGCGCCATGCCTCCGCTACTTGGCTGGACAGCCGTCACTAATGAGCTACATGGCTACGCATTACTGTTAGTGATTATTATCTTTACCTGGACACCACCGCACTTTTGGGCCTTAGCAATACATCGCCGTAAAGAATACGCTAAAGTCGACATTCCTATGCTCCCCGTCACTCATGGGGTAGAATTTACTAAAACCTGCATTTTGCTTTACACCATTTTATTGGCCATTGCGTGCTTATTACCGGTATTAGTTGGCATGTGTGGCCCCATCTATTTAGTCGGTTCAACGATGCTCAGTTGCGGATTTATTTATAAAGCCTGGCAGCTTAAATACCATGATTATCCTGGTTTAGCGATGAAGGTGTTTACCTTTTCTATCTACCATTTGATGGTGTTATTTATTGTGCTCTTGGTCGATCATTATTTTTGGGTTAGCCCATAGAAAGGATATTGTATTGAAAATACTCATTGTGGCTGGTTTATTACTGCTCGCCGTTGCTGGCGGGGTAACCTTTAACGCTATGCAAGGTAAAACGCTTGACTTGGCAACAAGTTATGTATTTGAACAGCCAAGGACATTAGCGCCTTTTACCCTTGCAGACCAATACGGCAATCCTTTTACCAACCAATCCTTACAAGGCAAATGGAGTTTGTTTTTTATTGGCTACACTGCGTGCCCAGATGTATGTCCAACAACCTTAAACAAACTCGCTGCGGCTTACCCTAAGTTGCAAGCAATATCCGATACGTTTCAAATTGTGTTTGTGTCTGCCGACCCTGAGCGAGACACGCAAATTAAACGGCTCGATTACATTAATTTTTTTAATAAAGAATTTAAAGCCGTCAGTGCAGATCACAAAGCATTGTTTCCGTTTAGTCGTGACCTAGGTTTTGTCTATGCCATGGTAGGCGAAGACAGTGACTATCAGGTAGACCACAGTGCATCGTATGTGCTGGTGTCACCACGAGGCGAGAAAACCGCCGTGTTTAAAACCAAACCGACACCGGGACAACTGCCGCAAATTATTAACAGTGAACTGATAAATGATGTGAATAAAATTGTTAGCGCCTGGCGCTAAAATAGGAAAATTTATCTGACCGCAATGGCGTTTATTCTTGTGGCCACTTACCATCATCTTTTGGCCGGATCCACATTTGTGAAAACCAGTAATAGCCAGTACGAGTCTTGCTCGGCACAGTGCAATTATAGCGTGAACGACCTGGCGCCATATCAGCAGGAGCCTGAATACTAAAGGTATCTTCTTCTAACCAGATTGGCTTTTTCGCGCCTTGCCCTTGGATAAAGCACATCAGCTGATGAGGGTATAAATCGGCAGTGTCTAACTTTACCACCAGCTTAGGTCTAAATTTACCTGACGTTAAAAGAGGATCGCTAATATTTTGCTTCAACACAGGCATAGGTAAGCTCGAAAATTTTACCGTCAAACTAGCTAAGTCGGCATAGGCATTAGCAACCGGAAACCGTGGTAATGCCGTAATAGACGAGTACTCTCCCGCCGCACCAGATTGCTGCCCAAACCCCACAAAACCGTGCTTAACCAATATTGCTTCAAGCTCTGTAGTGTATTCGCCATAAGGGTAGGCAAACATTTTGGCACTCTGGCCGGTTTGTTTCAGAATTTCAGCCTCTGTCGTTAAGATGTTAGTTTCAACTCTCTGCAGCCATTGAGCGCTGGTTTCTTTGGGTAAACGACGAATAAGGTGTTCATGCCCCCAACTGTGGTTTGCAATGGTTGCGCCTTGTTCGGCTAACTTGTTGATCTCTTCCCAACTCATCATGCCATCATAACCTGCAATAATAGGGGCGGGTGATATAAACACAGTAAATGGAAATTGGTGAGAGGCTAAAATAGGCGCTGCATTTTCAATGATACTTTCGTAGCCATCATCAAAGGTAATGACAATACTGTTATTGGCCATTGCCGTGTTATTCTTGATAGCATCTACAGCATCCGTTAACGCCATGACGGTAAAATTGTTGTCCGCTAAATACTGCATCTGCTCAGAAAATTGAGCAGGTGTCACACTCGTGCTTTTAGGCATGCTGTCTGATACATGATGATACTGTAAAATCACCACCGCATTGGCGTTAGAGTGAAAACAACTCAAACACAAAACCATCAAGCCTAAAACGATTATTTTAACCATGATTACTCATACCTATGTCAGTTAGCGCATTACTATTAAATCAGCATAAGCACCGTCAGTTATTGGCATTAGCGACCCCAATGATACTGTCTAATATCACTATTCCTCTTTTAGGATTAGTCGATACCGCGGTGATCGGTCATTTAGGTCAAGCTTATTATCTTGGCGGTGTTGCGCTAGGTAGCACAATGATCACCTTGATAATTTGGTTGCTCGGCTTTTTACGCATGTCGACAACCGGACTCGTCGCACAAGCTTTTGGTGCAAACGATAAAATAACGCAACAGCAGCTATTGTTACAAGGTTGTATCTTAGCATTAACCTTAGGGTTTGCCTGCGTTATGTTGCAGTCTCCCATCGTAAATTTTGCACTCGATCTCAGTGATGCCAGTGAACAAGTGATGTTTTACTGTCGTCAATATGTTGATATTCGTATTTGGTCACTGCCATTTGCGTTGGTCAATTTAGTGCTACTAGGTTGGCTACTTGGACGCCAAGCCCCTAAAGCTGCTATGTGGCAGCTTATTTTAGCCAATAGTGTCAATATCATTCTCGATGTGGTGTTTGTGATAGGCTTTAAATGGGACGTACAAGGGGCTGCATTCGCCTCTGTAATTGCTGATATTTGCGCATTTTCAGTTGCCTTAATCATGGTTAATCGCCAACTGACTAAAATGGGCGACTTTAATTTAAAGCACTGTCTTAGCCAGTTGACGCTGCGTGGTTACGGCCGTTTATTGTCGTTAAATCGTGATATTTTTATTCGCAGTTTGTGCCTGCAAGCCGCATTTAGCTTTATGACCTTCCATGGCGCAGGATTAGGCGACAACATCATTGCAGCTAATGCGGTATTACTTAATTTATTAATGTTGATATCGTATGCCCTCGACGGCATTGCCTATTACGCCGAAGCCGAGGTAGGCCGTGCTTTTGGACAAAAAAATCCGTTATTACTGCACGACAGCGTGCAACTTGCATTTTATTGGTCGGCCGCCATTGCCGTGTTATTTAGCCTGTTATTTTGGGGCGCAGGTAGTGGGATCATTCAATTGCTCACCAATGTAGAAACCGTGCAACAAGCTGCAAACCAGTATCTTGCTTGGCTGATTTTCATGCCTATTTTGGCATTTTGCTGTTACCTATTTGACGGTGTTTATATTGGCGCAGCACAAGGCCAAGTTATGCGTAACAGTATGATTATTGCAACTTTTGGGGTGTATTTTCCGTGCTGGTACCTATTGCAAACATGGGGGAATCACAGCTTGTGGGCGGCAATGTCAGTCTTTATGTTGTGCCGCAGTGCAACATTAGGCTGGCACTATGTTTATAAGCTTAAACATAAATTGGCTACAACTAAATAATCATTGAACACGACGCCCCATAAATATAACATACTGGCAACATTATTCTTTACGGACTTTTAATGAAACGGATTTTATGGCTCATCGCCTTTATGTTTGTGCAACTCCCAAATATTGCCCAAGCTAACGCCCTACCTGTTGACGCTTTTGCCAGCCTACCTGATGTCAGCTTTGTGACCTTATCGCCTGATGGTACAAAAATCGCATCGTTAATTAGGATTCGCAGTGACAAAGTCGACGGGCAAATATTGGGCATTCGCGACATTAACACCAATAAAGATATCTTCCCGGTACAAACCGACAATCAAAAATTTGTTATCTTGTCGCTCACTTGGGCAAACAACGATATTGTCTTAATCAAAGCCAAATACCCTGCTATCCGTCGCGGCGTACCCACAACAGAAACTCGCTTAATGAAATACAGTTTAAGCGACGATAAAATCTCTAGTGTGTTTTCTAAGCGCACCTTTTCTCGCTTTCAATTTGTGCCGCAAATACAATCGTCTATTGTAGATTACCTAGATAACGACCCTGACCACATCTTGATGTCTATCAGTGGCTTAAGCTCACAATCACAATATGAAAGCGTGATTCAAGTCAGCTTAAAAAGTGGTGGGGTCAAGCTAAAGCAATACGCAGAAAAATACATTGAAGATTGGATAACCGATAGGCAACATCAGGTACGCATTGGCATTTATCGCGACGATACAAGCTACCGTATTTATGAACAACCACAAGCCAATGGTGACATGCGTTTATTATGGGAGTTTGAGATTTTTGATGAAAACGCCATTTGGCCAATCGGCTTTGACCATGACCCCAACATCCTTTATGTCAACGCCTATCATCAAGGCTTAAAAGCCATTTTTAAAGTCAATTTAACCGACCCTGATCTCACCAAAGAATTGGTATATCAAAACGAGCATTATGACGTCGAAGGCCAGCTCATTTATTCCACGTTAAAACAAAAAGTCATCGGTATTGATACCAATATTGAAGGTGAATTCTTATTTTGGGACCAAGACTACATCAAGCTCAATAATGGCTTAAACCAAGTATTATTAGAGTCACATAATGTCATCAATCAACTCAGCGATGATGAGCGTCGTTACCTCGTTTATAGCACAGGCCCCATTGAATCTGGCACCTACTTTTATGGCGACCGGGACAAAGGAGAGCTTTATCCAATAGCTTATCGCTATAGCCAATTGCCACCAGAGGTCTTATCTCGACCTAAAAAAGTGAATTACAACGCCCGTGACGGTTTGGCTATCGAAGCGTTTTTAACCACGCCCAAAAACACCGAAGCCAAACACCTCCCAACCATTATTTTCCCGCATGGTGGCCCAATCTCTTACGACTCGACCTCATTTGATTATTGGGCGCAGTTTTTCGCCAATCGCGGCTATGCCGTCTTACAAATGAACTTTCGCGGCTCAGCAGGCTACGGTTATCAGTTTATGACCTCAGGGCTTAAAAACTGGGGCCTTGAAATGCAAAATGACGTTGAAGATGGTGCGCACTGGCTTATTGAACAAGGTATTGCAGACCCTAAACGTATGTGCATTGTAGGTGCCAGTTATGGTGGCTATGCGGCATTAATGGGGGTAGCTAAAACACCTGATTTGTATCGATGTGCCATTAGCGTAGCAGGTGTGACAGACCTTGAATATTTAGTTAAATCATCACGCGGATACGACAACAGTAAAATTGTTAAAAAACAAATTGGCGATGACTATGACGATTTATATCAACGCTCGCCAATCAGTAAAGCTGCCAATATCAAAGTACCAGTATTACTGATACACGGCACTAAAGACAGAGTTGTAGGTGCGCGGCACAGCGAAGAAATGTACGACACACTCAACGATTTACATAAATCCGTTAAATACGTTGAATTAGAAAATGGCGACCATTATCTCAGTAACAATAAGCACCGCCTTACCACATTTATTGAAATAGAGCGCTTCTTGGCGGCCAATCTTGGGGTAAAATAGGCTCAAGTTGACAAGATAAGAGAATAGAATGACCCAAGAATTAGTTATCACCGACCTTCACGTCGGCACAGGCAAAACCGCAGTCAAAGGTGCGCTCATAACCACCCGCTATAGTGGGTATTTAGCCGATGGAACACAGTTTGATGCATCTGATGCCTTTCAATGTGTTATTGGCACTGGCCGAGTGATTAAAGGCTGGGAACAGGGCATTATTGGCATGAATGTGGGCGGAAAACGTCAGTTATCTGTACCTGCGCACCTTGCTTACGGCGAGCGACAAATTGGCGAACGTATTCCGGCTAACTCAGATTTGTTTTTTGAAATTGAATTACTTGAAGTGCTCACCCGAGACGATTAATTAAACTAAAAACGCGACTCAACAGTCGCGTTTTTATTGGCTTACATTCAACGCGATTAAGCGTAAGAATGCTCACCATGTTGGTGATCTGTCACGTCACGTACGCCCGTTAGCTCACCAGGGAACATATCTAATAACTGCTTTTCGATACCATCTTTTAGGGTGATATCAACTTGCGAACAACCGTTACATCCACCACCAAACTGCAGCACAGCAACACCCGCATCGGTAATTTCAACCAACATAATGTTACCGCCGTGGCTGGCAAGTTGTGGGTTAATTTCTGATTGAATAACGTATTCAATACGTTCAACCAATGGCGCATCACCTGCCACTTTACGCATTTTGGCGTTAGGTGCTTTTAGGGTTAATTGTGAACCTAATTGGTCAGTAACAAAGTCAATACTGGCATCATCTAAAAATGGTGCGCTTTTTTCATCAACCATGGCACTAAAACCATTAAATGGTAGCTCAATATCGTCCGCTTCTACCGCATCTGGTGGGCAGTACGACACACCACACTCAGCTTGTGCTGTGCCTGGGCTGATAACAAAAACACGAATGTGTGTGCCTTCTGGCTGATCGGCCAATAATTTAACGAAATGGGCCTGAGCTGTATCGGAAATGGTGATCATGAAAACCTGCTCCCTCAAGATATACCTGAGTAATTTAGTAAGAATTAAGCACATGATACTCTGACTTGGATTTGCTTTGTAGTCTCTGGATGATTTGATCTTGAAAAAATGATCCAGAGCAACGTTTTTTGACACCACTAAGCGTTCCATAACACCGAAAGCACACCGCAACCAAATAACTAATCAATTGTTTTAGTTGTTAAATATTATTGTTATTAGTCAAATCGAATTAATCTAATAATCCCGGCGCTTCTGCGCGAGCTAAACACCAGGTTTGCACATAAGTAAATTGCTGACTGAATAGTCTCGCAATTTCATCGACTGTCGTGCCGGTTGTAACCACATCATCAATTAATGCGACTCGCTGATACGACACAGCCTTGCTCAGTTGAAATGCATTATGGCAGTTTTCACGGCGCTGTTTACCCGACAATTCCGCTTGCGGCACAGTATCTACAACCCGAGTTAAGCAGGTGTCATCTATCGGAATATTAAGTAGCTTGCTAAGGCGATGTGCAATCAGCCACGCCTGATTAAACCCACGCTGACGCAAACGATTAGGGTGTAAAGGCACAGGGATCAATACTTGCGGCGCGCGAATCAATTTATGTTCAATCAACTGACTCACTCTTATGGCCAATTGTTGGGTAATCGCATTAAGCGGCGCGCACTGTTGTTGGTATTTTATCGCGGCAATTAAAGGCCCAAGCCCCTGATGGTAACTGCAAGGTGCTATCACCAACATGGGTGTATGCTTTAAACATTTTCCACAATAAGCTTGCAATTGTGGGATGCTACAACCGCAACCTAAACACACTTCATGTTGGTATAAGCTTGCAGCCAAGCACGCCTGGCAAATTCCGCTTAATACCTGCCGTGGAAATAGCTGTTGATAATCAAGCTGTTCAATTCGATGCTGGCACAGCTGACATCGGTTAGGTAAACTGCCTAACAACGCCACGCTAGCATGTTGATAAAGTGATTTACTGCTTTTCACTAAGTCAGATATTTTGTTCGCGAAAACTAATTTAGACACGGGCTATTCATTCCATTAAATAGTCAAATAAGAGAGATTAATGTGAGCTTTCCTGCACTGCATATCGACATTGTTGGCACCCAAGGGCCAGATGTCATTCTTTTACATGGTTGGGGAGTCAATAATGCCGTATTTGGCCCATTAAAAAACGCACTACACCAGTATAGAGTGCATTATGTTGACCTGCCGGGTTTTGGCTTAAGCCCTAATATTGACGGTAATATTAATCAGTGGGTGCAAGCGTTGGCGCAGCAGCTACCCAAAAATGCAATCTGGATAGGTTGGTCTTTAGGTGGCTTACTGGCCAGCAAAGTGGCAATAGATTTTCCAGATTCCGTTTCAGCGTTAGTGACCCTCGCCTCATCTCCCTGCTTCATGGCCAGAGACGCGACCCAAACAAGCCCGGCTTGGCCCGGAATGTTGCCCGCCGTACTCACGCAATTTTCAACCCAACTGACTCGCGACTTGTCACGCACCGTTGAACGATTTTTAGCGATTCAGGCCATGGGAAGCGATAATGCGAAAGCCGACATTAATCAAATAAAACAACTGGTACTGAGTAAACCACTACCAAGCAAGCAAGCACTTTCTCAGGGATTAGCCATGTTGGAAGACGTCGATTTACGTGGGCAACTAAGCCAAATAACACAACCCTGGTTGCGAGTGTGGGGCAAACTCGATGGATTAGTGCCTCGGCGTGTCATTGAACAAATGCCACAAGCGCAACACATTACTGACATAGTGCTAAACAAAGCCTCACATGCGCCGTTTATTTCACATCCAGACGAATTTTTGCACAACTTATTGCCTTGGATCATAAAATATCAGCAATAGCACTTTAGCTAATCAACGAGTTTGGCTATAATTTAGCCACGGTTTAATTGCGAAGCGACCTTTGATGATTATCACCACTCATTATCCGCAAGTGCCTCTAGCAACATCCAATGTTGCGACGGACCTTGCACGAGTGGACAATCAACAAAAACCACCGATTATTCCACCGCAAGAACCCAGCAAAGGCCATGAAGAGCGGGCGTTTAATCCACAAAACGAACGCGCTCAAACCTACGTGATTGCAGAAAAAAAACAACAGCAAGGCCAATCACTACGTCAACAGCAAAACTTAACTCAACAGTCTGTCGACCCTAAAGCGTTATTGCAACAGTCCACTCGGCCACAAACCGTGCGTGTAATGGCCAGTAACACGCCAGCATTACAGCGCAAAGACATTCAAATTAAGTCGCAGTCTACACCTGTAAAAAATCAAATCGAGTCTAAGCAACGCCAAACCGATAACAACATGTCCAGTGCTACCGCTCAACAGTTTGGTATGCGAATTGGCCAGTTTTATCAGCAACAATCCGCACCCAATCTCGAGTCGCAATTACAAATATTAGCGTGACACTTTCTTTACATTATTGTCTGCTACAGGTGTGTTATCACCTGTTTTAAATAACATTTTGTTGTACGCCAAACTGCCCCACAATGCCCAACCCAGGGCAGTTTCAGCTTGCTTTTCATCCAGTGTTCTGGGGATTAGATGCTCACTGGCAAAATCATACGTAAAGCTTTCTGCGGGTAATTCCGGTTGTAAAATGGTGACCTGGTTACCCTCTAGCAAACCAAAGTTTTTGTCATATTGCATCATCGCCCGCCCCTTCCAATCGCTTGGAACCTGGGTTAAGTCGCGACCTAGCATTGGGTAGCGGTCAGATATGCCCATCAGCGACAACAAGGTTGGTGCCATATCGATTTGGCTCGTCACCCGAGAGTCACGTTTAGCGTCAATGCCTTCACCTAAAATCAGCCCAGGGATCCTAAAGCGAGACACTGGCACTAAATCTGAGCCACTCACACGACTGTCGTGATCGGCCACCAGCAAAAAAATAGTATCTTGCCAGTATTGAGACTGTTTTGCCTTTTTAAAAAACTCGCCTACCGCATAATCGGCATATTTTACTGCGTTATGCATGGTGTATTGCGGTTGTTCATACAGCTCGATTCGATTATCAGGAAATTCAAATGGATCATGATTGCTTGAGCTAAACACCAAGCTAAAGAAAGGCTGACCTTGTTTATGCATCCGCGAAAACTCTTCATCCGCTCTCATCAGCAAGTCTTCATCTGACACGCCCCAGGACGCAATAAATGCAGGGTTTTTATAGTCTCCTTGGTCAACAATATTGGTAAAGCCGTTACCTAAAAAGAAACTGCGCATATTATCGAAATGACTTTCGCCACCATAAATAAATTGAGTTTCATAACCATGCTGCTTGAGCAAATCAGCAATGGTAAAAAAGCCTGTTTGACTCTTACCTAATTTCACAACAGCACGTGCAGGCGTTGGCGTAAAGCCTGTGGTGATGGCTTCAATACCCCGCACAGAGCGCGTGCCTGTAGCGTAGAGGTTTTCAAAAAACCAGCCTTGCTGCGCCAACTCATCAATATTGGGCGTTAGCGGTAACCCACCTAAGCTGCCGACAAAACGCGCCCCTAAACTCTCTTGTAAAATAATCACTAAATTTTTAGGTTTACCGCTATAGCTGGCTTGATTGAAAGACAACGTCGGTATTTCGGTTGAGGTAAACGCCTCCATGGGACGGCCGCTTTCCCGGCGCACAATATCAATAATCTTATCGGCAGATAGCTTGCCATAGGCTTTTGAAGCATCTTCTTCGTTATTCATTTGTGAAATGGCAAACATTAATGAAAAAGATGAGTTAAGCACCAATGAATTAACAAGTGGGTCATTAGAAAACGCCACTAAAGATGGGTTTAATGGGCGGTGCCCTAAAGATGAACGCGCGCCTAATAACGTCACAACGATGACTAAAACGGCTAACACTGGGCGCCAATACCATGTTGGGTATGTCATCTTTTGCGTTAAACGACCACTTAACCACCAACCACCTGATAACGTACCGATTGTGATAAGTGAAGACAAAATAAGCTCGGCTTTACGCCCTGCCCACAACATCGACAAGACTTCTTTGGGGTAAATCAGGTATTCAACATATAAACGGTTTGGCCTAAAGCCGTATTCGGCAATAAATGACGGCGTCGACGCTTCTAAAAACACCAGGATCCATAACCCTAATGTGAGCCACACACGTAAAATGACTAACCAGACGCGGCCAACAATATGCTCACCGGCAAACACCACTGTACCCAATGCTGCAATGCCATAAATCCAGCAAATGGACGCAATATCTACGCGTAGGCCTTGGCCTAAAATGTAACCCCACCCTTGAGCATCATTAACACGGTCGGCTTGCCAGATAGACAATCCAATTCGGCTTAAGCTCATCACAATAAGTGATACAAGGCTAAATACAAAAAGGGCTTTAACGATATTAGCTGAACCAGCTTGTTTTTTTAGTAATTGATTTTTATTAAAAAAACCACATAAACTTGCTATCATTGACACTCCGTTTTTATTATTCTTTTGTGTGCTAAGCCAAATTTTTCGCGCAAAAAGTCAGCCCAAATAACAACAAAATTATTGGGATAGACTCACAAGCGATTCTTAAGGTGGGCTTAAACGTTAACAGTACCAACAAGTTTTATTTCGTTCGTTAACACAAAACTTATTGGGTTAATTTCAATCTTATTATGTGTTTTTCATCTCAAATAATGCGTCAACCTCTTTCAATCCAACTTATGCTCAGGCAGTACATTGGTCGCTACACCTATTTCCTGTCGATTTAATCGCTAACATGCGTTTTAGGCATATTGTTTTCTGGCTCAGCATGGGGAATATGTAAACTAAATTGGATCCTGTCTTCTGCTATCAGCCCAAAACTAAATATAAAGCCGTTAACCTTGGCGATGTTTTCCACAATGGCTAACCCTAAACCATGGCGCTCGGTGTTAGTACGCGACTGCTCAGCTTGGTACAAAGGCTGAGTCAGACGCTCTAAATCATCAGCTTTTAAGCTTGTGAGTAACTGGTTTTCTACACTCAAGGCAATACTGTTGTCGTCATGATGTAAACGCAAAACAATGTCAGACTGCACCGGGCTGTAATAAAGCGCATTATCGAGTAAGTTGGTTAAAATAAGATTTAGCGAAAATTCATCTGCTAAGGTATGGCAACCTCTTAACTGATTTTCCATCTTGAGGCGTTGTCCAATGGTGGAATATTTAAATGTTAACGCCTCAATGACGCCATTAACTTGCTCAGTGATGTCTAGCGGTTGTCGATTTAAATGAATGTTGTCAGACGATGCCTGCTGCAGCAGTAATAAATTACTCACTATCGTTTTCATCCGCAGACTAATATTGAGCACATCTTGTTTATAACTCGCAGCAATACGCTGATCATTGGGATAACGAATATAAATCTCACTTAAATTAATCAGCTCACTAATGGGCGTTTTCAGTTCATGGGCTATGTCGGCAGTAATTCGCTTTTCTGTCTGTAAATATTGCTGGCTAATTTTGACAAACTTATTCAACTCGTTACGAATTGGTTCAATTTCGAGATAACGCTCAGACGCTGTCGACAGCGGAATATATTTTTGGGTCACATCCACCGTTTTTAACGCGTTATTAAGCTCATTTAACGGCACTAACCCTCTTGATATCACCTTCACTACGGCCCAGCGCATCAACACTATCACCAGCAACAAACCAATGGCTAAACTGGAATCAATAATCACCAAAATTTGGGTTAAGTCTTCAGAACTAATTGCCACCGTTAACCACATGGGTTCCACAGAATGTGGTACTAACTCACGCATCGAACTAGGTACCTGGGGTTCAAAATGGGCCACCATAGCTCGGCCGGAGCGCCCATCAGGTAAGGTAACGTCAGCAAACACCGTACTATTAAGTGGTATGTCTTTTTTGAGTAAATCGGTGCCCGGGAAATGACTTAACGACTCTGAGCGTTCAAATACCGCATTGCCTTGCCATAGCTGGAAAAAGCTGGCTTTAGTTGAGGTTCCAAACTCAGGCATAAATTCGCCCGCAAAATCAAACTCGGTCCCTTGTGGCGTAACTTTAACTAACGTTTTTAAATAGTTAGATTTATCGGTAAGCGCATTGTCAAACTCAACATCAACCCAATTATCAATGCTAATATCAATTGCCAAAAACACGATAATTAAAATGGCTGTCACCACATAGGTCATGGTGTTCATTAGTTTAGTGGTTAAAGACTTCATGCTTGCGTATCCACAAAATAGCCAAAACCACGTTTATTTTTAATCGGTAACATCGCCCCTACAGCCTTGGCTTTTTTGCGCACCGACGATAAATGCGCTTCAATGGTATTTTTAGAAATATGATTAAACGACCCCACCACAGCCTCGCTGATTTGCTCAGGGTTTAACACCTGTTTAGGATTAGCAAATAAATATTCGACGATTTTAAATTCGTTTTTAGTCAAGTCGATATATTGGCCATTGGCTCGCAAAGACTTATTGCCCGTGTCGAGCACAAAATTGCCAATCGTAATCGTGTTGGCCTGTTGGGTTAATTCGCCGCGGCGCCCCATGGTAATCAATCGCGCTTGCAGTTCATCAAACGAAAAAGGCTTGGTTAAATAGTCATCTGCGCCAGACAATAATCCGTTAACGCGATCTTCTGCCTGGGATTTAGCCGATAAAATAATCACCTTAGCTTGATTGCCTAGCTTACGAATACTTTTCAGTAAGCTAATGCCGTCAACATTAGGCAGCATTAAATCCAAAATAATAAAGTCATATTGATTAGTGAGCGCCATGCTCAACCCCTCTGAACCATCTCCGGTTTCATCTACGGTATAACCTAAATGATCTAACCCAACTCTTATTCCGCGGCGCAGCGCTTCTGAGTCTTCAATCAACAACACTTTCATTGAGTGCCCTTTGTTATTAACGCTCTATCGATGAACCGACAGATGCTTATATGTATTCTGTTATTGCCAGGGTGCTTACGGCCATAACACTGCCCACCAGACAATGGCGGCCATTAGCATGCTTATAAACACAAATGCTGATGAAATATCTTTAGCCAAGCCTGATAACGTATTAAATTCTAGGCCAATACGGTCAACAACAACCTCTATAGCAGTGTTAACCAGTTCGGCAAACAATACAAACAGTAACGCAATCACCAATATGGCTGATTGCACCGCAGTGATATTGGCCACACACGCAAATACGGTTAATGGCACAAATAGCATCAACTCTTGCTGAAAAGCCGCCTCGTTACGACACATCCACTTTAAGCCGTTAAAGGTATGTTTACAGGTAAATAATAAGCGCATAAGCCCTTGACGCTTAACCACTATTTTAGGCGGTTTAGTGTTAACGTTTTTCACTGTGGTTGATAATGTCATGGTGATGTCCTAGGTTAATTTACAGTTGCTGGTGATGTCTAATGCAGCATCACGCACCGAGGTATTAACGCCATAAAGGCCTAATAAACTGTGAAACAAATTGTCATGTGAGTAGCTTGCTGTTTGGGCATGCTCAGCAATACATTCTCGGTCGACACCTTTGGCTTGGGTGTATTCTTGCGGCAACCACAAAAACCAAGGCACATGTGTTTGCTGGCTAGGCGCAATACTGTATGGCGTGCCGTGTAAATAGATGCCACTTTCACCTAACGATTCACCGTGATCAGACAAGTAAACCAATGCCACATTATAGTTGTCTTGGTATTGCTCAAGCACCTTAATGGTTTTAGCTAACACAAAGTCGGTATAGGCAATGGTATTGTCGTATACGTTGATGATTTCTTGGTCACTGCAATTTTCAATATCACTGCGGCTACACTCAGGGGTAAATGAAGCTTTGTCTGCGGGGTATCGTTGCCAGTAAGTTGGCCCATGGCTGCCAATGGTATGTAACGCAATGAATTGGTTAGTTAACCCAGTACCCGACACAGCACCAGCCTGAACATCTTGTTGTAATTTTTGCGTGAGCTTTTCAACTAAAATTTCGTCATAACAACTTAAACCATCACACAATGGGTTGTTTTCGTTAGGTGATATGTCAATTGTGTTAATCCGTGCACCCACCGCTTTATCGCCACCGTCATTGTCAAACCAGGTCACTTCAACGCCTGCCGCTTTAATGACATCAAGCACATTATTTTGCGCCTCTGCGGCTTCGCGGTTGTAGCTATTGTGAGTCAAGTTAGAAAACATACACGGTAGAGAGTGCGCCGTTGCCGTGCCGCACGACGACACATTTTGCAATGCAATAATGCCTAAGTCTTGGGTGTATGGGTTGGTATTACGCTGATAACCGTTATAAGCCATATTTTGAGCGCGGGCGGTTTCACCCACCACTAATACCATTAACGTTGGCTTTTGATTTGTCACAGGCAACAATTGCGCATCATCACCTATAGGGTTAAACGTCAGCTTGTCGGTAAAATAACGTTGTTTAACAAACTTAGCGGTATTGTAGATATGGGCAGGCACAATCATCTTATTGAGATACTTATTGTTACGCCCCACCGATGCGTAATCTTTATAGAAAAACAGCACCATCGCGCCAATAATGGCCAAACCTAATAACACCAAACCAACACGATGAAAAACCGCTTTTGAAAATGAAGGCTGGCCAGTCACCTTGGTGCTCAATAACCAAATCGATGGCAACACGCCAAACAACAGGACATAACCGATAGAATGAGCGTTAATATAAGAATAAGCTTCGCCAGAGTTGGTCTCGAAAATATTTTCAATCATGCTGTAATCAAACATCACGTTGTACTTGAGCATCGCATACATTGCCGCTGACGATGTTAGTAACAGCACAACCATAATGGGCTTAAACACAAATCGAAATGCAAACATACTGAAGATCACCATAAAGCAACCACTCAGTAAAATAGCGGGTGAGAGTGAAAACACGACATGACCGTCTGTCGACAGTTGATATATTTTTCGAATAATAGGGAAGTTTAATACCAAACCAAAATACACAGCAATAATGAGCGTCATCGCCTCATAACTGATGCTTTTTGGGGTAATACGTGAAAGTGTTTGGGTTAAAAATTTCACAATAACCACTCGCGTTAAACTCGACTGGCGTTGATATTCACCCAAAAAACTTAAGATCCACTGAATAAAAACTGAATTATTACTGACGGTGTTAATTCAGGTTGATTCAGTTTTCTGAGGCCGTAAAAAAGCCCCGGCATGATAATGCAAGGGCTGATTATTACGTTGGTATTAACTGGCTTACATCTACTTCTTCAGTTTGGCAAAGGCATCTGCAAAGGCATTACCCATTGCGGCATTTTGAACTGGTTTAGCCGGTTTATGAGGCTGTTTTTGTTGCCCAGCTTGCTTAGGTTTACCACTAAATGAGGTTTTTTGCGGGGCAGATTTAGCTTGGCCCATTTTGGCAGCTGCTGGTTTTTCATCAAGGCGCATACTTAGGGCAATACGACGACGCTCAACGTCAACCTCCATCACCTTAACTTTAACCACATCACCGGCTTTCACCACAGTATGAGGGTCGCTCACAAACTTGTCGGTTAACGATGAAATATGCACTAAGCCATCTTGATGCACACCAATATCCACAAAGGCGCCAAAATTAGTCACGTTAGTCACAACGCCTTCTAATATCATGTCAAGCTTAAGATCATTTAAGTCTTCAACACCCTCTTTAAAACTGGCGGTTTTAAACTCGCCACGTGGGTCACGCCCCGGTTTGTCGAGTTCAGCTAAAATGTCGTTAATGGTCGGCACACCAAAATTGTCCGTTACAAAATCAGCGGCATTAATGCTACGCAATAGATCCGTGTTACCAATAAGCTGGGCTACTGGTTGTTGCTTAGCCGATGCAATCGCCTCCACTAAACTATAAGCCTCTGGGTGAACCGATGAGGCGTCAAGCGGGTTGTCGCCATTGCGAATGCGCAAAAATCCTGCGGCTTGCTCAAAGGCTTTGGGGCCAACGCGCGGTACGCTCAATACTTGCTTACGGTTAGTAAACTGACCATTGGCATCACGGTAATCAACAATGTTTTTTGCGAGGGTTTTATTTAATCCGGCAACTTGAGTGAGCAACGGCACTGACGCCATGTTTAAATCGACACCCACACCATTTACACAATCTTCAACAACGGCTTCAAGCGACTGCGACAACATGCTTTGACTCACATCATGTTGATATTGGCCAACGCCAATGGCTTTAGGCTCAATTTTCACTAGCTCTGCTAATGGGTCTTGCAGGCGGCGGGCAATCGATACCGCACCGCGAATAGACACATCTAAATCTGGAAACTCATTAGCGGCAAATTCAGATGCTGAATACACAGATGCCCCTGCCTCGCTTACCATCACTTTGGTTAAGTTGGGTTGCGAGTCTTTTACTGCCGCAATCAGCTCACCGGCTAATTTATCGGTTTCACGCGAGCCAGTTCCATTACCAATGGCAATAATCTCTACCTTGTGCATAGTGACAAGGTTACTTAGCGTACGAATTGATTTGTCCCACAAATTTTGCGGTGCGTGTGGGAATATGGTTGTGTGTGCCACCAGTTTGCCAGTGTTATCAACAATAGCCACTTTAACCCCGGTACGGATCCCAGGGTCAAGGCCCATAGTCGCTTTTGCGCCCGCAGGAGCAGCCATTAATAAGTCGCCTAGGTTACGGGCAAACACTTTAATGGCCTCTTCTTCGGCACTTTCACGCATTTTGGCAATAAACTCGGTTTCCATTTGCAAGGCCACTTTAATGCGCCAAGTTGAGGTTACGACTGTTTTTAGCCAGCTATCAACGCTAGAGTCAGTCAACACTAAGTTGAAATGATCGCTAATGATCACTTCGCAATAGCTGCCTTGTGTGGCCTCGGTATCGGGGTCGGCATTCATCGATAAGCTCAGCACACCTTCGTTACGTCCACGCAGAATTGCTAAAGCACGGTGCGAAGGGATTTTGCTCAGCAGTTCATTGTGTTCAAAATAATCACGGAACTTAGCGCCTTCTTTTTCTTTGCCTTTAACTACTCGGCTTTCAAGTACCGCTTGTTGGCTAAGATGTTGGCGCACTTTACGTAATAGTTCAGCATCTTCTGCAAAACGCTCCATTAAAATATAACGCGCGCCATCTAACACAGCTTTGGCATCGGCAAAGCCCGCTTCAGGATTTAAAAACGCTTCTGCTTTGCTATCAATGTCTAATGTGCGATCGGCTAATACGGCATCCACCAGCGGTTCGATACCCGCTTCGATAGCTATTTGCCCTTTAGTGCGGCGCTTAGGTTTATAAGGCAGATATAAATCTTCAAGGCGGGTTTTACTGTCAGCGTCGTTAATGGCTTGAGCCAATGCGGGAGTCAGCTTCCCCTGGGCTTCAATGCTCGACAACACCACCTGGCGACGGTCATGTAATTCTCGTAAATAGCCAAGGCGAGAAAATAAGTTACGCAATTGGGTATCATCTAAGCCACCGGTGGCTTCTTTACGGTAGCGCGCCACAAACGGTACGGTTGCACCATCATCTAACAGTGCTATGGTCGCAGTGACCTGTTGTTCACGGACATTAAGTTCTTGAGCGATAATCTGGGCAATATTATGCATAATCAGTAGAATTCGGCATGGTTTAAAATAAAATTACGCCAAAGATACCATAAAGACTATTAATTGGCTGCTAGTACGACAGGCTTTATGATCTTCGGCAAAAAACAAGCAATGCACCGCCTATGCGCTGGTGATATGCTTCCTAGCTTTAATCAACAATGTAATGCGAAAGAGTAGCAAAAGTGAAAACCAAGTTAATTACCCTAGAAGGCTACAACAAGCTCAGACTTGAACATGATTACCTCTGGAAAGAAAAACGCCCTGAAGTGACCAAAATTGTGGCCTGGGCTGCCAGCCTTGGCGATCGTTCAGAAAACGCTGACTACACTTTCAATAAACGTTTATTAAGACAAATCGACCGTCGTGTTCGTTATTTACGCAAACTGCTGCCAGAACTAAAAATTGTTTATTACGCCCCAGAGCAAGAAGGCAAAGTGTTTTTTGGTGCCACAGTAGAAATTGAAAACGACAACGGCGACATTAAAACCTTTAAAATTGTCGGCCCAGAAGAAATCTACGACGAACGCAAAGATTACATCTCTATCGACTCGCCCATGGCACGCGCGCTGCTCAAAAAAGAAGTCGACGACGAAGCGGTGGTCAGCACACCTCAAGGCGATAAGACCTGGTACATTAATAAAATTACCTATACCAAAGACTAAAAGTCATTTAATGTTGCCTAATCGATAGCTGCTAATAATCAGCGAGTTAACACACTCAAACGCTGTCATTCATACAAACTAGGTGAATAGCGTTTACCGTCTCTTTTATCGCTGAACGCTCCAGTAGGTGCACCATTGAACAATACTAAAGGCAGTCTCTACATGGTTGTGGCCATGGCCGCTTTTGCCATTGAAGACATGCTGATTAAATCCGCAGCCGAAACCGCCTCTTTAGGCTACATTCTGGCGCTATTTGGCCTCGGTGGCATGCTGATTTTTATGCTGCTGGCATGGCGTAAAGGTCAAAAGATACTGCATCCGGCCATACTCACTGCACCGATTTTAATCCGCGCATTGTGTGAAGTCATTGGCCGCTTTAGCTTTGCCCTGGCCATTACGCTCACACCACTCTCTAGTGCATCAGCAATATTACAAGCAACACCCTTGATTGCCATGATAGGCGCAGCATTATTATTTGGTGAACACGTAGGGGTTAAACGATGGCTTGCGGTACTGGTGGGATTTATTGGGGTATTAATGATAATCCGCCCCGGGCTTGCTGGGTTTGAAGCTAACTCACTACTTGCGGTCATCGCCACATTAGGCTTTGCCGGCCGCGATTTAGCCACTCGCGCAGCGCCGCCAGTGTTATCGAACATGCAACTTGGGGTATATGGTTTTTTTGTATTAATCCCTGCAGGGATCGCCATTGCGCTATATCAAAATGAGCCATCACAGCTTAACTTCCTCACATCACTGCAAATCATCGGCGCAATTATTTTTGGCGTCGCGGCTTATCATGCCCTTACCATTGCCATGCGCGCAGGCGACGTGTCAGTCATCGCACCCTTTCGTTACACCCGTTTATTATTTGCCTTGGCGTTGGGCATATTGATATTCGGTGAATCACCCGACGTCATGACGCTACTTGGCAGCCTACTCGTTGTGATTAGCGGCGTTTACACGCTCAGCCAAACACGTAAAAGAGTCAGTGCTACAGTGGTAAATAACCTGAGATCGGGATAATAAACGCCTTTCAAACAGTCCTTTGCCCTGTTAACTGCGTTGAATCGACTTGCAATAGGCTAGCTATTGACGCGTCAATTCGCCTTGTTAGCAGAACAAATGACAAGCTTGAAAGTGAGAAAGGGTAACATGTTGATTTTAAATAGCATAAGTTCACCCCTTATCCCGAACTCAGGTTAAATAGCAAAGCTTAGTCAGCAATAGCATCAAGATATAGCCTGCAGGCATTAAGGTTGTGGTGCTTCATCTGCGCCAGAGACTGACTCGTTTTTTGACAAAGCTTGTGAGCTAATTTATCGCCGTCCCGAACGAGTTTTATGAAGACAGGTTTAATGAAGTCGAATTTAGTGAAATGAAACGAAATTGAATGGAGTCAAAGTCACCTTTGTCCATGCTCTGGCGTCTTCGAAGCACGACGATGTAGCGCTCGTAGGCCTTAAATCACCGCAACCATGCCGTAAACTAAAAGCCACTCCAACATACACTGCCGAAGTGGCTTTTAAGCTATCAGCTCTTAGCTCTTAGCTGTCAGCGAGTCATTATGACTAACGCAATAGTAATAACGGGATTTTGCTTTTGCTGATCATTCTGGTGGTATTGCTACCCACAAAAAACTCGCGAATACGCGAATGGCCATACGCGCCCATGACCATTAAGTCGATGCTATGCTCAATTTGGTAGGCTTCTAATGCCGCTTGCACTTCGCCCTGACACACTGCGGTGCTCACGGTAAAGTCTGCACCGTTTAAGGTATCGGCGGCTGCGGCAAGTTCAGCACTGGCTTGAGTTTGATTGTCTGACACCATCACTAAGTGACACGCTAAACCTTTAAGCAAAGGGCTGGCGGCCACTCGCGCTAGGGCCTTTTTCGCCGTAGCACTGCCATCATAAGCAAAGATAAAGCGCTTAGGTGCAGTAAACTCAGGCATAACCACTAAAATGGGTTGCTTAAGCGTGCGAATAACACTCTCAATATGGCTGCCAATAGGGTGGTCCTGGTGCTGCTCACCTTGACGCCCCATGACCACTAAGCGTGCATTGGGCTCTTGCTCTAACAGGGTTTCAATTAAATCGCCATGGCGCTGTAAGGTGTCTACCGTAACACTCGCTTGTTGCTCTGCAATACTGTTTTTAGCATCGTCGAGCATGTATTTGCCTTGCTCGAGTGCCAGTTTGCTTCTGCGCCCTTCAAGTTCAACCATTTCGTCGAGTAGGTGTTCACGCGTGCCTAAACCAATGCTGCCAGATAAATTCAATTGTGTTGGATACACAGATTTATCTAACACATGTAACAAGGTCACTGGCGCAGCCATTTGAGTGGCCGCCCATACGCTGGCATCACATACCGCTAAGGTGGCTTTTGAACCGTCGATACAAGCAATCACATTTGTCATTATTGTTCTCCTTTGGTGGTGCTCAGGTTAGTGACCCGACATCATTTTTTCGACTTCTTCAGGTTTATCGTGCACACCAAATTTATCAACGATGGTCGCACTGGCTTCGTTTAAGCCAATTAACTCAACCTCGGTGCCGTCTCGGCGGAATTTAATCACCACTTTATCGAGTGCCGATACTGCGGTGATATCCCAAAAATGCGCCAGTGATAAGTCGATGGTGACTTTATCTACCACTTCTTTAAAATCAAATGATTGGCTAAACTTGTCTGCCGAGGCAAAAAACACCTGGCCCACAATTTGATAATGGCGACCGGTTTCAGGGGTAATGGCTGAACTTTTCACCACCATGAATCGACCCACTTTATTGGCAAAAAATAATGACGCCAATAACACCCCTACAAATACCCCAATCGCCAGGTTATGGGTAGCAACAACCACCACAACCGTGGCCACCATCACAAGGTTTGTCGACATGGGGTGATGCTTTAGGTTACGGATTGAATCCCATGAGAAGGTCCCAATAGACACCATGATCATCACCGCCACTAAGGCCGCCATAGGAATAAGCTTTAACCAGTCACCTAAAAAGACGATTAAAATCAGCAAAAACACACCAGCAGAAAAGGTAGATAATCTGCCTCGGCCACCCGATTTAACGTTAATAATCGACTGACCAATCATGGCACAACCAGCCATACCGCCCATTAAACCAGCACCAATGTTGGCAATACCTTGGCCTTTACACTCACGGTTTTTGTCACTTTGGGTATCGGTTAAGTCATCAACAATAGTGGCTGTCATCATTGATTCCAACAAACCAACTACCGCAAGGCCTGCTGAATAAGGGAAAATGATCATCAGGGTTTCAAGGGTTAATGGCACTTCTGGCCACAAGAAGATAGGTAAGGTGTCAGGCAGTTGGCCCATATCGCCTACTGTGCGCACATCAATACCCATAAATACCGCAAAAATGGTTAAACCAACAATACACACTAACGGTGACGGTAATGATTTACCAATAACCGGAATAAGCGGGAATAAGTAAATAATCCCAAGGCCTGTTGCGGTCATGGCGTATACATGCCAAGTCACATCAATCAGCTCAGGCACTTGCGCCATAAAGATTAAAATGGCTAAGGCGTTCACAAAGCCAGTCACCACCGAGCGTGACACAAAGCGCATTAAGTTACCCAGCTTTAAATAACCTGCCACAATTTGGAATACACCGGTTAATAAGGTGGCGGCCAGTAAGTATTCAAGGCCATGCTCTTTAACTAAGGTGACCATTAGCAGTGCCATTGCACCCGTTGCCGCAGAGATCATTCCAGGGCGGCCGCCGGTAAATGCAATCACCACCGCAATACAGAACGAAGCATATAACCCTACTTTAGGGTCGACACCGGCAATAATCGAAAAGGCAATGGCCTCTGGAATTAACGCCAGCGCCACCACAAGACCGGCTAGAAGATCGCCGCGGATGTTAGAGAACCATTCTTTTTTCATGGTTTGTATCATGTTATTCACTCTGTTTAAAATTCAGTCATTTATTTCAATAGTACGTGCTTTCCCGAAACTGACATATCGCCTACAGCTTCTAAGATGTTGATCCGTCACGCAACGAGATGCTATTAAATATGGGGTAAAGCAAAACAGCCACTACAGATGGATTGTCGCAATCCAAAAAAGGAGGGTTTAACTAATGCGGCTAAGTTCCTGCAAGATTTTGCTTTAAAAAACGCCAGTGCGCTTCAAAGCAGCGACAAAGAATATAGTTCAGTTGGTTGAAAGTCAAAATCTGTCACTAAAATAGTCCACATTTTCCATCACGCTGACTCTCTGTTTGTATGCCTCTCTAACAGGCACAGAATATCATGCTGAAACAAATCATTTATGACACTCGTTCACCTTTTACTGACCGCTTAATGTGCTAACGATCACGATTTTACCTTTATTGAGACAACAAACAGTAAAAATACAGTTAATTTTGTTATCAATTTGTTTGTTTTTGGTTGTTTTTAAGGTTTATTTAATCTTTGCGCAGTTTTACTGGCCTTAACCACTTTCAATTAATAGCCGCTTCTTGGTATTCTCCTGCCGTATAATCACTCGCAGTTTTTTAATGCGACAATCACAACTTTTACGCTCAGGCGGAAACGTTTTTTGAATCCAACTCTTTGCCAAAATCTTGTTAAGCCACTAAGGCGCATTGCAAGATTATCCAAACTGAGTAAAGCACATTTAACTTTGTGTTTCGGATTACTATTGCTGCAACCTTTGGCCGATGCCTTATCGATTTCAGTGGGTCACTTTATCGATATCAGCGAGTTTATCGCCATCGCCGACGGCCTTTTAGCAGAATGTTTAGGCGCAAGTTTACTCAGCTTAATTGTGCTAAACCCTATGGTGCTTGAACAATTTTGGCGTTTGTTTCACCTCAATTCTAAATTTGGCAATCTGCTTGAATTAAGCGATGCGCTAAGCGCTCTATCTCCTATTATTCCTAAGTCGTTAGACTACACGGCACACGGCTGCCGCGCCCCACCTCGTTACTTTTCGTTTTAGCTCAAACTCAACAACTCGTTATCACAAAAGCTTTGGTATTAAAGCAAATAGCTGCCGCGTTTGGTCAGTGACTTGTGTTTCGTGTTGCTCTTAATCTGCACAACCCTAGGGTTGGCAGCGAAGTAAGCTTTTAAGGCGAGAGGAATCTTCCTTTGTTCATTCGAAAATTAAGTAAAGCCGCACTGGCAGCAATTGCATTACTGCTAGCTGGTTGCGAAGGTGGTGTGCTCGACCCTAAAGGTCAAGTTGGCATGGATGAAAAACACCTCATCATAGTGTCGACATTGTTAATGTTGATTGTGGTTATTCCGGTTATTTTTATGACGCTGTACTTTGCGTGGAAATACCGCGACGGCCGCGATCACGAAATTTATGCGCCTAAATGGGCCCACTCTAAAACCATTGAAATTGTAGTGTGGTTAGTGCCAGTGATTATTGTCATCATTTTAGGCGTGATCACCTGGGACTCAACCCACAAGCTTGACCCCTACAAACCCCTTGAACACCAGGCAAAACCCATTACGGTGCAGGTGGTATCTCTTGACTGGAAATGGTTATTTATCTATCCAGAACAAGGTATTGCATCGGTTAATGAATTGGCTTTCCCGGCCAATGTACCGGTTAACTTTAAAATTACCTCAGACACGGCAATGAACTCATTTTTCATTCCGCAGCTAGGCAGCCAAATTTACTCAATGGCAGGTATGGCGACTAAGTTGCACCTTATTGCCAACGAACCGGGCACCTTTGAGGGGATTTCAGCTAATTACAGCGGTGCTGGTTTTGCGGGCATGAAGTTTAATGCCATCGCCACGCCCACAGCAGACGACTTTGACGCCTGGGTTGCTAAGGTTAAGCAGCAAGGTTCGCCTTTAAACGTTGAACAATACAAGCAATTAGCGAAAAAGAGCGAAAACAACCCTGTGCAATATTACGGCTCAGTGCAACAAGGCATGTTCAATTACATTGTGATGCAATACATGCACCCAGACTCGAATATGAAATCGATGGGCAGCATGAGCGGTATGGAAGATATGGAAGGTATGCACGACATGGGCAACATGGAAGATATGAAAGGCATGGACCACGCTCAACATATGCAGCACATGCAACATATGAAAGACATGGACGCAGACCAAACACACTCATCTACTGAGCAATCATCCATTGCCTCTGGGGAGGCGGAGTAATTATGTCATTTCTTGGAAAATTAACCCTCGAGTCTATTCCGTATCACGAACCCATTATTATGGTCACCCTTGCGGTTGTTGGCGTGATTGGATTGATTATTGCAGCGCTCATTACTAAACATCAAAAGTGGGGCATTTTGTGGCACGACTGGATCACCTCTGTCGATCATAAAAAGCTCGGCATTATGTATATTTTACTTGCGTTAATTATGCTTATTCGCGGCTTTTCAGACGCGATTATGATGCGAACCCAACAAGCACTTGCCACCAATGGTGCTGCAGGATATTTGCCACCAGAACATTACGACCAAATCTTCACTGCCCACGGCGTGATCATGATTATCTTTATGGCCATGCCATTTATGATCGGTCTAATGAACTTGGTATTACCCTTGCAAATTGGCGCCCGCGATGTGGCGTTTCCGTTTTTAAACAACTTAAGCTTTTGGCTAACGGCATCAGGTGCGGTGTTAATTAACATATCACTTGGGCTCGGTGAATTTGCCAAAACCGGTTGGGTGGCTTATCCGCCATTATCGGAGCTGGCTTACAGCCCAGGGGTGGGGGTCGATTATTATATCTGGGCCTTGCAAATATCGGGCATAGGGACAACCTTAACTGGGGTGAACTTTATTGCCACAGTATTAAAAATGCGCGCGCCAGGCATGAAGCTGATGCAAATGCCCATTTTTACCTGGACCTGTACCTGGGCCAATATCTTAATCGTTGCCTCGTTCCCCATTTTAACCGCGGTGTTAGGCTTATTAACCCTAGATCGTTACCTCGATTTCCACTTCTTTACTAATGATGGTGGCGGCAACGCCATGATGTACATCAACCTGTTTTGGGCTTGGGGACATCCTGAAGTGTATATTCTGATTTTACCGGCATTTGGTATTTTCTCAGAAGTGATCTCAACCTTTACCTCAAAACGCTTATTTGGCTACAGCTCAATGGTGTGGGCAAGTGGCGCGATTTCTATTCTTGGTTTTATTGTATGGTTACACCACTTTTTCACCATGGGCTCAAGCGCCAACGTTAACGCCTTCTTTGGGGTAATGACCATGGTGATTGCGGTGCCGACTGGGGTAAAACTGTTTAACTGGTTATTTACCATTTACCGTGGCCGTTTACGCATTACCGTACCAGTATTGTGGACCCTAGGCTTTATGGTCACCTTTACTATTGGCGGCATGACCGGCGTATTACTGGCGGTACCTGGGGCGGATTACGTATTACACAACAGCCTATTTTTAATTGCTCATTTTCATAACACCATTTTAGGTGGTGCGGTATTTGGGTACATGGCAGGCTTTGCATTTTGGTTCCCTAAAGCCATGGGCTTCCACTTAAATGAGCGCTTAGGTAAAGCGTCATTCTGGTGCTGGCAAATTGGTTTCTATGTGGCGTTTATGCCACTGTATGTACTTGGCTTTATGGGTATGACACGTCGTATTAACCACACAGACAACCCAGCTTGGAACTTCTGGATTTACTTTGCGGCTGTGGGCGCCTTTATTATTTTGGCCGGCATCATTTTACAGTTTGTGCAATTGTATGTGAGCTTCCGCGACCGTCAGCAAAATCTAGACACCACTGGCGACCCGTGGAATGGCCATACTTTAGAGTGGTCTACCTCGTCACCACCGCAGTTTTATAACTTCGCAACATTACCCCATGTGTCTGACATTGATGCCTTTACCGACATGAAAGAAAAAGGCCAGGCGTATCAACGTGCGCAAAAGTATCAGCCAATCCACATGCCTAAAAACACCGCCAGCGGTATTTTTATGGCGGCGTGTATAACGGCGGTTGGCTTTGCGGCAATTTGGCATATTTGGTGGTTAGCTATTGTCGGTTTTATCAGTGCATTTGTGCTGTTTTTGGTGCGCGCTTACGACAGCGATGTTGACTATTACGTGCAGCCCAAAGACGTTGCATTAATTGAAAATGCACACCTAGATAATGTCACTGCAAACCTCACTAACCTAGCAAGGGGCTGATAATGAGTATTGCTATTCAAGCAGATTTACACATGGCTCATTCTCATGAGCATGAGCACCACGACACTAGCGGCAACACCTTATTCGGTTTTTGGATTTACCTAATGACCGACTGTATTTTGTTTGCCTCGGTCTTTGCCACTTACGCCGTATTGTTTATGAACACCGACGGTGGCGTGTCTGGTAAAGATATTTTTGAGCTCGACTTTGTACTTATTGAAACCGCCGCGCTATTGGTCAGTAGTATTACCTATGGCGTAGCAATGATTTGCGCTAAACACCAAAAGAAAGCGGCAACCTTAGGCTGGCTGTTAATCACCTTTGCGTTAGGTTGTGTGTTTATTGGCATGGAAGTGTACGAATTCCACCACTTAATTGAACACGGTAATGGCCCTGATCGCAGCGCCTTTTTATCGGCCTTTTTTGCCCTAGTCGGCATGCATGGTTTGCATGTCACCGCTGGCTTAATTTGGATGCTGATTATGATGGTTGAGGTATTAACAACCGGTTTAACCAATCGCAGCGTGACTCGTTTGAGCTGCTTAAGTTTGTTTTGGCACTTCTTAGACATCGTTTGGGTGTGTGTGTTTACCGTTGTTTATTTGTTAGGAGCCTTGTAATGAGCCATGCACATTCAAGCCATGATGTTGGCGATTTTGCGGCCAGTATCAAATCGTATGTTGTCGGTTTTGTGTTGTCGGTTGTATTAACCGCAATCCCGTTTTGGTCGGTGATGACACACCAGTTTGACCATGCCACAACGATATGGGTCGTGGTGATAACCGCCATAGTGCAAATCGTGGTGCACCTTAAATACTTCCTCCATTTAGATTTTTCTAAAGAAGGTAAGCTCAATACATTCTCGTTCTTATTCACCGCCTTGATTATTGTCATGGTTGTGGGGTTGTCTGTGTGGATTATCTACGCAGCTAACGAATTGATGATGTAACCCAAAGCGCTAATGAATAATCAAGGTCAATCTATGTCAGCACAATTAACCTCACGCTTACGAGGATATGTTCAGGTCACTAAACCTGGCATCATCATGGGCAATTTAATTTCTGTCGCGGGCGGTTTTTTACTCGCGGCTCAGGGCAATGTTGATGTGACCTTGATGCTAGCCACCATGTTAGGCTTGTCTTTAGTGGTGGCGTCGGGTTGCGCAATCAATAACTGTATTGACCGCGACATCGACGCAAAAATGCAGCGCACCTGTAAACGCGTTACCGTAACAGGTGAACTGTCCATTTCATCGGTATTGATGTTTGGGTTAGGCCTTGGCGCAATTGGATTTGCTATGTTGGCAATATTTACCAACAGCCTAGCAGTCTTGTTTGCTGCCATTGGCTATGGGGTTTATGTCGGCGTGTATAGCCTATACATGAAACGCAACTCGGTTTACGGCACCTTAGTGGGCAGTTTTTCGGGTGCTGTGCCACCGGTTGTGGGGTATTGCGCGGTGACCGGGCAAATGGACATGGGCGCAGGTATCTTGCTGCTGATGTTTAGCCTATGGCAAATGCCTCACTCGTATGCAATTGCCATTTTTCGCTTTGACGACTACGCCGCGGCTAACATCCCGGTGTTACCCGTTGCAGAAGGCATGGCTAAAGCCAAATTGCATATTGTGTTATACATTGCCGTATTTGCCTTAGTGAGCGTATTACTGCCATTAGCCGGATACACAGGCATCGCCTTTACTGCAGTCACTTGCGCCACCAGTTTTTGGTGGTTAGCGATGGCACTTAAAGGTTACCGCCAGGACATCAATTTGCAGTCTTGGGCTCGGCAGGTATTTGGATTTTCTATTATTACCATTACCGCATTAAGCGTAACCATGGCATTAGATTTCCAGGTTGCCGCTCAAGCGCCACTGCTGACATTAGTACCTTAACCTGCCACCTCTATTTGTTTTGATACCAAGCCCGTAAGCCTATGCTGCGGGCTTTTTATTTGATTTATCGGCAATATTGACTAGGGTTAAAGTTCATTTAAATTACCGCATGCGGTTCGGCATATACCCTAGTTCATGCGGATTGATCTTAAACCCATTCTAAAAACATAAAGGGATATTATGTTTACCGCATTAACAACACTGTTGCTTACTGCCCTTATCAATTGTGCTAGCAAACCATTGCGCTTTTGCATATTGTGCGTAGTCATGCACCTAGCACTAACGGCGCCCGTCAACGCAACAGCGCAAACATTAACCTCAAATGTTCAGCACGCATTTTTCGGCAATTGGATTATCGACACCCCAGAGCACATCACCTTACTGCAATTAAACCGCGACTTGAGCTATTTATACATCAAGCTCAACCACCTAACGCCGCATCAAAGCGTGGCCGAATGGGGCCGACTCGCTATTGCGCCTAATGGTGTGCGCTTTATGGCCAGTTATACCAATAATCCACACTTGGGCTTAGTGGCGTATCAAATTACCCACCCCGCACACCAAATGACACTCACAAAAAGCAATACGGCCTTACTGCTCAATGTTGATAGCAATGCTGATAGCGTTACTGATAAACAATATCGTTATAACCGCAACACAACCCACCCCGTCTATGGCGTGTGGCACCAATTGTCGACGCCTGCTTTGACTAGCCTAATACTGCTAAATAACGGTTATTACGCCACGGTGCATATTAACTTGCACCAAGACCCACACGCCGATGGCCACTTTACTCACTTACAATGGGGGCAATTTGAACTGCTGGCTCAACAACTCCATTTAGCCCCGCTTTTTAATAGTCATCCACAACGCAAATCTGCGTTGCCTAGCATTATTCAAAGCGTGGCTTATTTCCCTAATAGCCAGCAATTAGCCCTGTGGTTAAACAAAGATAAGCGAAATCTAGCTAACCATTTACTGCTTTTTAAGCAATAAAGCGGCCTTTACAGCTATTTAGTTACAATTTCTGCTGCAATCAGCTATTCAAATTCAAGTGATTACACTTCATACTGAGCCATTGCTGGTATCAATTTAGTGTTAAAGGATATTTCATGGGCCAAGAAACCTCTAAAATCCTCGTTGTCGATGACGACATGAGATTACGTTCATTATTAGAACGTTACCTAATTGAGCAAGGCTTCCAAGTGCGAAGTGCAGCCAATGCAGAGCAAATGGACCGCTTACTTGAGCGTGAAAATTTTCACCTGTTAGTACTCGACTTAATGCTACCCGGTGAAGATGGCCTATCGATATGTCGCCGTTTACGCCAGCAAGAAAACCCCATTCCTATTGTGATGCTCACCGCCAAAGGCGACGAAGTAGACCGCATTATTGGCCTTGAACTGGGTGCCGACGACTACCTGCCTAAACCGTTTAATCCGCGTGAGTTATTAGCACGCATTAAAGCGGTAATGCGTCGTCAAACCATAGAAGTGCCAGGCGCGCCTGCACAGCAAGAAGAAATGATTGAGTTTGGTGAGTTTTCACTGAATTTAGCCACGCGAGAGATGTTTCATGGTGACGAAAGTATTGCCCTCACTAGCGGCGAATTTGCCGTATTAAAAGTGTTGGTTAACCACCCACGCGAGCCATTATCGCGCGACAAGTTAATGAATCTTGCTCGCGGCCGCGACTACTCTGCCCTTGAGCGCTCTATCGATGTACAAGTGTCTCGCCTACGCCGTTTAATTGAAAAAGATGCCGCCAACCCACGTTATATTCAAACGGTTTGGGGTTTAGGTTATGTGTTTGTACCCGACGGCACCACACGTAAGTAATTGATGGAACTTAAGTTAAAATGGTGGCAGCGCTTCTTACCTCGAAGCGCATTTAGCCAAACGGTATTACTGATTGGCAGCTTATTGCTGATTAACCAATTAGTGTCGTATTGGTCGGTTGCCGTTTACTTTATCAAACCCAGCTACGAGCAAATTAACCAACTGATTGCCCGCCAAATCAACATATTATTTGTTGATGGCGTAGATGTGGGCCGCGAACATCTCACCATGGTGGATGCCTTAAATGCCAAAGTGCGTGACGATGGCATGACAGTTTACAACCTTAAACAAGCTCAAGAAGCCGGGCTCGGTCAGGCCACTTATTACAGTTTTTTGTCTGAACAAATGTCGATGTATTTGGGCGGTGAAGCTGAAGTACGCTTTTCTCAGGGCGACAAACTTGATGTGTGGATAAAACCGCCACAAGCACCGAGCTTATGGATTAAAGTACCACTGACCAGCATTAACGAGTCTGACTTATCGCCATTAACCTTGTATTTACTGGTCATCGGTGCGCTCAGTGTCGCCGGCGGCTGGTTATTTGCCCGCAGACAAAACAGGCCATTAAAACGCTTACAAAAAGCGGCCGTTGCAGTATCGCAAGGCGACTTTCCACCCACATTACCCTTGAGTGGCTCCACTGAGATTGTTGAAGTAACCCATGCGTTTAACCAAATGGCGCATAGCATGAAACAGCTTGAGCAAGACCGCGCCTTATTAATGGCTGGTATCTCTCACGACCTACGCACGCCATTGACTCGCATTCGCTTAGCATCTGAAATGATGGTCGAAGAAGACCAATATTTAAAAGAAGGCATAGTCACCGACATTGAAGACATGGATGCCATTATTAACCAATTTATTGCCTATATTCGTAACGATCGTGAGGGTGTGCGCGAGCCAGATCAAATTAACCGCTTAATCCAAGAAATTAGCCAACAAGAGTCGCACCGGGATGGAACCATCGAGTTGTCGCTCGGCAATTGCCCCGACATTGCCATGAACAGCGTGGCGATTAAACGTGTACTGAGCAACCTGGTCGAAAACGCGTTTCGGTACGGTAACGGCTGGATAAAAATAAGCTCTTATCATCAAAGCAATGCAGTGTGCTTTACGGTTGAGGATAACGGCCCAGGTATTGACGAAACTAAGGTTGAGCAATTATTTCAACCTTTTACTCAAGGTGATTCGGCGCGCGGCAGTGTCGGCTCTGGCTTAGGGCTGGCGATTATTAAGCGAATTATTGACCGCCACCATGGCAAAGTGAAACTGTCGAACCGCCCCCAAGGCGGCTTAAAAGCGCAAGTGTGGTTGCCATTAATGGACACGAAGATCACCGACAATTAATGTTAACCAGATGCTGCTGATGGGGTATATGACTAAGAGATGACATCTGATGGATTATCAACCATCAAATTGCACTATTTAACACTTAGCTACCACACTTTTGCCTTTTATTGCTTTTGCCACCACCAACAAAAACCTCAACCAACATACTGATAAATAAGACAAATAAACCGAAACTCATTATTAAGCAATAAGTCTTACCCCACACGATAAACTGTAACATTGGTGCCATAAAATACTCACAATGGAAATTGTTTGAGTTTTTATTGATGAAAATATCAACGTTATCGCTAGGAGCATCGGGGTTATTACTTCTCCTCGCAGCGTCGCTTGCTGCCACCGTACTGTGGAGCAATCAGCAGCGGCAAGTGAGTGAACAACTCAACCAAAGTTTGCAACGTATTCAGCATACATTTCAATATGATGTACGCCGTAATATCGACAAATATTTGCAAACAGGCCAAAGCAATTATCTCGAGCAAGCCCGCACAGACATCAATAATATTACCGACAGTATCAGCACACTACAGCAAGCTCATCCACAACTCGACAGTGCCTCGCTAACCCAATTAATGGTGCAGCTCACACAAGATTTAGACACAAAATATCGCGCTGCGGGTAAGTTAGCTGGTAATCCGCGTCAATTATTGGCGTTTGCAGAGTCAGAGATGCTCAGTTACAGCCGCAGTTTAAGCCGTTACGCACAATCGGCGCCGCAAGATAATAGCGTGGCACAACAATATCTTGCCCTCAGCACAGAATTACCCAGCATGGTGTATCAGTTATCGCAGCTCACTCAAGCCCTATTAATTGATAAAGATACGCGAGTTAGCAATAGCGTCACGTTTACCATTGGCGCGTTAAACACCTGGCACGACCAATTACAACAACTGCCTTTACTGGGGATTTATCGCACTGAAGAAGTCGACGAATTTGCCCTAGGTGACGATGAGCCAGAGCAAATCGAAATTGGCGAAACACCTCGAGCAGAACTGCTGAGCTTAAGCCAGCGCTACAGCAAAGAAGTCAGCAACACTGAGGCCATGCTTAACGAAAATCAGGCGGTACAAACAGCGCTGATTAATGCCACCAGCCAAGTAGAGCAACAACTGGTAGCCCTAGCCGAGATACAAAACCAAACAGACCAGCAATTAAAGCTCAACTTGCAGTGGTTATTGTATGGCATGGTCGGCGTGCTAGCGTTATTTGCCGTTTGTTACCTTATTTTGCAACAGCGTCGTGTTGTCACGCCGCTAAGGCGCTTAAATCGAGCCTTTTCAATGCTGAGCGAATCCAATCAACGTGAACCTTTAGCGGTGACCAGCCAATGTGAAACCGGCCAAATTGCCGCGCATTTTAATCGATTACTACAGCGGTTTGAGCAAGAAGACGAGCAGCAAAAACACAATATGGCTGCGGTGTCGCAATCATTAAGTGAGTTAGTGTCACGTATTGGTTCGCTGTCTAACAGCACTCAAAAAACTCAAGACGTGGTACAACAAGCGCAGGGGCAAACCACTGATTTAATTGAATTAGCAAACCAAGTAAACCAGTCGTCTAGTGAATTAACCGACCGTGCCCAACAAACCATGACAGACATGTTAGCCAGCCAGCATGAAGCTCAGGGCGTATTAACAGCAACCGAACATACATTGGCAACAGTAAACCAATGTAATCAATCACTTAATCAACTTAGCACCTCGGTGAATGATGCCGCTAAAATTGTGGATGTCATCGGTAACATTGCCGACCAAACCAATTTACTGGCCTTAAATGCGGCCATTGAAGCGGCCAGAGCGGGCGAGCAAGGTCGCGGCTTTGCGGTTGTGGCTGACGAGGTGCGTAACTTATCCCATCGCACCCAGTTGTCGCTCAAAGATATTATGGCGATATTAACTCAGCTCACCACGTCTAACACAGCACTAAGCACCAGTGTAAATGACATTAGCGCCGCGTCTGAACAACAAAAGGTACGCGCCCAAAGCCTGCTCACGGTGGCCAAACAGGTACAACAACAAGCCAGTGCCATGGCCAACAGCGCCAGCCAAGGCAGCGAACACGCTAAGCAGCAAGTGCATTATCTTGATGAGTTTGTCGCAGCAATGGACAGCTTAATGCAACGCGCAAAAGATGCTTTTGAACAAAGTGAAACCATCGCACTTGAAGTGAGCAACAGCGTTAACAATATTGAACAAAACCTCGGGATCGGCGAAGCCAAAGCGTAGACTCTTTTTTCTATAAAAATGGGCGCCACATTAGGCGCCCATTGTTAATTCAAACGAGTTGAAACCTGGCTTACAGTGCAGCCATTACCGCTTCTGCAGTGCTCACTTCAAATGATTTTGGCGCTTCAACATTCAATAATGTCACTACGCCGTTATCGATAATCATCGCGTAACGTTGTGAACGAATACCGCCAAAACCTGCGGTGTCCATTTCTAGGCCGAGCGCTTTAGTAAAGCTGGCATCGCCGTCGGCTAGCATCATTAATTCAGAGGCATTTTGTGCTTCGCCCCATGCTTTCATAACAAATGCATCGTTTACCGACACGCACGCGATAAGGTCAACACCTTTGGCTTTAAACTCATCGGCCTGTACCACAAAGCCAGGTAAGTGAGCTTCTGAACAGGTTGGCGTAAAGGCACCTGGTACGGCAAATAATACCACTTTTTTACCCGCAAATAATTCTGTTACATCGTGGTTCACCATACCGTCTTTTGTCAGTTGGCTTAATGTAGCTTTTGGTAGAGATTGTCCTTTAGCGATCATAATCATATTTCCTTAGGGTGAATAAATAGGTTATTTGGGCGCCAATACTTTACGGCAGCCTACATACAAAATAGATAATACTGACTCACATAAAATGGCGATCAACAGCCCAAGTAACATGCCGATGGCAATGGCTTCGGGCTTTAATAAAATCACATGCGAATAGTTTTTCCACACTTCAGCTTGAATGTCTGTTTGCGGTGCAAAAATCAACTGCTGATATGGGCTGTAACTGTGTTGACGAAAGCGCGTTAATGCGTCGGTTAGCGCCACATAACGTTGATAAATTGATTCAATACTTTCGCCACCGGCACTGAAAACCGGATCATTATTTTGACGATAATGGCGAATAAGCTTGCTGATATCACCCGCAAAAAAGCGGTCGGCGTCATGCTGAAACTCGGCCAAACTTTGTTTGGCTTCTAGTTGGTGAGCTTCTAAACGCTGACCATATTGATCGACAAAACCAGGAACTTGAATACCAATCAATACGCCACAAACAAACAACACTAAGCGCAGATAATCCATTAAATGTTTAATCATGATGTCATCGGCTAAGATAGAGAGAAATTCACAAACGCCACAATATCACCAATCAGTAAACTACGCATCCTCTGTATCGATAAGTAAACTGATGTTAATTTACGGTCCAGATTATACCATTGCGCATTAATAAGTGACCACTCAGAATGCGTCCAGCGGTTTTTGATTAAGGCGTCGCTATGTCGTCATGGTGGTTCCCTTTCAAATAGCGAGAACGTAAAGCAAAAGCGGCTGGGGCATTCCTTTTAGGCGAGTGTTAAAAAGGCTTACACTGCGTTGCATGACGTCGAAAGAGAATCACTATTCATTCAGTCATTCGCCTTGTTTAAGCCCTTTTAAATTCTCGCAAAGAGAACACTTACTAACGCGCAATGGTATTACAAGGTTAATCTGGGCTGAATAAACTCAATAAAGGCTGAAATACGGCGCGCCACAGTAGATGATTTGTAATACATGGCATTTACTTGCTCGCGGTCGCTGCCAGTGATTTTGTCATGATTAAGCAAGGTAACCAATCGCCCTGCGGCTAAATCGTCGTTAATCATAAAACCAGACAAACACGCAATACCATTACCGCTTAATGCCAATTGGCGCAGCGTTTCACCATTACTGCTACTCATCGTTGGTGTCATTACCTCACTACCTTTTAACGGCCAGCGGTTAAGCACCTTTGGCTCGGTAAACCCTAACAACTCATGGCTGCCTAAGTCGGCCACTTTTTGCGGCGCGCCTCGACGGGCAATATAGGCTGGCGAGGCGACGATATGTAAAGCACTTTTGCCTAATGGTCTAGCGTACAAGGTAGAGTCGTTTAATTTACCGATACGAATGGCGACATCTGTGCGTTTTTCCAATAAGTCGACATACCCTTCATTTGAAGTGAGCTCGAGCATAATGTCTGGATACGCTTGCCTAAAATCATGCATGAGCGGCACCAGTTGATGAAACACAAATGGGCTTGCTGCATCGACACGCAATCGCCCTTGCGGTAACTCACCTCGCTTAACTAACTCGTCTTCTGCCCGTTGTAATTGCAGTAAGCCCGTTCTTACCGACTCCACAAATTGCCTGCCTTCGTCGGTCAGTTCAATACGCCGAGTGGTGCGGTTTAATATGGTGACCCCGAGTTGCTGCTCGATTTTACTGACGGCGCGCGATACGCGAGCCACCTGAATATTTAACGTATCAGCCGCCGCAGAAAAGCCGCCACTGTCGACCACAGTTAATAAAATATCAAGATCATCTGAGCGAGTCAGCATGTACGCCTCGGGTTAATACACGGTCTAATTACCTTTATTTTACACAAAAGTCATTTGCTAAAGACACTGTTTTTTACAACACACTTACCGTGAATAATAGCCAGCATTAAGCAACACCCATCCATATTATTTACACCGAGGAACACATCATGCCGTTAGCCCTACTCGCATTGACGCTAAGCGCCTTTGCCATCGGTACTACCGAATTTGTCATTGTGGGATTACTGCCCACCATGGCACACGACCTTAATGTTTCATTGCCCTCAGCAGGTTTACTTGTCAGCTTGTATGCCCTAGGTGTCGCCATTGGCGCACCGGTATTAACCGCACTGACAGGTAAATGGAATCGTAAACATGTACTGTTAACCATAATGGCATTATTTGTGGCAGGCAATGTATTAGCCTGGCAAGCCCCAGGCTATGAAACCTTAATTGCCGCGCGCATTATTACCGGGTTGGCTCACGGGGTGTTTTTCTCTATTGGCTCAACCATTGCGACCGGGTTGGTGCCCAAAGAAAAAGCCGCCAGTGCCATTGCGATTATGTTTACCGGCTTAACTGTCGCATTGGTGACAGGCGTGCCATTGGGCACCTATATTGGCCAAACATTTGGCTGGCAAGCCACCTTTTTAACGGTAGCACTGCTAGGCTTAATTGCATTGATAGGCAGCAGTTTATTGGTACCAAACAATTTACAACAACCTGCGGCCACCAAAATATCAGCGCAACTTAAGGTATTAACTCAGCCACGATTATTATTAGTGTATGCCATTACCGCATTAGGCTACGGCGGCACCTTTGTCGCGTTTACATTTTTAGCCCCCATTTTAGAGCAAGTGTCTGGCTTTGAGTCTCATGCGATTGGCCTAATCATGTTGGTTTACGGCGTGTCAGTGGCTATCGGTAATATTTGGGGCGGAAAAATGGCCGACAAGTTAGGCCCAATCAAAGCGCTGAGTATTATCTTTATCGGTTTAGCCGCCATTTTAGTGGTATTTAACTTTACTGCGGTTAACCCTATTGCAGCGGTTATTACCATTTTGGTGTGGGGCGCATTTGCATTTGGTAATGTGCCAGGCTTACAAGTGTATGTGGTAAAACTGGCACATGTGCACACCCCTAACGCAGTGGATGTAGCCTCTGGCCTCAATATTGCCGCATTTAATGTGGGGATTGCACTGGGCGCTTGGGGCGGAGGGATAATTGTTGAACAAGCCGGCTTAATGCATACTCCCTGGGTTGGCGCGGTGATTGTATTATTGGCATTAGCGTTAACCCGCTACAGTGGCTCGCTAGACAATAAAACCAATAGCACTGCAGTATCTCAGGCAACGGCATAATAGATATTTCTGAGCTAGAACTCGTTAACTCAAGGGCATGGTTTATGCCCTTGAGTATTTTCAGTTCTACCTAACTTAATCCCCAATCAATCTTAGGCAAATGCTCAATAAACCATTCAAAGCCTCGGCCTTGATGATCTTTATGCCAGGCAAGATACAAGCTCTGGTTAGGCCGTGGAATTGAGCATTGTTTTTCAATTAGCTCACCACTGTCAAAATAGTACTGCACCATGTGCCGCGGTAAAAAACCAATCCCCAAACCTTGGCGCTGGGCCGCTATTTTGGTTTCCATGGTGTTCACTTTAATCACTTGCTTGGTTTTAAACAGGCCACTGCTGCGTGTCGGCAACACTTGCGCGGTATCTGCCACCACAACCGAGGCATATTCGGTAAGTTTGTCGGCTTCTAATATGCCATCAACAAAGGCCAATGGATGATGCGGCGCCACTGCAAATACAAATTCAATCTCGCCTATTTTGTGGGTTTGAAATACACCCCGAGGTAATTCGCCTGAAGCGCCAATCACAATGTCGGCGCGGCGACTGTGCAGTGCATCCCAGCCACCCCCAACAGCTTCCACATCGATACTAATATCTACTGAGTGTTCGAGCTGATTAAATTGCTCGATTAACTGAAACAGCGGTGCTTGCGGAATAACCGTATCGCGCGACAACCTAATTTCAGTTTCCCAGCCCGACTCTAACTGCTGTACAGAGTCAATGAGTCGATTAGTGGCCAACAAAATATCGCGACCATGCTCTAACACTAATTTACCCGCAGGGGTGAGCTGTGCCCGTTGTTTGCTACGGTCAAACAACGCCGTACCCATGTCGTCTTCAAGTTTTTTGATTGTGTAAGTTAATGCTGACGGCACGCGGTACAGTGATGCCGCAGCTGCAGCAAAACTGCCCTTGCGCTCAATGGCGTCCAAGGCCCGTAGTGCATCGATGGTAATCGCTTGGTGCATAAAATTATCCCTATTCAAAAAAATTGAACTATCACCTCAGTTTATTCCGATTTTTTATCCAATCAAGTCTCAATATACTCCTTATCAATCGCTGAGATAGGCTAAATAAGCCCTTTATCAGTCATCACAGAATAGTTTAAAAATATTGAGGATAAATACCATGAAAGCACTCGTTAAACACATTACCCACTCTACGGCAGGCGTTAACACATTGGCATTGCGTGTACCGGTGGGGATTATTTTTATGGCCCACGGCGCCCAAAAATTATTTGGTTGGTTTGGCGGTTACGGTTTAGAAGGTACTGGACAATGGATGGCATCGATTGGTATGGAACCAGGTGTGCTAATGGCCTTTATGGCAGGCAGCGCTGAGTTGTTTGGTGGCTTATTTATTTTACTCGGTTTACTGACTCGCCCAGCCGCTGTTGTACTGGCTTTTACCATGGTGGTTGCCATTGCCAGTGTGCACTTAAGTAACGGCTTGTTTATGTCTAACAACGGTTATGAGTTCGCTTTGGCATTATTAGCCGCCAGCGTGTCATTGGCGTTATCAGGCTCAGGAAAAGTCGCGCTAGACAACGCGTTAACCCGTCGATGGGCTAAGTAACCTGAGCTCGGGATAACAAATGCCTTTCAAACAGTCCTTTGCCCTGCTCACTGCGTTGAATCGACTTACAATAGGCTAGCTATTGACGCGTCAATTCGCCTTGTTAGCAGAACAAATGACAAGCTTGAAAGTAAGAAATTTGTAACCTGTTGATTTTAAATAGTATAAGTTCATCCCTTATCCCGAGCTCAGGTTAAGTAATTTCAGTGCTAATGAGCAAACCTACATTTCGATAATACCAATCAGATCCAAACACACATCTGATTGGTATCAAGCTACATTAAGCGTTAGGAGTACATCATGATCACTTTACGCCCAGCAAACGAGCGCGGTACCGCCAATTTTGGTTGGTTAGACAGCAAACACAGCTTCTCATTTGGCCGTTATTACGACCCAGAGCACATGGGCTTTTCAGCCCTGCGAGTCATTAACGATGACAGCGTAGCCCCCGGTGCAGGCTTTGCCACTCACGGTCACCGCGACATGGAAATCATCAGCTATGTGCTGCAAGGCTCAATAGCCCATAAAGACAGTGAAGGTAATGTTGAAGTGTTACCCGCAGGTGAGTTCCAGCTTATGTCTGCCGGCAGCGGCATTACGCACAGTGAATACAATGCATCTCAAACCGACCCATTAACCTTTTTACAGATTTGGATCCAGCCCAATACCTTAGGTAGTTCGCCGGGGTATCAGCAAAAAAACTTTGGCCAGCCAGTAGGATTAACCCCCATTGCCACGCCAACAGGTGAAAATGGCACCCTGCACATAAAGCAAAATGCCACCCTGTCACAACTGATTTTAGCGCCGAATTCACAGCTGACGTACACCATTGCTGCCGGGCGAAAAGTGTATGTGCATCAAGTCGCAGGAGAGCTGATGGTCGAGTCGCAAAGACTCGCGGCCGGTGATGGTGCAAAAATAACAGAGCGACACACTATCACCTTTAAAAATGAACTAGACGACCAGTCTACTGCACTGCTGTTTGATTTGCCTTAATACCAACACTCGTGATGCCTGCAATAACAACATTGCAGGCACTTAAGCTGTTAATTCACAAGTGGATTGCTCAGGTTATCAGTAGTCGCCATCGGCTTTGCATCTTTTAGCTTTAGCGCACTATACACACCAATAACCGCCATAAAGACCATTGCCACTTGCACCCCAATTACCGCAGTAAAGCCATTTTGCCACAGAGTGATCATTTGCTCGGCAAACATCAGCCAATCGGCTATCAATGTTGTTAATAGCAATGCACTGGTAAGCAGTAATAAGCGGCTAATATGACGTTTAATATTGCCAATGTTAATACTCACTAACATGGTCGCTAACAAAGCCACGACAAAACAACTTACAAGCCAGTCACCGCGAGCCGTTAAGGTGGCAGGCAATAGTCGCTCGCATAAAAACCCAACAGCGGTAGCGACAATAATGCCGCCACATCCTCCAATAGTGATGGTGCTTGCAATGGCAATGCTGCGTGGCGAAGAATGGCGCTGTGCACGACGTTGATTAATCCACAGCATATTGCCTGCAACAATCATTGCACTGACTGCCATCGCTAAAATAAAGTATAAAATGCGCACATCCATGCCGGCAAAATCACCAAAATGCAATGTCACTAACACATCACGCCCCTGACGAAATACGTTGTATTGCTCGGCATTAACTTTATCGACCACGGCACCGTTGGCGACACGATAAGTCACTTCGTCACGCTGAGCAAAACTGGCAGTATCAGTGCCACGCACTTGCACTAATGCATTGTCAGCACCGTAATGATGAAAAATCACATTGCGTAACTCAAAATTGGCTTGTTGTTTGGTTTGCTCAATCAAGGTAAACGCATTGTCCATTGCCATCGGGGTTTTACTGCGCGGCTCAACCACCCGCTTAAAACCCGCATCATTAAACAAGGCTTGTTGATCGCCCTGATAAATAAACGTCACAAATGCCAATTGAAACACAATGGCTAAATTGAGCACCAATCCACTTAAGGCATACATTACTGTAAACGGTAGCGACATGACGCCCACCACAGTATGTAAATCCAATAAATGATCGCGCCGCTGCTTATCTATTCGATACTGAAAAAAATGCTTAAACAGTTTACGTGCATGAATAAACACCCCTGACACCAGGGCAAACAAAAACACTAATGTGACAATCCCGATGAGGTAACTTCCACCAGGTAAATGAAGGTTGTAATGCAATCGATAGATAAATTGCGACAACAAAAAGTCATCTTTACCGGCTACTGTTTCACCGGTTTTAGGGTCAACCAAGATCGGAAAAGACTGGCGTCCGCTGTCAGTTGTTGGGTCAACCACTTCGAGATAAAAAATATAGTAAGGCACTAATGCAGTGGGCATGTTTATTCTAAAGCGCCCGTCTTCAGCAACAGGATATTCAGCCATTTTTTGTTTAACTAGGCTGCCAAGTGGCAAATCTTGCTGACTGCTTTGCACCGGATGATGCGGCGTAATTGCCCATTGCGCCACTTCGTCATGGAACAGGGTAATCGCACCCGCCCAAAATACGATAAACAACAATGGCGAAATGATCAGCCCAAGCCAACTGTGGGCTTCGACCAGGTTTTTAATCACTTTATGCGGTGAGGTAATGCGAGGATTCATTGAGGACTTCATTAATAAACAGGAATATAAAACAACAACACATTGGCAATGGCGGTTACAACAAACCACTTGCCACATACCATACTGGCCGCTTTGGCATTATTGCGGCTGTAACAATAAATCATCACGGCCACCCATAAGCAAAAACCCAGCATCATTCCGACAAATAATTTGGTATCTGCCGCAAAGGGCAACAAACGAAAAAGCAACAACGCTAAGCAGACGGCCAGTAATAACCCCCAAACAAAGGCTGCAAAAGACTTAAACCACATTTGATTAACCTTACCGAGTCTTACTTAACACCAACCAGCATAATACTGACAAATAAAGCAAAACCTAATGAGCTCACCCACATACTACGGCCCTTAAAGTGTGCAGCTAACAACACCATCATTATCCACATGGTCATGACACAAATGATCACTAACAAACAAGACACCAGCACACTGTAGGTATGGCTAAATCCCCATGCTGAAAATAGCATGGCTGCACACCCTAGACTCCAGGCAAGCAGTTTAGGAAAAGGCAGGCTAATAAGTTGCTGCTTATCTGAGGCTAAATAAGCAAACAAACACCCAACCCATAAAGAAGAAACGCTAATGAGTTCCATAATCATCCAACCAATAAATGCAAATGATAACAATTTTCATTTATTATTATAGGCTGAACATATTTTTACAAGAAAATATTGAACATGAAGAAGTAAATTTAGCATTGTTGGCGATTAATACCCCTAAATATCGCAAAAAACCATGCCATAATTAACACGCTAGCTTTGCTCACACGGGCATATAACTCAACAATAAAATCAAATAGCGCTATTCATTAGCCATTTTTTGTAAAAACTCCAGACGCTGCATTTCTTGTTCGTCTGGCTGCCAAGGCTCGTCAGATAACTGCTGTACGGCAAATTCCCCTAAGTTGTAGCTGGGCTCATTACTACTACCATAACGAGTTAACTCACCGGGTACCGCTGGGCGTCGCTCTAGCACAAAACTGCCTAGTGTAAACTCACCGTCCTGATCTGGTAACACGCCCTTATAGGCTTTCAGCGTTATCTCAGCAGAACCTTCTGACAACTTTTCAGATTGAGTTAGCAGGGCAACAGGCTGCTGATTAGCCGCATACAAATTGGCGCGAAGCCGATAATAACCTGCTTTTTCAACCTCTAACTTTACTGGGATTACCATGTCGTGCCCTTCAGCATGTACTGCACCTACCCCGGTGACTGTCGCTGTTGGGTAACTGTATTCAATACCCGTTGTTAACGTTTGCTTTTTACCTTTGGCGCTAAAAGTCACATTCACCGCCATTGGGCCATCCCATTGCGGTGTGGCATCAAGTCGCACTGTCCACTTACCGTCACCATCTAGGGCCATATCAGCCTCGGCTAACCTCTCAGCGCCAGCGTCCATTTCACTATAAATAGAAGCGCTAACCTCTGTTGCCGTTAACCCATTAACCTCTAGCATGATTGTGACAGGCTGAGGAAAACTAAAGCGATACTGAGGCATGATAATACTCGCGCTGGCGCCTCCTTCTAATAAGACAGGCTGAGACACATAACGATTTGGGTTAAGGATATGAACATCATCAACCCCAATCGGTAACGAATAGGCTGGCAAGCTCAACTCTTTTGCATACGCTTGCGCAAGCAATGAAAAACGCTCGCTCATCGACTCAGGTAACGTTTCTTTAATGGTTACTTGCTTAGGTGCCATCGGCTTTACCACCTTAGATGACGAAGTCGCAATTGCAGCTTGCACCGACGTATCAACCTGAGCCAGCGTTGGTGCTGGCTCAGACGAAACATACCAATATGCAGCACATCCACCAAGCAAGGCGACAACTGAGACAACTTTTTTATGCTTCATCGATTTGCCCATATTGAAGATAAATTAATTTGCAGCCTGATATACCAATGACGACATACTGGTTTTGCTCGAATTACTCACAACTCTATAACGCGAACTAAAAACCCACCAGCCACGTTTTTCATCATAAGTGGTAAATTTTATGTTGTCGCCATTTAAGTATGCCGAGCTATTATTGGCAGTAGTGACTTCGTCTTTGGCACTGCTGCCAATGGTGTCGTTGTGGCTATATCCCTCACTCATCAACATAGGATAATGATAAGGCATAAATGCACTTGGACCGCTTACCGAGGTTAACTTACCGTCAAACGCAACACTGCGTGAACAACTGTCATAACTGGTTGCAGAAGCCGCACCACAACTAGAATGGCTTGCGACCACACCGTCATCTTCACCCGGCAAAAATGCCCCAGTGGCCCCTAAAAAGTCAGAACCTGCGCCAGCAAAGCGTAAGCGTGGTACTCGGCTATCTGGAAACGCTGCCAATTGACGCGCGGTATTTACCCGTAAATCATTTAACACCCCAATGTTAGATGATGACGGTGTCGCACCAAGCCATAACGATACCGCGAGTTTGACCGTGGAGTTAATTAAACCAGAACCATTGGCGACGTTTACTGCAAGATCGGCTAATTCCACACCACCACCAGCGCCCGCAAAGTCAAATGTTGCCACAATATTTAGGGGCTGTAAGCCGGCATTTTGTAACCACAACGCCTGGTTATCAATAATGTAACGAGTCACTAAGTCGCCCGTTGAGTGAGACACAAATATACAACCACTGGCACAGGTGCCATCACGCGACATTTGTTGTAATTTAGGCCATACATACTGGCTGGTAATTTTATTAGCAATACGCTCTTGCGAAGGCCAATCAATACGCTCGTCGGCTCTATCGCGCCAATATTGCGCCCAATAATCAGCACCATTATTGCTCACCTGCGCCCCAACAGGTTTGCTTTGTAAGTTGTCAGGCTGAAAACCGTGCACTAATACCACTGGGTAACCACCAACGGCCGCTTGCGCTGCGCCGCTGAGTAAGCCTGCTAACAATAAGAAAATCGATTTTTTCATGGGTTGTCCTCATATTTTTATCTGTAACAGCACCAACCAGGCTGTTAACCATTTTTTATAATTTTGTTATCAGATTTATACATCTTGTTACAACTGAGCACTCAACATAGAGCAGATAAAAAACAATGCAAGCCCTAAAAATGGTGTGTTTACTGGCTTTTCATCCAAAATATTCAGCACCTTGTTTAAATTGCGAGCGTCTATTTTTATCAGCATGAGTGAAAGGATATGTAACAAGGTAATGAATAAGCCACATGAATATCGGGTTAGGTTACTCAGCTGTTTTAAGCTTTTACTCCAACTATTTTCATCATCAACACAATTTATTGCCATTAAGGCGTATAAACATCTTAACCACTGCGTTTTACCCTATTTAAGCCGGTAAAAATGCGCTAAACAGCCGTCGATTTATGCCTATAATCAATTGATGGGCTAAGTAGACTTACAATGGATTGACACAATATGACTGTGACGGCTAAAAAAATGAAACGATTAGGTTTGTGTATCCTAATCACTTTATGCTTTTCAAATGAACTTTTTGCCGATACGTTAGAGTTGGCAACGCTTGAGTGGCCGCCTTTTTCAGGAAGTAACCTGCCAGAAAACGGCATTAATGGCCAAATCATTAGCCAGGCATTGAGCTACGAAAACCACACATTAGCAATTGCTGTTTTTCCTTGGAATAGAGCATACAGAACCGTTAAAACAGGCCAAACATTAGGCTATTTTCCTAAATACCTAAACCCGTCAAGTGAATTACTGTTTTCAGACGCTATTGGTGTTAGCCCAATAGTGCTACTTGAACGCAAAAATCACCCCATTAAATGGCATGTTGTCAGCGATTTAAACCGATACACATTAGGGGTCATCAACGGTTTTATTAATACTGAAGAAATCGATGAAATGATTTTAAATGGCAGCCAGCCATCCGAGACCGCCAGTGATGAAAAGCAAAACATCTTAAAATTGGCCGCTGGGCGTATTGATGCCATTTTAATCGATGCCCATGTTTATCAATATTTAGCATCGACCGATCCGCAGGTGGCAAACGTCGCCCAGCGCTTGCAAATCAACGCTAAGATTATCGAACATAAAAGCTTACACGTGGCTTTTATTGACAATCCGCAAGGAAAAAAATGGCGCGACATCATCAATAATGGTTTGGCTAAGTTCGACCCATTAGCCATGCAAGAGGCGTTATTACCATTTAAAAACAGGACTGTTGATTAAATAAAGGGGGCATATTTACGCCTAGCGTTGATACTTCATCCACAACGTGTAAAAAACCGCATTGCACACTGAATTACTGTCCATTTTACCATCTCTATCGCAGTCTGAGCCGGTTAAAGTCTTCATCACATCTGAGCCATACTTTGCGATATCGTCAGCTTCAGGTGCCACAAACACGGTGACTTTAGGCGAGTCCTCAATAAAGTCAGCGACATTGTGATAAGACAAAAACATTTCTTTAGAAATAATATGACTAATATCGCGTATCGGTAATTCTGCCGCACTCACAACCACAGACATCAGCAACAACACTGCACTTACACACGCATTAAACACTTTCACTTTGCTCTCCAGCACTGAGTCACACACAACAGCGGCCTGCCACAATTAAACATCAACTAACGACCCCAATCTTCGTCCAAAATATCTTTTCTTTTAGCTTCATACTCTGCGGTAGTGAGCAAACCATCAAGATACAACTGCTCCAAGTCACGCAACTTTTTGGCAAAATCATGACTATTTTTAACGTTGACCGATGTGCGAGCTTTAGTAACCTCAAGCTGCAAATCATGATCAGTTTCTTCATGATGCAAACTTTTATTTGAAAATACTGAGTTTCGATAAGATTGATAAGCCTGCGCGCACACGCCGACTACCCAAAAAACCAAAAAGACTTTACCTGCGCCGTGCATTTCTGAAAAATCAAATGCCATAAACACCACAATCAGCATACCAAGACTAATAAAAAGCCCCACAGTAGAATTGTACTTAGACTCTTTTGTTTTTGATGTACCACGTAACCTCATTTACCGCTCCCTTTTATATTGTCCGAGCTACGCCATATTCAGTAGAGTATTTGTTGCCTGAGCTAACCGTGGATTACCTTTGGCCGGCTATGCAACGTAGTGCAATCAGTACGTTGAGTTAGGTGTGCTTTCAGGGTTAATGTCGCCGTATACTTCTTCTGGGTCGACATCATTAATCAATAACATCTCTCTTACGGTTTCAATATGATCTAATGTGTTTTGGTAATTATCACCATACTCATACTTGGTGACTTCTATTGCTTTTGGCATATAGGTAAAGGCAATTTTCAATGCCTGTAATGCTGATTCACTCATTTTATCACTCATGCCACACTCCTTAATGTTCAACGCTCATCGACACTGATTTGCACATCACCATACTGCGAAACTGATCCTTAATCCATATTTTACAAAGGCGTAATTTAAATAACCTGAGTTCGGGATAATAAATGCCTTTCAAACAGTCCTTTGCCCTGCTCACTGCGTTGAATCGACTTACAATAGGCTAGCTATTGACGCGTCAATTCGCCTTGTTAGCAAAACAAATGACAAGCTTGAAAGCGAGAATGGGTAACATGTTGATTTTAAATAGTATAAGTTCATCCATCATCCCGAACTCAGGTTAAATAATGACTATTTTTTGCGTCTTTAGGCCCACTGATACGTCTTAATCAAAAACGGCTGAACACAGTCTTAATACACTATGGTATTAAACCAACCTCCAGTGTATTTTTCGCTCACAGAACATACCGATATCTGTCAGCCTCAATCAAATATTTACTTTGATAATCAAACAACATAAAATCGATAATTATTTGGCAATCAAACTAAGATATTATGAACAATATTGCAGCAAAATATACCCATCACCACAATTTTGCCTCCGTTAACGAGCAAAATGTCAAACGCACATGGTATGTCCTGATTATTACTGTCATCACCATGGCTGTTGAGGTGGTAGCCGGCACCTTATACGGTTCAATGGCGCTGCTCGCTGATGGCTGGCACATGGGTACACATGCTGCGGCGTTTTGTATCACACTGTTTACCTACAGTTATGCCAAAAAACATGCACAGAGCGACAAGTTCTCGTTTGGTATTGGTAAGGTGGGCGTACTTGGCGGCTATACCAGCGCAATCGCATTAGGGATTGTGGCAATCATTATGTTAGCCGAATCGGTGCATAGATTATTGTCACCCGTTGACATTCAGTTTAACCAGTCGATTTTAGTGGCTATCATTGGGCTTGTCGTCAACATTGCCAGCATGTTTATTTTAGGCCACGACCATCACGGCCACGACCATTCTCATGATCATAGCCACAGCCACGCTCATCATGATGAACATGAACACCATGAACACCATGAACACCATGAACACCATGAACACCATGAACATCATAGCGGCCACGATCATAATCTCAAGGCGGCTTATTTCCATGTATTAGCAGACGCATTAACCTCTGTGCTAGCTATTTGTGCGCTGTTAGTGGGTAAATATCTTGGCTGGTACTGGTTAGACCCAATGATGGGAATCGTTGGCGCGGTGATTATTACTAAGTGGGCATTAGGCTTGATGAAACAAACCAGCCCGATTTTGTTAGATGAAAACATCGACAAAGCCTATCAGGCAGACATCATTAACACGATTGAAGATGAAAACACTCAAGTGACTGATATCCATATCTGGAAAATCAGTGCCGACCACTACTCTGCTTCAATTGCTGTTTGCACCAAGACAGATGCCAGTGCGCAATCAATTAAACACGCGTTACATAAGTTTGATAAGCTAAGCCACTTTACGATTGAAGTGAATCATTGCTGAGGCCATTTATGCATTCTTTGAATAACCTAATTATCGAATTTTACGACAAATTATCTTCTTGGGAACAATCGGTCGTTAAAGACACAGGCTATTCATTGGCGCAGGTACACACAATAGAAGTGTTAGGGTCTCACGGACCAATGAGAATGAAAGAATTAGCCGACAGGCTTGGTATTACCACGGGCACATTAACCGTTCAAATTGAAAAACTCGTCAATTTGGGTTTAGTGAGCCGCGCGGCACACGAAGACGATAGGCGTTCAATTTTGGTCGGGCTCACCAGCGAAGGCACTCAACTTCATGCACACCATAATCGTATGCATATGCAGCTCACCAAAGACATTACTCGCCACCTAGACAACGATGCGATTGATGTACTAAAAACCTGCTTTGAAAAGATGAACCGAGAGTTTTAACCCCGCACAGGCATAACCGCTATGCCTGTGCGAATCACATTAACATCATAAATCAGAGTGATGTTTAACGAGTTCAGGCCTGTATCACTCTTAAGATATCAATGCAGTAGCCATGTTTAGCCTTTTTCAATACTTAACAATGGATCAATAGTACCTTGCCAATCTGCTAACCTTGATTGGTGATTAAGCGGTACATTCCCGCCATTATTGATAAAAACCGTTGGCGTTGCCCAGACCGATTTTGTCGCTGCATAGCGGATCGGAGTTCTGGCTAAGGTGTAAATGTCACCGTCATTCATTCTACTGAGAAATTGTTGACGATTGATACTCATGCACTCTTCGGCCTTATCGGCAATGAGTTGCTGCAAATCATGATGCGTTTTATCGGTAAACGCAGCATTGTAAAACTCTTCCTGACGTTCATACAGGTATGTGGCAAAGCTGTAAAACCGCTCGGCATCACCATCAGCAAAAGCAAATAGTCCAAGGCTCATATCCCACGCTTGTCGATGATTACTTAGCGTTATTAAATGCACTTTAAGGTTGACCGAACTGTTGTTGTAATGCTGCATCACACTAAGCAACGTTGGCCACATCGCACGTGAATGGGGGCATTGAAGATCAATAAACGCATCTATGGTAATTTCAGCCGCTTTATCGCCACGCAGCACGCCGCTCGGGCGCAAAGGTATTGGTGTTGTCATAATGGTTTTATCCCACTATCGGTTAAAGTTAATGAGGTTGGCTAATACAAATTGTCACAACAAGCGTCACTTAGGGAGAGACAAGACAACCCTCGTCAGTCAACAAGAATAAACAATCAATGTTATCTCACCAAATGAATCCCCCTCTAACGCTAGAAATGGCGACTCATAGCTCATTAAGTCAATGTATGGGGGCTGCGGCAGACGTGTCGCTGGAAGTAAAGCCTGACATAGGCAGCCTCAAGTTTTCAATAGCTTAGCTAAAAGATATAACCAGAGTCTGACAAATTGAAACAACGCTTGGTGACTATAATGATAAAGCAGGTCGAAGCACCACAACCTCGTTGGCCGTAGACCATAGCAAAACAACAGTTAATTAAATTTTTCCACCGCTCTGCATTTAGGAAAGCTCGAGCAACCCCAAAATTTAGAGCCCGCATTTTGGCCTTTTTTAGCTTCACGTAACACCATATCTGATCCACATTTTATGCAAAGCTTGTCGGTAGTTTTTTGCTTAATGATTTCTTTAACATGCGCTTTATGGGCTTGGTTTGTTGAAAACCCTCGCGCTAAGCGACCTGATTCAATATTGTTGATGATATCTAAAACTTGCTGCTGATTCAGTAGTTCAGCAGAGTGTGAACGAATGTATGATAAGCAACCACTTGCATAAGTGACATTCTCCGGCATCTCTGTTTTAAATTGACTATCACCGATAAATACAACAACCGAAAAGAGTGCATCAATATTGATATTAAGCAGCGCTTCTAGTGTCTTTAGATGCTTATAATTTTGATGGATTGGATTTTGAAATTGAGATGAGTATTTAAATATTTTCTGTGTCCACAGTTTTTGGTTAGCAGAGCCAAAAATCCAGCCTTTCATGTTTTTTGTTTCAATAATGAACACACCAAATTTAGATACAACAATATGATCAATTTGAGTGGTACCATTGTCAGTTGGCAGGGTAATATTTTTAAGTCTGCGATACTCGTTATGCGGTAACCTCTTGAGTATCAAATTGACCTGAAACTCACCCCAAAGACCTTTAAACCAAGGTGTTGTGGTGATATAGGTCAATAAAATAACAGGGAATATATACCAAACGTTGAGAGCAGCATTCATTAAGATTTCAATTAAATCCACAGCAACATCCTTATTGTTAACGCCTAATCGCTGCTATTTCAACACCACTATTTCATCGCGGCTTTCACGTACACATCAAAGCGATTCTTTTTAGTCGCGATAACCATACTGGGTTTTACCCGGGCAAGGTCTTCGGCATAATCGGGGCGTTTTACCACTACGCGCTTGCTGGCCAGTGCCATTGCCGGCGCTAACAAGCCGTCGGCGTCGAGGTCGGCACCCACTAAGGTTTGAAATACGCGCATTTCTTTTTTGACTAAGGCTGACTTTTCGCGATGTGGGTACATTGGGTCTAAATACACTACGTCTATTTCGGTACCTGATGACTGCGCAGCATCAGCTAATGCATCCAAGCTTGAACCATGAAACAGACTCATTAAATCCTGCATCCACCCGCCAATTTCGGCGTCTTCATAGGCGCGGCGCAGGCCATCTTCTAATAGTGCAGCAACCACAGGGTGGCGCTCAACCATAATCACTTTGCAGCCCAGGCTTGCCAATACAAATGCATCGCGGCCTAAACCTGCTGTGCCATCGACAACCGTTGGCGTTACACCTTGTTTTAACCCAACCGCTTTGGCGATAGACTGCCCGCGCCCACCACCAAATTTGCGCCGGTGTGCCACAGCACCTGAGACAAAATCAACGTTAATACCATCTAATTTGGGTTCATCTCGTTTGTACAAACTCAAACAGTTTTGCTCAAAGCGCAATTCAAATGCGGCGTCTTTGTCCCACACGAGTTGCCAGCGAGTAGCGATATCCACCAATGTTGGGTACTGCTGATTAAAAAAGATAGGTGTCTGCAACAAGATAAATACCATGCCAAAATAAAAACTACCTCATTATGCCAAAAGCCATCACCAGTGAATACCTATACCTCACGCCTGAGAAAACTTATAATGATGGTATTACACAGTTTTTACTGTTCATTCGTTAATGGAAACGCCCATGCTTAGTTATCGCCACGGTTACCATGCAGGCAATTATGCCGATGTACTTAAACATTCAATGCTCATCCAAGCATTAAAAGCCATGCAGAAAAAAGAAAAACCTTATGTGTATATCGACACTCATGCAGGCGCTGGCGCGTATTCGTTAACGGATGAGTTTTCGCAAAAAACCGGCGAGTATTTAGAGGGCGTAGCCAAACTGTGGGAGCATGAAAACCTGCCTGTTGCCTTAGCCGATTATGTTGAAGCGGTACGCCACTTTAATGCTGAATATGACGGTGAGCTTAGAGTGTATCCAGGCTCGCCTGCATTTGTAGATGTAGAATTACGTCCGCAAGATCGCATGGTATTGCACGAGCTACACACAACCGACCATGAGTTACTTGAAAGTTACTTTATTCAAGACAAACAAGTAAAAGTGATTAATAACGATGGTTTAGCCGGATTAATTGCTGCCGTGCCGCCTTTAGAGCGTCGTGGGGTGATTTTAATTGACCCAAGTTATGAAATTAAAACCGATTATATTGATGTCGCAGAAACCCTGATTAAAGCCCATAAACGCTTTGCAACGGGTATTTTTATGTTGTGGTATCCGGTAGTAAAGCGCGAGCAAACAGAAGCCATGCTGACACTGCTTAAAAACAGCGGCATTAAAAAACAACTGCGTATTGAGCAAGCCATTCATGCAGATAGCGATGAATTTGGCATGACAGCTGCGGGTTTATGGATTATCAATCCGCCTTGGCAAATGGATGTTATGGCCAAAGAAGCACTCGAGTATTTAGCGCCATTGTTGGGCCATGCTGACGGCCACACAACAGTCAAATGGGAAGTTGGCGAGTAATCGATCCCTTACAAGATAATAAAAAGCCCGGTGCATGAATTGAACCGGGCTTTTTTATAGCGAACTTAAATCATTACTTAACCTCAACTCTGGATAAGAGATGTATTGATAACGATATAAATCAATAGATTGACTAAAATCCACTGTCAAGCTTGTGATTTGTTTTGCTAACAAGGCGAATTAACGCGTCAATAGCTAGCCTATTGCAAGTTAATTCAACGCAGTGAGGAAGGCAAAGGACTGCTTGAAAGGCGTTTGTTATCCAGAGCTGAGGTTACTTAAAAAACGCGCCTGCCGCCCCAGGAAATACCACCGGGCTGACATTGCCATTAGCAGCAACACTTGCCACGCCAAATAAATAATTATCAATCACTAGGTTATCTAAAGTAAACCTATCAACCTTGCCCACATAGCGGCTGTGGGTCCACTCTGGCGCGGTCGTTGAGCGCCAATACACCCGATAACCTACTACCGTGTCATCAGTGCTTTTTTGCCAACTTAGCGTAGTACTGGGTGACACCTGACCTTCAATGCTCACCTTAGTAGGCGGCGCTGGTGCCCACGCCTGTGCGGCTAAACTAATTGCATTTAATGCGGTGAGTTTGGCGGTAAAGTCAAAATCGACCCCTTCAATCACATCACCGTAAGCAATGCCGTTTTCAACCCGAATATCTTGATGCTGGCGGTCGTAATGCTCGTTGGTTTCCATAATGCGCACCGCGGGTAAACCGGCTTGATTAAACGGTAAATGGTGCCCACCACGGCCAAATCGGTCGAGGCGATACACTAACATGACGTCAAGGTTCGTCATGTACTGGTCGGCTAATGATTTAATTTTACGGGCTAAATTACGTGAGGCAGAATCGTTTTCGCCGCCACTAAAATAACGCTCTTTTGCTTCGTCGGCGGTTTCGGCAAAGCGCACACCTTCCGAAAACACTCGCACACTGCTGTTATTGACCACGCCATTAATGCCGGCAATGTTGCCAATCATGTCGTTATTGAGCACAGCCTGCACTTGCCAGCCTTGTGCTTTGGCATAGTCGGCTAAAATATTGCCGCCGTATAAGCCTTGCTCTTCACCCGACAAGGCCGCGTACACTATGGTGCCGTTAAACTGATATTTTGATAACACCCGTGCAGCTTCTAATGCACCTGCCACACCGGAGGCATTGTCGTTTGCCCCTGGTGAAATAGAAGTGGCATCCAGCACGTCGGTAACACGCGAATCAATATCACCGCTCATCATCACCACACGCTTAGGATCTGTTTTACCGCGTTGAATCGCGATAACGTTGACCACTTCTGTTGGCTTGGCGATACGCTTGCCTTCAACCGTTTTGGCTACGGTAACAACCTCTAAACAACCACCACACTGTGTTGAAATTCGCTTAAATTCGGCTTCTATCCAGCGTCTTGCTGCGCCAATACCCTGGGTGTCTGACTGCGTGTCAGATAAGGTATGACGAGTGCCAAAATCAACCAGGGTACGAATATCTTGCTCAATGCGCTGCGCTTGTGGCGCGTTAGCAATGTCGTATAAGCGCATGTCTTCTTGCGATGGTGCAACTGATGTTGCTGAGGTTGCCGCCATAGCAGGAACCGTGGCCGCACCTAAAATTAATAACCCTGCTAGGCCCGCTAAACAGTAACCGCTCTTAGGGCTGAGTTTGACGCGCTTTGGCGCTGCTTTGTGGATAAAATACTTCATATGACCTCGATTAACTGGCTAATGCTTTTTGGTAGCGTTTGAATAATATTTTTACGCGCTTCACATAAGCTTGAGTTTCTGGGTATGGCGGAATGCCACGGTATTGGGTAACTGTGCTTGGGCCAGCATTGTATGCGGCACACGCTAGGTCTAAATCACCATTAAATTGGGCTAATAGCTGTGCTAAATAACGGCTACCACCACGAATATTTTGCTGGGCATTAAATGGATTGTCTACGCCCATGTCACTGGCGGTGCCGGGCATTAATTGCATTAAACCTTTGGCACCTGCTTTTGAAATTGCACTGGGTTTAAATGCCGACTCTGCATGAATCACGGCTCTAATTAAGGCCGGGTCTAATTGGTATTGCCGTGCGGCTAATGCCACATCACTAGCAAAGTGCGACGTAAATAACGGGATTTTGTACCAGTCAATGGTGGAGTCTGGTCGGCAGGCAAAGCACTCGTACAACAACACTTGATAGTCGGCATCTAAGGGTTGCTGATCGCTAAATACCATCACACCATTGGCCTGCTTGTATTGGTACACTTTGCGTTTTTCAACGCCAAGATCGCTCACAATGCCGTGTTCAGAATATTTGGCTCTAACAGTAGGTTTGCTTGGCACTGAACTCGATTGGCGTAATGGATAATCGTTAGTTAATACCCGGGTTTGCGGTTTTTCACCTACATAACCACCACTGTTAGACGATGATTGGCTCCCTAACGTAGATGCAGTTTGTTGCAATACATTAAAGGGCTCAAGGGTGGGCTGATTGTAAGTTGTGGGTGTATTGCTTTGTGTTGGCCCAATAGATAATTGTTTTTTTATATTGGGTTGCTCAGCAGTATATTTGGCTTTTATTTGTGGTTTTTCAACGTCTGACACTTCAGGATAAACCACTTGCTTAGCGTATGCCTGTTGGTTCACCGCCAGTATACCGGTGATCATGAGCGCCGACATATTACGCCACATCATCGGGTTATTCCTGCACTTGATCAAATATCGGCATTGGGGCAATACGCGCAAATTTAGCAACAGCCGAGCCCGGAAAAATTTTCACCCCGCTGTTAAGCTCTTCTACTGCTTGACGGTAAAAGTCTTCTGCGTGCACAAAGTCTAATTCTAGCTGAAGGTATTCTGCCAGCTTCTCTGCTGCCAGTTTGTCTTTGTTGACCGTTGACAATAACGACTCTAACCCCTGATCAATTTGCTGCCATGCGGCAATAGACACAGACAACGAACCACCAGCCACATTAGACTCTTCAATGGGTTGTTCCCAATCGTGTTGAGGTTGTAATTGCTTTAAATAGGCCAATTGCGCTTGCTGCTCGTCGGTTAATGGGTGCGGGTAAGCCTCACGCTCTTGGCACAGCTCAGTAAACAATGTCAGTCTTTTATCAATTTTAGAATCAATAACCTTGAGCGCTTCAATGGCTGAAGTACGCTTTTTAAGTAGGCTGGCATACCAAAGGTAAGCCAGAATAGCGGCTAAAGTGAGGCTAATAAGCAGCGCCTGCATGGTGTTTTCCTTTATTATTGTTATTCACTATCATAATCATAATTTAATCAAAAGTTCATCTTTATTGGTGATATCTTCACTAAAAAATAACCACATCCATGCTTACCTTACGCATACCAATGTTAAAAAACTGTTTTGATTAGGATCTTAATCATAACACAAATATCAACAGCCATCTGGTTGATATTTACACAGTTACATTTTTAATCATTATTTTTATCAACAACCTAAAGCAAAAATGCTAAGGTGTTTTTTTAAACACATTTTAAGTTTACTTTATTAAAATGAATCAATTAGCGCGATTTAAGTATCGTTTTATTAGCGTTAAACTAGGTTTTACGTGCTATATCCTTTTCTGGCCACATCACTGCCAAAAAAACCGATGACTATAGACACAAAAAAGCCCAGATATCTGGGCTTTTTACAGCTGGCTAACGATTAAATCGATTTTCTATCATCGTCAATCTTTTGCTCATCTTCTTCGGTTAGTTTTTCACGCTTACTAAAGATGCGCTCAACCACCACAAAGAATAACGGTACAAAGAAAATACCCAGGAAGGTCGATGACATCATCCCGCCCAGTACAGCTGTACCGATGGCGTTTTGACTGCCAGAGCCAACACCAGAACTAATGGCTAATGGCACCACACCTAAACCAAAGGCCAAGGACGTCATTAAAATTGGGCGTAAACGCACTCTTACAGCGTGCAGTGTTGCCTCAATTAAGCCCGAGCCTTTCTCAAAGTATTCTTTAGCAAACTCCACAATCAAGATGGCGTTTTTGGTTGCTAACCCAACTGTGGTTAATAAGCCAACCTGGAAGAATACGTCGTTAGGTAAACCGCGGCCATTCATGGCAAGCAGTGCCCCAATAATACCTAAGGGCACCACCAGAATAACCGATAACGGCACCGACCAACTCTCGTATAATGCCGCAAGTACCAAGAATACAATCAAGATAGACAGTGCGTATAAGCTCGGAGCCTGGTTACCAGACAACCGTTCTTCGTACGACAACCCATTCCACTCTAAACCAAAGCCTGGCGGCAATTGTTTGGCCATTTCTTCTAGCGCGTCCATTGCAGCACCAGTACTGAAACCTTGAGCGGTGGCGCCTTGAATATTAACCGCTGGCACACCGTTAAAGCGCTGTAATTGCGGCGAGCCTATTTGCCACTCACCCGAAGAAAACGCCGAAAACGGTACCATTTCACCCAGGCTATTACGCACATACCAGGTGTCTAGGTCGCTTGGCTGCATACGGTATTTTGCTTCACCTTGCACGTACACCTTTTTAACCCGGCCACGGTCAATAAAATCATTCACATAAGACCCACCCAACGCCGTTGCCATCACGCTATTCACATTATTAATATCAATGTCTAATGCACGCAGTTTGGCATGATCGATATTAATATGGTACATCGGCGCATCTTCTTGGCCGTTGGGTCTTACCCCCACTAAGTTAGGGTTTTGTGAGGCCATACCTAGCAACTGATTACGTGCCTCAATCAGCTTGTCATGACCTTGGCCATTTAAGTCTTTTAAGTACACATCAAAGCCTGTAGCGTTACCAAGCTCAATCACCGAGGGTGGCACAAATGCAAATACAAAGGCTTCTTTAATTTGCATAAAGCGTCCCATTGCACGCCCAGCTAACGATTGCACATCTTCGCCTGGTGCTTCACGGGTAGACCAATCTTTTAAGCTAACAAAGGCAATACCCATATTTTGACCAGAACCGGCAAAACTAAAACCTGCTACGGTAAATACAGAATTAACGATGTCTTTTTCCTCTGTGAGGTAATAGTCATTAATCTCTTTAAGTACGTTAACAGTGCTTTCCTGAGTTGCGTTTGTGGGCAAAATAGCCTGCGTAAATAAGATACCTTGGTCTTCATCGGGTAAAAATGCCGTTGGCATACGTAAGAAGATCCAACCCACCGCGATAACCAAACCAATGTAAATTAACATCACACGGAATGAGCGTTTTAAAATACTGCCAACGCTCGACTCATAACGCGAGGTCATTGCATCAAATTTGCGGTTAAACCAGCCAAAGAACCCGGTGTCTGCATGGGTATGGCCTTTTTTAATCGGTTTTAACATGGTGGCACATAATGCCGGTGTTAACACAATTGCCACAAACACAGATAAGGCCATTGCCGATACAATGGTAATGGAGAACTGGCGGTAAATAACCCCTGTCGACCCCGACATAAATGCCATAGGCACAAACACCGCAGACAGGGTTAAGCCAATACCCACCAGGGCACTGGTGATTTGGTCCATCGACTTGCGGGTAGCTTCTAGCGGACTTAAACCCTCTTCAGACATGACCCGCTCAACGTTTTCCACCACAACAATGGCGTCGTCCACCAGCAAACCAATGGCCAAAACCATGGCAAACATGGTTAAGGTATTAATGGTAAAGCCAGATGCCGATAACACTGCAAAGGTGCCAAGCAATACCACAGGAACCGCAATAGTGGGGATTAACGTAGCCCTAAAGTTTTGCAAAAACAGATACATAATTAAAAATACCAACACAATGGCTTCTAATAATGTATGCACAACACCTTCGATAGACTGTTCAACAAATGGCGTAGTGTCGTAGGGATAAACCACTTTAAGCCCTTGCGGGAAAAAGTCTTTCATCTCGTTAATTTTGGCTTTAATCCCTTCAGCGGTATCAAGCGCATTGGCACCGGTGGCTAAACTAAATGCCAAACCAGAAGCAGGCATTCCGTTGTAGTAAGAATCAACCGCGTAGCTTTCTGCGCCCAATTCGACTTTTGCCACGTCTTCAAGATACACATTCGCACCAGAAGAATCCGATTTTAGAATAATACGTCTAAATTGTTCAGGAGTTTGCAAACGACTTTGCGCAGTGATGGTCGCGTTAAGCTCTTGCCCTGCAACTGATGGCGCACCACCTAATTGCCCTGCCGATATTTGCGCATTTTGTTCACTAATGGCCGCGGTGACATCAATACTGGTTAAGTTGTACTGGGTTAGTTTTAGTGGGTCTAGCCATATACGCATCGCATACTGGGCACCAAAAAGTGTGATTTCCCCTACCCCTGCAACACGGCTCATAGGGTCTTGAATATTGGCCGCTACATAGTCTGCAATATCGCTTTTACCCATTGAGCCATCTTCAGACACAAAACCAAGTACCATTAAAAAGCCAGACGTCGACTTGTTAACCGTCACCCCCTGTTGCTGTACTTCAGCGGGCAATAGCGGCGTTGCAGCTTGCAGTTTGTTTTGCACCTGTACTTGAGCAATGTCGGGATCTGCTTCGGCATTAAAGGTTAAGGTAATTGATGCGTTACCAAAGCTGTCACTGGTGGACGAAATATACCGTAAGTGATCAAGCCCGGTCATACGCTGCTCAATCACCTGGGTTACCGTGTCTTCCATGGTTTTGGCCGAGGCACCCGGATAATATGCACTGATCACAACCGTTGGCGGCGCAATACTCGGATACTGGGCAATAGGTAAGCCTTTAATGGCCAACACCCCAGCAAGCATAATTAACAGTGAAATCACCCAGGCAAAAATAGGGCGATCAATAAAAAAGCGAGCCATAATATATCCCTATTTTTGTGGTTGGTCGGCCGTTAACACTTGCGGAGAAACCGGTGCACCTGGGCGGATTTTTTGCAACCCTTCGACAATAAGCTTATCGCCAACAGCTAGGCCATCCACAATTCGCCATTGGCTGCCAATCACTTCTGCCGTTGTGACAATACGCATTTCAGCGTTGCTGTCTTTATCTACAAGCATTGCCACCGCTTGGCCTTTATTGTTACGTGTAATGGCTCGCTGTGGCACTAATATCGCTTGAGGGTCTTGGCCTGCATTTAACTGTGCACGCACATACATGCCGGGTAATAAAGTGCCATCTGGATTTGGAAACTCTGCCCGCAATGTTACCGAACCTGTCGACTCGTCTACATTGACCTCAGCAAATTGCAGTGTGCCTTCATGTTCATACACACTGTCGTCTTCTAGTATTAACGTCACTTTAGCGTTATCACTTTTAATCAATTGCCCTGAGCGTAACTTAGCCTTTAAGCGCAGCAATTGCGCACTTGATTGAACAATGTCGACATTGATGGGATCAAGTTGCTGAATCGTCGCAAGCGTTGTTGCTTGATTCGCTGTCACTAACGCACCAGCAGTAACGGACGACTTACCAATTCGGCCTGAAATAGGCGCTTTTACCTCGGTGTATTCAAGGTTAATTTTGGCAGTGTTAATCGCGGCTTTAGCCACAGTCACCGCAGCCTGAGCTTCTTTATAGGCGGCTTCGGTTTCGTCAAAGTCTTGCTTACTCACCGCATTGGTTTTGACCAATTTGGCATAGCGATCCGCTTTGGCTTTTGCCGAGGCTAACGAGGCATTGGCACTGGCGAGGTCGGCTTCTGCACTGACTAATGCGGCCTTGTATGTGGCCGAATCAATTTGATACAGCGATTGGCCCTGGGTCACTTCACTGCCTTCAATAAAGGCGCGCTTGGTAATAATGCCTGACACCTGAGGGCGTACTTCGGCTTCTAAAAAAGCACGGCTACGACCAGGTAACTCAACAGTAATGGCCTGTGATACGGCTTCAACTGTCATAACACCTACAGGAGTAGGAGGTTGCTGCTGTTGCGCTTGAGCGGCATCCTCTGCTTTGCCACAAGCGGTAATCCATATTGCCGCAGATATCACCGCAGCGACTTTTAATGCTTTATGCATGTGTGCTCCTACTCCAAATTTTTGTTCAATATGGCATTCTCAACCGTGAGGCGCGCATCTGAAATAATTAAAATCAAACTGTTACATTTTCTGTATTCTTTATCGCACAAGTATAAAATTCAAACAACACAGACTGATGCTATAAATTGTAAATAAATAATAAGCTTAGGTTATAATTTGGTTTTTTGTTGATGGTTTGTTAATAGACACATTAGTCATTAAACAAAGTAATACAATCGACTCACTTATCGACACCCATACAAATTGACCAACTCAAGCTCTGTGGGCCACAGAAACAAGCCACATTATCAGCATAATTTACTGGCTGTTCGTGACAACCTCATTTAATTCAACCATCTTTGGTGAATGCACACCTGGTTCACTCGCTTTGGTGGCTGCATTGGGCATCATCTCTTGCCACCAACGCTCACTTGCTTGAGGGTTCGCTAACAAAACCGCTTGGCCAAATTTAGGGGTTAATAGGTTAACGCCATGCTGTTTTGCAAGCTCACTAATACGTTCAAAAGGTTCAAACCAGTCATGCAATGCAAGATCAAATGTACCGTTATGTACAGGTAACATTGCGCCGGCATTCACATCAATATGTGCCTGCAAGCTCTGCTCTGGCAACATGTGAATATCGCTCCATAATTCATTATAGGCGCCCGTTTCAATCATGCTCACATCAAAAGGCCCATATCGCTCGCCAATGTCTTTAAAGCCACCAAAATAGCCACTGTCGCCGCTATAAAAAATCTTATGGTGCAAACCTTGAATAACCCAACTGGCCCACAATGTGTGGTCTCGGTCGAGTAAACCTCGGCCAGAGAAATGCTGCGCAGGGGTGGCAGTAATGCTTAGCCCATTTAACTCAACCGATTGCCACCACTCAAGTTCAGTGATCTGAATAGGTTCAACACCCCATGCGGTTAAATATTCGCCCACTTTTAGTGGCGTAACAAAGTGCTGCACTTTGCCTGCTAATTGTTCAATGGCGGCTTTATCGAGGTGATCATAATGATCATGGCTAATGATGACGGCTTTTATTGCCGGTAAATCTGCAATACTGATAGGAGACTCATGGAAGCGCTTTGGCCCAGCCCATTGCACAGGCGATGCACGTTCGCTAAATACCGGATCGATTAATACGTACTCGCCATCTAAGCGCATTAATATTGTTGAATGGCCTAAACGATATATCGCATCGTCTTGCGTTTGCGCGAGGATGTCTTGAGTTAAGGTCATTAATGGTACAGCATCTACTGGAGCAGGCGCTTGGCGCTGGGTGTTCCAATAAGCTTTAGCTATCGGCCATAAACTGCTTAATCCCGCCTGGTAGGCTTTTTCACTATTCGTGAACGGCTTGCCTTTATTGGCAGTTGACCATGTTTTAGTGAGCCACACAATGGCAACTAACAGTACAAATCCAACAATAACACCAGCTAATATTTTCATTTTGACACCAATAAAGTAAACTACACGGTGTAGTTTAATAATCTCCCATTGAAAAGTAAACTACTCAGTGTAAAATCTCTTTCATAAACTCGATACTGTGCTGACCATGACTCAAGAAAAACAAACGCGTAGCCAAATTAAACGTGCGGCCATTATTGAAGCCGCCAGAACAACCTTTAAAGCATTAGGGGTTACAGCGACGAGCATGGACAAATTAGCCGAAGAGGCTGGCGTGTCTAAACGCACGGTATACAACCACTTCGCGACCAAAGAAGCATTAGTGATGACCTTAATGACCGACTTATGGAAAAAAGCGTTGTCGCACCCTTCTGAGCCTTATCACCCAAACAAGCCATTGGCGCCGCAGTTACAACAATTAGTCCGCGATGATATTGAATATATTCAGTCAGAAGAACACATTGAAGTGTCAAGAATGGTGATTGGTCATTTGTTTTATGCATCTGAAATGCAAAAAGAAATAAAAAAGATCATCAAAGAAGAAAACGCCATTTCACGCTGGATTAAAGCAGCCAACAAAGATGGTCGAATCAATGTTGACGACATTGAACAGGCTCAGGACCAAGTGCACAGTTTAATTAAAGGCCAATGTTTTTGGCCATTAATCTTTCAAATGAACGAGCCTTTTACTGACAAAGAAAAAGATCAGCATGCCGCTGAAATCGTGAAGGTCTTTTTGTGTCGCTATCAAACATGATAGCCACTACACCCGATTGTCACCCACACCCAATGAAATCGTACGGCTAATTTGCGCCAAACTCATGCCAGACTCTTGTTGCCACTGATTAAACGCCGCTTGCGTTTGGCGCAGTGCTGTTTGCGAGGTAAAGCCAGCATCCACCACTTTATGCGCAGTTAAATATGACTGCACATCTTGGCTAAGTAAAAAGGTGTCTTTGCCAATCGCGCGCAAAAAGTATGGCCCAGTGTTGCCGCCCAAACGTGCACCACGTTTTTTAAGCACTTGCCATAATCCGGTAATGTTATCTGTTGGCCAATTGGCAATAAATTCAGCAAAGCTGCCGTGTTCTGCACTGATTTGCTGGATCATGTAGGCATTATCGACAATGGCCTGGGTTTTCTTTTGGTGGCGAATAAGGGCCGGATCGCTAGCGCGCTGCTGAATTTGATCGGGTGACAGCATTAATACTTTCATCGGCACAAAGTCAAAAAAGGCTTGTTCGTAAGCTGACCATTTATTATCGACCACTCGCCACACAAAACCACTTTGAAACACACGTTTACTCATCACAGAAAGCAATTGTGCATCAGAATACTCACAGATTTCAGCGGCGCTGAGTGTGTCTGGTAGCAGCGACTTGACGATTGCAGGCCCGCCTTTACGTTCGCAAGCGCGCGCCCAAATATCACTGAATGTTTCTAATGCCACCTTGTCACTCCTATTACCTAATCAATCTATTACCTAATCAACCTAGGCTTGCTAATACGGCAAACTCAGGTTGATTGATCTGTATAGATAAATATTGATACCAACAATCAATCCTGGTTATGTATTACACTCTTTTTTGAGCTGTAAAAATTGTTTCCACTTAACCACTTCGGCCGGTAGTTCTGGCGTGTCACCCGTGTAACCCGCTGCTGCAATTAAGGTTTCGATAGGCACTTGCTTACCACGGCACACAAATACCCCACGTACATGGGCAATACAATGCAAGCCACGTGCGGTCACGATACGGTGCTCAATGTAAAAATATTTTTCATCCCAACCAACAATTTTGGTTTCAATAGTAAACTTTTCAAACGGTTTAATATCGCGGATGTACGTAAACTCGGCGGCGTTCACGATTGGCAGCCATTTATTCTTTAAAAACTGCTTCATTAAACCGATTTCGGCAATCATGTAGGTACGGGCTAAATCCATAAAAGCCGGGTAACGCGAATTGGTTAAATGTAAGTTGATGTCGCAATCTAACGGTAAAACGCGATAATTAATTTTACTGGTGCCTAAAAAATCAATACGCTTGCAATGGCCTATTCGCCATAAAAACAACAACGCAAAACGAAAATACAGATTCATCTACCACTACTCCTATTGTTAGCGCGACAGGCTAACAAAGGTCATACCAGTGAGCAAGAAGCTTTATTATCTTTATACCGATTGGCGAATGCGCAAGGCTATGCAACACGGTATTTTGTTACTCTTTTTGCGACTCACACCCTTTTAATCTCACTCTTAACTGATTACCATAGCAACGCAATTTCTACTTACTGGCAAATAAGCCAATAAGCTGAAATAAACGCAAACAAGATTATTTATAATTCTCAGGGCGGGGCGCAATTCCCCACCGGCGGTAAACTTGAAAAAGTAAGCCCGCGAGCGCTCGATTCGTCGAGGTCAGCAGATCTGGTGACTTAGTATTACCTTAACGTAATCACTAACAGTCCAGAGCCGACGGTTATAGTCCGGATGAGAGAGAATAGAGAGACATCAATTAGCCTCGGCTTTTTGGTGCAATTTGTTTTGGATTAATATCCCTCTTTACAAGCCCTGATTCTGGTCATTTTAGGAGTACAACCATGAATCAGCTATCACTACTTGCCGAATTTGGCGAACCCATCACCCGTGTCGAAAATGCCCTTGCAGCGCTTAGAGAAGGCCGCGGCGTTTTGTTACTCGACGATGAAGATCGCGAAAACGAAGGCGACATTATTTATTCAGTTGAGCACTTAACCACAGCGCAAATGGCATTAATGATCCGCGAATGCAGCGGCATTGTGTGTTTATGTTTAACCGACGAGCACGCCAATAAGCTTGAGTTACCACCTATGGTGACCAACAACAACAGTGCCAACCAAACCGCGTTTACTGTGTCGATTGAAGCTAAAGAAGGCGTAACAACGGGCGTGTCTGCACAAGACCGTGTGACCACCATAAAAACCGCCGCTAACCGCAATGCTAAACCATCTGATTTAGCCCGCCCAGGGCATGTATTTCCGCTACGCGCTCGCGCAGGCGGTGTATTGTCTCGTCGCGGTCACACTGAAGGTACGGTTGATTTAATGCAAATGGCCGGCTTAATGCCAGCAGGCGTGTTGTGTGAACTGACCAACGAAGATGGCAGCATGGCTAAAACGCCAGAAATCGTCGCCTTTGGTTTAAAGCACAATATGCCCGTACTCACCATCGAAGACATGGTGATGTACCGCAACCAGTATGATTTGAAGTTAGCATAAGTTGTTGCTCAAAGCGTAACAACTGTTAACCAAACGAAGAGGCGCATTGCGCCTCTTTTTTATGTCGATTTTTCAGCTCAAATCAAAGCTCGGTAATAAAGTCTTGATACTGCTGCATGGTGGTTACATCATCTAACATGCCCTGATGACCGACATTGGGCACCATAATTAACTGTTTGTTAGCAGACTTGCTTGCGGCAAACAGTTTTTCAGCAAGTGCTGGCGGCACTTCTTTATCATCTTCTGCGGCAATCACCAATAATGGGCCAGAATATGATTGTGCAACAACTTGTTGATTATCGATATTACGAAAGTCTTGGGGCATTTCTAGGGTCATAAACGGTGCCATATACCAAGGTGTTTTTTCATCGACCCAATCGTCGGCATTGGTGGCCGAACCTTGCAACACGAGTGCATCGACTTTGTTATTTCGGGCTAAATCGGCGGCAATAAAACTGCCTAACGAGTAACCGTGCAAGATAATTTTTTCTGGTTGGAAGTGCTGCTGTAAGTAGTCCAGTTGTTGCTGTGCATCCGAGAGAATATTTTTAATCTGCGGCTTGCCTTCACTGGCGCCAATGCCACGGCGATCCATGACTAAAATATCAGTATTCAGTGTCGACAACGTGGTTAAGGCTGATAAACAATGGGGTTGAATCTTCATACCATTGCCCTGGTAAAACACTAAGGTTGTGTTGCTGTTTGGGTTGTCGATAAAAAAACCATTCAGCTTAACGTGATCGCTCGCCTCTAGGCTCAGTGGGATAATGGCATTATTTGGCATGGCTAGCTGCAATGCTTGCGTAAACTCAGTGCTAAAGGCCACTGGCGCTTTATCATGGGCAATAAAACTCGCTTCAGTTAAGCGCACCGTACAGCCAGAAATAATCAACATCGCCGTGCTAATCATCACTACTGTAATAAATTGTTTTACTGTATTTTGCATATTATTGTCCTTAATTATTGATCTTCCTTGTGGATTAAAATATCCCCTGGCGAGCATTGTAAGTGCTGGCAAATGGCGTCGAGCGTTGAAAACCGAATCGCTTTCGCACGGCCACTGCGTAATACCGATAAATTTTGCGGTGTAATACCCACTAACTCAGCCAGTTCTGTTGACTTCATTTTGCGCTTGGCCAGCATGACGTCTAGCTCAATAATAATGGCCATTAAATGGTTAACTCCGCTTCTTCTTGCAGCTCTGTCGCGTGCTTCATCACCCATGCGACGCAGTAAAACACCATCCCAAACAATGCGTATTTGAGCTCCTGACTACCTAGGCTAAAGTACATAGGAACCGCACTTGAAATGCCGCTAAAATGCAAGGTAGAAGCAACAAGCATTGGGTAAAAAAGGCTGAGTAAAATCCACGCTAAAAACACCAAAGCAATATGGCTTAAACAGCGAAAATTAGCCGCAGTGAACACCTGCCCTTGTTGATACAAACCAAACAGTTGATACAGAAAATAATAAATAAACAGGTAAGGCAGTATTTCAACGCTCCCCAAAATGAGCCCCGGATGAAAACCCGCATCATAAAGGCGTTGTGCAAGCGCTTGCCATGGAGAGCCAAAATCGACCGCAAGGTAACTGCTAAACCAGCCCCACCAGTCAATGGTGAGGACATATTCGCCCGCTTGAAACTCGCCAAACATCATGGCGCCGCAATAACTACTGACTTGTAATAGAGCTAATAAAACGATGAGTAATTTAATCCATTTACTGAGCGAGACAATTCTATCCATGGTGGTTCTATCGTGGCCAAATGTTAAATTAACGCTAACACAATTAACTTTATTCGACAATAAATTATCGATAAACGATAATGAGATGACTATATCAACAAAAAACACCTTAGAGTTTCAAATCGCAGGCATAAAAAAACCGACACTCAATGTCGGTTTTTTTAAGTATTTATGTTAATGACTTACGCTGCAATACCACTGTGGCGTAGTAATGCATCTGTGTTTGGCTCTCGGCCCATAAAGCGTTTAAACAGCTCCATTGGCTCTTCGCTGCCGCCCATTTCAAGAATGTTATTTAAGAAGCTCTTACCGGTTTCTGGGTTAAAGATGCCTTCGTCTTCAAAGCGAGAAAACGCATCGGCCGATAACACTTCAGCCCATTTATAGCTGTAATAACCTGCGGCATAGCCACCAGCAAAAATATGGGCAAAACCATGCTGGAAGCGGTTAAAGCTTGGCGGTGTTAATACGGCTATTTGGCTGCGTACTTCGTCTAAAATACCTTGAATATCGACACCTTTTGCAGGGTCAAACTCGTGGTGCATTCTAAAATCGAACAATGAAAACTCAAGTTGGCGCACCATCATCATGCCTGACTGGAAGTTCTTTGCCGCTAACATTTTGTCGAGTAACGCTTTTGGCAATGGCTCGCCAGTTTCGTAATGGCCAGAGATCTCTGCTAGGGCCTCTTCTTGCCAGCACCAGTTTTCCATAAATTGACTGGGTAACTCTACCGCATCCCAAGGCACACCGTTAATGCCCGACACACCGCCAACATCCACTTTGGTTAGCATGTGGTGAATGCCGTGACCAAACTCGTGGAATAATGTGGTGACCTCATCGTGAGTAAACAATGCCGGTTTGCCGTCAACCGGGCCATTAAAGTTACAGGTTAAATAAGCCACTGGTTTTTGCAAACCCGAACTCGTCACTCGGCGACCACGGCAATCGTCCATCCATGCGCCGCCACGCTTACCGCTGCGGGCATATAAATCTAAATAGAAGCTGCCGCGATGCACGTTGTCGGCGTCAAAAATATCAAAGAAACGCACGTCTTTGTGCCAAGTATCAACGCCTTTTTTCTCGTTGATCGTGAGTCCAAATAAGCGATTAACGGTATAAAACAGGCCCGATAACACTTTATCTTCAGGGAAGTACGGACGCAGGATTTCTTGCGACACTTCGTATTTATGTTGCTGCAGTTTTTCTGCGTAAAAACTTAAGTCCCATGACGCCATTTCGCTAACATCATAGTGCGCTTTCGCAAAGGCGCGTAGTTCAGCCAATTCTGTTGCCGCCTGGCCTTTTGAGCGCTGGCCTAATTCATTTAAAAAGCCTAACACCTGCTCTGGAGACTCTGCCATTTTGGTCGCCAGTGATTTATGAGCATAGCTGGCAAAACCCAGTAGATTGGCTAATTCATGGCGTAATGCCACAATTTCGTTCATGTTGTTGGTGTTATCAAACTCACCCGCATTTGGGCCTTGATCAGAGGCGCGGGTAACAAATGCACGGTAGCACTCTTCACGTAGCTCACGGTTTTCGCTGTAGGTCATCACAGGTAAATAGGAAGGAAAATCAAGAGTAAACAACCAGCCTTTTTGCTCTTTGGCCTCGGCCATGGCTTTTGCTGCCGCCACTGCCGACTCAGGTAAACCCGCTAAGTCGGCTTCGTTGGTAATCAGTTTAGTCCAGGCTTCTGTAGCATCTAATAATTGATTAGAGAAGTTGCTGGTTAACTCAGATAAACGCTTAACAATCTCGCCGTAACGTGCTTTTTGGCTATCATCTAAACCAATGCCCGACAATTCAAAGTCGAGTAAGCTTTGTTCAATAACCTTTTTTTGCGCTTGAGTTAACAAGGCAAAGTCAGCTGATTGATGAATTGATTTATAAGCGTCATACAAGCCCTGATGCTGGCCAACAAAAGTGCCGTAATCAGACAGTAATGGTAAACACGCATCATGAGCATCACGCAGAGCATCGCTGCTGACAACTGAGTTCATGTGCGACACTGGCGACCAAACTTTACTTAATTCGTCGTCTACTTCTTCAAGGGGGGCGATAAGGTTATCCCAGGTATATTCGCTGTTGCTGGCTAATAACGTTTCAATGGTGTCGCGACACTTAGCAATGGCTTGCTCAACCGCAGGCTGGATGTGTTCTGGTTTAATTTTAGAAAACTCGGGTAACGCTGCGCTATTTTGCAATGGATTGCTCATTAAAGATTCCTCTAAATACTGCGTGTGACATTTATCAATAAGGTCAATTAGCTTATATATTGGGGTAATTTACTGCGTTTTCAAGCTTTGCAGCAATCATGTTTAATACGCAATGGTATAACCCTATCTATTTTTACGCCTATCGGATTTACCATCATCAAAAAGTGACGACAACCACAGATTTACTTTACACTTAATTTACCATTTTATTATTGACAGCAAGATCTCAAACGAGAGTTGTTATCATTTAATTTGATATTTAAAAGGCTACCATACGCATTATGTAAATCTTTTAGCTCCTTTACTTATACCTCTTATCTAGTAGAGCGCACTACCTTGGGCTGCAAAATATGAACTTAACTGGGTTAACGACTTGCTGTACCAACAATCTTAATGCTGTGTTTATTTCTTTGCTCGCCACCTTAAGTCTAGTGGCGGTACACCCCGCCTTTGCTGCAGATGAAACACAAACCAATATTGGTTTACATTGGGGTTGGGAAAACCACTATGTTACCGAGGGTCGTAATAACCTTGAGAAAGGCGGTATAGCATGGGCAGCTGCCAGTGTAGAGCGCAATAACATGGTGTTTTTTGCTGTGGTTGGCCGCGCAGACCAAGTGCACTACACCGAGTGGAATGCGGGGCTAGAATATACATTGGCACTTCGCGATGACGTTGAAGCAACCTTGGGTTATCAGCGCTTAGAATTTTACGGTGCTGAGCGCGCTTCAGATAATGAGTTTTTTAGTTCAATGACCTACAGGGGTATTGATTGGCTCGTGCCCGCAGTGAACTACACTTATGCCACCGAAGCCTCTGGCTATTTTGTCACTTTTAGCGCTCATAGCCCATGGGAAATAAACTCACAACTAACGCTAAGCCCTTATGTACAGCAAGGATTTGATTTTGGTTACAGTAGCGACACCCACAACGGTGCTAACCATGTTCAGTTTGGCCTTGAGACACAGTATCAATATCGCGACAACCTTGGCATTTTAGCCCACATTAGCCACAGCATTGCCTTAGACGACATCAAACAACAAGCTGCTGTTAATAACCAACAAGGGAGCCTAAATGAAACCTATGCTGGCGTCTCTTTAGCGTGGGACTTTTAATCCTTTAACGGCTTTTACTCGCGTTTTGACATTGAGCGACTACACTAACGGGTTAATATTTCACCGCGCAAGGAACGCACATGCTAACCCGTCTGCAACTAACCGCCACATGGTGTTATGTATTGTTACTCGGCCTGTTATGGATAACGCCTACCCCCCTCGCCTCTGAATTTAGCCAGTTAATAGAGGGCACCTCCAATAACCCGACCGAACTCAATAATGACCATGCACACCATTTACCACAACAATATGCCACCGACAGTCAGGGCAATCACCTCACCCTCCCCACAGAAGACCGCGCAGCCTTAAAATACAATGCCGACGACATTTTTATTAAACCTAGCCTGCAACAATATATCGACGACAATAAAGCCGTGGCATCGTCATCACGTCAAGCAAGCACGCCTGTCGCAGATGACCCCAATTGTCGCTGGCTTCACAGTCGCATAAAACACTTACAAAAAAAGCAAAAACAAGTGCAAAATAGTCGATTTAGTCATTACCAAGATGAAATCGATATTAGAAAAGATGAGTGGGCCTGCCTAAAGTGCGCCACCAGCGGCCCTAATGACGTTGACCGCGGTGAATGCCAATATAAACGTTAATACGCAATGGCATAAGCAACTGTTTCCTCAAATAGAACAACTAGATCACAAAGCTAATCCCCCCTACAATGGAAGCATTAACCGCAGTGGAGAACATCATGGCTCAACATTTTGACTATATCGCGCTTGGCGCAGGCAGTGGCGGCATCGCCTCAGCAAACCGTGCAGCAATGCGTGGCGCAAAAGTATTAATTATTGAAGCAAAGCACGTTGGCGGCACTTGCGTTAACGTGGGCTGTGTCCCCAAAAAAGTGATGTGGTATGGCGCACATATTGCTGAAGCAATGAACCTTTACGCCAAAGATTATGGTTTTGATGTGAGCGTCAACAAATTCGACTGGAATACCTTGGTTAACAGTCGCGAAGCTTATATTGGCCGTATTCATGATGCCTATGGCCGTGGTTTTGCAAATAATAAAGTTACCCTGCTAAATGGCTATGGCCGCTTTGTAAATAACAACACCATTGAAGTGAATGGCGAACACTACACCGCCGATCACATTGTGGTAGCGACAGGCGGTGCACCGACCATACCTGATATTCCGGGTGCCGAATACGGTATCGATTCTGACGGTTTCTTTGAACTGCGTGAGCAACCTAAACGTGTGGCAGTGGTCGGGGCGGGTTATATTGCCGTTGAAGTTGCCGGCGTATTACATGCACTGGGCAGCGAAACGCATTTATTGGTACGCAAACATGCTCCATTGCGCAACTTTGACCCTATTTTAGTTGATGGGTTGGTTGAGGCAATGGCTACCGACGGCCCAACATTACACACACATAGCGTGCCAAAGTCAGTGAGCAAAAATGCTGATGGCAGCTTAACCTTAGCGCTTGAAAACGGTGAAAGCTTAACAATTGATTGCCTGATTTGGGCCATTGGCCGCTCACCTGCTACGGGTAACATTGGCCTTGAAAATACCGATGTACAGCTGGATGCTAAAGGTTATGTGATTACCGACGAGCAACAAAATACAACAGCTAAAGGGGTATACTGTGTTGGCGACATTATGGCAGGCGGTGTTGAATTAACCCCTGTAGCCGTAAAAGCCGGTCGTTTATTGTCTGAACGTTTATTTGGCAATATGCCAAATGCCAAAATGGACTATAGCTTAATTCCTACCGTGGTTTTTAGTCACCCAGCGATAGGCACTATGGGGTTAACTGAGCCGGAAGCCGTCGAGAAATATGGTAAAGACAACATCAAGGTTTACACCTCTACCTTTACCTCGATGTACACCGCTGTTACTAGCCATCGCCAAGCATGTAAAATGAAGCTGGTGTGTGCTGGCGATACCGAAGTGGTTGTGGGTATTCACGGTATCGGTTTTGGTATGGATGAAATACTCCAAGGTTTTGGCGTTGCGATGAAAATGGGCGCAACCAAAGCAGACTTTGACTCGGTTGTGGCAATCCACCCTACGGGCGCTGAAGAATTCGTCACAATGCGATAAAATAAGCAATTAAAAATAAGACTAAAAAGCCGTGTTAGGGTTAACACGGCTTTTTTATTACAGCATATTTGCTAATGCATATCGCGTTTATGCACTAAGTGCTTTGCTGCTGTCTTTATCTTGTAACCACAGCAAAAACACTTTAATACTCGGTGGACGTTTTTGTGAATGCCCCATCAGGTGTGTCATCGCAAAACTATGTTGATAGTACATTTCTGCATCGTTGTAATATTTTTGCGCGTCATCACTATTGATCATCGCACCGCGTAAATAATCGCACAATAACTCACTGCGATTAAAACCGCTAACTTCACCTATTTCCATTAATGTTTGTGCATTCCACTGCTTATATTGCTCAAGTACACGATTAAAGCGCTCACGATAATATTCACTCGCCTGGGCCAACACCGCCTCGTTAGGCACCACCCTGGCAATGACAAAAGCTTGCTCCGACAAAATACGATACAAACGTTGGCAGTGATGAAAAATAAACCGTAAATAAGGGTCGCGGTATTGCACGGTATCTTGTTTAGCTTGCATTAACCAGGTGTGGTAATCGGCACAGGCAACAGCAATAATTAAGTCGGCTTCAGAGGTAAAGTGATTATAGATGGTACCTTTGGATATTTGGCTTGCCTCAACTAAATGCGAGCGGCACAAATCAAAGGTCTTGTGCCCTTTTAAACAACGTTGCGATACTTCAATTAAGTAGTTTTCACGTTTTTCCCAGCACGTCATATCAAGCTCCAACTAAAATCTTTTCAACTTCACAGTTACACCATAGCAAGCTTTTTAGATACGCCATATTGAGTAATACTGATGCCATTATGAACTTTTTCAATAGCCCATGTTAAAAATTGAATTATTAGAAAGTTTTATTGCTGTTGCTGAATGCGGCAACCTATCAAAAGCTGCCGATAAAATTTGCCGAACCCAATCAACACTGAGCCTGCAAGTTAAAAAACTTGAAGAAAGTGTTGGGCAAACATTGCTAATAAGAGACAACAAAGGCGTCACCTTAACCGAGTCTGGCGAAACACTGCTTAATTACGCCTATAAAATGATCCAGTTAAATTCACAAGCACTGGATGAATTAAAAGAAGGCCAAAACCGTGAAGTCATTCGCCTTGGCGTACCAACCGACTTTATAAAATGCTACCTAAGCAGCTGCTTATTAGAATTTATACGTGAGTTTACTAACATAGAACTTGTTATCGACACCGATGTGAGCGGTAATCTGTACAAAAAATTACACCAAGGCGAATTTGACGTCATTGTTGCAACCCATTGGCAAATACCAACAAATGGCGAGTTGCTGTTTACTCGGCGTTTTAAGTGGGTTGCCGCGCTCAAAGGCAATGCCCATACGCGCAAGACGATTCCGATGGGATTATATCCAGAAAACTGCCCCATTAGAGCACAAGTATTTGCCAACCATCGGCTGTCGATGCGGCCGATTAATGTGCTACTGTCGACCCCCTCACCCCAAGCCTTGTGCATGGCTGTCGAAAATGACTTAGTGGTCGCGCCAATAGCCGAATTTAGAATCACCGACAAGATGCAGGTGCTTGATCCCATTGAGCATGGTTTACCAACACTGCCCGTGTTTAATGAATCGCTTTACCTCAATCCAGATACACAAACCTACGCCACGCTACAGTTGATTAATTTGATCAAAGCCAATGTTGAGCACAAAGGTTATCAACTCGACTAACCTTTGCAACTATGTTGTTGCGGCGTCAATACAGCATCACACAACCAAACAAAAACGCTAATAACTAAATGTAATGATCACCACTCTAGGTATCAAAAATGGATGGTTGCCGATTTGAGTCGAGCCAGTGTCGTTCATTTTAACAGCCGCCAAATCTACAGCACGAAAAATGCCAATCATTGATTGGCATTTGGTAACACTGAATAATTTACACCCTAGGGCCTGTTTAAGTAATGGCCAACAATTTGCTGTAAAAACAACCTTGAAAGATCAACTGGCCCCCAACAAACCAAGTCTATTTTTTATGCTTGTCATATTTAAAAGTATGACAGTTGCTGCATAGCGGCTCTTTGGTTTTATGCTCTGAATGACATTCTTGGCAAGGCAAGTCTTTACCATAGTGAAGATTATCATGTGGGTTTTGCCACTTGTCTTCTTCGCTTCTAGCCGTTTTCTTTGCCAGTTCATCAACATCATGACACTGTAGACAAGATTGATCCGACGGGAACTGCTTAATGCCATTGTCATGACAGGCTTTACAGTCTTTACCAATCACCTCTTTATGGTAGTCGCGGATTTCAACCGCTTGTACTGATAAGCTGGTTAATCCAAGTAGTACCAGCCCAAGTATAATATTAAAATTTTTCATTAATGATTCCTCTTGTTTACTGGTCTAGTTAAGCTTTCATGATGCTGCGGGCTGCTGTCATACCCATCACCATACACTCAGGAATTGAACAACTACCTAGGCGACTGATGCCATGAATCCCACCACACACTTCACCTGCGGCATATAGGCCAACAATTGGCTTACCGGTAAAGCTGTCTTTTACCTCTGCTTTTGTATTGATTTGCACACCACCTTGGCAGTAATGCACTTTTGGCCATAAACGAACCACAGTAAACGGGGCTTCAATAGTCTTATTTTTGGCTAGGGTCATGTCTTTACCAAATTGCGTATCCTTACCCGATTTCACATAGCCGTTATATTCTTCAATTTGAGCTTTTAACGCCGCTAAAGGCACATTAAAGTGTTGGGCGAGCGCTTCAACGGTATCGAACTTCCAACCCACATTGTACTTAATCACTTTCTCAGTATTGGGGTGAGCTTTAGAATCTTTAAAGCTTGAAATCAAGATTGGCGGATAGGGTCTACCTTGCTCATCACGGCAACTTAATTCGGCGTCAGCACGGATTTTACGGTCTGCAATTTCGTTCATAAAACGCTGGCCGGTTAAACGGTTAATCGCTATTGAATGCGGAAAGTTAAAAATGGCATAGTTAGACACATAACCAAAGCCACCTTCGTCTGGCGATGCCCAGGGACCCGACTGGATATGGGCTAAATGCACAGGCACAGCACCTAGACGAAACATTTCGAACATGCCTTCACCGGTCGCGCCTGGCGCGTTGGTACACCCCACTTCGGCAGTTAAGGTTGGGTCTTGTGCCATGCGTAAATTAACGTTTTGTGCAAAACCACCTGTTGCCATAATCACACCTTTTTTGGCGCGAATAGTTAACACTTTACCTGGCTGGTCTTCACCAAAGTGGTAGTTGGTACGCATTTTAACACCTACCACTTCGCCATTTTTACCCACAAGGAAGCCTTCAAATTTTGAACGATTGTGAGTATGTACGCCGATACGCTTACATTCTTTAAATAAAGGTTGGGTAATACCTGCACCACAACTAACTGATGTTTGGTAAGTTCGTGCGACCGAGTGACCACCTAATTGTTGTAAGTATGGGTGGTATTGCGCACCGGCATCTAAGGTCATTTGTAGTGCTTCAACGGCATGAGAAGCAACGTGTCTTAGTAACGCTTCGTCAGCAATACCTCGACCAGATAGCAATTGGTCGTTAACCATTCTATCGACGGAGTCTTCTATACCTTCTTTCTTTTGCATTGGCGTACCAGGTGCTGCAAATAAGCCCCCGTTAATGGCTGAGTTACCGCCAAAGTACGACATTTTTTCAAAAATATGGACATCTTTTGCGCCATGTTTGGTGGCTTCAATTGCGGCCGCTAGACCTGCAAAGCCAGAACCAATAATAACGATTTCAACTTCTTTGTCCCACTTAACACCGTCAGCCTTTTCAGACACTGCCATTGCCGGTGCTACCATTGCTGCACCTGCAGCAATACCAAGCCCTGCAATAAACTTACGGCGCCCCAACAGATCTACATTGCTCATAGGTCATCACCCCTTTTGTATAATTGACGATTCATCATAACGATGGAATCAATTCCAAAATGGGAACTAATGTTAATGTTTGGTGAAAAGACGGCTCAATGCTAACTAATCAATTGTAGGTATTACTTTACGAGAAACTGTTAACTGGTGACTGTTTTGGAATAAAGTCCAAGTTGTGCGACTGGTTTTTTAGGCTGCAAAACGTTAACATAGTTACCTTGAGGACGACCTCAGCCTAAGCACATCTTTAGGATTTCACCCGGGGACGGCCCCATCTGTTCAGTTTCAGACAGGAGCCATCACCATGCTGCTTTATTGCAAATTCACTGCAATGTTATCTTTAAATAAAATTGGCGATATCGGCCAATCCCCTATAATAAAAGCGTTTAAATTCATACCCTACTTGATGTTGATATTGAGCTTGTCGAGCATAAATAGCCATGCAACAGGGCGACAAGATCACGGTCAACATGATGAGTATCCGGTCAAAATGGGCTTGCATGGAATGTTACTCTTTGGCAGCCAATACGGTCTTTTTGCCTCACATTTACCTATGTTTCATCAACCACATAATGCCCAAGTTGTGTATAAATTGTCGTTTGCGGACCCCAAAATCCAGGCTGAAGTCGTTAAGGGGATCCGCGCGTCCGCAAACAGTAATGACCCCGTGTGGACCATAGTACCTACCACTTTTGATTTATCGCTATTAGATCCCAAGCATCCACAACACATCTCTCAACTTACGGTAGATGTAGTAAAAGGGCACTTTGAGCGCGGCGGTAAAATGCAATGGCAGGCGCAAACAATCAATGTCGATAAAATGGAGTTATTTAATCCATTACCTCTTGAAAGCGGTTTAGTGAAAGAGGCTAACAATCATTACCTTAACCTCAATTATCAGCCAAATGACAAGGTTCAATTTTTAGTTAACACACTCACATCTCGCCCAGATGCAGACCACATTGTGCGCCTTGATGAAGTACAAACTCCCTTGGCTAAAACGATAATTCTCGCCGCAGAGCCGCACTTATTTAACACTGAAGCGCAATTGTCATCAGTATTGCCAGCTCACACCAGTGTGCAGCGGATATACCTTGAGCTCGGTGAATTAAAATGAGCCATCGTACTCTTGCTGTATTTCAGCATCACCCTGCAGAAGGGGTCGGCCGCATTGGATTATGGGCGCAGCATCGCAACATTAAGCTGGTTTGCTTTTATGCACCTGATGATTTACCAAAATCGTTGGCAGACTATGACGGGTTGATGGTATTGGGCGGGCCAATGAATGTAGCAGATAACCCGCTATGGATGCAGGCTGAGTTAACACTCATCCAACAGGCGCTAGTATTACCAAGACCAATTTTAGCCATATGTTTAGGGGCACAATTGCTGGCAACACAACTTGGTGGACAGGTGGTTGAGATGCCTGAGCCCGAACTTGGATGGCAAGATATTCGCTTTAATGACGCCAGCGTGTTAACCGTTCCACAATGGCATTATCAAGCCATTACCTTGCCGACTTCTATCGATATAGTAGCCTCTAGCCCACGTTGCTCAGTGCAAATGTTTCGCCACCAGCATGCTATTGGCTTACAGTTTCACCCCGAGTGGGATACTAAACAAATTGAGCAATTAACTGAGGTTTTTGCTGATGAATGCCCAATAACCATAGGGCCACATACCGAGCAATATCACCCCCCAGTTGAACAATTTTTGTTTGAGTTACTTGATGCGCAATTTGGTGTGAATTAATTATCTTCACACAAATTGCGCCCAGCAGCGTAACAACTGGGTTGACGCGGGCATACTGCGCCGCGAGAACAAATTAACCGAGCTTCGTTTTTAATCCCACGTTCAATCCAGTTAATGTTCAATATTTTAGCGACACTGGTGAGGTCTTTTTTAATGTGTTTAGGGATGTCAATTGAGCCACCATTACCAGCACACGCCTGCTTTAAGTCGTGAGCAAGCGACTGCGCGTCTTTACCTTGCGCCTCAATTGCTGGATTTAAATCAATACCGGCACACAACACATGTGGGTTACCTGCCGAGTCATCAACCTTAATCGACTCACAACAATAGATCCGCGGCTCATTGCCGACATTTAAAATGGAAATCTGTGCCGACGTACCAACAACCGGCTCGTTAATCATTCTAAATACCGCCCAATGCTGACACGGATCTTCCACCAGACGCATATTGCCCCATGGCAATGGAATACCATTACCGCGATACACTGCTTTAAGTTTACCTGGTGCATAGGCATCAAAGTAATGCCAGTGAGGATAAGGCGACACAACTGTCATGCGGCGCATGGCAACAGAGGCAGAAACCTGCAATTGTTTATGTACGCTAATTTCATAGCCGTGACGGTCAAGTAACTGCCGATACGGCACTTTGGGGCACAATAACGCACCTGCAAAAAAGCTGGATTCAAAATCACGCCAGGCGTGTAAAATATCTTGCGCATTTAAGGTGTTAGACTGTGGTGCGTAGGCATCTTCTGAGTCTTCTCGGCGCCCCGACATCATCACGCTTTTTAAACCGTCTTTGTTGTGCAAAACACAGTGGCCAATATGCACCGCCAAGTCATATTTAAGCCGATTAGGCCGCGTTTTGAGAATGTTACTGATGTAAATGGTGCCAGGCGGTTCAAAAAAGGAGGTAACCAACTGTTTTGAACTCATGCCCATTTCGTCCATCACTTCTTTTGGCGCACGATCAATCCACTTAATTTTTAATCCCATACCTTTGGCAATATCCATAATGTCTTCTATGGCCAATGGCATGCGTTTTAAGCCAACCTCTTCAGCAGCACGCTCTAAATCAGGAAAGTGGTTTTGGTGATGTTCTTGGTGTGCACGAATAAGCAAATGCGCAAATTGACGACCACTTGTGCCGGTTTGCGATAACATTTCAGGAATGGCGATTTGCAAAATGTCATTCGAAAACAGAAAGCTCGGCTCCAGCGGCATTCCGCTCACGCCACCTTTATTGCCTTTTTCTGGTGTAATGGCTTCATCTTCTGGCACATCATCAAGAAACCATTCCACTTCTTTTTGAAAAACCGTCGCCACAACAGCCAACATATCGGCGCTAGGAACACGTTTTCCGCGCTCTATCATCGACAAATATGACACAGAAGGTGCATTGCTCGAATCGACTCGCACACAGCGAGCCGACAAGTCTTCCATGGTTAAGTTATTGCGTTTACGCAAGTTTCTTATCTTTGTGCCCAAAAAATGGGTCTTTCGCATTAAGCTTTTTTCATTTCTCATTTTGTATAATTCACAGTGTAAAATTTTTATTGTGAAATTCTTTGTAAAAATAGCATAGACTAAAAATCAAGCTGCTAACAAGGCTTAATAATAAACAAATAACAAAATTAATTTCTGACCTACAACACAAGAAGAGGATAAGGCGATGAATATGTCTACTCAAGCAAGCAACACAGCCACCCAAAACCTTAACCGCTTCATCGGTGAGCAATTTGTGGCGACCACCAATCAAGATGATCGTAGTGCAAATGCAAAAGACTTTTTGGATGCGCAATTTCCATTAGCCAATGGTTCACATCAAGATGTATGCAGTTACGTGGTTTACTACAACCACTTACTGGCTTTCTTAAAAGATGGCACCCAGTGTGGCTTACAAAATCCATGTCAGTTTGTGGCGTTAACGGGCCACAAAAATGAACCGACCTCTGTGGTATTAAAAAATAACGATACCCATGTAGAAATTTGTTTTGACCGCCTTGGTAAACTAGGCGCAAAAGATTGTGCACATATTGAAGATATTCAAGTGTCTATGCCAATTAAAAACTTACCTACACCTTACAAGCAGTGGATAAGCTTATTGCACACCAGCTGCCAACCTACTGAAGGTAACTGTAAAGTGTTCACCGCTAAAGATGGCACAGACTACGCCTTGCATCAGCGTTAATAGATACTGAGCTAACGCTCGCACCCCTATAAAAAGGCTTCTCCCATATATGATGCGAGAAGCCTTTTGCTATTGCGTTAGTAGCAAATTAATAAACTGATATTTACGGCCAAAAAAAACGTGATTGCTGCGTCACCTGATTTTCTGGCTCCACTGGGGTTAAGTTAACCACACTGTTAATTTGAGTCACACTAAATTGCAATGTTTGCTGGCTAGTGCCATCAACGCGCTCACTACGACGACCACTAACCGTCACCGGATAATCTAATTGCTCGCCTGGTTTTATCTGCACCACAGTGTCGGTCACTATGGTCAACGAGGGCGTTTTATCGCTGCGCACTGCAATTTGATACACTGCAGCTTGTTGAGTTTTATTACGAATTTTAAGCTGATAGCTGTTTTCAACCCTATCTGCACCCACTTCACGGTACAAGGTTTGACGATCGCGGATGACATTAAGCTGAATATGACTTAATTGGCTTAAATCGATAATAATTAAGCTAATCATTATTAGCAGTGCGCTGGCATATCCTAGGGCTTTGAGTGAAAACACACTGGTTTGCGGCTGGCCTTTTAAGGCGTTTTCGCTGGTAAAACTAATTAAATTTGGCGCATAACCAAACTTTTCCATGGTTTGATTACAGGCATCAACGCAAGCGCCACAATTGATACACTCGTATTGCAAGCCATTGCGAATATCAATGCCTGTGGGGCAAACATCCACACATAAATTGCAATCAACACAGTCACCTAACTCGGTTTTTTCAGCACGTTTACGTGGCCCACGGGACTCACCCCGTTCAGTATCATAACTAACCGTTTTAGTGTTTGCGTCAAACATCACCGCCTGAAAACGTGAATATGGGCAGCAATGCAAACACATCATTTCGCGCATCCAACCGGCATTTAAGTAGGTGCAGAGGGCAAAAAACCATACCCAGGCACCGGTCCAAAAACCACTGCTTGCAGTAAATATATCAATATACAGTTCACGGGCAGGCATAAAATAGCTAATAAACCCGCAACCTGTGAGTAAGGCAAACACAATCCATAATGCATGCTTGGTCAGTCTTTTACGAAATTTACTGATTGACCATGGCGCTTTATCTAATGCGGCGCGGTGATGATGATTATCCTCTATTTTGGCTTCTATCCACATGTAAATGAAGGTCCAGGCGGTTTGTGGGCACAAAAATCCACACCACACTCGACCCCAATACACGGTGACAAAAAACAGTGCAAACGCGGCAGCCATAAAAAACCACGCGAGTAAGGTAAAGTCTTGCGGCCATAAGGTGAGATTAAAGAAAAAGAATTGCTGCTCGGTCACGTCAAACAAAATCGCTTGTCGGCCTTGGTAATTGATAAACGGCAAAATGAAAAAAATCGCAATCAAACAACTATTACTGTATTGGCGTAAGCGCTGGAATAGTCCTTTTTGTTCCCGGACATGGATTTTATTCGACACTGGGGCGATTTCAACCACCGGAATACGTTGCGATGTACCGACATGGGTATTCGGCTGAGCCGGAGATGCGGCGTGAGTTGATGAATTGGGCATAACGGATTTCCTATAACACAGTAATCCCCTGCTATAGCAAAGACCAAGCCAACCAAAAATAAGTTTCAACCCACTGATTTAAATAGATTTAAAATTAATCCCGGCCGCAACAAGTCACGATATACCGCGATAGTAGCGATATATCGTGGCTGACATTTCCACTCTTGGGTGATTTATCGTGTTATGGCGAGCTTTTTCATCCGTGAGCGCAAGGTGCTGGCAGGCATGTCGAGCATGGCTGCGGCGCCTTGAGGACCTGAGATGCGCCAGTGCGTCATATTGAGCACAGAGACAATGTGGGCCGCTTCCGCTTGAGCCATGGTAAGGGCGCCCGTTGCTTGTGGTGATGTCACTGTGGCAGGCAGGGTATGAAAAGAGAGCAGGCCATGAGTCGACAAAATGATTTCGCGCTCAATCAAGTTTTGCAGCTCTCGTACATTACCGGGCCAACTGTACTGCTGTAAGTTTTGCAGCCCTTTTGAGCTCACTTTGGTGATTTTTTTACCTAACTTTTTACTCAATGATGCCGTCAAATCGCTCACTAATTGGGGAATATCTTCGCGTCGCTCCCGCAGCGGCGGCACCGTAATGGGAAACACATTTAAGCGATAATATAAATCCATGCGAAATAAGCCTTGTTCAACTCGCGCGGCTAAATCATGGTGAGTTGCTGCAATTAAGCGAATATTGACACGGATGGTTTCGCTACTGCCAACACGCTCAAAGCTTTGCTCTTGAATCACTCGTAGCAATTTAGATTGGGCAGATAAACTCAGCTCGGCAATTTCGTCTAAAAATAAGGTGCCATTATGGGCCAACTCAAACCGACCTTTACGTCTTGTTGTCGCCCCAGTAAAGGCACCTTTTTCATGGCCAAAGAGCTCGCTTTCTAATAATGCACTGGAAAAAGCCGCGCAGTTAACACTGACCATGGGCTGATCTTTGCGATGACTCAAGCGATGTAAACTGCGAGCCACTAACTCTTTGCCTGTGCCATTTTCACCGCAAATAAGTACCGTGCTGTCGGTATTTGCCACCAAATTAATTTGTTGAATTAACTGCTTAATCGGTTGGCTATTACCTGAAAGGCCTAACGCGCCTTGCTGACCTTGTAGTTCGGTGAGTAAGTATTGGTTTTCAGATGCGAGGCGCTCAGACAAGGCTTGCACCTGCGCCAAGGCTTGCCTAAGTGATTGCTCGGTATGTTTTTGCATACTGACATCACGAAATATCGCGATTACACCAACCAGCTTTTGTTGATGATAAACAGGGGTCGAGCTGTAATATACCGGAAAACTGCTACCGTCTTTGCGCCAAAAAACATCATCAGATACCTGGCGCGGTATGGCGTCGTGTAATGTACGGTAAATAGGACAGTCATGTTGTGGGTAATGGCTACCATCAGCATGGCTGTGGTGGTGACAATCATGGATATTTTTGCCTATCAGTTCTTCACTCTTCCAGCCGGTCATTTGCTCTGCGGCAGGGTTAATAAATACCGCATTTCCAGCCAAGTCAAAACCGTATACCCCTTCGGTCATAGCATTTAACAACAAGGTGTTTTCAGGTAAAAAGTGGTTAGCCGGTGCTGTTAAATCGTTTTTTGAATCAGCCATAATCGCCACAAGTTAAATCAATAATGACCATAGTATAGCCAAGTCACGAAATATCGCGACCTAATACTCACTGCAGTAATGTCATTGTGCCTTTATCACTTTACTTAGCCACCCTGACACACGACCTTTTCAATATTTACGCTAAACTAAAAGAAACGCTGGTTTTATTGTTATAGTGTTAGCGGTCAATATCATGTACTGATGTTGGCTGTATTACGTAGTCTAAACCACATAGAAATGAAGTATTTATCCGTATTGTGAGTTATGATAACTACCAGCGTAGAGGGTTAACTTTTGTGTGTCACACAAACGAAGAAGGCATATAAAAACCAATGATTCGACTGACAGACTGTTTATTGTGTTTATCGTATTTTGTTTGCACCTCGCTAACTGCTGCCTCGTTATCGGTAAACATGACTGATACTCAGGGCGTTGCCTTAGGTGATACCGTTGTAGAACTAACCCCTGTTACGGCATCGGCAATGCCTCCTAAAGCCCCACAGCACTACGAAATGCGCCAAGAAAATCGCGTTTTTTCACCGTTTGTGCTTGCTGTACCTCAAGGCGCTAAAGTCGATTTTCCTAACCTAGACCGTACTCGCCATCATGTTTATTCTTTTTCTCCAGCCAAGCAATTTGAATTAAAGTTGTATGTTGGCCAAGCAGAAGCGCCCATTTTATTTGACCAACCAGGTTTAGTCGCTATTGGCTGTAATATTCACGACTATATGCAAGCCTTTATTTACGTGGCAAAAAGCCCTTATTTTGCCTCAAGCGATGACAACGGATTAGCCAGCATTACCGATTTGCCCACTGGCGAATATACCGTCACGCTTTGGCACCCCTGGCAAAATGTTCAGCCACAACCAACAAATATCATCATTAACGAGTCGAGTCACGCGGTGACCTTAACACTCGATGTAAATAGACAAAATAAGCCTTCTTCACCGCCTAGCGGCTTTGGCGCCTCCTTCAATGCAAGCTCACACGCAGGACAACATGCCAAATAGTTTTCGCAACCAGCTGATAATTGCTTTTTTACTGATACTAACGCTGATGCAGTTAACTACGGCGCTGTTTGTGCTGACCGCAACCCAACGAGACTATCGACAGCAGCAAACTCAAAACCTCAATATTGGTTCTAATATTTTTGTTGAAATGCTGTCAAATCGTAATAACCAGCTCAGCCAGAGTTTGTCTTTATTAAGCGCAGACTTTGGTTTTAAGCGTGCGGTTGCTACAGGCGAGCAAGACACCATTTCATCGGTATTAGCCAATCATGGGCGACGAATTAATGCCAGTGCCGTGATTTTACTGTCGCCAGAAGGCAAATTATTATCATCAAGTTTACAAGGGCTGACGTCAGAAAACATTAATGAGCTTTTTGCCCTAACGCAAAACCGCTCAACCAGTTTCGATATTTTTAACTTTGACCATAGTAGCTACCAATTTGTGCTACAACCCGTAAAAGCCCCCACCTTAATCGCTTGGGTGGGCATGGGCTTTACGATGGACAAAACCGTTGCCGACCAAGCTAAAACCATAACAGGAATAGATATTAGCTTTATTAACCAATCGGGTAGAGTCGACATAGTGTCAACCTTGCCAGAAGGGTTGCAGCAAGAGGTGTTAAGCAATATCGCTCAATTAGCGCAAAATGTCGGTAACTTTAGCGATACGCTTCCAAACGAGTATTTATCTACAACCATTGCCCTCGATAGAAACAGCAATCACCAATGGGCGGTGTTGCACCAGTCAAATGCAAAATGGCAACAAAGCTACGATGCACTGCGCAATAATATGCTGATGATATTTGCACTCACCTGTTTATTGGCATTCTTAATTGCTGCGTGGTTTGCTGGCGGCATAACACGGCCAATTTACGCGCTGGTCAATTTTGCCCGTAAAGTGGGTCAAGGCGAAAACCCACAACCCATAACGGGCGCCCCTGCAGAGTTGCAAGTGTTAGCCAATACCCTATCGGTGATGCGCGAAAATATCGAGTCCCGTGAGCATGAGTTGGTCTATCAATCACAGCACGACAACTTAACAGGCTTATATAATCGCGCTGCTGCGAAACAGCAACTCGGTCAGCTATTAATGTCAATGCATGGCTGTATCGCAATGATAGACATTAAAAACTTTCGTCATTTAAATAACATTATCGGCTTTGCGAATGCGGATAACTTACTCATGCTATTTGCGAGCCGTTTAGAAAGTTTATCCCCTTTACCAACATTACTTTCGCGTTTAGATGGCGACTCGTTTTTATTGTTATTTCAACCAAGCATTAGCCGTGAACAGCTCGACATGTATTTACGCCAACTGACTAAACCTTATGATATTGCGGGTTCTAAAATCAGCGTAAATGTTCGGGTTGGTCTGGTCGAGTTGAGCTGTGACTATAACCACAATGATATCGACAAATTAATCCGTCACGCAGAAATTGCATTAAATCAGGCGCGTATCGAATCTCAAACCATTGCCACATACCTGCAAGGTGAGGATGAACGCTATCTTCGCGAATTAATGATTATTCGCGATTTACCTATTGCCATCAGCCAGGGACAATTGCACTTGGTGTTTCAACCCAAAGTGGATATCCATAGTAATAGCTGTAACAGCGCCGAAACGCTCATTCGCTGGCTACACCCGCAACTGGGTTTTATTCCGCCAGATGAATTTATTCGCCTAGCGGAAAACTCGGGGAATATTTCGATGATCAGTGACTGGGTGCTTAACACAACAATTAAGCAACTGGCCCAATGGCAAGCGCAAGGAATAGCATTAACCGTAGCCATCAATTTATCGGCCCACGACCTGACCAACGCCCAGTTGCCTCTGGACATTAAACAGCTTTTAGCCGATAACCATTTACCTATTGAAGCGCTGTCGATAGAAGTAACTGAAGGCGCGGTAATGAAAGACGCTCAAACGGTGATTGCGGTGTTGCAACAATTTAAGGGCATAGGTATCGCTATTGCCATTGATGATTTTGGCACAGGCCATTCGTCACTGGCCTATTTAAAAATGTTGCCCGTAAACGAGGTTAAGATTGATCGCAGCTTTATTAAAGATATTCATACAGATGCAACAGACTTAATGATTGTAGACACCAGTATTCGGCTAATAAAAGGGCTCAATTTATCTGTTGTTGCCGAAGGGGTCGAGTCCGCTGAAGGTATCGATATTTTACGCCGACTCGATTGCGATATTGTACAAGGTTATGTGTATTCAAAACCGCTCAAAGCCGATGAATTTACAACATGGTTTAGCCAATTTAATCAGCCCAATCTGAGCGCTAACATCAAGGATACGGTGAACTAATGTTGCAAAAAATATTAATACTCTGTCTGTGTGTTGTGGCAGGTATTCATCACCCCGTCATAGCAGATACCAGTAAAGTGATTGCAACTGCTGGTGCCACCACCATTGAAGGTGCCGCGGGCGGCGGAATAGTGCCGTGGGCTGTTATCAACGGTTATGCCAGCACAGAACAATGGTCTGCAACGGCAATGAGCACTTTGGTGACAGTTGATGACTTTACGTTACAAGCAGTAGGAGCCTCGCTCAGTGTCGATAATCGCTTTGAGGTAAGCTTAACCAAACAAACTTTTGACCTCGACACCATGGGCGGCAAGCTTGGCCAGGATATTATTGGCATTAAATATAAACTTGCAGGTGAGTTACTTTACACTAGCCTGCCACAAATTAGCGTAGGCTTGCAGTATAAACGCGTTGATGACTTTACGATTCCCAACGCGGTAGGTGCACGTAATGATTGGGGGCTCGATGCCTACCTAGCAGCCAGTAAAGTGTATTTTGACGCGATAGCGGGCCGCAACCTGGTGACAAATTTAACACTTAGGGCGACCAAAGCGAATCAAACCGGATTACTGGGATTTGGCACCACAACCAATAATGATTATCACCTACAAACTGAAGTTTCAGTTGCACTGTTATTAACCGACAATATTGCTTTGGGGTATGAGTATAAACAAAAACCAAATCAACTGAGTTTTGCTAAAGAAGACGATTGGCAGGATATATTTATGGCCTGGTTTATCAACAAACACCTATCCCTTGTAGGTGCTTATGCCAATTTAGGCAGCATTGCAGGCTTTGAGCGGCAAAAAGGGTGGTATTTATCGATTGAGGGGACGCTGTAATGTTGACTACCCGCCACTATTTTAGCGCGTTAATGCTTGGGCTATTACTGCTGCTAACGGCTTGCGCAAGCCAACCCAGCCAGCTTTACCAACAACTCGGCGGCACCCAGGGGATAGCGCAAATCACCGATCGCTTTTTAGTCAACTTGTCACAAGATAAACGCATAGTGCACCATTTTGCTCAAACTGATATTGAGATATTTCGTCAACGGTTAATTGAACATTTATGTGTAATTAGTGGCGGGGAGTGTCAGTACAACGGGGCGTCTATGTATGATGCTCATATTGGGTTGCACATTAATCAAGCGGATTTTGACGCCGTTGTCGGCCACTTAATTAACGCGCTCAAGCAACAAAATGTACCTATTGCAACCCGTAACGCATTACTTGCCAAACTGGCACCAATGTACCAAGACATTACCTACCATTAACGTGGCCCGTTGCAGTTGGTCGTAACACCAGAATCGTTAATAAAAAGGACTTGGATCGACGTCGAGTGCCCCCGGTGAGACGCCACGCTCAATGTACACCTCTTCTTTATTCAAATCGATCATGGTCACATCGGTATAGCGCTTATGTTTTAAAGAATAAAAACATTTTACAATGGGGTGTAATGCATCACGCCCCTTTGAGTCCCATACAATACCTATACGCTCGTCAGACAATTGTACCAGCGAACCAACAGGGTAAATTCCCACGCATCGGATAAACTCATAAACCAACTTTTGATCCAAATGAAACGGAGTCAAACTGAGTAAAATTTTAAATGCTGCAGCAGGACTCATGGCTTCTTTGTAACAACGCGTCGCGGTTAATGCATCAAAAATATCAACAATGCAACTCATACGACCGTGTAAAGGGATCTGGTCTTCCGTTAAACCATTAGGATAACCTTTGCCGTCAAGCTTTTCATGATGCATTAAACACACATCTTTACTGACCTGCGACAAGCCTTGAGTGTCATTCATAATCTCTATTGCATACACTTGATGCAATTTCATGTGTTCAAACTCTTCGGGCGTCAAACGACTAGGCTTATGCAAGATTTCATTGTCGACTTTAATTTTGCCAATATCATGCAAAATACCGCCCACTGCCATTTGCTTAAGCAGTTCACGATCAAGCCCTAAATGTTTACCGAACGTCACCAGTAAGAACGCAACATTGATAGAGTGCTCAAGCAAGTAGGCGTCTTTAGTACGCAGCGCCGAAATGCATTTAAACGCATCGGCATCGGCCATTACCGACTCAATCATTTTATCGGCAACGTCTTCAAACTCTCCGACTTCGATTGCTTTACCCTCGAAGGTTTCAGACATCACCTTTTTAATTAAGCCCTTGGCTTCTGCAAGCAACTTTTTAGCTTGAGCCTGTTGCCCATCGCGAGTTGACGTCGCTTTACGAGCCAATGGGTTCGATGAGCCACTAGCTCGATCGCTTTTCTTTAACCCACAGGTATCTGACGATCGCTCTATATCGACCCACACAACTGCAATATTGTTCTTTTTAAGTTTAACAATCGCGTCCCGATGCTTAATTTGACCAGGATTGCGAATGTCGACTTTATTTTGCTGGCGATCGATGGCCGTAACAAACATGCCGAGGGCAAGTTTATCAACAGGGATCTTAATGACATTGCTTGATTCTACTGAATCACTCATGTACACGAACTCCGGGAAGAAAAACTTAAAAACGAGATCAATCTCACATTACCACCATGACTATTTTGACCCATTTCTGTTAATTCTCCTACTGATTTTACGCTGTTTTGACCGTTTGCTCACAGTCATTTGACCTGATCAGTAAGGGTAAAAACCATTGCGGTTTTAATGTATCACTGTCTTTTATGTTAATGATGACTTTAAAGTAAACGCTTACATTTTACACCATAGCATACCACGAATTTAAGGCTCAATTTTCGACTGTTTTAATCCCAATAAGCACAATAATGTGATCATGCTTACGGGATAACATCACTTATCACTGCGTTCAACAGTTGAAGGTGTAACAACTCGCTCGCCGCATTTTCTGATCATTTATTTATCCTGATTGGTATCAGACAAAATCTGTTACACGGCCATGACCCGATAACATGATGATATTAACCTACTATGATGGTTATATTAGTCATTCAGATCACACGAATTAACCTTGCTAATTGACAGTAATTGACGGCTTTATTACCGTAACTTCTGTATTTATACGTGAGGTATTTCTTCTTGGGCCACTGCTTTTCATCACAATTTACTGAACTGATTACTAAGCTTAACACGCTCAGTAAAGTGCCCACGCGTGAGCAAATTATACAATTATCGGTAGAGGCTCCCGCATTACCTTTACTCTCTTGGCTCGCGGCTCAAACTCAATTCCCCAAAATTTACTGGCACGGTAGAGACCGAAATGAAGATGTCGCAGCCATTGGTGCATGCAAACGTTTCTTTTTTACAGAGCATGTCGATGACAACGACTTAGCACAAATCTATCAACAACAACGTAATAAAACCAACCAACAAGACATTCGCTATTATGGCGGCCTCTCCTTTGACCGTACCGTTGCAAGTTGGCCAGAATTTGGCAGAGCACACTTTATTTTGCCTCGCATAGAATTACGTCGAAGCGGAAGTACACTGAGAATACTGATTAACCTTAATTTTGAAGGCACAGATCCCCAGCAAGAAATTCAAGCCGCGATAAGTGCCATTAAAGAGGTACAAAAACCAAAACCTTTATCCCCCCCATTAAAAATGTCATTAATGGGCCGCAGCGATTTGCCTCATTATGAGCGCTGGAAAGAATTAGTAGAGCAAGTCACTCAAGAGAAATTTAATCGCACGACACCTAAAGTGGTGTTATCTCGCCATACTCAAATAGATGTTAACGATGATATTGATCCGTGGACAGTATTAGCCTGCTGGCAAGGCCGCAACCCTAATAGCTTTCAGTTTGGTTTTCAATTTAGCCCACAACGAGCATTTATTTCATGCTCACCTGAACGTTTATATTTACGTCGCCAACAAGAATTATTTACTGAAGCCTTGGCAGGAACAACAATACGCGGGCTAAACCCTGATGAAGACGACATACTTGCCCAAGCATTGTTAGACGATATTAAAAACAGCCATGAAAATCAGCTTGTTAGGCAACACATTGTTGATGTACTGACACCACTAAGCCAATATGTTGGAGCTGACGAACAGCCCAAAATTTTTAAATTAAATCACATCCAACATTTACATCGCTCTATTCGCGCTCAACTACAGCCTGGAGTTAGCGATTTTGAATTATTACGAGCTTTACACCCAACACCTGCCGTGGGCGGGCTACCTCGTGAAGCGGCACTCAACTTTATTCGCCAACGAGAAGGGTATATTAGAGGCTGGTATGCGGGTGCTTGCGGCTATTTTAATCGTAACGAATCCGAATTTTCAGTGGCCATCCGCAGCGCATTGATTGAACCACGACGAATTAATTTATTTGCTGGCGCAGGTATTGTTGCTGGCTCAGATCCATTAGCTGAATGGCAAGAATTAGAAAATAAATTAGCAACGGTGCTCTCTATATTAATCGACTTTTAAGCCTGTACTATTACGGCTAACAGCTGATCCCAAAATCGCTGACCACTAAAATAGCGCGACACTATCTTTCGCTTGTATATTACCCATGCTATTATCCCGCCCCCGTGTTTACCCCACCCCTGGATATAGCCTCGTTTAGGCTCCTGTGCGGTGAAATAAATACACCCATAATGATAATATTCTTTGTTACCAAGTTTGATGACACGCTGTGATGGCAATACTCTTGCTAAACCAACGTACATCAATACTGTTAACCACATTAATAGCGGGTTCCCTCACCCCGCGCTAACCCCATTAAAAAGGCCACAATATGTTGCAATTATCCCAGGCGAAATATCGCCGAGCACTGATGCTATTGGTCAGTTTTCACATCTTAATTATTTGCGCAAGTAACTATCTTGTTCAATTACCTTTTCAACTGTTTAACTACCACACCACGTGGGGTGCATTTAGCTTTCCGTTTGTGTACTTAGCCACGGATTTAACGGTTCGAATTTTTGGTCAACAAGCCGCCAGAACAATCATTTTTAAAGCAATGATACCTGCGCTGTTTGTCTCTTATGTCGTAGGTGTGTTATTTCATCAAGGTCAACTGCAAGCATTTAGCGCATTGGCAGAGTGGAACAGCTTTGTATTTAGGATCGCCTTTGCTAGCTTTGTTGCCTATTTAATCGGTCAGTTAATGGACATTACTGTGTTTGCGAAGTTACGCCGAGCCAAAGCGTGGTGGGTTGCTCCTGCGGCGTCGACACTCATTGGTAATCTAGTCGATACCTTGGTGTTTTTCAGTGTGGCATTTTATGCTTCAAGCGATGTATTTATGGCCACACACTGGCCAGAAATCGCTACGGTGGATTATGGTTTTAAATTATTGGTCAGTTTAGGGTTATTTTTACCGGCTTACGGCGTGCTACTAAAAGTATTACAAGACAAGATTTTGTCTAATCAAGCCAATGATCACGAACAGATTATTATGGAAGCAAGCAAGTAATAAGTAACCTCAATCAACATCTAACATCAAGCTTAGCGGCTCCAAAGCTCTAGGCTTGATGATGATTATCGGCTACATCATCTCTCTCCTACTTTGTAAATATGCCCAATAAAATTGGCCTTGCCAGCCCTTATAAAACCATCACGGCCATGTCGTTACCCCTCGTCAGTGATGCTTATTAAAATGTGATCTATTTTAACCTCAGCTCTGGATAACAAACGTCTTTCAAGCAGTCCTTTGTCTTCCTCACTGCGTTGAATTAACTTGCAATAGGCTAGCTATTGACGCGTTAATTCGCCTTGTTAGCAAAACAAATCACAAGCTTGACAGTGGATTTTAGTCAATCTATTGATTTATATCGTTATCAATACATCTCTTATCCAGAGTTGAGGTTATTTTAGGCTGTGTCACTAGACCCAGTGCAATGAAAATGACTGCTGGTGTAGTCATTCTACATCAACGTCATTTGAAGCCGTTATGGGGTTTGTGACGCAACTGCGAAGGGCGAATTCTAATACGGATTGGTATAAATACGGCATTACAATGTAAAGAGGATATTTTTATGGCTAAATGACTTGCAAATACAAATGAGAATGATTACTATTAACTTGCGTTCCAAAACTCGGTTTACTCAATAGAGACTTCATCACCTTTATTGGTTTGCAGAGTTCGCAAGCACGACATTGCTCACACACTCTTTGTGGCCGGGATTATTCCCGGCTTTTTTTTACCTCAATATTGTGCCCTAAACCGGTTATGATGTTTTGTCACCAAATTGCAAACCATCATAGGGCCCTGCTTGCTGATCTTCTTTTGCTTTATGATACAGGCCTATCGTAAATACTGTGCCCACACCGAGAGTAGATTTCACTTCAATGGTGCCACCTAGGCGTTTAATAATGCCATAACTTAATGACAAGCCTAAACCTGTTCCATCTTTACGAGTAGTATAAAAGGGATCAAAAATTCGGCTTAAATCTTCTTTTGAAATACCCACGCCCTCATCTTCTACCTCAATTTTAACCCCAATACTTTGGCCATCTTCGAGCCAATCGTAAGCTCTCACCCAAATACGGCCATTATTGTTAACCGCGTGAGCCGCATTGACCATAAGGTTGATCAACACCTGCAGTAGTTGAGGTCGATTAACTTCTACTACTCCTGTTGCCGTTAATTCTTTTACCAGTTCGACTTTTTGTTGCTCAATAGAGTGGCGGGCTAATAACAGCATTTCTTCAACGATTGGCGTGATAGCTTGCGATTCAATCGGCGCATTAAATTCACCTGGACGACTGTACTGTAATAAGCTGCGTATAATTGTCGTAATTCGGCCAACCTGTTGAATGACCAGCTCAATTTCTTCTTCGACTACTTTTGCATTATCGCCAAGCTCATATTTTAACAACTCCATATTGCCCAAAATGACCGCGGTGGGGTTATTAATCTCATGGGCAATTCCGGCAATAAGTTCGCCTAATGCGGTCAGTTTTTCATTAGTGACTAACTGCTGCCTGGTGGCATGCAGCAAGGCCACATTGCGCTCTAGCTCTTCAGTTTTATCTTGTAAGCTGCGTGTGCGTTGCTCGACTTTTATTTCAAGTTGTTCTGCAGCAGCCTGAATTTGGGCATTACGCCGTTGAAGTTGATCAAGCATTCGGTCAAATTGCTGCGCTAAATGTGCAAGTTCGTTGTCGTTGGTTAAATCCAGCTTACCGATACGGATATTGCGCCCAGATTGCACCGCTGTGACGACTTGATGTATATACTCAATGGGTTGTAATAAGCTATTTGCACCGCGGTACACCAAAAAGCCCGATAGAAATAACACAATGACTAAAATGGTCCCAAGCTCGATAATGTTTAATAGATAATTGTGTAAAAATGGCGACTCCGAAAACCCTGCGTATACCATCCCAACCCGTTTACCACGAATATCATATAAAGGTGAATAACCTGAGATATACCATTCATTAAACACAAACGCTCGGTTTATCCAATTTTCTCCTTCTAGCAACACCTGTTGTTTAACTTCATCTGACACTAAAGTGCCAATGGCTCTTTTTTGCTGTTTTGAATCGCTCGGAAACGATGTCATAGGCACATTGGTACTAATGCGCACATTGTCTAAAAATAATGTCACCGTCCCGATGGAACGCTCAGGCAAGGTGCCTTTGGCGTATACCAAGTCGCGGATATGGTCGACAATTGCAGTGTTACGATTAAACAACACGCCACCATCCAAATACCAAAACACATTACCAGACCGGTCGGCTATTGGCATTAATGTCCTGCTAAGCAAACCACGACTTTCCATATTTTGTGTTGGGTCTGATGCATGTTTAGTGGCAATGAGATCAATTCGAGCCTGTTCCGCAAGGCGTAAATCAATGCGGGCAAGTCGTGCATTAGACAGTACCATCAAACCTGATATCGCTTGCTGCTGCGTCTCATGCAACATTAATCGTAAGTCAGGATCTGCTGCTGCATCGGCCACGCTAATCAGGCGTAAAAAGTCTAATCCAAGGGTTTGTTGTTCTTGTGCCAGTAATATATTAAGGGCATTGATTGCGGTGTGATTGGGTTGAGGATCATTGTGTTTAAGCAATTGAAAGGCATGTTGAAAATCCCACGAGCCACTAATCATACTTAACTGATGTTGTTGGCGTTTTTGTACGTGAGCCAAGGTGCTATTGGCGACCACTAGATCGGCTTTTACCTTCATAAACAATTGTTTGCCTGTGTAGATCACATTCCAATAAATGGTGATAAAAACCAGGCTAACCAACGTTAATACAATCGGTAATAAGGTTAAAAACAAAATACGGTAGCGTACTTTTGACTGCATTTGCAGCCAACTGATACCAAATATTCGTGTAAATAAGCCGCTAAATATAGCCACTATGACACAACTCCGTGACTGTCATCACTGTCGGCCCATTCTTTATATTTACGATCTAGGGTTTTGCGTGACACACCTAAATCTCTTGCTGCTGCGGATTTATTGCCATTATGAGCATCAACCACCTGAGTCACATGCTGTTTCTCTACTTCTTTTAAAGACCAATCAATAGGGTAACCCCTCGACTCAGGAATAACAGTGGCAGGCGTTTTCTTCCAGTATTCAGCCGGTGGCTTGCCCAATAAAATACAACGCTCAATCATATTACGTAATTCACGGATATTACCCGGCCAATCATGTTGTTGCAGCACTTGCAGGTCTTCATGACTCCAAATCACATTTTTAATGCCTAACTCTTGCGATAATTGCAGCGTAAAAAAGTGTGTTAATTCAATGATATCTTCTGGGCGCGAGCGCAGTGATGGAATGGTAATATTTAATACATTGAGGCGGTAAAATAAGTCTCGTCGAAAACAACCTGCTTCAACTTCATCAATCAGTAGTCGGTTTGTAGCAGCGATGACACGTACATCAATATCGATTTCTTTTTCACTGCCAACGGGACGAATTGCACGCTCTTCGAGTACACGGAGCAAGGCTGTTTGCATATTCATTGGCATTTCACCAATTTCATCTAAAAAAATGGTTCCACCTGAGGCATAACTGAATAGCCCTTCACGGTTACCTTTTGCGCCAGTAAATGCGCCCGCAATATGACCAAATAACTCGCTAGCTAATAATTCTGGGGCAATGGCACCACAGTTAACAGGTACAAAAGCCCCGCTACGGCCACTGAGCTGGTGCAGTTGCCTTGCAACAAGCTCTTTTCCTGTACCCGATTCACCTTCAATCAATACCACGGCATTAGTCGGCGCAATGCGTTCAATCACTCGCTTAACATCACCTATGGCTTCACTGTTACCTATGATGGTTGACGCGTGCCCATGAGCTAATTCGCGCCGTAACATAAAGTTTTCACGTTTTAACAGACGTTTTTCAATACAACGGTCAACCGCTGTCATCATTTGCTCAAGATGAAACGGCTTCATAATAAAATCAAAAGCCCCTGCTCGCAGTGCTTTAATTGCCACATCCATATCGGCATAGCCTGTCATAAAAATAATGTCAGACTGCCTCTCAAGATCATTTAATGCTTCGTGCCATTCAATACCTGAACGATCTGGTAAGCGTATGTCGACAATTAATAAGTCAAAATGGCCTTGGCTACGGATAGACTCGGCTTGAGCAATCGTCGATGCGGTTTCAACTAATGCAAACTTTTTAGATAACGCTTTGGTCAGAAAGCTGCGCATACCAGGTTCGTCATCAACGATTAGCACTGACATTGCTGTTTGAGACTTAACTGAAATAGGTTCTTCTGGACTCATAAATGGACTCTTATTGGGACATTTTGACACGCTTTTAACTTACTCTAGCATTGAATCTAAACATCAGGGTCACTATGAACCACAGAAAAGTGATCGTGAGACAATTTGTCTAACATAATTTCGTTGAGCTTGGGATCAAGCTCACACTTTCAATTTTAGGCGTGAACTGTAATTGCGTTAAAATCGTTTGGCATCTAACTTGCTTAGGGCTTTGGTCATTAAGAACAAACTCCGGTTATTGATAATACAAGGAATGGAAATGTTAAAACTCAAAGCAAGTGTCAGCATGTTACTCGCCGCAACCGTGTTTAGTGGTGCTATGTTCAGTCCTGCCGCATTAGCAAACGAAGTGATTAAACTCGCGACAACCACCAGTACTGAAAACTCTGGCCTATTAGGGGCCATTTTGCCTAAGTTTGAAGCAGAATCGGGCTACAGTGTGCAAGTCATTGCAACGGGTACCGGCCAGGCATTAAAGCTAGGCAGTCAGGGAGATGTGGATGTGGTTATGACCCACGCTCCAGATGCTGAAGCAAAATTTGTTGCCGACGGTTATGGTGTTGAACCACGCGGTATTATGGAAAACGATTTTATCGTACTGGGGCCTAAAAATGACCCAGCAGCAGCCAAAGCAAGCAAAGATGCAACTGAAGCCTTTAGCAAAATTGCCGCTAAACCCAGCCTATTTATCTCACGTGGGGACAACTCTGGCACTCACATGAAGGAGCTTGAAATTTGGCAAGCAGCGGGTGTAACGCCCAATTTTGCCGGATACACTTCTGTAGGCCAAGGCATGGGTAAAACCTTATTAATGGCAAGTGAATTACAAGCTTACACGTTAGCAGACCGCGGCACTTTTATTGCTTATAAAACTAAACTGGATCTCAATATTAGCTTTGAAGGTGGCGCAGCGTTAGCCAACCCATACCAGATTATATTAATTAACCCAGAGAAATACCCCGATCTTAATCATAAAGGTGCAAAGGCATTAAGTGATTGGTTTATCAGCCCTGCAACACAAACCATGATTAATGAGTTCACTGTGCAAGGAGAGCAATTGTTCAAGGCAACCTATAAGCAATGAATGAAGGCTGGTTAGCCCTATTGCAGCAAGCATTTAGCTTGCTGCTGTCATTAGACCCAGACGTTTGGGCAATTATTAATATCTCTTTTTCGGTGTCGTTTGCGGCGCTGCTGATTACCTTTATTCCATCGATTGTCTTGGGCTTTATTCTGGCATTCAGTCATTTCCGTGGCCGTTGGGTAGTCACTAATCTCATTCAAACGTTGCAATCCATTCCTACAGTTGTTATCGGATTACTGGTGTACTTATTGCTCACTCGCCAAGGTGTGCTTGGGGATTTAAAGTGGTTATTTACCCAACAAGGGATGATTTTAGGACAAATGCTGATTTGTGCACCTGTGATGATTGCACTTTCTCAAGCGGCTTTTTCGAGCGTCGATCGTCGCGCCTGGGAAACGTCTCGAACCCTTGGAGCATCTTGGATACGTGCGGTTTGGACATTATGTCGTGAGCTGCGCGTCCCCCTTCTTTTGGCCATTATAGCTGCCTTTAGCCGCATTCTTACTGAAGTGGGTTGTTCGATGATGGTCGGCGGAAATATTATGAATGTGACACGTAATATACCTACCGCTATCGCGCTGGAAACCAGTAAAGGTGATTTTGCTCAAGCCATTGCATTAGGATTGGTGTTATTAATTTTAGCCTTAGTGCTAAACTTCATCTTAGGTTCATTGCGAGGCAAAGCCCTCCCAAGGAGTCATTAAGATGGCTTGGACAACTAATTTATCCACCAGCAAACTGGCACAAATTCATGCTCAAAATGTGCTGATGACATTTCAAAAAAGCACCTTGTTCAGTGTGGAACAATTGCATTTTAAACAAGGTGATGTGATCTACCTGCAGGGTGATAATGGCTCTGGTAAATCGACCCTAATGAAAATACTTGCGGGTTTAATTACGCCAACTGAAGGTACGGTTTATGGTCAAGGCTTTACACCTAAATCTTGGTGGCAAACAGACAGCCTATTAGGTAAGGCAGTGTACTTACACCAACACCCTTATTTGTTTGAAGGGTCAGTAAAATACAATTTAACCTATGCCTTAAATCAATTGAAATTAACCGCCAGTGAGCGCAGTAGCCGAATTAAGCAAGCGATTAACATGGCTCAACTTAATGACTTATTAGGTCATCATGCCAGTGATTTATCTGGCGGAGAACGTCAGCGACTTGCAATTGCTAGAGCATGGATCATGCAGCCCAAGTTACTCATGCTAGATGAACCCATTTCGAATATGGACAAACATTCTCAACGCTTAGTGCTGGCGATGATAAATCAATTAAAGCAAGACGGAACAGGCCTGTTAATTAGTAGTCATCAAACGTGCGGTCTCACCGCATTGTGTCAGCAGCATTGGCATATTAAGCAAAAAACCATTCATACCAGCATGCATGTTCCTGCAGCAGAAGCAGTGCATCAACCCAATACGACGGAATTACATTATGGCACCACAAATTGACGCAGTAATTTTAGCTGGCGGCATGGCAAGACGAATGGACGGTAACGATAAAGGATTAGTCGATCTCAACGGCCAAGCCATGATTTGCCATACCATCGACAAACTCAGCAGCCAAGTCGACAACATTATGATTAATGCCAATCGCAATCAAGCGCAATATGAGCAATGGGGTTACAGCGTTTTTAGCGATCAAGACAGTGGCTACCTTGGTCCATTAGCTGGCATGGTAACGGCATTAAAACATACTCAAGCCGATTATTTATTAGTCGTACCGTGTGACTGCCCCCTGTTACCAGACGATTTAGCCTCACGATTATTAACCGCACTTACTCAACAAAATGCCGAGATTGCCGTTGCCAGCGACGGCGAACGAGAACAGCCTGTGGTGCTGTTGCTAAAACCCTATTTAGCCGAGTCCATGCAGGCATTTCTGGATGCTGGAGAGCGCAAAATTGATTTTTGGTATCGCCAACATCAAGTGGCAGTAGAGAGCTTTGCCGATCAACCTAATGCTTTTATTAACGTCAACACACCAGAACAAAAACAACAACTCGCCCAGCAAATTGCCAAGTCATATTAAGAGGCCTTTGATGACTGTAGAATTTAGTAATCCATTACCTATTCCCGTACTGGGATTTTGTGCCTACAGTGGCACAGGTAAAACAACCCTGTTAAAGCAGCTCATTCCTGAACTCAATCAACGCGGCATTCGATTAGCGGTTATCAAACATGCGCATCATAATTTTGATGTGGATATTCCGGGTAAAGACAGCTTTGAAATGCGAAAAGCAGGTGCCAGGCAAGTGTTGGTTGCTTCTCATGTGCGCTGGGCATTAATGACTGAAGATCCTGTTGAAAATGATCCACAATTGCAGCATTTATTACGTCAGATTGAAGCTGACAAAGTCGATATGGTCTTAGTGGAAGGCTTTAAAAAATTAGCATTACCTAAAATTGAGCTACACCGCGCCGCGCACAATAAACCGCTTATTCACGTACATGACGACAACATTGTTGCAATTGCCTGCTGCGCAGACACCCAGGTACCCGACACCTTAACGCGATTAGATTTAAACAATGTGTCCCAAATTGCTGACTTTGTGCAGCAATATCAGCAAAATTGGCAAGCACCTAAAGCAGACTTACCAATTAGTTTTAACAATGCTGACGTTGCACAACTTACAGGAGCGGAACAGGGCATTAGCGTGTCGCAAGGCATCAGTAAAGTATTAGCTCAAGTGAACGCGATTAGCCAAACTGAACTTGTTGATCTTATTGATATTGATAACCGCATACTGGCACACGATATCATTTCAGAAATTAACGTTCCGCAACAAACAAACTCAGCAATGGACGGATATGCTTTTGCATTTGATGGCCTATCAACAACACCACTCAACGTTGTTGCCGAAGTATTAGCTGGGCACCATTATCCTAATGTTTTACAGCCTGGCGAAGCGGTTCGCATTATGACTGGCGCTACCGTGCCACAAGGCGCAGATACCATTCAACCGCGTGAATTGACCCAGGAGCAAGATAATCAATTAACCCTACTCGAACCAGAGCATATTACCAAAGGCCAGCATGTCCGCCTTGCAGGTGAAGACATTGCCAAAGGTGAAGTGGCTCTGGCCGCAGGTAGCCGACTCGGTGCCGCTGAACTTGGATTAATGGCATCGCTTGGTTTTAATCGACTACCCATCTTTAAGCGCCCGGTTATCGCGGTATTTTCAACAGGTGATGAAGTTAGCCAGCCTGGAGATGAGCTAAAACCTAACTGTATTTACGACGCCAACCGTTACACCATTTTGTCTATGGCCAAAAAGCTAGGGTGTCAGATAATCGACCTGGGAATTATCGACGATAATGAACAAACGCTCACAAGCACATTACGCGATGCAGCGACAAAAGCCGATATCGTTATCAGCTCAGGTGGTGTATCGGTAGGTAATGCCGATTACATCAAAATGGCATTAGCTAATGTAGGCAGTACCCATTTCTGGCGCATCAACATGCGTCCAGGCCGCCCTTTAGCCGTGGGCAAAATTGACCAAAGTCTGTTTTTTGGCTTACCGGGCAACCCCGTCGCGGTGATGGTGTCATTTATGCAATTTGTTCAGCCAGCTATTCGTAAATTGGCAGGAGAAACACACTGGCAACCTCAGTTTATACCCGCTATTGCGGAGCAAGCTCTGCGCAGTAAAACTGGTAGAACAGAATTTTTACGCGGCGTGTACCGCATTGCCGATAACGGTAACATCACAGTCAAAACCACCGGCGCTCAGGGCTCTGGAATGTTAAGCTCCATGGTCAATGCCAATTGCCTTATTGTTATCGCTGACGATACCGCCACGATTCCAGCGGGCGAAAGCGTATTTATTCAACCCTTTGCTGATTTACTTTAAATCTTTATGCCTCGGCAATCATTGCAATGCGCAGTGATTGTCGAGTCTCGTTGTACTTTATCTATCAAGCACCCTAATCTACATCCCAGCCACAACCGTATAATCACACTCATTCCTTGGTCACTCGCGGTTAGTCTTGCATCGCCATATTCGTATTTTATCCCATGGGTGATAAACTACTCATTTCAATATGCTGATGTATTTCATTAAAAGGACGCTTTTTATGGCACTTTCTCGAAAAAATTGGAACTACATAATTATCGGTGCCAGCGTCTTTATGATTGCGGTGTTATCGTTTATTGATAACAAAACCGCCCAGGTTCCCGATACTACTGTTGCACTGTTTGACCCTCAACTACCGTTAGTACAACTTCATCTCGATGATATTTGGCTCAGTAAAAAAGGGGATGAATGGTGGTGCCATGAGCAAGTGCTTAACTGTCAACAATGGGCCCAAGCTTGGCAAACGATTAGTGTGTCGCCATTAACTGCTCAACCAAAGCATGGCAACAATGAACAAATACTGACTATCGCGATCAGTAATATTCACACCGCACAGCAATGGCGTTATTTTCCCGACGAAGGCTTATTGCTGTCATCGAGTCAAAATTGGTACCAAGTACCGCCAAGCTTACGCGCCGATTTACAACCCGTGCTGGCGATACCTCCTCAATCAAACTAATGAGTTTTTATGCCTGAATTACCAGAAGTTGAAGTCACCCGCCAGGGGATCAGCCCTTACCTTATTGAGCAAACTGTCTGTGAGTTGATTATACGCAATAGTTCGCTACGTTGGCCGGTACCGGATGTGGCGCAAAATATTGTCGGGCAACGCATTAACAATGTGCGTCGCCGCGCAAAATATTTATTAATCGACACCCATGCAGGCATAACTATCGTCCACTTAGGCATGTCAGGAAGCTTGCGTATTTTACCGCGTAACACGCCTGCTGAAAAACACGACCATATCGACCTAGTGCTAGAAAATGGCCGCATGCTTCGCTTTAATGACCCTAGACGATTTGGCGCCTGGTTATGGTACGAGTTGCCCGAAGATGCCCACCCATTACTGTCAAAATTAGGGCCAGAACCTTTAGGTGCAAACTTTACCCCGCAACAACTACAAGCCGCATTAAAAGGCAAAAAGAAAGCCATTAAACTATGTCTAATGGATAATCATATTGTGGTGGGTGTGGGTAACATTTATGCCAATGAAGCCTTATTCGCTGCAGGTATTCACCCACAGGCCGAAGCGGGTAACATTGATATTGAGCGGTTAACCTTATTAGTCACCGAAGTAAAACAAATTTTAGCCCATGCCATAAAGCAAGGTGGCACAACCTTAAAAGATTTTACTAACGCTGATGGAAAACCCGGTTACTTTGCTCAAAAATTACATGTATATGGACGTGGCGGCGAAAGCTGTACCCAGTGCGGTAATTTATTGAGTGAAATAAAACTTGGCCAACGCACCACGGTATTTTGCGGCCTCTGCCAGCAGCGATAACGCTCCAATGATATTTAACTATAAGCATAAAAAGGGAGCCAATGGGCTCCCTAATCCTAATGTATACTGTTATTTAACCTGATGGGTGTCTAAACTGATGGGTGTTTATACCATTGCGTATTAATTTAAAATCGATACTCAAAAGTCGAAAACACTGTCGCATGTGTATCATCGTCTTGCACCTCAAACTCAGAGTTCGCCACGCTCCCTCCCAAGGTCAACATGCCATTAAATACTGGCATACGGTAAGACAACTCCAACATCAATAAATCTTCTTTTGATGGCTGTGGAGCCCATGCACTCGCGCGGTTAGCGCCATCTTTATTAAGCTGAGCATAACGCAGGATAGAAGTAAAACCATGACTATTTTCAAACTGTCCAATCAGCCCCAATACATAAGTTTGCGCATCACTGTCATAAGTGCTGCCATAGGCACGACCGTAATAACGTGAGCCACTTTGGTACATTGAGTGTTCATAAAAACAGTTATATTCAGATCCAGCATCACAATTGACCATAGTGTCTGAATATTCAAAAAAGACTTTATATTGCTGTTTTGAAAAATTAAATCGCGAGTCTACGCCGAACATTTGTCCGCAATCTGACATACTCGACGCATTTGAGGCATTTTCGCAGGTTTGCTCTACATATAAACCAACAGGCATACCAAACCATTCATCGCTATAACGCACATCGAAGCCTGTCATTTGATTGGTATTACTGCTGCAATCAGTTGAATTGCATTCTTGCGGGTCAGTAATGGCCTCAAAGGCACTATCTACATCACACTCTTGCTCTTCGCCACAAAACATCGCAGTCCAAGACACACCAACTTCAAGCTGTTTTAATGGCTTTATCGACCCACGCAATGACCACAGCATCGCATTAGCAGCATAACGTTCTTGTTCAGTGAGACTGACACCCGCGGTCAATGTCCAAGCACCTAACCAAGAAAGTAACGGGGTTTCAAATGCTTGAGGGTTATTTCGACTTATCATTAACGACGACATTGGCCTTGCATTTGTCGACATATGCAAAGAAGAGTCAAACCCTGGGCCCCACCACTGCGCAACCGTTCCAAATGTGGTGACCCAATTCCCTAAAATTACTGCAATGTAGTTATCGTCAAAACGAAAGTCTTTATCGTCATTCGGGTGGTAATTTGCCGACGCCGAAAGTTTATAAGCAAGATGTTGCCCCAAATACTCATGAGAGCCTTGTATTTGGCCTTTTTCTCGATAGTCCGAGCCAAAGTGCTGAAAACGAGCAGCATCAGTTGCCGCAGCAACTTTAACGCGCGTATTGCCTCGATTATTCACTGCGCCTTGATAGTAAAAATTAACCCGAGCATAGGCTTCAATTAATGCTTTACTCAACAACGACGGCTCTGCTCGCGCTAAATCAACCCCAATACCAGACCACATTAAAGGATAGGTATTAATGGGAGAAGTAATTACCCCAGCATCGGCAAGCGCTTGTATATCTGCACGTAAGTAAATATCACTGGTATCTACCCAGGGTGCTGCTTGCGCTGCAGAGCATAATAACGCCGAGCTTAACCCCAATGAAACGACTAACTTACTTAAGCAAAATCCCTTTAACATCAATCAAATTATCCTTTATTTATGGCATTGATTTTTTGTTTCAATGCTTCTGCAACCTGTGGATGAACAAATTGGCTCACATCGCCACCATGAAGTGCCACTTCTTTAACCAAAGTTGACGATATAAACGAGTTTTCTTCAGCTGGGGTTAAAAACACACTTTCAAGATCTGGGCTTAAACGGCGGTTCATATTGGCTAGCTGAAATTCATATTCGAAATCAGATACTGCACGTAATCCGCGCACTAATACACTGGCGTGCTGCTCTTTTGCAAAATCCACCAGAAGCCCTGTAAACCCAACGACTTCAACATTATCTAAATGAGCAGTGACGAGCTTGACTTGAGCAACACGTTCCTCAAGCGTAAAACGCGGTTGTTTGGACGGATTTGAGGCGATACCAATAATAACGTGCTTAAATAAGCGTGCTGCGCGCTCGATTAAATCTGCATGACCGTTTGTCACAGGGTCAAAAGTACCTGGGTAAATTGCTCTTCTATGCATGATTCAAAGCCATAAATTTAGTGTTAGCATTACGCGTATTTTAACAGCTCATGCCTGTGCAACACACGTGTAATTGATAATTAATTAAACTGTTTTTGTAAAAAAACTGAAAATCGTGTAAATTAGCCATTCGAACAAGCTGAATATTTATTAAGCATTTGTGTCGAATTATATATGGAAGTAAATCGATTATGTGCTAATCTTCCATCTAGGTGTGTTTGAATAATTTACGGGAAGACTTTCAATATGAAAAAATCAGCTATCGCGTTAACGACTGCTTTATTAATGATCGGTTCAGCTTATGCTGCTGACCCAAAACCAACTAATAAGACTGTATCAAAAACTGGGCAGCCATTAGTTGGTAGCGAAGTTGTTTTAGCAGGTGGTCTTGCTGCATTGGGCGTTGCAACTGCCCTAAACGACAACGAAGAAAATAGTGGTAACAGCACTTCCAACACAGGTACTGGCACAACTACAACAAGTACTGGTACAGGCACTGGTACAACTACGACTTCAGTCACAAACTAAGTTTGTACGTTGGCCAAAAAAGCACATTTTTTAATGTGCTTTTTTATTTTCTTTTTTCAGCCATGATTTTAAGCTTAAGGAATTGAGCTCGTATGCCTTCAATTTTCAATAACAAGTTCCTACTTATCTTAACCTTATTCTTAACCGTGACAGGCTGTAGTAATACCTTTAAGCATGTTGGTGGCATGCTTAAACAAAGTATTGTGGGTTTACCAGATGATAATATTCCTGCAGCTGAAATAGACAACAGCCCATACTCCAGTATTTATGCAAGAATCAATAACTCGCACAATGTCTATGTTCTTTTAGCTTTAGTTGAAGCGCCGCAAACCTTCCCGGCAACAACAATCCAGGCTCAAAATGCAGAGCTAAAATGGATTTCATCTGATGCAGGTATGCTCGTCACTCGACATGGGCGCTTACTCAAAACGGTCAATTTCTTTTACGGTGACCGAATCAACATCAGTAGCGAACAAATCGATCCGCTTATGTTGGGCCTGCATTTAAACAGTACCCCGTTACAATGGACAAGCACAATAGATTGGCAACCAGGCTATCATATCAATTATGAGCAACGCTCAACATTTAGTTTTGTGAGCGACGAAACGATTACAATTAACGAAAAACCCCTAACGCTTAAAAAATTCAACGAACATGTGGTGGTTCCTCATCTTGATATTGAATATGACAATCAGTTTTGGATAGATGCCTCAAACGGTATGGTGATAAAAAGTAATCAAAAAATTGCTCCAAACCTGCCTTATATCGAGATCACCTTATTAAAGCCATATGAATTCAAGGATAATAAATGAAGCCGTTAATTACACTTTATGCGTTGATGGCATTGCTACTGTGCACACCACAGGTTATTGCTGAAACACTCATTACAGTCACTTACACTCACGACGAAGCAGATGAAAAAAATGTTGTGGCATTAAGATATGAACACGCCCCACGTTTAACTCAAGTCGTAAAAGATGCCATGCTACATACTGACGTTATTGCCAATGCTGAGCCACAGCCTATTTACTGGTTGGGTTCTGCACTTTATGACATCAGCACACAACGTCTGTTTCAACAAAAACAAACAAACATCCTTAACTTACTCAAAACCCAATACGAAGACATAGATAAACCAAATAATATCAAAGCATTAAAAAGCCTTTCTTCGTGGGTAGCAAATAATCAATTTCTTGAGCGTCAATTTATTCCCCTCGACTATGATGCCATTAGATTAAAAAATGAGCTCGACCCATTATTAGCAGGAAAATATTTACTTGCGCTTGAAAGCAAGCCACAAGATATTTTGGTATTAGGTGCTGTTGCCCAAAATGGTCCTCAACCTTTTGTTGTAAGGCAAGGGGCTTCACAATACTTAGACAAAGCACAACCATTAGCGCATTCAGAAAATAGCTTCGCTTGGCTAATCCAACCCGATGGAAAACAGCAAAAATATCCTATTGCTTATTGGAATCAACAACATATTGATATCGCACCAGGGGCGATTATCTACCTTGATTTCGACGGTGTAAGAGATAACGAGCCAGCATTGAACCAACAAATTCTAGAACTACTAAAACATTGGGTACGTTAACCATGAACCATGCAAAACAAACTGCCTTTTCTGTTTTTGCCATTTCATTCATGGTAAGCGGAATTGCTATCAGTACCACAGCGCACAGCGATGAACTTTCAACCCCAAAACTGACACCTTCACAATATGATTTTGGTGGCGTGGGCCTCATTCAAATGCCCACGGGTAGAATGGCAGCTGAAGGCGAATTTAGTGTAACCGGCACCTTTAACGAAGATTATTATCACGGTGCACTATCACTGCAGTTATTTCCCTGGTTAGAAACCACTATCCGCTATACCCAAGTACCAGACGTGCTCTACAGTAACGATCCAAGCTTCAGTGGTGACACTTACTACACCGACAAAGGCATCGACGTAAAATTACGTTTGTTGGAAGAAAGCTATTGGCTGCCAGAAACCTCTATTGGGGTGCGAGATATCGGTGGCACCGGCTTATTTGATAGCGAATATATTGCCATGACCAAAGGCTTTGGTCCTTTTGATGCCACCGTTGGTTTTGGTTGGGGTTATATCGGCAACCGCGGTAATGTTACTGATACCAATAAACCATCGTCAGTAGATTGTAACCGTAATACTGGGTACAAGGGCAAGGGCGGAAACGTTGACTTTGAGCGCTGGTTTAAGGGCTGCAGTGCCATTTTTGCCGGTATTGAATACCAAACTCCCTGGGACCCATTGCGCCTAAAAGTGGAATACGACGGTAATGATTACAAGTCTGATTTTGCTGCATTACGCACAGGTAACGAATTAACACAAGACAGCCCAATTAATTTTGGCGTCCTGTACCGAGTGAGTAATTGGGGCGACTTTAAGCTTAGTTATGAGCGCGGTAATACCTGGACTTTAGGGTTTAGTTTAGCCACTAACTTTAATTCCTTAAAATCAAATTGGCACGACACTCCAAAGCAACCGATTGAAGAGAAACCGGATTTAGCCGACCGCAAAGTCGATTTACCGGAGCTTAATAAGCAATTAGCTTTTGATGCGGGCTATAAAGGCGCAAAAATTTACATCAAAAATGATGAAGTCACCGTAGTCGCGACACAAACCAAATACCGTGATAGAAAATATGCTCACGATCATGTGGGGCGCATTTTAGTTAATCATTTCCCACAGGCAAAGACCTTCAAAATCATTGAAGTTACCGGTAATTTACCAACAACAGAAACTCAAATTGACGCCAAACAGTTTATCGATGTCACGCAACATAATTACATCGATGCAAAAGTAACCGACAGCACGACCGTTGTTGAACCTACTTTACCCACTGAAGTGGCCGACTGGGAAACACCTCACCAATGGAATTATGGTTTTGCACCTAAATTAAACCAATCTTTTGGTGGTTCAGAAAACTTTTACTTATTTAATGTTGGCATTAATGGTGGCGCGAGCCGCTGGTTAACTGAGAATATTGAAGTCAGCAGTTCGATGTATATCAACCTGTTCGATAACTACGATCAGTTTAAATATCAAACACCACCTGATGGCACCGATCTTAAACGCGTCAGAACCTTAGTCAGACAATATGTATCTGATACCACAGTACGTGTGGATAACTTACAGCTAACCTGGCTCGATAAACTCAGTGAAAATATCTATGCGCAAGCTTATGTTGGTTACCTCGAAATGATGTTTGGTGGCGTGGGCGGCGAAGTCCTCTATCGCCCAATGAACAGTGAATGGGCGTTTGGTGTTGATGCCAATTACGTCAAACAACGCGATCCTGACAACATATTCGGTTTTTTCGAAAATGAAATAAACTATGATGCTGATTCTGGCCGCTATTACAGAGCTCAAACAGGCACCTTTACAGGACACGCCAGTGTGTATTACCAGCCAAAGTGGTTTGATGATGTGCTGCTTAAAGTGAGCTATGGCCAATATTTAGCAGAAGATCGCGGAGTAACAGTCGATTTCTCTAAACAATTTGATAGTGGTGTTATCGTGGGTGCATTTGCCTCGAAAACCAACCTGTCTGCAGATGAGTTTGGCGAAGGCAGCTTTACTAAAGGCTTCTATATTTCAGTTCCTTTTGATGCGATTTTACCTGTACCTGTATCAAATCGCGGTAGCCTAGCGTGGCAACCATTAACACGAGACGGCGGCCAAAAACTGGGGCGCAAATTTGAGCTCTATGGTGGCACAGACGCCAGAGCACCTTGGTTGAACAAACCAAGTACCGTGAAATAACCTACGCTTACCCCTCATAATAAAAAGGCAGAACGTTTACGTTCTGCCTTTTTATATACTCTACATTTATTATTTTCAGTCACGCTTAAGCTTTATCGATCGCCTCTAGGTAATCAACAATTCTTACCGATGCCAAGCCATCCGTTGGGCCAACATGGTCGTGTGTATATTGTTGCCTATTGGCTTGGTATGATTGCGGATTGGCTAATTGTTCAGGAATAGCTTTTATCAAGGATTTGTAGTTATCTACATGCAAACCAATCTCCTTGTAAAGCACATTGTCTTTACCAAAGCGCTTTTCAAATCGATACTTAAAAATACCGCGATAGGTCCATTTAAGCTTAAAGAAGTTACACACAATAACAGGCCTGTCTATTGCGGCAAACTCAAATAATGTACTGGAGGCTTCGCTCAATAAAATATCTGCATTTTGAATAAAAGGTAACAATGATATGTCGTTTTCATTGGCGACATAAACATTGGAAAACCTTGCCCACTTCGCTAACTTTGCTCTTTGATTAGCGTATTGTGGCCTTACTTGAGTTAACGAATGCGGCTTAATCAGAATATTGTACTCTTTAAAATCTTCAGGCCAATTGTCAGGAAAACACTCTAAAGAGCTCGGATTGAATGTTGGTGCATACAAAATAGTTTTTTTGCTGGTATCTAAACCTAACTGAGTTAAGTTTAAACCCAAGTCTTGATGCTTAAATAATGGATCAAGTTTAGAAAAACCGACCGCAACAAAGTTACCCTTTGGGTAATACTGCTTAATTTTTTCAAGGCGTAAGGCACCCTCTATAAACCTAACCGTCATTGGTGTGATAGATTTATGGTAATACGAAGGTTTAGGGCCAACACCATGCCCTAATTGTGCCGTTTTAGAATATTGATGAACTGAATTAAGGTGTGGAAATTCATTACCAAAAAATACCCAATCTGGTTTTATTGTCACATACACTTGTTCTGCTTCTTGAGTGTTACTCACCCAGATACATTCAACGCCGACCTCATCAAATGTTTTCGCCAGAACCTCTTGGTCATTTTTGTTGCTATAACACACCATTTTTACGATGTGACCACGAAGGGTTAATTCTTGAATAACAGGCATGTACTGAGGAATGTAGTACACATTTAACGTATCGAAAACGATAAACATAATAATCTCTTATTTTAATTAACGCTAAAAACAGCTAGTGATACAACAAAAGTAGAGTATATCAACTTAACAATAAATTGTTATCTCTGTAACGTTTACCTCAAGCTGACATCTAAATATGCGCATCAGCAACGTAACTAACTTAGTTTAATTGATAGGACTCACTCAAGCACGTTAATTACCTCGACTAAGATAGACTCACAGAGTGAGATAAATTAAGATAGAAACAAATTTTTTGAATGTTAAAGCCTAAAAATGCCACAATCTACTTTACGCAAATTTGATTATCCACAAAGCTTAATTAAGTCATATCACCATTGGCATCTTTTACTCAGACCAGATCAACCGACTCTTGGTTCTATGGTGTTAGTGTGTAAAGAAAATGTCCATCAATATTCGGGGATATCCGCTGAAGCTGCGAATGAACAAAAACACATTATTGCTGATATTGAGCGCGTACTTAAACACAGATTTGATTGCCATAAAGTCAATTACTTGATGCTAATGATGGTTGATCCAGCTGTGCACTTTCATGTTATCCCTCGTTACGAGTTCCCAATCGAGTTTTGCGGTAAGGAATTTACCGATAGTCAGTGGCCTCAAGCACCGAGTTTAGCAGATCAACTGCAGCTCGATACCATCCTGAAAGCTGAGTTATTAAAAACCTTAAAAAGCGATTTTGCAGCGACAGAACCTGCAGATGAAGCGGTGTCTGGCAAAAAATACCGCCGCATGTATACCTCAGGCTGTTTTGATATATTTCATCAAGGGCATTTAAATATATTACGTAACACCAAGGCACTGTGTGATTATTTGATTGTCGGTGTATCAACAGACGAGTTAATTATAAAGTCTAAAGGACGTCCACCTATTATTCCATTTGAAGAGCGCATCTCGATTTTAGAAGCCAATCGCTACGTCGATGAAGTGATACCTCAAATCGATAAAGACAAACAAAAAGTCGTTGATGAATATCAAATCGATGCAATTTCAGTCGGTTCGGATTGGAAAGGCAAATACCCTGAAGTCAGCTGCGAAATGGTATATTTTGACTATACACCTAACGTAAGCTCTACGGTGCTCAAGCAAAAGCTTAATATCACACCTAAAGAAGCAGACAAATAACTCAAATACCGTGTATAAATGCAAAAACGCCACTTAGTGTGGCGTTTTTGCATTATTCTATCGGGCTCGTTCTGCAATTAGCTTTTTCATGCTTTGTATCACGTCATCAGTCTCAATCATCGCCATTAAATGCTCGCCTTTGGCTCGTTTGCCCCATTTAACTAAACCATCAACCTGTTGCGCTATCACCTCATGGTAAATCGATACCGTATAGTCACGATAATAGTATGGCCCAGTCCGCCCAGGGTTTGAATGTGCATATAAGCCAATTACAGGCGTGCCCTGAGTCACTGCCATGTGCAATGGCCCGGTATCTGGAGCAAGCACAAAACTTGCTTGTTTTAACAAGGCTAATAATTGCGTTAAACTTGTTTTACCCACCTGATTGTCGAAGGTGTGTTGACTATGAGACTGAATAACATCTGCTAGATTTTTTTCAAGTACCGTCGGGCCGCCACACAACATGACCTTAAAGCCTTGCGATATTGCGTAATCAGCTGCAGCCGCATAACGCTCAGGCAACCAGTTGCGCTCAGCTTTACTGGCTGCGGCACAAATCACCATCACTTTGCCATCCCCAATAAGTTGAGCAGCAAAGTCACTATCACTTTGGGGTACAGGAATGTGCCAACTTGGCGTTAAGTCCTTAACCCCTACCGCTTTGGCAAATCCCATAAAGCCATCTAACACATGTGGCTCAGCGATAGGCTCAACAGCATGGTTGGTCACCAACCATTGGCCTTCTTTGGCTCGTGCTTTGTCAAAACCAACACGCACCCGAGCTTTGATCATAAGCGATGCTATGGTGGCTCGCAGGGCGATTTGCATATGCAACAGCACATCGAAATGTTGACCGTTTAGCTCGCTACGCAGTTGGGTATAACTACGCCACCCTTTAGATTTATCAAAAACAACAAACTTAATACCCGGTAAATGCTTGAGTAATTGGTACTCAACTTTGCCGATCACCCAGGTGATCGCTAAATCTGGATAATGCTTTTGAATAGCTTGAACCATCGCCACGGCATGACACACATCGCCAATAGCAGACAAACGCAGTAAACATAATGAACGTATCGCACTAAAGTCAGCTTTCATTGAATATCCAATATGCGTCAGTGAAAAAGATGGAAGGAATGCAAGTGAGTGATCTTAAGGTATAATGTTATTTCGATCCACAATCAAGCCCGTGCTATTTGATAATTAGATGCAAATAAAAACTACCCAGCAAGGCCATATCGCCTGGTGCGAACCCAGTGCAGCTACTTTAACGCCGCAAGATTTCTCTGTGGATGTTTGGCAAACCAAAGCCGCAGTTGTAGGGCAATCAAAAGGCAGGTATACCACCTGGTTTGTTAAAACAGACTCAGCGCAAACCTGGGTGTTACGTCATTATTGGCGAGGCGGATTGGTAGGTAAATTTAACCGCGACAGTTATCTATATACAGGCCTTAAGCAAACCCGTGCAATGGCAGAGCTAGCCATTCTTGAAACGCTCTACCAAGAAGGTTTTGCCGTACCAAGGCCAATAGCAGCCAATGTGATCCGATTCGGTTTATGGTATCGAGCAGACATTATTATTGAACATGTAACAGGCGCCAAAGACTTAGTCGCCCAGCTCAGTTTACAGCCCTTAACCGATCAACAATGGTATGCTCTAGGTCAACTAATTGCTCAATTTCATCTTCGGGGTGTCTATCATGCCGATCTTAATGCGAAAAACATCTTATTAGCACACAATCAATTTTACTTAATCGATTTTGACCGCGGCGAATTACGTCAGCCTAACTCAAACTGGCAACACGCTAACCTAGACAGGTTATTGCGCTCGTTTAATAAAGAACAAGGTAAACAGCCTGAGCTTGCCTTTTCTGAACATTGTTGGCAACAGCTACAAAATGGATACCTAAGCCTCAACCCACTATAGCGCGGAGGCCTTTATTAGCGAATTAATCAATAAAAACTGTTTAGATAATGCACCACGGTTTTGTTTTACGACAGACAATGCAGCAGTTGATGCTTGTTGATATGCGTGGTTGTTATTCCATTTCGCGATTAACACTTGAGCAAGATCGTCTGCACCCGCAACACACTGCAATCCACCAGCATTGGCAAGCAACTCGGTAATTTCGGCAAAATTCCAATGATTAGGGCCAACGTATACAGGTAACCCCATTGCCGCGGGTTCAAGTGGGTTATGCCCCCCCCCCTCAATTAACGTGCCCCCCACAAATGCCTGATCGGCTGTACCATACAACATTAAAAGCTCTCCCATGGTGTCGCCTAATAACACCTGAACATCATGGGTTACTTCATCATGCATACTGCGACGAGCAAGCTTAAACCCAGCTTGCGTGATAGTAATGGCCGCGAGGTTGAACTGCTCAGGATGCCTGGGAGCAAGAATCAATAATGCTTCAGGAAAATCAACTAACACTTGCTTGTGCGCAGCCAAAATAATATCAAACTCCCCAGGATGCACACTACCTGCAACCCAAACCGGATGATGACTCCGCTGCCATTGCTCTCGAGTTTGCACGGCCAGCTGCTGCTTTTGAGGGGCAATGGTAAGGTCAAATTTAAGGCTGCCACAAAGGTGTATTTGCGGCGATTCAACACCAAGACGAACAAAACGCTCAGACTCAGCTTGCGTTTGCACCAATATCAAATCTAACTGCTTTAACATTGGCGTCGATAAACGCGGTTTACTGGCATATTTAGCCGCTGATTTCTGTGACAAACGCGCATTTGCCAATACCAGTGAAATCTTATCGTGTTTTGCAAAATGGATTAAATTGGGCCACAACTCTGTCTCCATAATAATCAGGCACTTGGGCTGAATTTGACGCAAAAAACGTTTAACTGCATAAGCAAAGTCAATGGGCAGATAGCAATGCTGTACCTTATCTCCAAACGCTTTTATGACTTCAGCTGAACCGGTTGGGCTTGTGGTAGTAACAGTAAACTTCATCTGTGGGTTTTGTGTCATAAGCTTTTTTATTAGCGGAATTGCCGCTAACGTTTCACCCATAGACACACTGTGGACCACAACATCGGTCGGTTGTAATGTTGCCAAACCAAAGCGCTCAGACCAACGACGACGGTAATCAGGGCTCTTAATCGCCCTAAACACCAGATACATTACGACTAGCGGAAATAAAAGATACAAAAACAAAGAATATAAGGTACGGTTCATGGAACAAGAGTCATCGATTTTTGCTTGTCAGATAAACACAATGTTAACATAATCATATTAAGTCGGCTTAATGAAATGTTATCGCTGTAATAAGCCAAAAATCCCAAAATAATAATGAATATGGACATCTTATGAAAACCCGCGACAAAATCGTTTTAGCCAGTATAGAGCTGTTTAACGAACACGGTGAACGCAGCATTACGACCAACCATATCGCCGCTCACTTAGGCATTAGTCCGGGTAACTTGTACTATCATTTTCGCAACAAAGAAGACATTATCAACTCCATCTTTGCGCTATACGAAAACCATTTAGAATCGGGCTTTAAACCTTATGATGATGTGCCCATTACTATTGAGTTATTAATGGGTTACTTTGACGCCATGTTTTATACTTTGTGGCAATTTCGTTTTATGTACGCCAACTTAGCCGATATTTTAAGTCGCGATGACGCACTGAAAAAACGCTACTTGCACGCACAACAACAGGTGCTTAACCGCTCAAGTAATATTTTACTTAAATTAAAAAAAGATGGTTTTCTGGATGTTGACGATAACAAGGTGACCGCACTTGCAGACACAATAAAAATGATGGTCAGCTTTTGGATTAGCTACCAACTGACGCAATCAAGCACATCGAGCATTACCAAAGCCACTTTATACGATGGCTTGCTCCGTGTACTGATGATTTTTCAAGCCTACGAGACACCGGCGTCATCGGCCACATTCAGTCGATTAGAGCAACATTACCTAAAAATTGCCAGCCAAGAGCGTCATCAAGCCGCGTAATAAAAAGCTGACGCAATCGGGGGCTACCTGTCTTTTTAAATGACTTTCAATCCGCCAATATCTGACTACAATTGAGCCCAGATACTGGCGGATTTTTATGTGTCAACGTCCACACATCAATCCCCATTGAACCGACACGCGTTTAGGCGAAGCATTGATTAAGGTGAATGGTTATTCCCTTTTAAAAAATCAGCTAAATCAACAAAAGCTTTAGCATTAACGTGCCTAGGGTCTAGTATTGAACACACGGTGAAGCGCTAAAACAGGCACCTTCAAGTTGATTGAAAATGTATTAGTTTTTTTAATGTGAACAAGCACTAGCCCTAATCTAATTCATGTTGGTCTGACGACTAAAAAAAACGCTGTGGAGCAGCAAAAATAAAGGTTAGAATGCCAGCAACTCCAAAACACCCTTTCCATTACTGCGGTGTTTTACTGCGTGATTTGGATAAGCATAATAACCATATTTTAGGAGAACACAGGTGGCATCTACCTCTTTCTACGACCGTATTAATCAACAAATTGCTGACGTAAAAGCGGATGGCTTATACAAAAGTGAACGCGTTATTGCTTCAGCACAACAAACAGCAATCGAAGTAAACCACGCCAACGTGATTAACTTTTGTGCCAATAACTATCTTGGTTTAGCCAATCACCCAGAGCTAATAAAAGCGGCAAAAGCGGGTCTAGACAGCCATGGTTTTGGTATGGCATCTGTACGCTTTATTTGCGGTACTCAAGATACACACAAGCAACTAGAAGCTAGCCTGAGCGAATTTTTAGGTATGGAAGACACCATCCTTTATTCTTCATGTTTTGACGCGAACGCAGGTTTATTTGAAACATTATTAGATGCCGAAGACGCGATTGTCTCTGACGCGCTAAACCATGCATCCATCATTGATGGAGTGCGTTTGTGTAAAGCAAAACGTTTCCGTTATGCTAATAACGACATGGCCGATTTAGAAACTCAGCTAATTGCAGCGCAAGCGGCTGGCGCACGTAATATTCTCATTGCCACTGACGGGGTATTCTCCATGGACGGCGTCATCGCCAACCTAAAAGGAGTGTGCGATCTTGCCGATAAATACGGCGCGCTGGTAATGGTTGATGATTCGCACGCAGTAGGCTTTATTGGTGAAAATGGCCGTGGCACCCACGAATATTGTGACGTAATGGGCCGTGTAGACATTATTACCGGCACACTCGGTAAAGCATTAGGCGGCGCTTCAGGCGGGTTTACTGCCGCTAAAAAAGAAGTGGTTGAATGGTTACGCCAACGCTCACGTCCTTACCTATTTTCAAACTCATTAGCACCGTCGATTGTTAGCGCTTCAATCCGTGTACTTGAAATGCTAAAAACGGGTCAGGAGTTGCGTGAAGCAGTATGGGAAAACAGCCGCTATTTCCGTGAAAAAATGTCCGCAGCGGGTTTTACGCTAGGCGGTGCCGATCATGCCATTATCCCAGTTATGCTAGGGGATGCTAAATTAGCCAGTGATTTTGCTAACAAGCTACTGGCCGAACATATCTATGTTATTGGCTTCTCTTTTCCTGTTGTACCTAAAGGCCAAGCACGTATTCGCACCCAAATGTCAGCAGCACACACTCGTGAGCAACTGGATCATGCGATTGATGCCTTTACCCGTATTGGTAAAGAAATGGGCATTATCTAACAATAACAACGCTCAGTAATCATAGGTTATTAAGATGAAAGCATTAAGTAAGTTAAAGCCTGAAGAAGGCATCTGGATGGTCGATGCACCAAAACCAGAAATGGGTCATAACGATCTGTTAATAAAAATTCGTAAAACGGCGATTTGCGGTACCGATGTTCACATTTACAACTGGGATGAATGGTCACAAAAAACCATCCCAGTACCTATGATTGCTGGCCATGAATATGTGGGCGAAGTCGTTGACATGGGCCAAGAAGTGCGTGGCTTTGCCATTGGCGATCGTGTCTCTGGCGAAGGCCATATCACCTGTGGTTATTGCCGTAATTGCCGTGGTGGCCGTACACATTTATGCCGTAACACTTCTGGTGTGGGTGTTAATCGTGATGGCGCATTTGCAGAGTACCTAGTCTTACCCGCATTCAACGCCTTTAAAATACCGGCAGATATTTCTGACGACCTAGCCGCTATTTTTGACCCTTTTGGTAATGCCGTGCATACCGCATTGTCTTTCGATCTAGTGGGTGAAGATGTCTTAATCACTGGTGCTGGCCCAATTGGCATTATGGCAGCTGCAGTGTGCAAACATGTGGGCGCGCGTCATGTCGTGATTACTGACGTTAACGAGTACCGTTTAGCGTTAGCCCGCAAAATGGGCGCCACTCGTGCGGTAAACGTTGCCCAAGAAAGCTTAAAAGATGTAATGAAAGATCTGGGGATGACCGAAGGATTTGACGTAGGCTTAGAAATGTCTGGCGTACCCTCAGCGTTTCACGCCATGCTTGATACCATGAACCACGGCGGTAAAATTGCCATGTTGGGTATTCCTGGTGGCGATATGGCCATTGATTGGAGCAAAGTGATTTTTAAAGGCTTAATCATTAAAGGCATTTACGGCCGTGAGATGTTTGAAACCTGGTATAAAATGGCAAGTCTAATCCAGTCAGGCCTAGACTTAAGCCCAATCATTACACATCATTTCAATGTAGATGATTTCCAACAAGGCTTTGATGCAATGCGATCTGGCCAATCTGGTAAAGTGATTTTAAGCTGGGATTAATCCACAATATTATCATCACCCGCATGCTCAAGGGGTTGTATAACCCCTTGTTGCACACTGGCTTCAATAAACGTTTTCTGTACTTTTATAGGTAATACCATGTCTGGCTTTAAACACTTATCTGTTAATGAATTAATCCATATGTCTGACGCGTCGAATGATGTTCAAGTTGTTGATATTCGTGATGCTGCGAGCTTTGCGGCAGGCCACATACAACACTCGGTTAATTTAAGTAACGAAAATTTAGCCCATTTTATTGCTAGTGCAGATATGGATAAACCGCTTGTCGTTGTTTGTTATCACGGCATAAGCAGTCAAAACGCGGCAAATTATTTAAGCGAACAAGGCTTTGATGACGTCTACAGTCTTGATGGTGGCTTTAGTGCTTGGAGCCTTGCTCATTCATGATAGAAATTGGCCAACTCCCAAATGCACGTGCAGCACAGGCATTTATTGATTACCTAAAAGGGCTCAATATTCAATGCAACGCCGTACAACATGCCCAAGGTGTTGGCATTGTTATCATTCATCCAGAAGATGAGCAACAAGCTCGCCAAGAACTACTGCAATTTGCCAAAAATCCTTATGACAGCAAATATCTACAAGCATCGTGGGACAATGGAGACACTTCAGCCCAGTTTAACTACGGCTCAGGTACCCAAGGGTTAGTACAACAGTTCCTGATGGGTGCAGGCCCACTCACGCTAATAACATTTTTTATTTGTGTTGCGGTATTTGCAGGTATGAACCTAGGTTTTGCCGACGCAATTTATACCCAACTCTCGTTTTTTGGTGCAGTACCCCAAAGTGACATAAGCCAGATATGGCGCTTATTTACACCGAGTTTAATGCACTTTTCGGCTATGCATATTATCTTTAACTTGCTGTGGTGGTGGTATTTAGGCGGAAAAATCGAAAATAAAATTGGCACCAGACCATTACTATTTTTACTGCTAGTAGCAGGAACGCTTCCCAGTATTGTGCAATTTTATCTCAGTGGCCCTCACTTTGGCGGCTTGTCTGGCGTAGTATACGCTGTGGTTGGGTATACTTGGTTGATGGGTATCCGCCAACCACACTGCGGTATTCAATTACCACAAGCATACATGGGGTTTATGATGGTCTGGCTTGTGCTCGGTTTTACGGATTTACTCGGCATGCCAATTGCAAACGGCGCCCACATAGGTGGTTTGCTGGTTGGGCTTGCACAAGCATTGTTTGATAGCCGTAAACAGCCTCAAATATAATTGACTGATCACAATAACAAACTACCCAAACCTTATGCTAGTCAATCATCTCAATCACTTTATTGACTAATTTTTCAATGCCAATATGCGCTTCCAAAATTGACGTTGCCAACATATAGGCAGGCGTACTCACCACTTTGTGCACCTCATCGACCACAATATCATCCACCGGCACCGCCTGATGTTGGCCCCCCATTTCATTAAACGCCTTTGCCGTGCCGCTATCATTACCTATCGTCCCCACCACTCCTTGGCCGTAAATCTGTGGGATCATCACAGGGGAAATACACACAAAACCAACAGGCTTACGGGCATTAGCAAAGTCGCGGATAAAGTTTTCTACTATTGGGTTAATATGGCAACTACTGCGTGTCGTCGCAAAGTTAGATAAATTCTTGGCCGCACCAAAACCACCTGGTACCACTAACGCATCATAGTCATTAACCTGCAAACTACTTGCATTAAGGACTTCACCGCGCGCAATACGAGCTGACTCAACCAACACATTGCGAGTCTCTTCAGTGCTGACCTCGCCCGTTAAATGATTAACCACATGCATTTGAACAATGTCAGGGGCAAAACACTGATACTGCGCACCAGCACGAGTAATAGCAAGCAAACTTAACACGGCTTCATGGATCTCAGTACCATCAAACACACCGCACCCACTCAGTAACACTGCTATTTTTTTCATATTCTTTACCTTCAAATGTGATGAAATTTTGGCCCATAAATTTAAGGCGTATTCGGTTGCAAATTGACACTCAGCTTTTAGTTGTACTTTTAATTGTACTTTTAATGAATAGTGTAAATTTTACAACAAAAATCCAACAAAACGGTTGATCTGATTAAAAAACGTGCTAACTTAGAACGTCGAATTTAGCCCATGGGCTTTTTAAGCCATATCACGCTACTGGCAACGTGCGCTAAATTGATTGTGGCTTAACTGACATCAATAAAAAAGTCCACAAATTAGTTAAATTTATTGAAATTAATAAACAGCTCACAAAAATAAAAATAACAAATAAAATTCAACAAGTTACTGATTTCGCATCAAGCCGTAAGAAAATCTATCTAGCAAGGTTGATTATTTCACTCACAGACTTATCCACAGGCTGTGGGTTATTTTTCGTGGTCAAAATAAACATTATCCTCAACACTGAACCCGTTAAAACTCACCAGTGACGCGGCTTATTGGACCATTAAAGTCATTCTCGCCCAAAAGATAAATGACAGACAATGACACAAGCACCTTGAGGTGCTGTGGGTATAATGTCATCCTATCAGTCTCGCAAAATACACAAAACGAAAATCATATTATGCCAACAATTCCTAATAATCCGCTCATTCTTGTCGATGGTTCTTCTTATCTTTATCGCGCTTATTATGCGCCACCGCATTTAACGAATTCAAAAGGTGAAGCCACTGGTGCGGTTTATGGTGTTGTGAACATGCTACGCAGTTTATTAAGCCGCTATAGCCCAAGCCACATAGCTGTTGTCTTTGATGCTAAAGGCAAAACCTTTCGTAACGATATGTATGGCGAATATAAAGCACAACGTCCACCTATGCCTGACGATCTTCGCAGTCAGATTGAACCATTACACCGTATTATTCATGCGATGGGGTTACCGCTAATCAGTATTCCCGGCGTCGAGGCCGACGATGTGATTGGCACTATAGCCTTGCAAGCGAGCAAAGAAGGCCGGGCCACGTTAATCAGCACCGGCGATAAAGACATGGCACAATTGGTCAATGACCATGTCACCCTAATTAACACCATGACAGACACCATCATGGGCCCAGCAGAAGTCAAAGAAAAATTTGGTGTAGGCCCAGATCGTATCATCGACTTTTTAGCATTAATGGGCGACAAAGCCGATAACATTCCAGGATTACCAGGTGTTGGCGAAAAAACCGCATTAGCCATGTTGACTGGGGTGGGCAGTGTGGCACAACTATTAGCCGACCCACAAAGTGTGGTTGAAGTCGGCTTTAGAGGCAGCAAAACCATGCCGGCTAAAATTATCGAAAACGCCGACATGCTTAAGCTGTCTTATGAGCTTGCCACCATCAAAACCGATGTCGAATTAGATCAAGACTGGCATGAATTAAGCGTTAAGCCGCAAGATCGCGATGAATTAATTAAATGCTTCGGTGAAATGGAGTTTAAACGTTGGTTAGCAGAAGTATTAGACAACAAGCAGCCAACGGGCACGGTGAGCCCAAATAGCGACGAAGAGGTCAGCGTGTCTGCCGCTATAGAAGCCGAATATGAAACCATCCTTAGCGAAGCAGCATTAGACAAATGGATTGATGAGCTGAGCAAAGCCGAGCTGATTGCCGTCGACACCGAAACCACAAGCCTTAATTACATGGAAGCACAGCTTGTCGGTTTATCCTTTGCCACTCAAGCAGGCAAGGCTGCATATCTGCCATTAGCCCATGACTATCTTGATGCGCCACAGCAACTCGACAAAGCCGCTACACTTGAAAAACTGCGCCCCATATTAGAAGGGACAACACCACAAAAAGTCGGCCAAAACCTAAAATATGACATGAGTATTTTAGCCAATGCAGGCATTAAGCTTGGCGGTGTACGTTTTGACACCATGCTTGAGTCTTACGTGTTTAACTCGGTAGCATCACGCCACGACATGGACGGTTTGGCGTTAAAGTATTTAGGCCATAAAAATATCAGCTTTGAAGAGGTTGCAGGTAAAGGCGCCAAACAACTCACCTTTAATCAAATTGATTTAGCCACAGCAGGGCCCTACGCCGCAGAAGATGCCGATATTACTTTGCGTTTACATGAGCACTTATGGCCACGACTAGAAAAAGAGTCAGAATTAGCCTCAGTATTTAACGAACTAGAACTGCCGTTAATTCAAGTGCTGTCAGACGTTGAGCGCCAAGGCGTGCTGATCGACTCTATGCTACTTAGCCAGCAAAGTGGTGAACTGGCCCAAAAACTCGACGACCTTGAAACTAAAGCCTACGACATTGCTGGCGAGAAGTTTAATCTCGCATCGCCTAAGCAACTGCAAACGCTCTTTTTTGAAAAGCTTAACTACCCCGTTAAAAAGAAAACCCCCAAAGGTGCGCCTTCAACTTCAGAAGAAGTATTAGTAGAATTAGCACTAGACTATCCGCTGCCTAAAATTATTCTTGAGCATCGCAGCCTAGCCAAATTAAAGAGCACCTACACAGACAAATTACCGCTCATGGTCAATGCCACCACTGGCCGTGTTCACACCAGTTATCATCAAGCCAATGCTGCAACTGGGCGCTTGTCGTCAAGCGAACCTAACTTACAAAATATCCCAATTAGAACCGAAGAAGGTCGCCGTATTCGCCAGGCCTTTATTGCCCCAGCAGGGCGTAAGATTTTAGCGGCCGACTATTCGCAAATCGAATTGCGCATCATGGCTCATCTCTCTCAAGACAAAGGCTTGCTAACAGCGTTTGCTGAAGGGAAAGACATTCATAGAGCCACTGCAGCAGAAGTATTTGGCGTTCACTTTGAAGAAGTCACCACCGAACAGCGCCGCCGTGCTAAAGCGGTTAACTTTGGCTTGATATACGGCATGTCTGCATTTGGCCTAGCTAAGCAGTTGGATATCCCGCGTAACGAGGCACAAACTTACATCGACACCTATTTTGCTCGCTACCCTGGTGTGTTGAAATACATGGAAGAAACCCGTGCAGCCGCCGCTGAACAAGGTTATGTATCAACCCTATTTGGCCGTCGTTTATACTTACCAGAAATTAACGATCGCAATGCAATGCGCCGTCAAGGCGCTGAGCGCGCCGCGATTAACGCCCCAATGCAAGGCACTGCTGCTGATATCATTAAAAAAGCCATGATTGCCATTCACCAGTGGATTAATCAAGACACACAAGGTGAAATCACCCTCATTATGCAAGTACACGATGAGCTGGTTTTTGAAGTTGATGAAGCACAGGCCGATGCACTAAAAACCAAAGTGTGCGACCTAATGGCACAAGCAGCAACACTTGATGTGCCACTGCTGGCTGAAGCGGGTATCGGTAATAACTGGGACGAAGCCCACTAAAGCTAATATTGACGTATTACACTCAACAACAATGCCGCATTGCTTCAATGCGGCATTGTTGTTTAAGGTGACAAAGCATCTCTCAATATCACTAACCTTGTATTCATATCAGTATAAAACTTATAACAGCTTGTCGAGCTAGATTAACAAATAAGCAACGATTTGAGGTATAACTCACAGTTATTGTACCTTTTTATGAAAAACAGTTTTTCATTTTAAGGCGAATAGGGTATTATCTCGTCTGTAGGGTACAGAGGTTAAGATGTTCAATCTTTCAAACCTTTATTTCACTAGCAATAGTGACTAGCCAAATTCGGCGCCCCAGCAACTTAGGTTGCTGGGGCTTTTTTTGGCATTTTTTTAGCTAACAAAAATATTTAGAGTAAATACTTTAACTTTATCAAAAAAGCAGTTATTCTATGGTTATTGAGGGTCGTCAAATTGAGTTGATGACACTTGAGTCTTGTTGAATTTAGCTTCTCCCCAAAAGAGCTAATTTTTGTACCGATAGCCACTTGGTTGTCGGTTTTTTTTTGCATTCATTTCGTCAAACATAAAAAAACCGACATCAAAGTCGGTTTGTGTAAACGGCATGATAAACATCACTGCTGTTCTTGCTCATTTTGCTCACGCAATGCTTGCTGTTCTGCCAACCATGTAGGATGACACCAGTCATTTAAAATACTCAACACCTTAGGTTTACCAGTGCCTTTTAATGATGAAAACGGCTCGACTTGTACCTTGTCACCAAACTCAGCTAACGCTTTTCGAACATCATTAACCGTTTTCGTTTTAATGCTTTGAGTCAATTTATCAGCCTTGGTTAACAACGCCAATACCGGAATATGACTTAATACTGCCCACTCAATCATTTGCATATCGAGATCTTTTAGTGGATGACGAATATCCATCAACACCACCACACCACTTAAACATGCACGTTTTTGTAAGTACTCACCTAATGCCTGTTGCCATTTGTTTTTCAGTGCCAAAGGCACTTGCGCAAACCCATAGCCAGGTAAATCCACTAAACGGCGATCGGCATCTAATGCAAAAACGTTAATTAATTGAGTACGCCCCGGTGTTTTACTGGTTCTCGCTAAACTTTTTTGCTCTGTCAGTGCATTTAACGCACTCGATTTCCCTGCATTAGAACGCCCAGCAAACGCAATCTCAACCCCGATATCACCTGGAAGATACTGATCTAAATGCGCGATATCTGGCGCACTAATTAAAAATTTAGCCTTACGGAAATCGATACGAGATTCGGTCACTAGTCACTCCAATTAAATTACGTTTAGTAAACGCTTTACCATAAATGTTCAACAATTGCTTACTTTTGCACGTTTTCGTGTAAAATATTAGCCTGATCACATTATATACCCAAGCAACGCTGATATGTGTGATGTAGTGATATTTGATCTCGTTCTATTCGAGCAACGTAAACTACATCAAAAGCGCTTGGAAAAAGTATTTTACCACGCTTGCGGGTCTTCCTAGTAAGCTCAGGACAATAAATTAACAAGAAGTTGGAACGCCATGAAAAAGTTAGCTCTTGCGCTGTCTGTAGTAGCCACTATGTCATCACCTGCTATGGCTGAAGGTAATGCTGAAGTCGGCAAAACTAAAGTAATCGTATGTTCTGCCTGTCACGGTGTTGACGGCAACAGCATGATCGATATGTATCCAAAGCTTGCAGGCCAACACCCTGCATACCTTGAGAAACAATTAAAAGAATTCCGCTCTGCCATGCAAACGGGCGGAAAAGAAGGCCGTATGGACCCAATCATGGGTGGTATGTCTATTGCGTTAAGCGATACTGACATCGCAGATATTTCGGCATTCTTTGCAAGCCAAACCCAATCAGCTAATCCAGCGGTTGAAGGCACAGAGGCAGGTGAAAAGCTATACCAAGGCGGCGACGCTGCACGTGGTATCACCTCTTGTATCGCATGCCATGGCCCTGATGGTAGTGGTGCGGCGGCTGCAGGTTTCCCAATGATTGGCGGTCAACATGCAAATTATATTAAAATCCAGTTAACCAAGTTCCGTGATGGCACTCGTAACAACGATTTAAATGGCATGATGCAAGATGTTGCTAAAAAATTGTCTGATGCCGATATCGAAGCATTATCTAAATATATTTCAACAATTAAGCAGTAATTTACTGAGTTTGAAATAACAAAAAGGGCGATATTGTTGCCCTTTTTTTACACCCCGAAGTTTACGTTGACGTAAACTTCATGCATTATTGCTTGACATAGCTCACGGTTTTAGAGTTAAATACACCCCGTACCGAGGTAAACCCAGCTGTTTGAACCATAAATCAAATAACATCAAGCAGATTTCGGACAGGCACATTTAAGATATAAGAATAAAGAAAAGTCATAACAATAATAATTTAAGGCCACTCAACAATAATAATAATGAGTCGCGGTTTCAGTTGAAATCCTGGTCGTAAAATTTGTAAGGAACAGACCCACTGGTCAACTCGCTATTTAGCATTGCCTTACACAACAGAGTAATCCTTTTGGCGTTATTTGAATGATTCAAATAATTGCAAACCCAACATATTGTTGATGATGCATCCATAAGAAGCTTGCTCGAAGGTACATTAAAACAAGGATGGTTGACTGATAGTCACAGAAGACAATTAGGACAATGATGCGTCATTGAAGACCATCTACGGAAGCTGTAGTCAGGATGGCGACAGAATATAAAAAAGCGTCAGCGATGACCAATAACAACTAAAAAAGCACGGAAAGCATAATAAAAGTTAAGATCTGACCGGGAAAGTCACATAGCAAGTACGGAAACTTGGAATCAGGATAAAGTGCATTTAAGCACTGTTTTGTAAGGTGGCAGTTTACTGCCACCTTTTTTTATGCGTTATACCAACATGAGAATTTGGACATTGGCATAATTTACTGTTATCACTATATATATTGTTTATTAAGGTGTTGCTGTCGTTAATGAATCCATGCCCACTGTGTAGCTATCAAGCAGACTTTTTTTTACAGGACAAAAAAAGAGCATTTTACGCTTGTTCTCAATGCGGGTTAGTTTTTGCAAACCCTCAATCACATCTGATGCCCAATTTAGAGCGACAACGTTATGGGCGTGCGCAACGTTCCTCTAAACAAAAGCAGTTATCGCAGTTTGTATTACCGCTATTACAACAAATTTCACAACAACAAACGGGCCGGTTAACTGGATTAAACTTTGGCAGAGTCTTAGATGAAAAAAGCCAACATACCATTTACGAAGCAGGCCATGTAGTTAATCAATACGACCCATTCTTTGCCGCAGATCAATCAGTGTTAACGCAACGCTATGATTTTGTGTGTTGCTATCGAGTATTTGAACATTTTAGGCACCCAAATCGTGAATGGAAATTACTTAATCAATTAATAAAACCCAATGGTTGGTTAGCCGTCAGTACACCACTGATGACTGACAAAGCCCTGTTTTCTAAATGGCACTATAAAAATAATCCGACCCATGTGAGCTTTTATCAACAAGCTACATTCGAATATTTAGCCTCCAATAGCGATTTTGAGCTATTATTTGCATCGAAAGATCTGGTTTTGATGCAAAAAACGTCAAAACCTGATATAAAGCGCATCCATATTTAGTGCCTTGTAGAAATTACTCTGCGAGGACGTGTTAAGAAAACCTAACGAGAACATCATGGCTCGCAGTAAAAAAACTCGCAAAGGCGGCGAAAACGGCCCTAAGTTTGCCCCAAGAGTAAAAAAAGCCGATCGCAAAACGGTCGATGGTAAAAAATCAGAAACGGGTCGTAAATCTGGTAGCCGCCACAATGAAGCATTACTAAAGCAAGCTTCAGGTCAGGGTTCTGCGGTAAAAAAAGACGCGCGTCATGGCAGTAAAAAGCCTGTGGCATTGTCATTACCAACATCGATAGCTGAACCATTAGCAGTTAAGCCTAAACAGCCTAAATTAACTGACGAACAAAAGTTATTGAAACTGGAAGAAGACCCAAGACTCAATCAGTTACTTGACCAACTTGAAGAAGGCCGTGACTTATCTGACGCAGACCAAAAATGGTTAGACGTTCAATTAGATAAAATTGAGCAGCTAATGCAGCGTTTAGGGTTAACTGAAGATGATGACACGCCTCCTGCAAGTGCTAAAAAACAGCTGTCAGATGATGAACTGCTAAGTCGTTTTGAATCCGGTGCAGATTTGCTTAAAGATTATCAAAAACAAGACTAAACCACTCAATGCATTTCATTTGAATCAAGTAAACTGGCGCACACCTAATCGATTGGGTACGGGCGCCAGTTTTGTATTCAAAAAAGGATAAATTGTGCCTACTATCGCTATTGTCATTGCCTCGCTAATCATTATCTCTCTAGCGACTTACGCCGCCTACTTATTGCTTACGCTACAACGTCGTACTAAAGCCAATCAACAAGCGCAAGCTCAGCGCCAAGCTAAAGCAGAGGAGCGAAAACAACAAATACTTACCGACATACGTTACATTGCTGCTGCCATGCTAGAGGACCGTTGCGAGCTTTCTGAAGGCGTTGTGCGTATTGGTAAACTGTTTGATGCATTATCAATGTCTGAACAAGTCAACAGCGACTTTCCAAACTTATTTGCTCACTATGACATCATTCGCGACCACCCCATCATGGAAGCACGCAAAGCACTTCCAAAACAACAACGGATGAAGTTTGATTTAGCCCGAATGAAGTCAGAAGCAGAACGAGAACAGGCTATATTAGATGAGGCAAAACGTATCGCTGAATTTTACCAGCCAAAGACTCATTAGCCTGAACTTTCAATCATTAACGCTCCCTTTGCGTTAAACAGCACTCTTGCTTTAACCACTACATATTGTTTATGTGTAGCCAAACTGTACCCAATAAACCCGTCACCCCTCAACAAAACGCCATTGGCGAATAATGGCTTATATGCTTTAATCAGCAAATGCCCCGCTTTGGTGCGCACAAAAATAGACTTATAACAAGAAGCGTTAACGCTCTGATTAGGATCCCAACATGTTAAGTACATTTTGCTCAGGATTACTGCGACTCATCGGCTGGAAATTTGAAGGCCAACTCGACAGCACTCAACCTTACGTGATTATCGTTGGCCCACATACCAGTAATTGGGACTTTATTATTGGTATTATTGCCCGCAGTGCTTTGGGCACTAAAATCCATTTTTTGGGCAAACACCAATTATTTATACCGCCCTGGGGATGGTTATTTCGCGCCATGGGAGGCAGCCCGGTAGACAGGCGTAAACATAACAACTTAGTCGATGCTGCAGCTCAATTATTTCAGCAAGATCCCAACTATAAATTAGCACTGGCACCTGAAGGCACACGCAGTCCGGTTACGCGGTGGAAAAGTGGTTTTTATCATATCGCTATGAAATCAAACGTAAAGATAGTGCCAGTAGGATTAGACTTTTCTCGCAAGGCGATAGTGCTTTCTGCCCCGATGACACCAACAGGGGATATTGAAAATGAGATAAATCAACTCATGGATTTTTATCGCACCATTAAAGGCTATCGCGCAAAAGCGATCCCGGTTTATCAGCTACCGCCCTCAAACAAGCAACCTTAATACGACAACATACTCTCAAGGCTTTGTTCTGCTAATACGTAACTTCCACCTAAGCGTGTCGATTGGGTGGGAGTAATAATCCTGGTGAGTGATAATACAAGCCGAGTTGACGCTTGCGAAATAAACACTGGTGACTCACCGTAAAAACTCACGCCGGCAAAATCAAAACGACTGCGATTACTGTTAATCCTACCCACTATGTCAGTATCTGTGGCGGTCATTACACTGCGCGTGATTACCATTGTGTGGCCAGCGGTACCAATACGACTTTTGCTCATACTCACAATCGAGTCGGTCAAGGTAAGCTGTTGGGTATCAAGGTTATCAAAGCGCACAAGTTTGCAATCATTTAATATAATGTGTTGATACTGGCCACTAAAGTGAGTGTGATCATCTTGAAAGCAGCGGCCTATTCGCTGGCTAACATTAGTCATCCGCGCGGGGCGCGCCGTCGTCAAACCTTGCAAGCTTGCCAACAGTAATGAATTAAATCGCTGTGGATGAGACTTCATTGGCACATGGCCCGCATCGCTAATGACATGCAATTGAGACAAGGGCAACACATGCTGTAACGCATGAGCTGTTCGCAAGGGGGCGACCGTGTCTTGTGCCCCCCAAATAATTTGGGTCGTGGGCATTTGTTGGTAATTAAGTACCGAGAAATTCTGTTCCATTAATGCTAGCGCAGCGTTCATATTAGTTTGTTCGCCAATCGTCATGTTACGCAAAGAAGAATCGTTACTAAACAGACGCGTTGGGTCAAATCCGGTACCGGTTTTTTCTAGCATTTTATCGGCAAAATTATCGACTCGCGCGATGACCCGCCTCACGCCTTGCGGTAAATCGGCCTTATCGTTATCACGTGTCGAGAGATGTTTTATATACGCTGTACGATCTAAAATGCCCGCCGCATCAACTAACACCAGTTGCCCAATACGCCCAGGGTATTGATTAGCATAATATAGGCTGATCGCCGCCCCCATGGAATGGCCCACCAAACTTACTTGCCCAGGGTGACGATACTGCGTAATAACCCAATCAATCACTTTGGCATATTCTTTCGGAGAATAGGTAAACACCGCCCCTTGAGACAAACCAAAACCGGGTAAATCAATCGCTACCACATGGTATTGCGCGGCTAAAGCCGGGATCACAGTAAGCCAATCTTTAGAGGCTAAGTCTCCTAAACCATGCACGAGCACCACGGTATCTTGATGCTCAAGTCCAGCTTGCAGAACAAATAAAGGCGTGTCATGACTCGGCACCATCACACGTTGATATTGATATTGAGGTGGATAGTCAGCTAACTCTAACGCTGAAAGCGGTTTGGCTACTTGTATTTCTGCTTCAGGCTCTCCTAAAGCACGCACTTTTCGGTTTATGTCATTTAGCCAGTTCGCCTGTACAGGCAACATCAACAAAGATAACAACACTAACACGAACCACTTAGCCACTTTACATTTCCTTAGGTAACTTGGTTAACACACTATTCAGCACCCTGTTTAATACTGCGGATATCATTTCCGGTAGGTATTTGAAATGCACGTAAACCAAACTCGGGTAACACCGCAAAAATATGATCAAAAATGTCAGCTTGTATCGCTTCGTAATAAGTCCAACGGATATCATTGGTAAAAATATACAACTCTATCGGCAAGCCTTCGGTAGTCGGCGCTAACTGCCTCACCATTAAGGTCATGTCTTTGTGCACCTTGTCATGACGACGTAAATACTCTTGTAAATACGCCCTAAAAGTACCGATATTGGTTAGTCGTCTACCGTTAACTTTCATGTCAATATCACTTACATTGGCATTGGCTGCACTAATTTCATTAAATATTTGCGGTAAATACTCTTTTAAGTAATTGACCTTACCTAAACGAATACGCTCGTCATCAGTTAAAAACTGAATGCTGTTAACATCAATATTGATTGAGCGCTTGATCCGGCGGCCACCAGACTCTGACATACCCCGCCAGTTTTTAAAGGCGTCTGACACCAAAGCATACGCAGGGATCATGGTGATAGTGTTATCCCAATTACGCACTTTTACCGTGGTGAGTGTGACATCTTCTACCGCGCCGTCTGCGGCGTACTTGTCCATTTGGATCCAGTCGCCTTTACTGACCATGCGGTTTGCAGCTAACTGAATACCTGCAACAAAGCCTAAAATAGTGTCACGAAACACCAGCATAACAAAGCCAGTGGCAACACCTAAGCCACTAAAAAAATAGATAGGCGACTGGTCGGCTAGTATCGAAAAAACAACAATTAAACCAATAAAAAATAAGAATAACTTGGTTAACTGCACAAAGCTTTTTACAGGTAAACGACGATTGATATGGTTAACATCGGCAATCTCATCAGCGGCATTTAGGGCGCTGTAAATAGCGCGTAAAATAAAGACCACTAATAACGAACTTAGCAAGCGATCAATTACCGTACTGGCAAACTCATGCGAGGTCAGCACTATCGGTATAAGCAAATCGAGAATGGCTATCGGCACTAATAGCGCAAGACGCTCAAGAACATTGAAACGCATGAAAATGTCGTCCCACGTTACCGAAGAGCGGCGAATAATGACATTAAGCACATTCACAACAAATCGATGCGCAATAAAGTAACCAATGCCAGCAATGATTAAGCAGGCAAAAATTAATATGGAGGTGGCGAGTCCATCGGTAGGTTGGCTATTAATACCTAGGCGGGTTAACCAGGCCGCTATTTCAATCCGTACTTCTGTATTCACACACAAATCCTTAGCAATATTGTCCTTTACACAAAAGAACGTTTAATACCCAAAACACAAACCAGAATGTTAAGGTTTCCCTGCCAACATTATGCACTGAATTGAGCATACAATTCAGCACATTCATTCAATAACGATAGTTCACAAATTATTGAGAATTTTACCGAAAAAAAGGACCTTGCGGTCCTTTTATTATATAAGTTTAACAATAAAAGTGAGCTAAAAGCTTGGCATCAACCCTTGCGGTAACAGTCGATTAAAACTCGCACTAACCAATAAATCGACCGCATTTTCGATATCTGGGGCAAAATAGCGGTCTTGATCATAAAACGCCACAATTGCCCTTAATTCAGCTTTAGCCATTGCCACTGATGCGCTGGGCCGTAATGGGGTTCTAAAATCTAGCCCTTGCGCCGCAGCCAGTAACTCAATGGCTAATACACCGCGAGTGTTTTCGCTCATTTCGCGTAAACGGCGCGCAGCAAACGTCGCCATTGAAACATGATCTTCCTGGTTGGCCGATGTAGGTAAACTGTCTACCGAGGCCGGATGAGCATAGGTTTTATTTTCAGACGCTAGAGCCGCCGCCGTGACCTGAGCAATCATAAAGCCTGAGTTAACCCCACCATTGTTGACTAAAAATGGGGGTAATTTTGACAAACTCGAGTCAATAAGCAATGCCATACGACGCTCAGCAATGGCGCCCATTTCGGCAATGGCAATGGCTAAATTATCTGCGGCCATTGCCACAGGTTCAGCGTGGAAATTACCGCCAGAAATAATGTCGCCAGTATCTTGGAACACCAATGGATTGTCGGTTACACCATTTGCCTCAGCCCCTAGCACTTCTGCCGCCTGACGAATTTGAGTTAAACACGCACCCAATACTTGTGGCTGACATCGCAGCGAGTAAGGATCTTGTACTTTTTCACAATGCGTGTGGCTAAGGCTAATGTCAGATTCGTGAGTCAACAAGTGACGAAAAATTGCCGCCGAGTCGATTTGACCTTTTTGCCCACGCGCGGCATGAATACGCGCATCAAAAGGACTACGACTCCCCATGGCTGCTTCAACACTCATGGCACCAATCACTGAGCTTGCAGCAAATAAATCTTCAGCATTAAACAGGCCTTCAAGCGCTAAAGCGGTTGATGCTTGGGTACCATTTAATAACGCCAGACCTTCTTTCGCGGCCAGCTCAATCGGCTTTAACCCCGCAATCTTAAGCCCTTCGCTTGCCGAGATAATCTGCCCTTGATAGCTCATTTCGCCTTCGCCTAATAAGGGCAAACACATATGTGCTAGTGGCGCTAAATCTCCAGACGCCCCCACAGAGCCTTTTTCTGGTACGCACGGATACACCCCCGTATTCACTAACTGCATTAAAAACTCAATCACTTCTAACCGAATGCCAGAAAAACCACGGCTTAATGAGTTGATTTTTAACACCATCATTAAGCGCACGGTGGCATCTTGCATGTACTGGCCAATACCTGCAGCATGAGACAACACGATTGAGCGCTGCAATAATTGTAAATCTTGTGGTGCAATTTTGGTGTTGGCTAATAGACCAAACCCGGTGTTAATCCCATAAACCGTGCGACCTTCACGCAGCACTTGCTGGACAATTTCGGCACTGTGATTAATGTCTTTAATCGCCTCTTGGGCAAGCGTTAGCTTGACGTTGTTACGACTAATGGCCCGAGCTTGTGCCAATGTTAAGGTACCTGGTACCAGTTCAAATGAGTAAGTCGACATGGATTAGGCTCCTAACATTGGCAAGTCTAAGCCTTGCTCTTTGGCACAATTTTTTGCAAGCTCATAGCCAGCGTCGGCATGGCGCATCACGCCCGTTGCGGGGTCATTCCATAACACTCGGCCTAACCTCACTGCGGCCTCTTGAGTACCATCAGCGACAATCACTACCCCCGAATGTTGACTAAAGCCCATGCCAACACCGCCACCATGATGCAACGACACCCAGGTCGCGCCACTGGCGGTATTTAACAGCGCATTCATTAATGGCCAATCTGACACGGCATCAGAGCCATCAAGCATGGCTTCGGTTTCACGATTTGGGCTGGCCACTGAGCCAGAATCCAAATGATCTCGGCCAATCACAATGGGCGCCGACAACTCACCGTTTTTTACCATTTCGTTAAATGCTAACGCTAAACGGGCGCGATCTTTTAAGCCAACCCAACAAATGCGTGCCGGCAGACCTTGAAACGCAATGCGCTCCCGGGCCATATCGAGCCAGTGATGTAAATGGGGGTTATCAGGGATCAACTCTTTGACTTTAGCGTCGGTTTTATAAATATCTTCAGGGTCGCCAGATAGCGCAACCCAGCGAAATGGTCCAATGCCTTCACAAAATAGCGGGCGCACATACGCAGGCACAAACCCAGGGAAGTCAAACGCGTTAGTCACGCCTTCTTCAAAGGCCATTTGGCGGATATTATTGCCATAGTCTGTGGTTGCCGCCCCTGCCGCTTGCAATGCCAACATGGCGCGAACTTGCACGGCCATCGACTGCTTAGCCGCTTTAACAACCGCAGCTTCATCGGTTTGACGCATTTTTGCGGCGTACGCTAAAGTCCACCCCTGAGGTAAATAACCGTTTAAGGGATCGTGTGCCGAGGTTTGGTCGGTGACGACATCTGGGGTGATACCACGGGTAACTAACTCGGAAAACACATCGGCTGCATTAGCCAATAAACCCACAGAAACAGGCTTGCCGCTTTGATTGGCTTGGTAAATCATAGCTAAGGCTTGATCTAATGACGTGGCTTTTTTATCGACATACCCAGTGCGCATACGAAAATCAATTCGGGTTTCATCCACTTCACAGGTTAATACCGAATAGCCCGCCATTGTGCCCGCTAACGGCTGTGCACCGCCCATGCCGCCTAAACCACCGGTTAAAATCCACTTACCCGCAGACGAGCCATTAAAATGCTGCTTGGCCATAGCGACAAAGGTTTCATAGGTGCCTTGCACAATGCCTTGAGAGCCAATATAAATCCATGACCCAGCGGTCATTTGGCCATACATCGCCAAGCCTTTTTTATCTAGCTCGTTAAAATGCTCCCAATTCGCCCAGTGTGGCACCAGGTTTGAGTTAGCAATAATCACCCGTGGCGCATTAGCATGAGTGGTAAACACCCCAACCGGTTTACCAGACTGCACCAACAAGGTTTCATCGTCTTCAAGACGCTGCAAAACCTCAATAATTTTGTCGTAACTTTGCCAGTCTCGCGCGGCGCGGCCAATCCCACCGTATACCACTAAATCTTCAGGGCGTTCAGCTACATCGGGATGAAGGTTGTTCATTAACATCCGCATTGCGGCTTCCGTTAACCAACTTTTACACTGTAATTGAGTGCCATGCGGCGCAATAATACGCCTGCTTGAGTCATGTCGTTTATCCATAATGTCCTCTTCAACCGAATCTATCCGGTTTGGTCTTGTTGTGTTTTGTATTGTTGTTATAGCGGCTTGATTAGCATCATTGTTTTACCAACGCAGAGGTGAGTTTAAATTTACTGCCCGGATGCACTAAACGGGCAAAACTCACCACACCTTGGCGTGACCAGGTACGGCGTAAAATTTGTAAACAAGGCTCTGTTGCGCTTATTGCAAGCCTTTGTTGCAACAAGGCTGTTGCCATAATGGCTTCAACGGTATGGCGGGCTTCTGTTAAGGGCGCCACAGCCGATAAATATTCGTGCGGTGTCTGTAACCTAAAGTCTTGCTCTAGGTACTGGGGGACTAATTTAGGGTTCACAAAGCGTTCTTCAACTTGCAGTGGCATTCCTTGCTCGCAATGCACTAGCACTGAATAAAATACCGGGCTACCGACCTCAAGCCCTAAGGCATTTGCCTCTGCGGCACTGGCAGCAATCTGCTTTAACTCAAGCTGTTTTACACTGTATCCATGGCCCCGATCTTTAATTTCATCGGCAATATTGCGGATCGCTAAGAGTGACGATTGCGACTTGAGTCCCGCAACAAAAGTGCCCACACCTTGAGTGCGCTCTAACACACCCGAGTCCACCAGCTCAGTTAACGCACGTCTTGCTGTCATGCGGCTGCAACTAAAGAGTTCAGTTAATTGGTTTTCTGACGGCACGCGGTCGTGTTCTTGCCATTGGCCGGTTTCAATACGCGCCAAAATAAATTGTTTAATCTGAGCAAATTTTGCTTGGGCCATGTCAAGAATTCCACGCTCGCTAAAATAGAATGAATGTTTATTACTGCATTAACTCTACCTTGTATATACAAGCCAAAACAAGTATTGTTTACCAAATATTGCGTTATCGCTTTTTTGTGTTTTTAGGGGTTGTCATGGTGTGGGATCAAGTCTGGATAGATGTCAACGTAGCAACGATGGACCCGAGTATTGATGGTGCTTACGGCGCAATACATCAAGCAGCCATTGCAGTAAAAGACGGTAAAATCGCTTGGGTTGGCCCGCGCAATGCATTGCCAGAATTTGATGTTTTGGCAACGCCAGTTTACAGAGGCAAAGGTGGCTGGATAACCCCAGGTCTCATCGACGCGCATACTCACTTAGTGTTTGCAGGTAATCGCGCCAACGAGTTTGAACAACGGCTACAAGGTGCCAGCTATCAAGACATTGCCCGCGCCGGTGGTGGCATTATTTCAACCGTTAATGCCTGCCGCGACGCCGATGAAGCTGAATTATTTGAACTGGGTCGCCAACGTTTAAATGCCTTAGCCAGAGAAGGTGTCACCACGGTTGAGATTAAATCTGGATATGGCTTAAACACCGAAACCGAGCTTAAACTGTTACGGGTTGCACGCGAACTTGGCGAGCATCATCATATTGATGTGAGCACCACATTTTTAGGGGCCCATGCTATTGCGCCAGAATACCAGGACGATGTAGACGGCTATGTCGATCTCGTTATTAATGACATGCTGCCAGCGGTTATCGCTGAAAATTTAGCCGATGCCGTTGACGTTTTTTGCGAAAATATCGCGTTTAATCTTACTCAAACCGAACGGGTATTAAATGCAGCCAAACAAGCCGGTTTGCAGATAAAACTGCATGCTGAGCAATTATCCAATCTGGGCGGAAGCATGCTAGCGGCAAAATTAGGCGCAAAATCTGTCGACCATATTGAGTTTTTAGATGAAGCAGGTGTCAAAGCCATTAGTGCAAGTGGCACCTGTGCAACCTTATTACCTGGTGCTTTTTATTTTTTACGCGAAACTCAATTACCGCCAATTGATCTGCTGCGTAAATACAACGTACCTATGGTGGTTGCCAGCGACTTCAACCCCGGTTCGTCACCGCTTTGTTCAACGCTATTAATGCTCAACATGGCTTGCACTCTGTTTAGGTTAACCCCAGAAGAAGCCTTACAAGGGGTCACCCTTAATGCCGCCAAAGCATTGGGGCTCGAGCAGCGCATTGGCAGCATTACCGTGGGCAAACAAGCTGACTTTTGTTTATGGGATATCCACACACCTGCACAATTAGCTTATGCTTTTGGGGTTAATCCTTGTCAAAACGTGGTCAAAAACGGCCAAGTTGTTGCCCTGCCTCGTTGACCTTATCTTGGCCGTAGTTAAGCCATCACTACCAGCGGGATTTGAGTTATTAACGCTAAACTCAAACGCCCACTAACCCGTAAATTCTGTATCTCTTCGCAATAAAAGGGTGATTTTAAGCTCAGCTTCATTTAGTCTAGGCATAAAGTGAACGATCGTTCAACAAATTAACTACGCTTAACCTAACTAATAACAGAGGTATTATGAAAATTCGCACTCTACTCACGCTTGCTAGCACATGGATATTGTTAAACAGCGGCCATGCTTTCGCTAACGACTCAGCAGAATCAGCAGCTCAACTCACTAAACCTAAAGTGATTATCTTTGATGTGAATGAAACCTTATTAGACCTTGAAAACATGCGTAAATCAGTCGGCACAGCACTAAATGGCCGAGACGACTTATTGCCATTATGGTTCTCAACCATGTTGCACCACTCTTTAGTGGTGTCTGCTACTGGCGAGTATCAGTCGTTTGGTAATATTGGGGTCGCATCATTGGAAATGGTGGCCGAGATTTACGGTATTGCCATTACGCACGAGCAGGCCAAAACCGCCATTGTGACACCGTTACGTTCATTACCCGCTCACCCAGATGTAGCTGAGGGCTTAGCGGCATTAAAAGCGCAAGGTTATAAATTAGTAACGTTAACTAACTCATCATTAGAAGGCGTTCAACTGCAGCTAAAAAATGCCAACTTAAGCCAGTATTTTGATGCTAACCTGAGCATCGAGTCTGTCGGTGTATTTAAGCCACATTTAAGTACTTACCAATGGGCCATTAAAGATTTAGGCGTTAACGCTAACGACGCCCTAATGGTTGCTGCACACGGCTGGGATATCGCAGGTGCAGAAAAAGCAGGCTTACAAACGGCGTTTATTCGTCGTCAGGGTAAAGTGCTGTTTCCACTGGCGGAAAAGCCAGACTATAACGTGCTAGATGTCAATGACTTAGCAAAAACCTTAGCTAAATTTAACTAAGCATCAACACCCAAACCGCCTAAGCCTATTAGGCGGTTTTTCAATTATGTTACCCCTTGCTATTAACGATTACTTAACATTTAATACCTATTGATGAATAAGTCGCATAAAGGGATAAAATGATGAAGAAAGGGTATTTAACACTGGCGGTTGCATTATGTTTTACCGGTTTTAGCACCTGTGCCTTGGCGCAAACCACCCTGGTGCATGATGTTAACGGCTACACCTTGGTTAACGGTAAATTACACACCTTTAATGCCATACAGTTCACCGACGATAAAATCGACCGACTTTTCACCAAAGACCAGGCTTTACCCACAACCAACGAGATCATTAGCATTGATGGTAAAGGTAAAACCTTACTGCCGGGGTTAATTGACGCCCACGGCCATGTTCTCAGCTATGGTTTAAGCTTGTTAACCGCCGACTTAACCAATACCCAAAGCGAACAAGATGCAGTGGCTCGCGCACAAGCATTTATTAAAAAAAATCCAACAGACAGCTGGTTAATGGGTCGCGGATGGAACCAAGAGTTATGGGACAGCAAACAATTTCCGACAAAAGAAACGCTAGATAAGGTGTTTACTGCTAATCCGGTTTCATTTGGCCGAGTTGACGGCCATGCTATTTGGGTTAACAGCAAAGCATTAGCACTGGCCGGGATTTCAGCCAGTACCGTGGCGCCAAAAGGCGGCGAGATAGTCAAAGATGAACAAGGGAATCCGACTGGTGTATTAATCGACAATGCCATGAACCTCGTGTTTAACGTGATCCCCGATCTTAATCAGCAGCAATTACAATCAACCTTAACCCTCGCGATGGACAGTTTAGCCTCCTACGGGTTAACCAGTGTGCACGATGCGGGCATCAGCATAGACAACATTAAAGCCTACCAACAATTAGCGGCAAACAATGCCATGAGCGTGCGCGTTAATGGCATGCTGTCGGTTGAAGACCCTCGTTTTCCCAGCATTCTAAAACAAGGCCACATCAACACAGCAGACAACATGTTTAAAGTCGACAGTGTTAAAATATCAGCCGATGGCGCATTAGGCAGCCGTGGCGCTGCGTTAATTAAGGAATATTCAGACCAACCTGGCCACAAAGGCTTAATGCTGTATTCAGACGAGCAATTAGGTAAACTGATTTCACAGGCAATGAAAGCCGGTTTTCAGGTTAACACCCACGCCATCGGCGACAATGCGAATCAGGTAGTGCTCAATAAATACCAAACGGCCATTGCCGCAACCGACTCAAAAGCACTGCGTCATCGTATTGAGCATGCACAAATTCTTGATTTAGCTGACGTGCCCCGCTTTGCGCAACTTGGAGTGATTGCATCTATTCAGGCAACTCACGCCACCAGCGACAAAAACATGGCTGAAAACCGTTTAGGCAAGGCGCGTCTTGCAGGTGCTTATGCGTGGCGAAAACTGTTAAATGCCAATGCCGTCATTGCTAATGGATCAGACTTTCCTATCGAATCGCCTAACCCATTCTTTGGCCTGCATGCCTCTGTCACGCGCCAAGATCATGCCAATCAACCTCTCGACGGCTGGCTCGCCACTGAAAAACTCTCACGCATCGAAGCACTCAAAAGCTTCACCATCGACGCCGCATACGCTGGCCACCAAGAGCAGCTATTGGGCTCATTAGAGCCAGGTAAAAAAGCAGACTTTATCTTAGTCGACGATGACTATTTTAAAGTCGACCCACAACAAATATGGCAAAACAAGGTCATTGCCACCTGGGTCAACGGTCGTCAGGTATTTGTGAAAGAAGAGGAATAGAGTTTCTCAATCTATTTCCTTATGTGCCAAAGTGATACGCAGATTACTTTTTGAGCAACTTAACCACATAATGTGTATGTGACATTTTGGCACAACTGGAGAAAATATTATGGCAGTTTCGTTACCTCGCATCACCGCTAGAGTGGATGCTGACACCCAAGATTGATTAACGAAAGCCGCGGCGTTTACTGGCATGTCGAGCTTAAATTCATTTGTGTTAAATGCTGCAATCGAAAAAGGCCAGACAAGTGATTGAACGTGAAGAAACGCTAAAGCTTAATCAAGCTGATGCCACTTTACTTATGAAAGCCCTAGACCTCCCAGCAACCGAAAACTCAAATCTACAAGCGGCTTCTGAACGTTATAAAAGCAAAACACGATAGAAACCGCTTTAACTGTGGCAGTGACGCACTTAATAACTACTTGAAAGTTATGGCGAGTTAGCAAGCTAAAAAAGACAACACCAGAACCTTTGTTTTAGAAGATGATATCAATAACGCTCATATTATCGGTTTTTATACATTAACAATGACCCCGATAGAACATAAAAGCCCTGCCACATAAACTCCAAAAAAGTATCAGTCTTCAACTTCAGGCGGCCTCATCGCCCGCTTAGTAGTAGATAAGCGTTACAAAGGCCAGGGGGGGGTGGAATGGTCAGTGTATATTCAGGAAAATCGACTCATCACGCATGTTTTTCGCCTAACATATTTCGCCCCTTTATGTTTGCTGTATTTAACAGCCTTAAGGGTTAGCTACAGATGCCACGAGGTTAAATCGCGATCGACACCTAAAAACTGCTACCATAGCCAATAAATGTGCAACAAAAACGTCAATAACCGCACTTATCCAAATCGATTTGAACAACCTAAAAATACCAACAAACCTCACTGAGTAACCAATGAACAAAATAATAAATGGTTTAGTCATCGCGCTGTTAATGAGCGGATGTACCGATTCTAATGAACAAACCACCAACACAACAGCAGCCCAAACGAGCCAAACTGACGTGACGGTAACACAAAGTCTGCAGCAACAAATCACAAGCATAACCAAAGACTATTTTGTCTTACGCCCAGAGATTGCAACTTACTACGGTGTAAGTGATACCAGCATTGGTGCCGATGTGATGTCTAAACTAACGGACTACAGTCCGTCTGGCGAAACTCATCGCCGAAATGGCCTCGCGAGCCTATTAGATCAACTAAATAGCATTGATGCCTCGACATTAAACACATCAGAACAAGTGAGCTTACGTGCCATACAGTCTGAAATTAATGGCGCCCTGCTCCCTGCAAAAACCGTGAATTACGGTACAGTTTTGGGCGAATATGGGGTGTGGTTTTTACCCTATGCCGTTAATCACCTGTCAGGTTTACACATTGAGTTTCCAAGCTATATGGAAGACAAATTTGCCGTCACCAACACCAATGAAGCCAATGCCTATCTCACTCGTTTACGTATGTATCCCGCGGCAATGGGCACCTTAATCGACAAGTTAAACCACGATGTTGAAGTGGGCGTTATCCCACCAGATTTTGTGATTAGTCAAACCTTAGATGGCTTAAAAGCCCAAATTAGTGGCCCAGCAAACAGCCATCCTTTAGTCACCAGTTTTGCCCACAAGCTCAATACTGCCAAGGTGGCAAAGTCTCAGCTTTTGGTAAACTCAGCGGTAGAATTAGTCGACACTAAATACTACGCGGCCACCCGCCAACTGATTGCAGCATTGGAAGTTATCCAGCCTAAAGCACGTCATTATGCAGGCATTAGCCACCTCCCCCAGGGTGCGAAGCTTTACCAAGCGATGATCCAACATTTAGGGAACTCGAACAGAACTGCTGAAGACATTCATCAACTTGGGTTAACCGAAGTTGCACGCATCACAGCAGAAATGGACGGATTACTAAAAAAAGTGGGTTATGTTGACGGCACAGTAGGTGAACGCATGCAAGTGTTACTTAACGACCCACAGTACCTTTACCCCAACACCGCCGAAGGTAAACAACAACTCATGGCCGATATTGATGCAGACCTAGCCTTAATTAATGCCCAATTACCGCAATGGTTTGGCCGCTTACCCGACCAAGATGTCGCAATTGAAGCAGTACCAGACAGTCGCGCGGCATCGACCAGTGGCGCATTTTATGATGCTCCATCACAAGACGGTTCTCGCAAAGGCACATTCTGGATCAGCTTATACGACACAGCAGCCCTACCATCGTACTCGTTACAAACGTTAACCTACCATGAGACAAATCCAGGTCATCATTTACAAACTATTATTGGTTTATCTGACACCTTGCCCATATTAAGCACAGTATTTTATTCCAATGCTGCAGGTGAAGGATGGGCACTGTATGCCGAACGTTTAGCTGCAGAAATGGGAATATACGCCAATGACCCTATTGACGATATTGGCCGTTTACAGTCTGAACTACACCGTGCAGTTCGACTTGTGGTTGACACTGGAATGCATGCCAGAGGTTGGAGCCGTGAACAGGCCATCGACTATGCTATTACCACAGAGGGGATCCATCGTTCAGAGGCCACTGCCGAGATTGAGCGTTACACTGTGTGGCCAGGCCAGGCTCTCGGTTATAAATTAGGGGAACTGAAAATCATCGAACTACGTGAAAAGGCGAAAAAAACCTTAGGAGATAAGTTTGATATTAAAGTATTTCACGATCGCTTATTAGAAAACGGGGCATTGCCGCTCGATTTAATGGAGCAAAAAATTGACCAGTGGTTAACCAGCCAAACCACGGTATAAATTAAGCGATAAGATAAATGATTTTCACAGTGTGTTTAAACAGTCAATCACACTCAACAGCCTGTCACAGGGCGATACTCGTCCTGTGACACTGTGCATTGATGAATAACTATCATTATCGCGGCTGTTGAAATTTAGCCAATTGCTGAGTGTATTTGTTCAAATAAAATGGATGGTCAGTATTTGCTAAGGCTTGCTGTTCAGCCGTAATGGCTTTCGTTAATTCGCCTAAATCGGCATAAACCATGGCTAAAGCATGATACGCAGTATGCGCATGAGGATAAGCATTGAGCGTATCTTGATATACCGCAATTGCTTGTGCTGGATTATCATGAACAAAGCGGTCTTCGAGCGCCAATAGGTAACGAGTTTGCACTGGCTAATCGGTTTGCGATTGCAAAAATACATCCATTACCCTCTTCACACAAGGCAATTTAGCATTATCTAAACCGAGGTCACATCTTGTACTAAAAGTCGCTAAACCTAGGGGGAATATCGTCAATAGCACTAGCCTTAGCGACCAATAAAGCATAGGATCATGGGCACGTTAATTTATTGTTTGGGAGTCACAAATCTTATGAGTATTAGAGCTATCATCGTTGATACCGCCGGTACCACTACCGATCTTAACTTTATTCAGGATGTGTTATTTCCATACTCACGCACTGCAATGGCCGATTTTCTTGAGAAAAACCAACACAATGTGTTGGTCGATTGCTGCATTAGCGATGTAAAAGATATTGCCTTAGAGCCAGAGGCCTCATTAGCGCGTGTAACTGAAATTTTACAACAGTGGATCGATGAAGACCGTAAAGTGACGCCCCTAAAAACCTTACAAGGGTTAATTTGGAAACAAGGCTACAATCGTGTTGATTTTACTGGCCATATTTACCCAGACTTTATCGAGTCAATTGAACGTATAACCCAAAAAGGTATCCGTATTTACAGTTTTTCATCTGGATCGGTTGAAGCACAAAAGCTGCTTTTTAGTCATTCAGACTCAGGCGATTTAACCAGCGCATTTAGTGGTCACTTTGACACCCGTACTGGTAACAAATTAGACAAGCAAGCCTACTGCAACATCTGCAATACGATTAGCTTAAAGCCCAAACAAATTTTGTTTGTATCTGATGTTGCTGAAGAGCTAAAAGCAGCCGCTGCAGCAGGCATGACAACCTGCCAAATGCTACGTTTTACCGACCAACGCCAAGCGGATTGTAAAAAAGTCACCAGTTTTAATGAACTGCATTTTGACTAAACAGTGCAGCTTTCCCTATAGCAAAAAACGACCTTAATGGTCGTTTTTTGCTCTTATTATAATGCGGATTGGTATAACTATTTGTATTACCCTAAATCCTTGCCAGATACACTTTAAATACCATAAAAGCTGAATCGTGCTTATTTTCACAGTCACAATTGTGATTGATAACGAAGTATTAAGCTTAACGCTTGTTGTTCACCGCTCAGGCTGATACATTAATAAACAATAAAAACAATCAATTAACTAGGGCCTGTTGATCTTTGCTGGTTGAATGTTGTTCGAGTTAAAAACGTTTTAATCGAGGCGAATGGATTGTAGCCTAGTCACCTAAGCAACTCTTTATTTGTAAAGCATCGTTCAACAAAGAGTAAAACGTTTTTAGCCGAACCCTGTGGGCAGCGTTTGTTGATCATTTTTACTGCGTTATCGACTTTTTATGTAGAATAACTACACCTCAAAGTCTCTGCCGCGCACTTGTATATGAGTAATGGCCAACAATTCGCTGCAAAAACAACCTTGAAAGGTCAACAGGCCCTAGGCAACACTGCCCTTTTCAGGTTGAATGTTGTTCGAGTTAAAAACCTGTTAATCGAGGCGAATGGATTGAAGCTTAGCCATCTAAGCAACTCTTTATTGCAAAGCGTCACACGTTTTTAGCCGAATCTTATGTGCTGCGTTTGTTGGCCATTGTTACTGCGTTATCGGCTTTTTATGTAGAATAACCACGCCTCAACGTCTGTGCCGCGCAGGTGTTTATGTGAGTAATGGCCAACAATTGGCTGCAAAAACAACCTTGAAAGATCAACACCCCCTAACACAAGGCAACCCATGGATAACTTTTTAGCTCAACACCCAATTAACACAACAATCCCAGTAGCTTGGGGTGAAATGGATGCATTACAACACGTTAATAATGCTGTCTACTTTAAGTATTTTGAAACGGCTCGCCTCGATTTTTTCAACCAAATAAACCTACTTGCCGACTTAAAAACCACAGGTGTTGGCCCAGTATTAAGCGAAACTAACGCCCGTTTTAAGCGCCCGCTAACGTTTCCAGACACCATTATTGTCGGTACCAAAATTAGCGATATTACTGAAGACCGCTTTGTCATGCATTACACTGTGTTTAGCCAAGCGCAGCAAGCTGTCACCACCATTGGTTGGGCAAAAGTGGTGATGTTTAATGTGAAAACCGGACAAAAAGCCAAACTCACCCCACAATTACTAGACGCCTTGTCGAAGCATCAATAAGCTTGAGCAATTCATCGTTAAATTAATAGCCTACAAGGATAACAGCATGAGCAATAAGGATACGTTAAACGTAGAGCACCAAGCTGAGCAGCAACGTTTTGTGGTTAAAACTCAAGGGGCTGAAGCCATGCTCGAATATCATTTGGCAGGCCAAAACATTGACTTTCATCGCACCTTTGTATCGCCGCAATTGCGCGGACAAGGCATAGCCGAAAAGCTCGTGCGTACTGGGCTGGCGTGGGCAAAATCTAACGATTTTAATATTAATGCCAGCTGCAGTTATGTGGTTAAGTTTTTAGGTTAATTAGCTGTTAGCCTGCGAGCATACTGGGCCCGTTAACACAGCTAATTGCTGACGCACATTATCGGTTAATGGTTCGCTTTTTTCGGTTTGGTAGTTGTAGTGCACCATGGTGGTGGTCGCTTGTGCGGTTTGTTTACCGTGTTGCCAACAGCTTTGTACAATATCAAAACTGCTGTTACCCAAACGGCTAATATGGGTTTTTACTGTCACTTCAGTGCCGTAGTAAGTAGGGGCGGTAAAAGCGATGGTAAAACCGGCAATAATCATGTTCCACTTGGTTAAATCTTGCCCCGGATTGACAATATCAAAAATAGGCTCGCGTGCTGCTTCAAACCAAACGGGTATCACTGTGTTATTGATGTGTCCTAGTGCGTCGGTTTCACAAAAACGCGGTTTAAGGGTCATGCTAAATTGAGTATCAGCCACAATAAATCCTTTATTATTATAATGTATCAATGTGAAGCCATTCTAACGACACATCTCGCTACAGGTCATCAAAAAAATCTTTATCACGAATATATTTGTGCATGTAATGAGAGGCAAAAGGCGACAACAACCAACTGGCAAAACTCAATACAAAACGCTTAAAAGGCGAAATATTGTCATAAATACGCTCGTTATGCAGCCACAGCATACGCCCAACATGATGAAACATCCCCGGCAGGGGCGGTAAAAATGTCACCACATCAACGCCACAACAAATTCGATATGTGCGCCTGTGCAATAAATATTGGCGCTTAAAACTGCCAAAACCCGGTGCAGGTTGACCAAATGTCACCACGCGCTTTATTGATTTTATGTATTGGCGCTCTAGCCTGTCGGCCGCCAAGATTGCCATCGCACCACCAGATGAATGCCCTGTAAGCGTGACTCTTTTTCCCAATAAAATCAGCGGGCTCACAATGGCATTTAACTGCTGATAAATACTAACGTCACGTTGATAATCAGGCGCACATGGGTTACTAGGCTGCTCGAGTAAATAATCGTAACCCGCATGCACATGATAACGACAACCAACAAAACGTTTCACTTTGGGTAAACAATAAATATTGATAAGCCACTCGTGTAGCGTTTGCGAGCCCCTAAACACCACCAGCACCTCAGGGTGATCATCACGCCACAAAACCCGCGCACAAATATGTCCCCAACGATTGGCAATTTCGGCATAATTATCAGGTGAGAATCCCAAACTTTGCGGATCAAAGTCGGTTTGATACGTTACCTTACAGAGCACTGCGTAACGTTCATATTGGTAACGCTTAAGCTTTTTCACATCCTATGGCCTGCCAGGTAAGACAGACTTGAGCATAAGACAAAAAGATGACAATTCAGTGAACAACAAAAAGGACGCATCATGCGCCCTCTGGCTTAAACACTCAAACCATTAGCTAGTATACATAGCATTAATTTCGTTATGGTATTTACTGTAAATCATTTTACGACGCAACTTTAAAGTTGGCGTAATCAGTCCAGATTCCATGGAGAATGCTTCGTGCAATAAGGTGAACTTTTTAATTTTTTCAAAGCCCGCTAACTCATGTTGCAGCTCAATTAACCGCTGCTCAAAATGCGCGATAACTTGTGAGTGGCGTAATAATTCAATCGGGTTTTCGACATGAATACCTTGCGCAGTGGCCCAGGTATTTAACGCTTCAAATGCTGGCACAATAAGGGCAGACACGTAATTGCGAGCATCGGCAACAATAGCCACTTGCTCAATAAACGGACAACAGGCAACCTTACCTTCAACGCGCTGCGGGGCAATGTATTTACCGTTAGAGGTTTTCATTAACTCTTTAATGCGGTCAGTAATGTACAAGTTACCTTGCTCGTCGATACGCCCTGCATCACCGGTTTTTAGCCAGCCATCTTCAAAGGCTTCGGCGGTGTCATCTGGGCGATTGTAATAACCGCGCATGACGGTGTCACCACGCACTAAAATCTCATCGTCTTTACCCAGCTTAATTTGCATAGCTTCTAACGGCTTACCGTTTGAGCCTGGTACACGATTGTCCAAAGTATTACAGGTCACTGTGGCGCAAGTTTCGGTCATGCCATACCCACACAATACTGGCACACCAATACTGTGAAAAAAACTGCCCACATTAACATCTAATGCTGCGCCGCCCACTGGCATAAACTTAAGCCGGCCGCCAAGCACTTGCTGTAATTTGCTGTAAACCAGTTTGTTAGCCAGTTTCCACTGGGCACTTAGCCATAAATTCGGCTTAGCGCGGCCTTGGCTGACGTCAAACTGACGCTGACCAACGTTTATCGCCCAGGCAAATAATGCTTGGCGTGTTTTAGGCGCTTTGCCGACGTTGTCATGTACGGCGCTGTAAATTTTTTCTAAAAAGCGCGGTACTGCGCACAAAGTGTGTGGCTTAACGGCAACGAGAGCGTGTTTAATTTTATTGGTGTCGTTTAAGTAAACATTATGTCCGCCACGGCACAATACATACATGCTCCAACCGCGCTCAAATACATGGCTTAACGGCAAAAAGGCTAATGACACATCGCCTACGGTAAAAGGCAGTTTTTGGTCATGCTGGCTGATCATCGACGCAAAATTGCGGTAATCGATCATCACCCCTTTTGGGTTGCCAGTGGTGCCTGAGGTGTAAATCAGCGTCAGTAAGTCATCGAGATTAGTATTGGCTAATCGGCGGGTTAACTCATCAGTTACGCTTGGGTTAAATTGGGCGGTTAATAGCGAGTCAAAGTGCAGGTGATTGTCGGCTTTTAAGGTTACATTGGCATCAAATACCACAATATGTTGCACGCTGCTGGCTTGCTCGGCAATGTCACACGCCATGTCATATTGCTGCTGATTACCGGCAAAAATTAATTTAGCTTGGGCATCGTTAACAATAAACACCGCTTGTTCCAGTGTACTGGTTGGGTAAACTGGCACCACCACATTACGCGCTTTAAGTGCACCTATATCGGCACAAGTCCATTGTGGGCAGTTTTGTGACAATATCACCACTTTGTCTTGCACTTGTAAGCCAAACTCAATCAGTAATTGGGCAACTGAATCGGTTAATGCATTAAATTGCTGCCAAGTCACAGTATGCCAAGGTGCGGGCATTTCAAAGCCTTCTAGGGCAATATTGTTACCTAAAGACTGACTTTGCTGTTGCAGGAGTCTAACCACGTGATACTGATTTAATGACATTTAACCATAACCTTTTAGCTTACAAGTGTTCCGCTTTTGTATTCTACCTGAAGCTAAAAAAAATCATAAGAGCTTTTGCTCTATTTGTGCGATTAACATCACTTTTACGCACCATACTTATCGACTATAAAGCCTCATAATAAGCATTTACGGTGCGGTAACACCAAATTTCCAGAGTTGCCCCTGCCCCCACCTTAATGCCAGCACACCAAGCAGGGTTAACGGAATATCCAGCAGCAGCCAAGGAGTAATGCTGTCGTGATCTCTTAGCGCAGCAAAGCTCATAGACACGATGATAGAGTGTGCAAATACCACTAACATTGCCGCGGTAGCTTGGTGACTGTTTCGACAGGCAGATCCAATACCAAGCATAATTGCACAGCCCCAAAAGGTACTTAACCCTAAATGAAGTAAAAACAGCAGGCTAAGCTCTGGTTTAAATGAAGCATTTAATAAGCCTATACAGGTCACAATGAGTACCATCGCTGCAATAAAACGATATTGACTGCGGAAAAAGGCGTCTTTCATCCCCTTTAAACCACTGTAACTAGGCAATAAAAATAAGGTTTCGGTTGCACGCCAACGTTGAATGCGGCTCCAATGAATCACAGCACAGCTGATCACTGAAAATTGAGCAATTAAAAATACAATAGGCAGATCAATATCAAACAGCCACGAAAACAACATTAATCCGACTGCGATAACAGGCAAGGCCAACATCATCATGGTCAATACTGGGCCAATAAAGAAATTCATTGGATGAAACAGGCGCTCAAATTTAGCTACCCACGCCACGCCTTTAATGCTCGGTAACCACATCCAGCCCATTTGCACAGCATTGAGGTACACCACTCGTGCGTCACTGTTCCAGCTCAGTTGCCGACATAACCCCACCACACGATAAAACAGCATGGCAACAATAATTAAACTGGCCCACTGTGACAAACGAGAAGATAGCTCATCTAAAAATGGCACCGCAATAAACAGCGCAAACGATAAATGAAAATAGTGACTGCGCCATAGGCATAACCACACAAAACCAAGCCCTACCGCAACGGCCAACCATAATTGCGCTATCACTTCATATGCCGAAAAAATCACACAGGCCAACACCTGAAAACCTATAACCGTAATGGCAATGGTCAGCGCCTGTTGCAATACCTTAGCTTGATAACCTGGAATTAATTGGCTGGTCTCAGTCGCCACTAACCGATTTAACTGCCAGGCAATACCTGCAGCAGCCGAAACAGTCGACATAGCAAAAACCAAACTCACCACGTCGGTTTTTCCGCTAATTAACAACGCAAGCCCAAGCACTAGCCCAAGCAAGCTTGTGCCTAAAAAGCTGACACAGCCTAAATCATATAACCACAGGCGTAACATACCTTGGTATGGTTTACACCAAGTGGCGAGCGGTGGTCTGGTTTGCTCAATACTCATCGGTGCAGCTCCATAAACAGCTGTTCTAGATTCAATGATTTTTCAAGCTGTACGCCCACAACAACTTCTGCGTTACCTTGGGTGTCTACCAGCACAGCTTGCCCCGTTTGGCTCAATATTGTGTAGTTTGCAGGTAGCTGGGTGTCGTCACTAATAGTGAGCAATTTAACTTCTTCACGCAGGGCATCAATTTCTTTAAACAGCACTAACTCGCCTTTTTTAATTAACGCTACATGGCTGGCGACACGCTCTAAATCTGAGGTAATGTGCGATGAAAATAATACCGCCGAACCTGACTCAAGCGCGAGATCAAACAAGTCACCCATAAATTGGCGACGAGCAATAGGATCAAGGCTGGCCACGGGTTCATCGAGCAACAATAGCGTTGGTCGATACGCCATCGCCATGATCAATGCTAACGATTGACGCTGACCCACTGACAATTTTTGCACCGCTTGAGTGACATCTAAATCAAAGCGTTTTAACCAATCTTGTTCTAAGGCAGTGTCCCAATTGGGGTAAAAGCTGCGATGTAATTCTAACGCCTTATCGACAGTGAAACCTTCGTAGCCAAAAGGCTGTTGTGGCACGTAGCCAATGCGCTGTTTAGCTTCGTTAGAAAGGTTTTCAGGCGACTCGCCTAGGGTATTGATGTTACCGCTATCGATATCAACAATGCCTAACGCACAGCGCATTAGGGTCGATTTACCCGCGCCATTTTGGCCTAATAATCCCACCACCATCCCAGGGTAAAGCGTCATCGACAAATCAATTAATACCTTATGCCCTGCCGCAGACTTGTCTGCTGCTGCATAGACTTTATTAACTAAATTAAACTGTAAAACGGGTTGTTCTGCGGCTTCCATGTTCGACATTCCTACCAAAATTTAGCTTAAATAACGGCTATTCTTGATGCCAAGATTGCTTGAGCAACTGTTGTAACTCATCGTAATCAACACCTAACTGTTGTGCCTGCTCAACTAATGCCCTGAGTTGCGGCGCTAATAAACTACTGCCAGACGCTGTATTTGCAGACGTTCTGGCGGCAACGCATGACGGCTGACCACGACGCCGCTCAACCCAGCCTTGATCAACAAGTTGCTGCATTGCACGTGACACTGTCATGGGGTTGACCGCCAAATGTTCGGCCAATTGACGCACTGAAGGAAGTACATCCTCAGGTTGCAATTGTCCGCCAACAATTAAGCGCACAATTTGATCGTGCAATTGTCGATAAATAGGTTCGCCACTACTGGGGTTGACATTTAGTAATTCTAACATTAGCCTTTAGCAACTGTATTAATACATTGATACACTCATACACTAAGTGTTAAGGTATCATAATCGTCATGAAATGCAAAAAGGAAACGTTCCGATGATCAACAGGAAGTTTGTCAATTCAACCTCAACAGCGCAATTGCGTGCTACAGGTCTATGCCAATCGGTCACTCGAGTGAGTCGCTGGGTCGCTGTGGCAGCTGCGATATTAGTGGCTAATTACAGCAGTGCAGAAACCACAGACACACTCGTGGCTGAGCCCGCTAAAACAACCACATGTTATTTAGACGGCCTAGACGAACAGTTTCAGTGCGGCAAAATCACTGTACCTGAAAACCCTAAGCAAGTTGACGGTAAGCAAATCGATATTCACTTTGCCATTTTGCCTGCAATAAAAAATACCCATCCAGATGAAGCATTACTCGCCATTTCTGGTGGTCCTGGCCAATCGGCAATTGAAAATGCAGCCGGGTTTAACCGTATGCTGACCAAAGTACGCCAACAACGCGATATTTTGCTCATTGACCAACGCGGTACAGGCCAATCAAATTTGTTATCTTGCGATGATGAAAATATGTCGGTTCTAAGCATCAATGATAGCGAACTGGACACAGTCGCGATGACCGAAGCTTGTCTCGCCTCAATTGATGCCGATGTCACTCAATATGGTAGCAATAACGCCGTCAAAGACTTTGAAGCAGTGCGTCAATTTTTAGGTTACCAAAAACTGCACCTCTACGGTATTTCGTATGGCTCTCGTATGGCACAGTTGTACATGCGCCGTTACCCTGAAGCACTTGCCACAGTCACCTTAGATGGCGTTGTGCCAATGCAACAAAGTTTAGTCGCCATTGGTAGCTCCATTGAACGTGGTTTAAATGTGCTATGGCGTGACTGTCAAAGCAACTCAGAATGCCAACAGCATTTTCCTGATTTAGTGAACAACTACAATACAGTAGACCAGTTGCTCGCAACCGCCCCAATCAGTCAGCAAGTTCGCGATCCTCGAACAAACGAGTTAGCAGAATTTATGCTGACACGCGGTAAATTTACTGGTGCGATTCGTATGGCCATGTATATGCCCAACATTCGCGCGCTGATCCCACATGCGATTCATCAGGCCGCCCAAGGTAATTATCAACCAATACTTGGTATTTATACATTAACAGCCGACAGCACAGACATCGCCTTAGGCATGCATTCGTCGGTAGTCTGTGGTGAAGATATTCACCGCATCACTGAGCAAATGCGTAAAGATGCTAAAGAATCTTACATCGCCGGTAGCATGCTAGATGGCCTGGTCAAAACCTGTGAGGGTTGGCCAATCCCACCAGAAGATGACAGCTTTGGCCAGCCAATCGATAGCGATATCCCTACACTCTTACTCTCTGGTGAACTCGATCCTGCTACACCGCCTAACTGGGGAGCCATGGCACAGGAAAAGCTAACAAAATCAAAACATTTTATTGCACCTTACGCCACCCACGGGGTTGCCTATCAAAGTTGTGGCAATGATTTAATTGCACAATTAGTCGATCAAGGCTCATTAAAAGACATTAATGGCGATTGTTTACAAAAAGACGTACGCCGCAGCTTTTATCTTAATGCCAATACCGTAGAAGCACTGCCTACGGTTAATACACCAAACGCAATACAAACAACAGCACCAGCAAATACCGCTGCTGATAAGGAATAGTCATGATTACTGTTGCAAACTTAACCAAAAAAATTGGCGATGTGCAGGCATTAGACAATCTCAGTTTTAGTGCTGAAAACGGCCAGATTACCGGATTACTCGGCCCAAATGGCGCCGGTAAAACCACCTGTTTACGCACCCTGTTTGGCTTACTTAAGCCCGACTCAGGTACCGCCATGGTAGACAATATTGACGTCGCGATTGACCCAATAGGCGCCAAAAAGCAATTAGGATTATTCCCCGACCCATTTGGTTTATATGAACGCCTAACACCGCGTGAATATATCTGCTTTTTTGCAGAGTTAAGCGGTATGTCACGCAAACAAGCCAAAGAAGCCACCGCCAATGTGATTGCCCAGCTAAAGCTAGAAGACATTAGCGACCGCCGTTGTAAAGGCTTTTCACAAGGCCAGAGGATGAAAACCGCTTTAGCGCAAGCCATTGTGCATCAGCCAAGTAATATCATTTTAGATGAACCCACCCGTGGGCTTGATGTGATGAGCACCCGCTTACTGCGCGACATCTTATTGCAGCTTAAAGCACAGGGGCATTGTGTGTTGTTTTCAAGCCATGTTATGCAAGAGGTTGCCGCCTTATGTGACCGCGTCATTGTAATGGCAAACGGCAAAGTGGTCGCCATTGGTAGCCCAGACGAACTGTGTCAGCAAACGGGCAAAGACTCACTAGAAGATGCATTTATCGAACTTATCGGTACTGACGAAGGGATTGCAGCATAATGAAAATGATATTCACAATGGTGCGCAAAGAGTTAATCGATGCGGCACGCGACAAACGTTCAGTTATGGCAGGGCTTTATTATGCCATTGGTACGCCACTTATCATGTGTGGTTTATTTATGGTACTGATTGGCCAATTATCTAGCCCTGAAGACTTAAATATTCACATCAAAAATGCCAATAACGCCCCCGATCTCGTGCGTTACTTAAGCAATAACGGCATCAACCACGCAGATGATGAGCAAGCAAACAAAATCACCTTAACCATTAGTGACGATTACGCCGCTAATATGGCGAAAGCCAAACAAGCCGAAGTATTATTAGTTGCTGATAATTCAGATGAAAAGCTGCAAAAATCGATTAATCGACTCGAGCGTCAACTACAAGCATACAGCTCAGAAATGGGCAGTATTCGACTGATTGCCAGAGGCATTAATCCGAGCATTACTCAGCCCATTAAAATCAATGTGCAAGACAAGGCCACCGCCGACTCAAAAGGCGGAATGATTTTAGGCCTCGCCATTTTCACCATGATGTACTCGGTGTTTATTTCGGGCATGAACCTGGCAATCGACACCAGTGCTGGCGAGCGTGAGCGTAACTCACTTGCGTTACTGCTCAGCCACCCAATGAGCACCCGTCAACTGGTATTAGGCAAAATTATCGCCGTGACCTGCTTTGCACTGCTAGGGTTAGTCTTAATCTTATTGGTGTCAAAGGTGGCATATCCGTTTGTGCCTTGGCAACAAATCGGTTTTACCGTCAACATTAGCCAGGACTTTATGGGGCTAATGCTGTTAGTGGGTATTCCTGTGGCGTTAATGGCTGCAACCTTGCAATTGTACGTGTCATTTATGGCCAAAACCTTTAAAGAAGCGCAGTCATACTTAACCATGGTGTTATTTGTGCCGCTGGCACTGTCGATGGCAGCCAGTTACAACATTGCCCCAGACGTTTTGCAGTGGTTACCGGTATCGGGTCAACAGCAAGCATTAATGGACTTTATTAAAGGCCGCGACATACCCATGATGCAGTTAATCGTGTCATCGGTAGCCACGTTAATTATTGCTGTCGCACTGGCAGTAGGATTAGAAAAATCATTAAAAAGTGAAAAAGTGGTTTTTGGCTTATAAACCAGTGTTAATAACACTGTGTGTCAAAGTCATACATAACCAACATTGTTAGCACCTAGTAAAAGCATCCGTTAAACATCCTCTCGCCTTAACCACGTAAATTAAGGCGAGAAAACAACCCACAACTGCATAAATTAAGGAGTGATTATGAACGAAGATATGGCGATTATCGCACTGGTATTTATCATCATTGTCGGCACCACAGCATCAGAAATGTTTAAGCAATATTTAAAGCATAAGCAAAAAGCTGAAGTTGATGGTCTAGCCGACTTAAAAGCACAAAACCAGGCACTGATTGAACGCATACAAGTGCTTGAAAAACTAGTAACTGAAAGTGATTTTGAGCTCAAGCAACAGTTTAAAAACTTGTAGTGTTGCTACAGGGCTACTCATACCAACTTTTGCCAACAAGTACATCCAGACATAAAAATGCCGTCATCTTTGACGGCATTTTTTGATATAAAGCTGTGGTTATTAAAATAGTGTCTCAGCAATATCTGCTAACGCTTACTTTGCTTTCGGTCTAAACGGCTTAATGACCGCTTCATCACACTCTAAAAATGGGCCATCCATTAAGTCGATGCAATACGGAATGGCAGGAAACACCGCGTCTAAACATTCGCGGATAGACTTAGGCTTACCCGGTAAGTTTACAATCAATGAGTCGGCTCGTAGCCCCGCAGTTTGACGCGACAAAATAGCCGTTGGTACAAACTTTAATGACTCGGCGCGCATCAACTCACCAAAGCCAGGCATCATTCTATCGCACACGGCTTCGGTCGCCTCAGGGGTCACATCGCGTTTTGCTGGGCCTGTGCCACCTGTGGTGACAATTAAGCAGCACTCCTGATTGTCGGCTAAATCGATCAAGGTCGCTTCAATCACATCTTGCTCGTCTGGGATCACCTTATACACAGGCTCCCACTCAGAGGTTAAATACTCATTTAATACATCAATAATGGCTTTGCCAGACAAGTCTTCATATACGCCAGCGCTGGCACGATCGCTTACTGTCACGATGCCGATTTTAGCTTTGCTCATGGTAATTTTTCCCTAATGTGGGGTCATTAGCCTCGGTTCGCATGGAGGTTAAATCAATAATTTGGCTATAGGCAGTTAATCTACCAAAAAACATCGACATCACAAAATTACAAACCCATAAATGCAAACCGACTCAAAAAATGACATCTGTGATGGGGTTATTTATACTGACATTGACGGTCAAACATTGGATTTTACTATGCAAAAACAACAACGTGGTTTTACCCTCATTGAATTAGTGGTCGTGATTATTATTTTAGGGATTTTAGCGGTAGTCGCCGCGCCGAAGTTTATAAACTTAAAAAGTGATGCGCTTATTGCCAATTTAAATGGCTTACAAGGTGCATTAAAATCGGCTAAAACTCTGGTGTATTCAAAAGCCGTATTGGCTGGTCTGGAAAAACTCGAACCGGGTTCGGTGACCCTAAATGGTAACGCCGTGAGTACAACTGTGGGGTACATAACTTCTTCACCAGACAATCTGCCATTAGCGTTAGAAGGATCATTTGAGACAATGGCTGGTGCAACGAGTGAGTTTAGCGCTGACTGGGGTTTGTATGATATTCCAAATACAGGAACATTCATTTTTCCACAGGGATACAACATAAGCAGTAGTTGCAACTTGCAATACAATATTGACTCGGCTGAAACCGAACCAGCCTTTTACAACCTGACCACCAGCGGCTGTTAATTTCCCTAGCCCTATTGAAGGACAAAATAAGCGCTTAACATTGATACCGCCAGCCATAACTTGGGCAGTATCAGTGCTTATGTTGAGTTGACAACCATGCTTATGTTTTATGCTTATAGATGCTTAAAACTTATAAAAAGCACTAACGCTTAACACTGACCGTTAAAATACCTTCGGCAGCCATAGCCGCAACTTGTTGCAACTCATCAACGCTTGCGCCTTCAGACGCCTGCATCGACAAGCCTTGAAACAAGGTGGTCATCAAATTAGCCAATACCACTGGCTCACACCCTTCTTGTAATTCGCCGCTGTTTTTTGCCTGCGCAAATCGATCCACTAATCGTTGTTTATGCTTGGCTTTGCGGGCAAGCACCGTTTGTTTAATTGACTCACTCGCCTCACTACACGACAGCGTACTGTTAATTAACGCACAACCTTGTGGATGGCTACAATCAGTAAACTGGGTTGCAGCACCAAGCAATAGTCCACGAATAACATCGGCTACATGTTCGTGCTGAAACGCAATATTAAATAGCGAGTCTGGTCGATTTTCATATAAGTCGATGGCTTTAAAAAATAACTGTTCTTTATTACCAAAGGCAGCATAAAGACTGGGTTTTTTAATGCCCATCGCTTCTGTGAGCTCGTTTAAAGAAGTCCCTTCATACCCATTACGCCAAAACACATTAAGCGCTTGTTCTAATGCCAAGTCGATATCGAACCCTCGCGGGCGACCGACACAAGCTGCTTTTGTTGTTGTCATAAATCGTACCTCTTATGTTAGCGAGCCACTAACGACTATCCAGTTAACTGATATAAGCTTAACTGTCACTTTATGTTAAATCGCCCGCCTATTTTAGCACAAAATTCAACCATTTAAAGGCCTAATAATGTGCTAGTTAACCGCATTATCGTAAGGTTATCAGCCATTGACACCTGCCGATAAGACATCATCTTGCGAATTGAACCCGCTGTCAAAACAATTTATTACCTATCGGTACAAAATTCATTGACAGGGCTATTTTAATCTATATATTACCGTTCGGTACAGAACAATTTTTACCAATCGGTACAAAACTCTAGCCACAGACAAAAAGTAACGCAACCAATAGCCCGTTAAATAATGTAAATGCTATTGATTAGAGGACAGCAACATGACTATGTTTAAATCAATTCAATCTACTTTGTTAGTAAGCCTAACGGCAGTACTGCTAGTGGCTTGTGGGCAACAACCTGCAGCACAACAAGCTGGTACTGCGCCTGCTGCCCCAGAAGTGAATGTTGCTAACGTATTGCACGAGCGCATTACCGAATGGGATCAATTTACCGGACGCTTACAAGCTCCAGAAGAAGTCACCCTGGTACCGCGCGTTTCGGGTTACATTGAGTCAGTAAACTTTACAGAAGGCGCACTTGTAAACAAAGGCGATGTGCTGTTTACCATTGACGCAAAAGTCTTTACCGCTGAAGTCGAGCGTCTTCAAGCTGAGCTAACCAGTGCAAAATCGGCCCATGAACTGGCGAAAAACGATTTTGAGCGTGCCAATAAATTATTTAGCCAACAAGCCGTGTCTGAAGAGCTTATTGACACTCGCCGTAGCACTATGCACCAAACCGCTGCTGCTGTGGCATCGGTAAAGGCGGCATTAACCAGCGCAAAATTAAACCTTGAATACGCCCAGGTTACCGCGCCCATTACTGGCCGCGTATCTTATGCTATTGAAACTGCAGGCAACTATGTAACAGCGGGACAAACCCAGCTAACCAGCTTGGTATCAACGGCAAATATGCATGCTTACTTTGATATCGACGAGCAAACCTATCTTAAATATGCCTCGCTATCGGGTGAAAACAAGCGCCAGGACCCACGCTCAGGCAACAACACTGTATTAATGGCGCTCGCCAATGAAACTGAGTTTACCCACCAGGGGGTGATCGACTTTGTTGATAATGCCGTTAACCAACAAACCGGCACTATTCGCGTACGAGCCACCTTTGCAAACTCAAACAACATCTTAATGCCTGGCTTATTTGCACGTATTAGCATTGCGGGCAGCGCGTCTTACCAAGGTATTTTGGTTGACGACAAAGCCATTTTTACCGACCTAAGCAACAAGTACGTTTTAGTGGTAAACGAGCAAAACACCCTTGAATACCGCGGTGTGACCTTAGGCGAAAAAATTCACGGGTTACGCATTATTACTGCCGGCTTACAACCAGACGATAAAATTGTGGTTAACAGCCTGCAAAAAGTGCGTCCTAACGTCACCATTACCCCTAAATTGACCGATATGGCCGATAGCAGTCAAATAGAAGCGCTGCACCAAGCACAGTTACTAATTGATAATCAGCCGCTTACAGCACAAATTGCTGATGAAGCAACCCAAGGCTAAGGAACACCCCCATCATGTTGTCGCAATTTTTTATTAAAAGACCGATTTTTGCCGCAGTGCTGTCGCTATTGTTTTTTATCGCGGGCGCATTAGCTGTTTGGCAATTACCGATCACCGAATACCCAGAAGTGGTGCCACCAACGGTCGTGGTTACCGCCAATTACCCTGGCGCCAACCCAAAAGTTATCGCTGAAACAGTCGCATCACCATTGGAACAAGAGATCAACGGCGTTGAGAACATGCTTTACATGTCATCTCAAGCCACTTCTGATGGCCGCATGACATTAACCGTCACCTTTGCCATTGGTACCGATGTTGATTTAGCACAAACCCAGGTACAAAGCCGAGTTGAACGTGCAAAACCACGCTTACCAGAAGAAGTACAGCGCTTAGGTGTTGTTACCGAAAAATCATCACCAGACTTAACCATGGTGGTGCATTTAACCTCGCCCGACAATCGTTATGACATGCTGTACCTGTCTAACTATGCGGTGTTAAAGGTTAAAGACGAACTTGCCCGTATTGAAGGCGTGGGCGCGGTGCGAGTATTTGGCGCCGGCGACTACAGCATGCGTGTGTGGTTAGACCCAAATAAAGTCGCTGCAATTGGTTTATCACCTAGTGATGTGGTTGCTGCCATTCGTGAGCAAAACCAACAAGCCGCCGCAGGTAGCCTAGGCGCGCAGCCTAGTGGCGAAAGTGAGTTCCAATTACTTATCAATGTAAAAGGCCGTTTGGCCAACGTTGAAGAGTTTGAAAACATCATCGTTAAAGTGGGCTCTCAAGGCCAAATCACCCGCTTAAAAGATGTAGCACGTGTTGAACTAGGCGCATCCACTTATGCACTACGCTCAATGCTAGACAATAAAGATGCTGCAGCATTGCCGGTGTTTCAGGCATCTGGCTCTAACGCGATTCAGATTTCTGACGACGTTCGCGCCAAAATGAAAGAAATATCAGCCACCTTCCCAGAAGGCTTAACTTACGACATCGTTTATGACCCAACGGTATTCGTACGCGGCTCGATTGAAGCGGTAGTAAAAACCTTGCTAGAAGCCGTTTTACTGGTGGTATTGGTCGTGGTGCTGTTTTTACAAACCTGGCGCGCCTCAATCATTCCATTAGTGGCGGTACCTGTGTCGTTAGTGGGGACCTTTGCCTTTATGCACTTGATGGGCTTCTCGCTTAATGCCTTGTCGTTATTTGGTCTGGTACTGGCGATTGGTATTGTGGTCGACGACGCCATTGTCGTGGTGGAAAACGTTGAGCGTAATATCGAAGAAGGCTTATCACCTCTTGAGGCAACGCAAAAAGCCATGAAAGAAGTGACCGGCCCCATTATTGCCACCACGTTAGTACTGGCTGCGGTATTTATTCCAACGGCATTTATGTCTGGTTTAACCGGCCAGTTTTATAAGCAGTTTGCCTTAACCATTACCATTTCGACCTTTATTTCGGCGATAAACTCGTTGACTTTAAGCCCTGCGTTATCGGCATTGTTACTTAAAAGTCATCACGACAAGCAAGACTTCCTTACCCGTGGTATGGACAAAATGCTTGGCGGTTGGTTATTTGCCCCGTTTAACCGTTTTTTTGCAAAACTGTCTGACGGTTACGGCTGGGTCGTTAAAAAAGTGATTCGTTTTGGTGCTGTTGTGGGTGTGTTGTATGTCGGCTTAGTCGGGGTAACAGGTTTACAATTTGCCAGTACGCCAACAGGTTACGTACCAGGGCAAGACAAACAGTACTTAATTGCCTTTGCACAACTACCCGATGCAGCATCGCTTGATCGCACCGAAGTCATCGTGAAGCAAATGTCATCCATTGCGCTAGACCAACCCGGCGTTGCACATGCTGTGGCGTTTCCTGGCTTAAGCATTAACGGCTTTACTAACAGCACTAACAGCGCCATTTTGTTTACCCCGCTAGATGACTTTGCCGACCGTAAAGACCCATCGCTTTCTGCAGGGGCCATTGCAGCCGCGTTAAACCAAAAGTTTGCCGCTATTGATGGTGCATTTATTGCCATTTTCCCACCGCCACCGGTACAAGGTTTAGGGACCATTGGCGGCTTTAGATTACAAATTCAAGACCGAGGAAACCACGGTTACGATGAGTTATATAAAGTCACCATGCAGGTCATGCAAAAAGCCTGGGGAACACCAGAGTTAGCCGGTGTGTTCTCAAGCTATCAGGTTAACGTGCCACAACTTGAAGTAGAAGTTGACCGCACCAAAGCCAAACAACAAGCCGTGTCGTTAGACGAATTGTTTGCCACGCTACAAGGTTACATGGGGTCGGTTTACGCCAACGACTTTAACCAGTTTGGTCGCACATACCAGGTTAACGTGCAAGCAGACGAGCAGTTTAGACAAACACCAGAGCAAATAGCTCAACTCAAGGTGCGCAACAACCAAGGTGAAATGGTGCCTATTGGCTCATTTATTAACGTGGCCAATGTGGCAGGTCCAGACCGTGTGATGCACTACAACGGCTTTACCACCGCCGAGCTTAATGGCGGTGCAGCACCTGGGTTTAGTAGTGGCGAGGCACAAGCTGCGATTGAAAAAATCCTGGCCGAAACCTTACCAAACGGTATGACTTACGAGTGGACCGAAATTACTTACCAGCAAATATTGGCCGGTAACGCAGGCGTGTATATTTTCCCATTAATCATTTTATTAGTGTTTATGGTACTCGCCGCGCAGTATGAAAGCTTAAGTTTACCGTTAGCGATTATCTTGATTATTCCGATGACGATTCTGTCGGCAATCAGTGGTGTACTGATTTACGGTGGCGACAACAACATCTTTACCCAAATCGGACTCATTGTTCTGGTGGGACTGGCGACCAAAAACGCCATCTTGATTGTTGAGTTTGCTAAAGAACTGCAAGATAAAGGCATGGAGCCGTTAGAAGCCATTCTTGAAGCGGGCCGCTTACGTTTACGCCCCATTTTAATGACGTCTATTGCCTTTATTATGGGCGTGGTGCCAATGGTATTCTCAAGTGGCCCGGGGGCAGAAATGCGTCAAGCCATTGGTGTAGCAGTGTTTGCCGGTATGATTGGTGTGACTATATTTGGTCTACTGCTCACACCACTGTTTTACTACGCATTAGCAAAACGCGCTAAAACAGTAGCAGCATAATCGTTAGCTAAGCCATTAAGCTAACAACAAAAAGAGGTAAGCCACCAGGTTTGCCTCTTTTTTTTATTTGCATGTTACTCATTAACTGCAAACACTTGTGCCAAACTCGGTAACGCAGGAAACGCGCCCTTAACACTGCACGTCATTGCACCGCATTTTATCGCAAACTTAACCGCTTGCTGCACCGACAGCTGATCAGATAACACGTCAATCAAGGTGTGATACTCTTGAGCATTTTCATGCTCAAAACATTGGCCAAGCTGCCATAAAAAACCAGCAACAAAACTGTCACCGGCAGCGGTTGTATCAACAGGCTTAATTTGCGGAACCGCCACTTCAAAAGAAAATGTCTTGCTAAAACAGTGTACCGGCTCAGCACCATTAGTGATCAACACCAATGCGACACCTTGTGCTAAACAAAACTGCAAATACTCTTCAACAGCAACACCACGATCACTGGCCAAAAACTCAGCTTCATCACGGCTCATTTTAAGTACGTGTGTATAAGGCAAACATTGCTCAACACGGCGTGATAACAGGCTTACATCATCCCATAAAGATAAGCGTAAATTAACATCAAAACTAATCAGTTTTTGCTGAGCATAAGCTTGTTGTAGGCCATATAAACTGCTGTTAAAAATATCCGTTTCAGTGAAGGTATTTGAGCATAAATGGAATATATCCACGGCAGACCAATTTATTGCATCAAAGTTAGCCGAGCTAAAAAGCATATCTGCCGTATCTTTACGATTAAAACTAAATGAACGTTCGCCACAAGCATCTAAACTTACCAGTACAGTGGCAGTGGGTGCATTGGGAATTAACCCCAAATGGCTAACATCGACACCTTGTTCTGCCAGCTCTCGCGTTAACATGACGCCATATTCATCAGCACTGATGCCACCAGCAAAGTAGCTTCGACTGCCTAATTTGGCATAGCCCACTGCCACATTTGCCGGCGCACCACCGGCAATCGGTTGATGGGTTAAACCAAGATTATCTACAGGAAGTAAATCAACCAATACTTCACCAAAACTCAATAATGTCGTCATATTTTTTTCCAAAAAAAAGCCCACTTTCATGGGCTTGTCAACGGGGAGCGTCTTAACTATTGTGCAGACTAAGTCAGCACTTAAAACTCATATTTAACTGTCGCTGTGGTAGTGCGGCCATTAATGGTTCGTGCTCTGATAATGTTGTTATCAGGAATAGACCCCTCTTCAGCTTCAGTAATACCAACGGTGTCAAACAAGTTGTTTACGTTTAATGCTAACGATAATGCGTCAGTTAACTGGTATGACGCAAATGCATTAACCTGAGTGTAACCGTCAAATTCTAAGTCGTTATTATCCTGTGCGTAGGTGTCGGTAGTACCAATTAAATTGACACCAACAGAGCCTTTATCAAAGTTATAACGACCCATTAGCGAGTAAATAAAATCAGCCTGACGACGAGGTGTGTTACCAATGACATCTGGGTTAAGCGCATCTTTAACAATCTCGGCATCTGTCCAGGTCACGTTACCGCGAAAATCAAAGTCACCTACATAGTAAGCCCCTTCTAACTCAATCCCTTTTGCCTCATATTTACGGTCAAAAAAGTTTTGGCTAGTGGCTTCAAAGTTTTGCTCTTCAGTTTCTGAGTAAAACCCTGTTGCAAACAATGACAAGCTGTCATAGCGATATTTAACACCCATCTCATACTGATCCACTTCGTCGACAGAATCTTCATCTGCCACCGAGCCATCGGCACGCACTTTACCAAATAGTAAGCGGTCAGCATTGGCACGACCACCATGACTGATGCGAGCAAATGCTGCTAAATCGTCAGAAATTTGGTAGTTTGCACCTAATGAATATGAGGCATAACCCCAGTCGTAATTCACTAGTTGTGGGTTAGCATTATCAATCGACGACACGCTCAATTCTGGCTGTGAAATGGTACCGTCACGGTTCATATCAACTTGAGATTGCACATTACCGGCATAATAACCACTGGCATCACCTGAGTCATAACGCACGCTACCGTCTAATGATAAATCGCCAAACTTAGTCGACGCCGCAATGTACGGTGCTTTAATGGTGTAGTCTGAATCGTAATTACGTTGGCAGCAATTACCCCAATATGGCACGCCGTAAGCGTATAAACCGTTATCAGAATACGACGTACCGTCTGCAGCAACCACATCAAGAAGCGCAGCATTATCGCCCTTCACTTCCATTAAGTATGAGTTCCACATCCACGTCATATTGATGTTTTGAGTGGCGGTATAAAAACCAAATGTCACGTTTGAGTCGTCAAACGTTTTGGTTAACTTCATGTCATTTACAATCGAACCAAAGTCGTTCATGGTCACGTCAAAGCTATGAATTCGCATCGCTAAGTCGCTTTGAAAAACCTCACCAGCATTGGCGCCGTTGGCATAAAGTAATTGTGAACCTGCCCCCCCAATACTGTCTGCTATGCTTGAGCTACTGCCCACCTCAGCAGGGATCAACGACATAAAGTTGCCGCTCACATCAGACACTCGGAAACGGTTTTCAACTAACCAATCTTCACCTAAATCAAATGACGCCTCTAAACCCACAGAGTTAACAACAGGGTTCATGCCGTCGCGCATGTCACCGCGGCTGATATTGCCGTCGGCATCTAAGCGCAATGTTGATAACAAATTGGCAGAATGGACAGTGTCAGATTTTGCATCAAAACCCGCAATTGAGCTGCCGTCTGAGTACATAGGCATAGGTAAATAACCAATGCTCTTATCGTTTAAATGCTTGAAGTACAAACGCACATAGCCACTGTCAAACTCTTTTGTAATATTAGCTTTAACCTGGCCACCTTTGTTGGCTGTGTAGCCTGCTTCGCGAGGGCCATCACCGGTTCTAACAAACCCACCAATATGGAAACGCATTGAATCGTTAATGCTTGCGCCATATTCAAAATCGGTACGCAGCGTGTCGTAATCGACACCCACAGTAGATGACACACTGCCCGCATCGCTAGTACCGGTTTTGCTGATGACGTTGATAATACCGCCAGGCGCGTTACTGGCCGCGGTTGATGCTGAACCACCACGTATTGATTCGATAGTTTGCGTTGTCGAATCAATACGTAAAAAGATGTCTGCGTTACCAAAGGCGATATCGCCAAACTGTAAAATGGGTAAACCATCTTCTTGAATTTGTAAAAACTTAGCACCACCTGAAGCCACAGGTAAACCACGCACTGCGATGTTTGCATTGCCTTCACCACCCGTTGACTCGACTTTCATCCCCGGAATAATTCGAAATGCTTCAGCAGATGAGCGTGGCGAGCTGACCGCCAAATCGTCTGGAGATAAGCTACTGACAGACACACTCGAGTCCATTACGCGAGTACCGCGTGCAACCCCAGTGACGGTAATACGTTCAAGGCCAATAGCATCTTTTTGCGTGTCGGTTGTTTCTGTGTCAGCGGCCCATAGGCTTGAGCTAACCATCATTGCAAGCGTACTAAGTACAAACTTTTTCGATGTGCTGTTTATCATTTTTATGTCCCCACATAAAGAGTATTGATGCTGCTGAACATCCCCATTACAGCATCGTTATTATTTTTCATCTCAATCGAGTTAAGCTCATCAACGCCAAAATTGTGAAATGTGTTTTGAATTAAATTATTCACTTTATTGAGGCCAATCAGTTGTGTTGCACACAGACTTAAATCCCATGTTTAAGCCCAACATCAACGTGAGGTTTCACTTAAGCTAACGCGTAAATAAAAACCCAACTTAATCGATTAAGTTACAAGTTAGCAACTAATTAAATAATTGCAAGTACAATTTATGTTCAAAGTTAAGCAAAATTTAACAAAAATGACTTAAGTAAATGTTTATTAAATTAAATATAATTTTAACAATGTGGTTAATTATTCAACATTGGCTGTGAGCAGGTGCCCTGATGGATCGCGTAGCAGGTTATAAACCGCCATAAAACATAATAAAAAGGCAAAACCTGTCGCCAGGTAAAAACCATATTTAACATGGCCAAACATATCACCTACAAACCCCATCAATAGCGGTCCTAACGCCGCCGATAACGCAGTAAAAAACAAAATAACGCCAGCAACAGACCCGTGCTGTTCAACAGGGAAGCAACTTATGCCCTTAGAGTTTAGCGTTGGGTATATCATCGACATAAATAAGCCCGACAATGGCAATAAGATGACTGCGGCAGATATGCCATACAACATTGCACCTAGGTAACACAGACTAATCGCCAAGCTGAACCAAAACATCACTTGCTGCCAACTAAACCGATTCAGTATCCAGCCGCCCAAAAAGCGCCCAATTGCACGTAAGGTAAAAAAGATGGTGAGTGCATAAGTGGCAACCAAGACTAAATTCCCCTCGTAATTTAGCAGGAGTGTCGGCATCCATACATAAATGGCCACTTCAGTTGCAACATACAGTCCTATGGCTAACGAATACCCTAATGCATAGGGGTTTTTCATCATCCTAAAGGTGCTGGCTAAGTTAATTTCTTGGGTCGATGTTCGCTTAATCTGTGGGTATGGCGCTCGATATGCTAACCAGCACAATACTAAGCAAAAGACCCCAGCACCAAAGTAAAGGTACTTCCACGACACGCCAGTAACAAGCAAGTAACTCACAATGGCAGGGCCAACCATTGCCCCCACACCAAAGAAGCCTTCAACGGTATTCATGGTACTTGAGTGCTGTTTTGAACTCGTCGAAATATCGCCAATCAGCCCCAGCGCCCCTGTTTTAAATACACCAATAGCAATCCCCACTAAGGCGAGTAAAAACAGGAAGTAGTAAAACGACTCACCCAATGCAAACATAAAGCTCGCAGCGGCAAACAATAACAATCCGATTAAGATTGTGGTTTTACGACCTAGCTTATCGGCTAAAAAACCTAAAAATAGTCCACTCAATGCAATAAATAACATTGGCATGTAATGAAAAGCGCTTGCTTGTGACATTGATAAATCAAACGTTGTAATTAATTCTGGGATAATCACCCCAACTGCATCAGAGGTCATTGCAAACATAAAAAACATCAAATATGTCAGCATTCTAATCCGTGCATTACCGCTATTTTCATTTGTATTCAAATGACTAACCATACCATCCACCTTCTTTTTATATGCTTTTCTTTGTGGTTTATGAGTCGATTTTTACGCTCACATTCGTCTTCTCCCACAGAAAACGAACTCAATTTTTAAACAAAGCCCTTGAATAATGTTTCATCTTGGTTAAATATACAACTTAATCGATTAAGTTTTTTTAGAAATCTATTTTAAGAGTCGCCAAAATGAAAAATAATGTTCAGCTGATTACATACGTAGATCGTATAGCTCACTCAGATTTAAAAGGACTCAAACAGGTTCTAGACACAGAACTGCATGATCTTTTTGGTGGCGTACATCTATTGCCTTTTTACTACCCTATAGATGGTAGCGATGCCGGATTTGACCCAATCGATCACGGCAAAGTGGATGAACGCTTAGGTGATTGGAACGACGTAAAACAAATTGGCCAGCAATACGACATTATGGCTGACTTAATCGTTAACCATATGTCTGCCGAATCGACAGAGTTTCAAGATGTGCTTGCCAAGGGTAAACAATCTCCATATTGGGATCTGTTTTTAACCAAAGAAAGCGTATTCCCAAATGGGCTAAGTGCAGAAGATCAGGCCAAAATCTATCGCCCTCGCCCAGGTAGCTGCTTTACCACTTACACATTAGCCGACGGAACTGAAGTCGAGTTTTGGACGACTTTCACGTCAAATCAAATCGACATTAATGTTCACACCGCAGCCGGACAAGCTCATCTAAATAACGTACTGAATCGCTTTCACGAAAGTAAAGTCGACCTCATCAGACTTGACGCTGCGGGCTATGCAATAAAAAAACCGGGCACTAGCTGCTTTATGATTGATGAATCTTTTGCCTTTGTAGATGAATTAGCAAAAAAAGCCAACAGCCTCGGCATGACCACATTGGCAGAAATTCACTCGCACTACATGACACAAATCGACATCGCTAAGCGGGTTGATATGGTGTATGACTTTGCACTGCCGCCATTAATTTTACACAGTTTGTTTAGCAAAGATGCGAGCGCCTTAACTCACTGGTTATCAATTGCTCCTCGCAACTGCGTTACCGTGCTAGATACTCACGATGGCATTGGTATTATCGATGCAGGGCCTGTTGGCAATAAAGCTGGTTTATTAACGCCAGCCGAAATTGACAACCTTGTTAATCAAATTCACCGCAACAGTAAAGGTGAAAGCTTACAGGCAACTGGCGCTGCAGCAAGCAACGTAGACCTTTACCAAGTAAATTGTACTTATTACGATGCCCTTGCTCAAAATGATGTAGATTACTTAATTGCACGCAGTATTCAGTTTTTTGCTCCAGGCATACCGCAGGTGTATTACACAGGTTTACTGGCCGAAACCAACGCAATGGAATTACTCAACAAGACTCAAGTAGGACGCGATATTAACCGCCCTTATTTGCATGTGAGTGATATTCAAACATCTATGCAAAAACCTGTGGTCAAAGCATTATGCGAACTGATTAAGCTTCGCAATACTCAACAGGCATTTAATGGTGAGTTTAGTATGAGCTATGACAACCAGCAGTTACATCTAACCTGGAAAAATGGCGATGACACTGCAAATTTAATCGTTGATTTTGCAATTAAAGATGCTCAAATAAGTGTCACCAATAAACAGCAATCTCAACGTATCGTACTTACTGAGTTACTTGCCAAACACAAGCTGTAACCATACGGGTTAATAACAATAAGGCGCCGATAATATGCGCCTTATTGTTGCTTGAAATTCAGCTGAAATACCGCATTAACACTTTCTAACAACTGCCACCTCGCGACAACTCATAACCTAGCACTTCAGCATGATGGGCATCTGCAATAAACATCTCTGCTGCTTTACGGCCTTTTTGTTCAGAATGTTGGTATACCGTCGTCAAAGTCGGCAGCATTCGTGCAGCCTCATCAATACCATCAAAGCCGACAACTCGAATATCCTCAGGGATCCTTAATCCTTGTTGAAGGGCTTCGCGCATCAAACTCAGTGCAATGAGGTCACTCATGCACAAAAATACATTAGGACGAGGCACGCTATTTAACGCCTCTTTAGCTGCAATACTGGCAAGGTTTGAGTTACTTTCAGGGATGTTCCAAATACGATCATCACCTAACGTGACCCCCGTATCACTGATGGCATCTAAGTACCCTTGCAGGCGTTGATGCGCAACAGATGTGTCGATTTCCATCGAGTGAATATCATACACACGACAGGTTAAATGGGTGTCTAGCAAGCGTAACCCAAGAATGGCAACATGGTCATTTGGCGACTTAATTGCCAGTTTTGCAACCTCATAGGCACCGGCTTTATTATCAATACTCACAGACGCGCTTCGGTGAATATTAAAGTCGACAGTAACCACTTTTTTACGAATTTTTTTAAACTGTTCGGCCAGTAAACGATTTCGTGGGCGACCATAGCATATAAAACCATCAACAAAATCATTGATGCTATTCACACTCTCAGCACTGCCTGAAAACAACAATAAATTGAGTTTATGCTGCTCAAAAACGGCCGCGACGCCTTTCATAAATCGACTTGCAACAGGATCTGACACCATATATTCAATACTGTCTGACAGCACCAATGCTACCGTATCAAATTTACCGCGTCTTAAAGACTGTGCAGCTTTGTTTGGGCCAAAATAACCGAGTACGTTACACGCTTCTAAAATTTCTTTACGGCGCTTTTCCGACAGCTGGTCTGGGCGATTAAACGCATTAGACACAGTTGCATTCGATACGCCTAATTCTTTAGCGATACTTTTTAAGGTCCAATGTTTAGAGTCTGACATGTGGGTCCGTTTAATGCGTTACCGCGCTCTGTGAGCAGTAGATAACATGAATATACCGATGCCCGACATTGAAAACAATCTAGGCAAAGTCACAAAGGGGATAAAACGTGCCCAAATAAAACGCAGGGCACGAAATAGGCAAATATTAACGATTAATCTTGTAGATTATATTGCTTCGCGTAATCAACTAAACTGGCCAGCGACATATTTTGCTGTTCTGTTGGTTTGGTTAAACGTTTAGCAAACCAATAACGGGGTTTCCAGTACACATTATTTAAACTAGAAATTTTCACGCCTTTTTTGGTAGATGCATGTAAAAACTTATCCTGGCCCATGTAAATCCCTACATGACGGGTTGTTCTACCGGTTTTAAAAAACACCAAATCACCGATATCAAGCTGATGCCTTGGAACATCTTTACCTAAAGTGCGCTGTGCATTAACCGAGCGTGGTAATTTTTCACCCACAATATCAAGGTAAGCTAAGTAAACAAAACCCGAGCAATCAATGCCATTACGGCTCAAACCACCTAAGCGATACGGTGTGCCTTTCCATTGATCATGAAAACTGAGTAAGTTTGACTCACTCCACTTAGGCGGCTCTGGCTTAAGCATAGGTGGCACCACCACAGGTTTAGGTGCAACCACCACAGGCGGATTAGACGCACACGCAGACAACAACACCACTAAACAAGCAAATAATATTCTTTTAGCCAATTCGACCCACTCCAAGACCCGAAAAAAATCACCGAAATATAAAGACCTTTAGATAAATACACAATCAAAATACGTCATAAGCCACTGAGTAATGCGATAAAGCTTAATTTAGCGGGTGATCAGTTGCATGCATTGCACAATGGCGCGTTTTGCTGCGGTTTTATCTGCTTTAATTTGACAGCGTAACATAGTCCCTTGCCAATTTGACCAAAAAATGTTCGATAACACGCTCGCGCTCAATTCTGTTTTAATAAATCCTTGCTGCTGCCCTTGCTCAATAAGCGCATTAAACTGACTCAACCACTGGTCAAAAAGGCGATTCAGTGTCTGGTGCAAAATCACCATCTGCGGATTCACTTCAACCATCAAGTTGCCCATTAAGCAGCCACGGGGCTGATTGTCGCTAAATAAAAAGTCAATCAGTTGATGGTAGCCACTCAATACCGCTGTAACGTTAGTTTTAAAGTTTGCCTGAGGCTCCATGGCAATCGGCGCGATACGTTGGTCAAAATAGTATTGTGCGACTTCGGCGGCAAACGCTTCTTTACTGGCAAAATAATGATAAAACGAGCCTTTAGGAATGCCCACTTCATCCAATATCAGTTTAATCCCCACGGCGCTGTATCCGTGTAAAGCAAATAGCTTTTCACCGACGGCGCAAATCGACTGTTTACTGCTGGTATTTTTGTTCATAAGCTCTCCCTGTTGGCCGTTACGATAACCAAAAATAGACCAGTCGTCTATTTGTTTCCAGTTTATTGCTAACATTGGAGCTCGCTGCAAGTATAAGTGCGATAAAGGCTGCAAAACTGGTGAGGCCAGCGCAAAAGGAAATGAACTTAAGGACAAGCTAAGTAAACAGCAGTTAGATAAAAAGTCAGCCCATTAGTAACAACTAGACATTCACAACAGGCCATTCACAACAAGTGACAAACTGAGCCGCGGGAAGAATATTAGCTGGTGTTTTGCTTAATAGACTCATCGAGCCGTTGTTGGGTGTCTGCACGCTGTTGACGACGTTCATCATCGATATGCTGATTAACCAATTGCTCACATTGTTTTTGTTGGTCATATTGGCGTAAAGGATCGGCGGCTCTATCTGTTTGAGCCTGGCATAACACGCTACTGCATCCGCTTAACAACACACTCACTGACACAACTAAAACGGGAAAATACCTCGATGATACCGCCAAATCATCGCGGCTTATGTCGTTATCATGCATACCAGACTCCCCAATAAATGTGACCCATAAAAAAACCAGCCCGAAGGCTGGTTAATAATAAGCTAATCAATCACGATTACCCAATAATGCGTAACTCATCGACAACCTTTTTAACGTCGTCGGTATTTTTAGCAATGGTTAGGGCTAAATCACGCTCAGCGTCACTTGATACCGTACCTTCTAGGGTCACGACGCCATTTTCAACATCAACATCAATTTCGGTACCCGAGATATCAGTTGAAAATAATAAGCGGGTTTTCACCACTGTCGCCACTTTTGAGTCGGTTAACGTATCGGCGAATGTTTCGCTGTCATGATCTTTCTCATGATGCTGCGTCATCACAGTTAATTCGTTATTAACCTCGTTAACGCCGTCAACACTTTTGACTAATTCTGCAGCCAGCGCTTTATCAACACTGCTGTTTACTTTACCGGTTAAGGTGACGTTACCGTCTGTTACGTCGGTATTAATATCAAAAGAGTTAAGGTTAGTGTTTAACAATAACGTGGTTTCAGCTTTACCATCAATCCATGCATCTTTTGCATCATCCTGCCAATCTTGAGCTGCGTTTGCACTGAATGCCATTGAACCAAGAACGATGCTTGTTAATACTGATAATGTGGTCTTTTTCATAAAAATACTCTCCATTGTTAGTGTTAATGCTGTTTTACATAGTTAGGTAATGCGCCAATCATGCCAACTTTTATAACTACCTGTTTTAAATTAGCTTATTAAAATACCCACTTAAAACCCATTGGTGATTACAGCTTAACGTCGGACTTTTTTACCGGCCTAATGTAAATTTTTCACTGTGATTAGCCCTGCTTATTAAGCGATAAGTTTTTCATGCTGTCGCAACTGATTTGCAACGATGCGATACCCTCGGCTAGTTGGCGGGTCACAAGCTGGCTAGATGCACGCTTAGCGGCAAGTTTGAGCCTGCTTAGCACGTATTGCTCAGCGGTAATCAGCACCTTAATGGCTTTAGCAACTCGCTTTTGCCCTATGGCTTTTTCTGCTTCGGCATAATAGGGGCTCAGCGACGGTCTTAATGTCTCAATACGCTCAATTGTTTGCGGATATCGCGGTTCAACCTGTTTAAACAGTGCTGCTAACCGGCTTAAAATCGTTTTTCTAACCTCTGCCATATGACTAAAAATACGTTTGATATTATAGTCGTCAGCCCCTTTTGTAGCCTGGCTATAAAATTGTTGTCCTGCCTGGCATAAATCAATCGCTTCATTTAATAACCATAAGTCGCTGCCATCGTGAGTGACTTCATGTGATCGCTTTATATTCAAGGCTCTATCTCCTTATCATCAACTAACAGAATTTGTTAGCCTGCTTGATGACTTGCTAATGAATGTAATATTGAGTCATTATGGTGGCTTGCATAATTCATACACATTGACAAAATTTAATTAAACTGTTGATTTTAAATTGTTATGCTAATCGTTCATTCTCGGGACAAACGCCGAACAGGAAAAAATTACCGCCTTTGATTGTCAAACTTACACCATTGACTGACATTGAGTATTAATAGACAGGGAGTAATATCGGCATGGGTCGTCCAGTACTGTTTTACCATTTGCGCCAACCGCAAACACAATCTCAGCTCTTACAGGTGCCTGGGTGCCAACATTTCAATAAAATCGCCAGTAGCGTCGATCAACCTTGGCTGGCTCAACTTGAAGACAACGCCGTCGATGTGGCCATTATCGAACTCGCCAATCTAAGCCAACAAGATTATGTTGATATTGCCAACAGTGAGCTGATGGCAGATATCGAATTTATCTTTTTAAGCGAAGGCAAACCCAACCCTAATCTCGATAAGCTGATGGCCACAGGCGCGGGTTATCATTTTCGCCAGCCTTACGATATGACGCTGATTGACGACACCCTACAAGATTTTGCCCAAGACTTAGTGGTCAACTCAGGCAAAAGAAATCAGCCATTTTCAAGCGAGCTAGATCAATATGGTTTATTGGTGGGGTCATCGCGCGCCATGCACAAGCTATACAGAACCGTCCGTAAAGTGGCAGTAACAGACAGCAACGTATTAATTATTGGTGAGAGCGGCGCCGGTAAAGAGTTGGTCGCAAATACAATTCACTTAGCCAGCGACAGAGTAAACGAGCCTTTTATTGCCATCAACTGCGGCGCATTAAGCCCAGAATTAGTCGACAGCGAGTTGTTTGGTCATGTTAAAGGGGCATTTACAGGGGCACACCGAGAGCACGCTGGCGTGTTTGAACAAGCTGAAGGTGGAACTCTGTTTTTAGACGAAGTAACCGAAATGCCACTTGAGCATCAAGTTAAATTATTAAGGGTGCTCGAAAATAACGAGTATCGACAAGTCGGTAGCCCACAGGTAAAAAAAGCCAATGTGCGTATTGTGGCGGCCACCAACCGCGATCCTGCGATGGCGATTGAAAATGGTCATTTTCGTGAAGATTTATACTTTCGTTTAGCCCACTTCCCAATCCGCGTACCGCCATTACGTGACAGAGGCAATGACATTAGCGGCTTAGCTCAGCACTTTTTGGCATATCGTAACTCGGCAGAAAAGCTCAGCAAAACCTTTAGCGACGATGCCTTGGCGCTTATTCAACAACAAAAGTGGCCAGGCAATGTGCGAGAGTTAAAACATGCTATCGAACGCGCTTATATTCTCGCCGACAATGTGATTGATGTAAGCCATATCAATATTAGCTCGCTAGAACCATCGAGCGACCAAACAGAAGACGATGTACAAATCCCCACCGGCATGCGCTTAGATGAACTTGAAAAAGTCGCCATTTATCAGGCTCTGGAACAATCCGACGGCAATAAAAATGACACAGCCAAGCAGCTCGGCATTAGTGTCAAAACCTTGTACAACAAATTGAGTAAATACGAAGATCAAACCAGCTCAGAAGATTAAGAAGCTCATCATCCCAGCAGTGCTTCTGCGTTGGAACCCACTAACCAAAGCATCCCGGCAATGCTTTTGAGCCGGGACACACCAATATCTTCATCCCAGCAGTGCTTTGAGCCGGGACGCACCAATATCGTCTTCCCGGCAATGCTTTTGAGCCGGGATCCAGGTGTTTGTTGTTTTGTACCTATGGCCTGCGGCCACTAACGTCGCGGCGCTTCGCCCCACAACAAAGAATGTATCTGTAACGTTTACTGTAATGGTTTCATCATGGCATTCACTCACTGACACGCAGCAAGTACATCCATGTAGCTCGGCCGACCCGTCCATGGGTCGGACGGTCAGCTCGCAAATATCCATGATGACCCTATAGATATTGACTTAATCTGCAGATTTTAAAGAATGGAGTTGAATCAAGATGATGAATAAGTGACCGAAAGCACTATGGTTACATAATGAGATTGAATCTGAGATATTGATGAAAGCAAAGTTAGAAATAACCATGCCTTCAATTTAGTTGGGTCAGGGTCAACTTTAATAAAGCAGAATCACCACATAAATCATTTAAAAATATTTACAGCAAATTCAATACCTTAAATGTTCCACCAAAAGCTTTTAATCTGTGCTTTTAGCTTACCTTCAGACAACAAAGAGGCTAAATCGAAGAGAGATAATGACAGGTGCAGATGAGTCAGCGAGTGTCCAAAACATGGATGTTTTGGTTAAGCCCACATGGATGTGCTTGTGGCGTCTCGCTTAATCATCTGCACGCAGCCTGCGGCAGGCAATTAATACCGATGAATCATTGGTATAGATTAAGCTGAATCAATACTAATTAGGCCAGACTATTCGAGCCTGTAAAAAAGATTACCTCTGTGGAATCATCACACAAATCATTTAAAAACATTTACTGCAAATTCAATACCTTAAATATTCCACCAAAAGCTTTTAATCTGTGCTTTTAGCTTACCTTCAGACAACAAAGAGGCTAAATCGAAGAGAGATAATGACAGGTGCAGATGAGTCAGCGAGTGTCCAAAACATGGATGTTTTGGTTAAGCCCACATGGATGTGCTTGTGGCGTCTCGCTTAATCATCTGCACGCAGCCTGCGGCAGGCAATTAATACCGATGATTCATTGGTATAGATTAAGCTGAATCAATACTAATTAGGCCAGACTATTTGAGCCTGTAAAAAAGATTACCTCTGTGGAATCATCACACAAATCATTTAAAAACATTTACATCAAATTCAATACCTTAAATGTTCCACCAAAAGCTTTTAATCTGTGCTTTTAGCTTACCTTCAGACAACAAAGAGGCTAAATCGAAGAGAGATAATGACAGGTGCAGATGAGTCAGCGAGTGTCCAAAACATGGATGTTTTGGTTAAGCCCACATGGATGTGCTTGTGGCGTCTCGCTTAATCATCTGCACGCAGCCTGCGGCAGGCAATTAATACCGATGAATCATTGGTATAGATTAAGCTGAATCAATACTAATTAGGCCAGACTATTCGAGCCTGTAAAAAAGATTACCTCTGTGGAATCATCACAGACAACGACTTGGGTTTCACCTCAATACGCATATCGTCAGCCTCAAACAACTCGCCATCAATCACATACTGGCACTGCTTATCCGTTGTTAAATAGACTTTTTTGGCCTGCTGATGATGAATCGCACTGTTTGCAGCGTTTTGATCTCGGCCGCCTGTTAAGCCTGCAATCAATAACTCGGTCATGCTCAGTAATGGCGGTGAAGATGAGTCACTTGCGTCAATCCAGGTGATATCAAGTAAGCCATCATTAATAATCGGCTCACCATTACCCTGGGCTAACACACTGGTAAATGGCGCGGCATTGGCAATCACTAAACTGGTGGTATCGACCTTGTGGGTTTCACCATCATCTAATTGCATGCAAATCGATAACGATTGATTTTCATCGATGGCTTCCCATAAGCCGGTTAAATACGCTAACTGACCCATGTCATTTTTGGTGTCACGATCGGCTTTTTGGATCATTTTATGCTCAAACCCCAACCCCACCAGCAGCAACATAATGGTGTCGTTACACATTGCGGTATCAATACGTTGATGGTGGCCTTGAATTAAAATATCTAACGCCTGCGACACAGGGATTAACTTACTCGTCGCACCAAATAAGGTATGACTTAACGCATTAGTTGTGCCCATGGGGATAATGCCTAAATAAATATCGCTGCCAACCAACACCGAGGCAACCTCGTTAACCGTGCCGTCGCCGCCGCAGGCAATCATGACATCGGCGCCTTGCGCTTTAGCTTGCTCGGCCAACTGCACCGCAGACTTATCTTTGGCGGTATATAACACTTTAAGCTGAAAATACCGCGATAAGGTTTGTTTAATATGATCGGCTTCATCACTCCATTTACCGCCACCCGATACCGGATTCACAATTAACCAGGCTTGCTTATGGATAGTAATTTGCTGTTGTTGATACATGGTTTCAACGCCCGTTAACTGCCATTTATTTAACCTGGCAGTTTGACGAATATCATTAATGCTTTTAAGCACATCGCTAAACTGGCGCTGTTTATCGCGGCACACTAAATAAGCGGCCAACATAAGCACCGAGCGACCTCGACCTAAGGCACAATGCACTACCACATTATTACCTTTGCGCACCTGATTATGTAGCCAGTTTACCGCCTGATTAACTTGCGCCACCGTGGGTACGCTATGGTCTAATACTGGAATATTTAAATACTCGATATTCTCATCGACTAAGGTCCATTCAAGTGCATCAAACTCAGCGGTAACATCTAAAATAGCCCCGATTTTTTCACGCTTAAGTTGTTCAACGTCATTTGGAAACAAGCGACACGCTAAATACAATTGTTTATCGATTTGTTGAATAGCAGGCACTTTATCGTGCTTTCTTGCCCACGCGTTATACGCTTGACAGCCCATTAAAAACGGCACAAAACTCCAGCTAATATACCAAGGGATACTGCCATCCTGACTTTTACGAAAAACCCCTGCGCTATTAAACCAGTAAGCTGAGCTTACTAAACCTAATGACAATGCCACCCAGCCAAACGCCACTTGTAGCACGACATTGGGTATGGCTATGCACAAACACAACGCGATAAAAGCCCCAAGGGTGTAATAATATTTAATGTGGATTTGGATCGGCATAATTGGTCCTCCTGAAGTAAAATAACCAAAGCGGCACTCATGCCAAGTGCATGAGTGCCGTAATATCATTAACAGTCAGGGTCTTCTGCTTTCATGCCTTCTTTAACATCTTCACAGGCATCCTCAACAGCATTACCCGCATCTTGGATCATCTCATCGACCTTCTCACCTGCATTTTCGGCTTTGTTATCTGAACATGCAGACAAGCCTGCTGTAAGTAGAACCATTAAACTTGCCATTGTGATTAATTTTAATAATTTCATAATTCATCTCCTGATCATGGTAAAAAGCTCATTACGGTTAACATGCCAATTAGCGTGACATACGCTTAATGAATCAATGTGCCGTGATTATTTTTTTAGATTAATTTATCGAGGTGACTTACCACGCAATGCATTCGACACCAGTGAAATCAGCAACAACACAATAAAGATAAAGAAAATAATTTTAGCGATCCCCGCTGCTGCCCCTGCAATACCGGTAAATCCAAATAAACCTGCAATAACGGCTATCACTAAAAACATTAATGTCCAGCCCAACATAAAAACCTCCTTGGTTTACGGTTTGTCTTCAATGTACTGAATATAAATAGACGGTATCCGTACATGCTTTGTTTGGGTGTGTCTGTGTTTTGTGTACTTGTCATCAAATGTAATTAACCTGAGTTCGGGATAATAAACGCCTTTCAAACAGTCCTTTGCCCTGTTAACTGCGTCAATTAGCCTTGTTAGCAGAACAAATGACAAGCTTGAAAGTGATAAAAGGTAACATGTTGATTTTAAATATCATAAGTTCATCCCTTATCCCAAACTCAGGTTATATTAACTAAAGCCAGCATCGTGCCAACTTTAAAAAATTACTTTAATCTATTGATATTAATCAAATAAAAACTTTTTTAGTTAAAACCAAAACCATAAAGCCAATGCGACATAAGAAATTTTTACCGACTATTCGGTAAGAGTTTCAGGCGCAAAGCCTAAGGTAAAAAAAAGGCTGCCAACAATGACAACCCTTTTAATGATTAACCTCAACTCTGGATAAGAGATGTATTGATAACGATATAAATCAATAGATTGACTAAAATCAACTGTCAAGCTTGTGATTTGTTTTGCTAACAAGGCGAATTAACGCGTCAATAGCTAGCCTATTGCAAGTTAATTCAACGCAGTGAGGAAGGCAAAGGACTGCTTGAAAGGCGTTTGTTATCCAGAGCTGAGGTTGATTAAGCTTTACGATTTTGTGCCGCTTTATTTTGGCAATTTAAGTGATATCACCGCCGCTAATGTCACAAATGCGCTTGAGATCCATAAACATGCCTCAAGGCCATATTGCTGATATACCCACCCCGATAACACAGTACCAATTAAGCGCCCCATGGCATTGGCCATGTAGTAAAAGCCAACATCGAGTGACACACCATCATTGCCGGCATAACTCACAATAAGGTAACTGTGCAGCGATGAGTTAATCGCAAATACCGCACCAAATAACAATAAACTGGCAATTAATGATTGCTGGATATAAAAGTCAAAATGCAGTGCTAATGCAATCGCTGCAGGAATGAGTAACAAGTACCCAGCCCACATAAACGCGGCCTGTCCGCTAGGAACTTTGCCTTGTTTTTTACCGGTAAAATACGGCGCAAATGATTGCACAATACCATAGCCAATTACCCAGCTGGCCATAAAGCCGCCAACCCACCAATGGTCCCACTGAAACGTGACCGCTAAAAACACTGGCAATGCCACCACAAACCACACGTCGCGAGCACCAAACAAAAACATTCGCGCCGCCGACAACATGTTAATCGCCGGGCTTTTAGAGAAGATGTCAGTAAATTTAGGCTTGTTTTTAGCTTTACCTAAATCGGCCTTTAAGCTGAGCAAACTCATGAGCCACACAATAGTCAACATGACTGCCATTGCGATCACGGCGCCGCGAAACTCAAGTAGCGTGAGCAATAAGCCACCTAAAAAGAAACCAACCCCTTTTAAGGCATTTTTAGACCCAGTAAGAATCGCCACCCACTGATACAACTTACCCTGAGCATCACTTGGCACCAGCATTTTAATGGCGCTTTTGGCGCTCATTTTATTAAGATCTTTGGCAATACCAGACAAGGCTTGCGCCGCCATCACATACACTACCGTCAGCATATCTGCTGGCACGGTTAACATGGCAAGGGCGACAATTTGCAGCCCAAGGCCAATATTCATGGTGTTATTTAGCCCCAGCCTTGCACCTAACCAGCCGCCAACGAGGTTGGTCACCACACCAAAGATTTCATAAAACAAAAACAGCATGGCAATGTTAAGCGGGCTGTAACCAAGCTGATGAAAGTACAACACCACCAGCATACGCAGTGCGCCGTCGGTTAAGGTAAACGCCCAATAATTACCGGTAATAATCAGGTATTGTTTAATTTGTGGCGGCAATGCGCTCAGTGATAACAGCCCCATAGTGGGTTATTCCTTATCTGCTAGGCCGACTTTGCGGGCAAGCTCTGCGGTACGGTTAGCGTATCCCCATTCATTGTCGTACCACACGTATAGCTTCACCTGGGTGTCGTTAACCACCATGGTCGACAAAGCATCAATAATGCTTGAACGCGGATCGGTTTTATAATCCACCGACACCAGTGGGCGCTCTTCGTAGCCCATAATGCCTTTAAGCTCAGTATCTGCGGCTTGCTTAAGCAGTTGATTCACTTCTTCTACTGTGGTGCCGCGAGCCACTTCAAATACGCAATCGGTAATTGAAGCATTGGCTAACGGTACACGAATAGCATGACCATTTAGCTTACCTTTAAGCTCAGGAAAAATATGAGTAATCGCGGTAGCTGACCCCGTTGTGGTGGGAATTAAACTAATGCCGCAAGCACGTGCGCGGCGTAAATCTTTGTGCGGTGCATCTAAAATGGTTTGAGTGTTAGTGATGTCGTGGATTGTGGTCATCGAACCATGTTTAATGCCGATTTTTTCGTGGATCACTTTGACCACTGGCGCTAAACAGTTGGTGGTACAAGACGCTGCAGTCACAATCGGGTGAATCGCTTTATCATAGAGATAGTCGTTCACGCCCATCACAATATTGAGCACGCCCTCTTCTTTTACGGGTGCGGTGACCACAACACGCTTAACACCTTGATCTAAGTATGCTTGCAACAAAGCCTTGGTTTTAATTTTGCCCGACGCTTCAATCACCACATCGCAGTGTGACCAATCGGTATCTTGAGTGGCTTTGTTTTGAGTACATGGAATAGCTTTGCCATTAATCACAATCGCATCGCCTTGGTGTGTCGCCTCGTGATGCCAACGGCCATGGACTGAGTCGAAGGTCATTAAGTGGGCTAACGTAGCAGCATCGCCCGCAGGATCGTTAATGTGAACAATTTCTACGTCGTCCCAATCAAATGCTGCGCGCATTGATAAACGTCCCATGCGGCCAAAGCCGTTAATACCTATTTTAATCGTCATAATATTGTCCTAAATAATGTTGTGTTGCTTATGCAAGCTAATTGGCTTGCTTTAATCAACAAGATCACACAGTAAAGCCATCAAAATATTCACGCTGTACAGGGTGCGCTAATGCTTTAGGTCGCAATGCTTGCACCGCAGTGACAACCTTGTCCTTTGGCCAACCCAAACTGGCTAAAATGAGTCCAATTACTAACCCTGTGCGCCCAGACCCGCCCTTGCAATGCACTGCAATTGTGCCCTGACGATCAAGTACAGCTATAATTTGTGCCTTATTGGCTAACCAGCTGGCTTCAAATTCGGCCCCTGGTGCGGCGTCATCTAAAATAGGCAATTGCACCCAAGTGATGTGTTGACTCGCGCACTGCGCGGCCATATCACTCACATCATTACGTGCCATTTCGTCGTCAAACATCAGGGTCAGTAACATTTGCGTACCAGCCGCTTTTAATGTGCTTAACGACTCGGCTAATCCTTGCTCTTTGGTGCCTGGGCACGGGGTAAATATTAATTTAGCGCTATGTTCATTGAGCGGGTCTAATGGCAAACTATCAAACGGGTGCGGCGACATGATTAACTCCCAAATCTTATATTGAAATACGGCACTATCTAACGGCAAAAACTCACTTTGTCGGGTCTGTTTTTCATGCTGTTGAGACGGTCAAGGTCCGGTAAAATGAATGTAATGTTGTTTTCTGTTGTTTGTGCAATAACCGACTTAATCCACAATGGCAAGGCGGAATTAATGCGGTAAAACACCCATTGGCCATGCTTTCTATCACTGAGAATATTGGCTTTTCTCAGTAAGGCTAAATTACGCGACACCTTAGGTTGGCTTTCTTCATCAAGCGCTTGCATTAACTCACACACACATAGCTCACCATGGTAATGAGTAAGCATTAAAGTTTTTAGGCGGATATCGTCGGTTAAGCATTTATAAAATGCGATGGGATCGACATCTGTTAATGCTTCTTCGGCGAGCCGCTCCTCTTCAGCAGTTACTTCTAAGGCTGCAGGGGCTGATACCTTATTTTCCACCAGCAAAAACATCGATAAGCGATTGTTTAACTCGGTTAAGGTGCTAGAAAAAGGATGATTACCTTTGCGGGTTTTAGGATCAGGGAAATCCCAGGCCAGCTGCTTGCCGGCACCAGGAAAACTTCGGCATTCTGTATTGGCTTTATCGCAAAGCGTAATCACGTAGTCAAACTGTTGCCCATCAAACGTTTGTACATGTTTAGAGACTAAGTGACTCGTGTCGACACCAAACCGCTCGATTGCTTCAAGAGCCCTAACATCAACGGGCTCCGGTTCAGTTCCAGCACTAAAAACATCAAATTGCTCGGCGGCTTTACTTCTTAATAATGCTTCAGCCATTTGTGAGCGAGCAGAATTCCCTGTGCATAAAAACAAGACGCTTTTCTTTTTCATAGATAATGGACTCGACTGAATGTGTAAAAACATTGTATATACGTTTTTTTACATATACAAGTCTAAGCCTTAAACATTCAATTAAAAAACAAAAGGCTCATTATATGGCGTGCTTGTTAACATACTTGAAACATTTATAGATGTCGGATAGATTACGGCAAATAACTATTGGATAACGGATTTTCAATGAATAAGTTTGTGGTTTTTTGTCGAGGGTTAATCCTAGCCGGCATGAGCTTTATGTGTTTCTCAAGTACCGCAGAAGATGCCTTTAACATCTTGCAAACGCTTGATTACAGGGAAGAACAACAAGAGCTATACCCTGACAGCGTAAGAACATATCACTTTGATAAATCAACAAATACGCTTTACTTAATTGGCAATAATCTCGACTCAGACACTGTACAGACACTTTATATTTGGCAATATGAGCCAACATCGCATTTACTTGAATTCAATCAAAAAGTCGTACTCGATTTCGCGGATAATGAATACATTAACTTCAAGATTATCGCAAAAATTGACGATAAATTAATTATCAGTAATCAAAACAACCTCGACTCCAGTAATTATCTTTCAAGTATTGATTTAAATGATGGGTTTAAACTGGTCAAAGAAGTAGAGCTTTTCCCTGGTATGGGGGGGTATATCAATGTTACTCAATCATCTGAAAACACTATATTTAGCTTTATATATTCTCAAAATACCATCATCGCGACACACTGCACCGTGAATGTTACAGACATCACTTGCCAAGATGTTCAAGGTGAATTACCTGACTTATCAAATTTCACAACATCACCTTTTTACCGAACTTATTTCCTAGCTGGTTTTAATCAATTTCTGTTTGAAATATCTGATAGCAACACAGGCGTAGCTAAGGCATACATAATCCGCTTCGATGAATTCGGTAATATTTTTTTACTAAATGATATTAGTTTACCAAGTAATGTTAGATTGAAAGGGATTACTGCACTCAGTGCTAAATCAGAATTATTTATCTACTCTGGTAATGTAAATTTATACCCAGACAAACATTACATTTATGAAAACGATCAGTGGTTAGACTCAGGGACCGCTCCTGGGAGTGGTGTAGAGGATACCAATTTATCAGTGCAATTTGTAGCTGATACAGATTATGGGTTAGGGCCTCAATGTAGGGCCATCATTTACAGTAAAGAAAAGTTATCGTTACATTTTACAGATCAGACCCGAAATTTACTTACGATAGATGACTGTATTCTTATCGATGCAGAATATGGATTAAGCATAGGTCGGAATGACAAAGTAATTCAATCTTTTCAGTTGGCTAACACATTACCAATTACGAAATTAGACTCTCTAAATAGTTTTAGTTTTCAATGGACACAAGATCAGTACAGTGAAATCAACCTCAAAAACTATTATACCAACCCAAGTCTATTGACAATAAAAGGGCTGCCAGCACCATTAACGTTTGATGGTGAAAAAATAACAGGAAAGCCAGGGAAAAAAGACATATTTGTTCTATCCAGTGCTGGTAACTATGAAAAAATAGACAGGTCTAGGGTTCAAGTCTATTCAGGAACAAAGTTGCTCACCAATTTCGCCATCGATTTTATCAATATCAATGATGCGCCTGAATTAATTAGCCCACTTAGCAAAGAATATTTGAAAAAAGGTGGTTCATACGAATTATTCTTAAATGATTTGGTATGGGACCCCGATTACGATAGCCCTATAAGTTATACATATACCAACCTTCCCCCAAATTCTAAAGGAGATGATTATGGTTTGTTGCAAATCATCTCAGCCCAAACGGGAAAATACTCCATAGGCGTTACAGCCAACGATGGTAAGGGTGGCGTACTTAAGTTTTATCTCGAAGTAGAAGTTAATGGCAGTGGTGCTGAAGGTGGCTCAAGTGGCGGTAGCGTAGGCATTAACTTGTTATTACTGCTCTTTGTATTACTGTTACTTAGAAACAACCCAGCCGTTTTGTTCAAACGTCATAAACCATAACATGCTTAATATACAATAGCGCGAAGACAATCTTTTAAGCTTAATAATCAATGCTATAGATTATTTTTAAGCAGTTTCACAAAAAGATTGTCTTCGTTGAGTTCCATGCTTACAATTACGTATCCGTGTATTTAAAACGAAGACAAAGCTGAGCTGTAACCCACATAGCATGGGGGCACTTTTCGCCCCCAAGATGGAATTAAAACGAAGACATTTGTAACGCATTGATTTAGATTATCAATTGGTGTTTACCTTCCTAAAAGCTAAACAACCCCAAATGACTCATTGCGTAGAAATGACTCATTGAGTAGACAGGTTGCAAGGGTCATATCTGCCAGTGAAGTTCCTATGGCCATGGGAAAAGTGCCCAATACTTTATGTATCTAAGTCCAATTGAGCTTGCAATAACTCTTCAGCTTTTTCGGTAATAGTGTACCCCATAGCAGCGTAGCCTTTAGCTCTCTTTTGATACATTCTTTGCAGCATTGGCAAAGCAGAGTCGAGATAGTCAAACACTATCACTTTATCTTTTCCTTCAAACTGTCTTTGTATTCGACCAACATACTGCACTAGTGAGCCTTTCCAAGAGATAGGTAAGACAAGAAATAAAGTATCTAACTTTGGTAAATCGAAACCCTCACCAATATATTTTCCTGTCGCCACTATGACTTGAGTATCATCCAAGGCCGCCATTGAAAGCGCTCGCTCTTTAGCGCTCATCGCACCTCGCAGAAGCACAAAGCTAATCCCATTTTCTAACAATAACTCGCCTAACAATTCAGCATGTTCTCTGCGCTCAGTTAGAATTATAGGATGCCTTTGTTGTGCAACAACCGATAAGATATCAGAAATAATAAGGGCGTTTCTCTTATCATCATTCATTAACCAGCGATAAACATCCGCTATGTGCGATCGACCTTCCTCACCTCGCAACTCTAATGGAAGTTCAAATTGTAGTCTAGAGAGCTTAACTTGCTGAATAAACTTATTACCTTCATTAGCCACGACATGCCTTATTGGCCCTGCTTGCATAAATATTATCGGTTGATGACCATCCTGACGATCTGGAGTAGCAGTGATCCCCAAGATGTATTTTGCATGAACTTCATTCAACAACCTTTCGTAGTTGGGTGCAGAAATATGATGGCATTCATCAATGATAACTTGGCCATAGTCATACAACAGCGGAGCGACACTGTTATCTTTTCGATTAATCAGACTTTGATAAGTGGCAATATCTACTTGCCCTGTAGGCTTTCGTTTACCACCACCTATTAACCCCACATCGCAACCATCAAGAAATGCAGTTAAACGCTCTTTCCATTGATCCAATAACTGGCGACTATGAACCAAAATCAGAGTATTAACTTTACGCCGATGGATCAGGCCAATTGCTGCGACTGTTTTGCCAAATGCCGTCGGCGCATGTAACACACCAGTATCATGCTTTGCCAATACCGCTACAGCTTTCTTTTGATCTTTCCTCAACTCACCTTTGAACATTAACCCTTTTAAACGAGTCCCCTGCTTGCGCTTATCCTCCAACTCGATCTCAATCCCATTGCTTTCCAACAGACTAGATACTTCATCAAAGCAACCACGAGGTAAAGCTAGGTAGCCATTATCAACCTCCGCCAAGCAAATAAAGTGCGGGATCCCATTGGTTGAAAAACGTAACGCCTGAGTTTTAAAGAATACTGGGTTAGAAAAACTAGCAATTCGCTTTAACCTTGCCAACAACGCCTGCGGTAAGGCACTTATACTAAGGTATAAACGACTGGCCAGAACTAGAGTTAACTTTTCAGGACAGCCTGTAATGACTTCATAGTCTCTGGCGTAGTTTAGCTCCCAAGGCTTTCTTTCTGTATCTTGCTTCACATCTTGTGATTGATAACTAAGAATAATTTCTAATTGTTGCCTCGCAAGCTTTTTAACCGATGATAAGTAACCCCACTGATCAGAGTAAGGGGATAAATTTTCGTCAATAAATACGCTGTTACCTTGCTGACGAGGAGCATGTTGCAAAGGAAGTGCAATTAAGTTTCCAAAGCCTCCTATGGGCAGAAGATCCTGATTAGGAAACAGTCGGTCATAAGACTCGAATGATAGACCTGCATGAAACTCCATTGCTTTATCGAGCAAGATAAAACCTAACAGCCTGGCTTCTTTAGCTAATACTGGAGACTCAAAAAACACCCAGATATGGGCTCCATTACCGGAGCGCGAACGCTCCACACTACAAGGAATATTCAGTTCATTACACGCTTTTCTAAAAGCTTGTACAGCAACTTGCCAATCTGACTTATCAAAATCAGCAGCAAGCAACCAACAAGAATTATCCTCTAAAAGTGGATATAAGCCTATAGTATGTTTGCCTGAAAGGTGGCCGTATATGGCGCTTCGGTCTAACAACTTAAATGCTTGATTAACACATTCTGTACATTTTACTTTCGGTTTAAAACATATGCCTTGTTGCCATTCATTATGGCAACTAACCGAGTAGCCGCAACGTCCTTCCTTACTTTGCCAGCGATTAGCATAAATATCTTTTCGTCCACGAAAAAGTCCCATATAGATATCTATCTTCTGAGCAGTGTTTAAGCGTAACACCGTAAGATTAGAGTTCAGCAAAAATGAGCGTCTTGCGAGCAAGATTTGTCGCTCACTTTCTAGTTCAGAAAGTCTTTTATCTATGATTTCTAGTTCAGCATTTGAAGACACAACCCTTAGCATACAACCCCATTGTAACTTTATTAATCCTGACACAAATATAGCTACAAACCTTATTCTAACTAAGGTACAATTAAATCACACACATCACATTTTGTCAGGATGTTAACAGTGTCTGTTTCAGCGTTAGTTGCCAATAGATTATCTCGAATGAAACGAGGAGTTCCATTTTCCATAGAGAGTTTTTACTCTCTAGGCACTACGACATCTGTTCAAAAGGCTATGAGCCGATTAACCAAGGAAGGCCAAGTTGCTCGTTTAGCAAAAGGCATTTATTCTCGTCCAAAACCCTTAGCCAGTATCCCTTCGATTAAAATTATAGCAAAAGCTGAAGAAGTAGCGAAGACATGGGCACGGAGTAACAAGTATAAAATAACCCCTCAAGGGCTAGAAGTGGCTTATCGGCTCGGTTTGCAAACTCAGGCACCTGTTAAAACCGTATATTGGACAACGGGACCATCTCGTGAGTTTCATGTTGGCAATGAAGTTGTCCAAGTAAAACACACGACTGAAACCAAGTTGCAGTGGATAAACAAACCTGAGGGAGCCTTATTTAGAGGGTTACTTTCCCTTTCGCCTGAACACACCCCAGTATCTACCTTGCTGATGGCTATAAAACGCTTAAATTTACAAGAAAAAGAAGCTGTTAGGGTTATTAGAAAGTTGAGTAATAGTCCAGAATTAGTAATATGGAAATCTAAATTAAATCAGCTAGAAAACAGTCTTCAATCATGAATATTTTTGACCTGTACGCCGATAAATCTAAACATGAAGACCTTGCAAACATATTTTCATATGCCGCCCAACAACATGAGCATGGTTTAGTGGCTAACTTTTTGGAAAAAGATATCTGGGTTACTGAAATTCTTCGCCTACTATACGACGAAAAGTTACTCGGTGACTGCTCGGTAGCATTTAAAGGTGGAACAGCACTCAGTAAATGCTGGGGTGCTATTGAGCGTTTCTCCGAAGATATTGATTTATCTATTCATTGGGCCGATCTGTCTGGATTGTCAGAAGATGTTGAGCTTGCAGCATGGCAAAAGAGCATTCAGAGCAATAGCCAAAATAAGAAGTTTAGAGATGAGCAACAGAAACGTCTTATGCAGTGGAGCAACGACTTAGTTGACAAGCTGAATCATCGTCTTGTGCAGTACAACATAGAAGGGCTGACTGCCGAGCTTGAACCTGACTCTCATGGTGAAAAAATTGATATCCATTTCCCACGTGTAACCCACAGCGATAATGACTACCAGCTTGATCATATATTATTGGAATTTGGCGGAAGGAACAGAGGCAAGCCAACTGAAATCATCGATATTGATTGCTATATGAACAGCATTCCTGATTTCACATCACTAGCACTACCAAAAGCTAGCGTAATGGCATATCAGAGGGATTTTATTCTCTGGGAGAAATTAACGGCATTACACCAATTTTCAACCCAAGAAAAAGCCCTCAACCCAAATAGACTCGCTCGACATTGGTACGATGTCGATTGCCTTTTAAATATGAAGTTTGACGATCCCCTAAATACCTCTGAAGCCATGCTTGCCGTTATTGAAATGAAAAAGCACCGTTGGGCCAGCCTTGGGGTTGACTACGAAGAGATACTTCAAGGCAAACTAAAACTGATCCCAAAAGTTAAAAGGTTAAAGGGTATTAGACATGATCATGCCGAGGCTGTTGCTGGAGGCATGTTTTTTACCGAGCCAGATCCATTCGACACTATAGTTACACGGCTTGAAGCAACACAAAATAAATTCAATCAACATATCAAGTCATTGTTGTAGGAAGCTCACATTGAATTAAAAGCACAACTAGTTCAAGAATTGCTCTTCATACTGGCAAACAATTCCACCTGAATCATCTAGCTCATTTCTCAACTCTGTATCAAGTTCTGCATTACTTTATCCGTTTCAAAGCTAGCTTATGCTCGGCAGAATTCGATATCTTATTTGCTGTCAATATTTCCCTCATAACGGTACACATATCTGAGCTATCTTTGAGAAAAATCGCTTTATCCTCATCTATAACTTCAAAAATATGATCAAACATTGGTCCCTCGCAAGCATTTAAGTCTTGAATGTCTCGCTTTACTACCTTACTTTCTAAAGAGTCCATCGATTGAAATTAAACAGTTTCACAAAAAGATTGTCTTCGTTGAGTTCAAATAGTCTTCGTTTTAATTTCATCATTTCAATTAAACTGCCAACCCGGCGGCAACACCAGATGCCCAGGCCCACTGAAAATTAAACCCGCCTAACCAGCCACTTACGTCCATAACCTCACCAATAAAGTACAGCCCAGGAACGTTTTTGGCTTCCATGGTTTTTGATGACAACTCATTAGTATCAACCCCACCTAAGGTCACTTCTGCGGTACGATACCCCTCTGTACCATTCATAATAATTGACCAGTGATTTAAACGTTGGGCGAGTTGTTCACGCTCGCCGTGGCCAAGTTGATTTAAGGCTTTATCTAATTGCGCTTCTTCAAATAAGGCTTCGACTAGACGTTTTGGCAACCAATGACTAAGGGTGTTGCGTAAGCTTTGTTTAGGGTGATTTTTAAGTGCAAGTTCGATTTTTTCTAACGCGTCTTCGCCTGGCAATAAATTAATTGATATTGCTTCGCCAGCTCGCCAATAGTTTGAAATTTGCAGTATGGCTGGGCCAGACAGTCCACGATGGGTAAATAATAGTGCTTCGCTAAACTGGGTGCCATCTTGTGCGGTAATAGTTGCAGGCACAGCAATACCCGACAAGGCTTCAAAGCGCGCTTTTTGCTCTGCATGCCAAGTAAAAGGCACTAGCCCAGCACTGGTCGGTAACACGGTTAAACCAAATTGTTCGGCAAGTTTATAACCGTATGGCGTGGCCCCCAATTTGGGCATAGATAATCCGCCGGTGGCCACCACTAAAGACTGGCAGCTTAGATCACCATTACTGGTCGTTAACACAAAGCCGTTGTCGACTTTATTAACCGATAAAATGTCAGTACGCAGCTTCACCTTAACGCCTGCCCATTCGCACTCGGTCATTAACATGGTGACAATGTCTTTGGCGGAATCATTACAAAATAACTGACCATGATCGCGCTCGTGGTATTCAATACCATGGCGCTCGACCAACTCAATAAAGTCACTGGGGCGATAACGTGCTAATGCCGATTTTACAAAGTGTGGATTACCGCAAATAAACTGATGCGGCTCAACCTTTTGATTGGTGAAGTTACAGCGCCCGCCGCCGCTGATCAAAATTTTTCGGCCAGCCTGTTTGGCATTGTCGAGTACTAACACATCACGACCGCGATAACCCGCAGTGGCAGCACACATTAACCCTGCCGCGCCTGCGCCGATGATGATTACGTCATGATGTTTCACGCTTTACTCCACACAATTTGAATTGATGATTTACGTTGCGCATAAATGCAAAAAAGGACGCTATTTTAGCATCCTTTTGATTATGTATTCACGGTTATATAAATCGTGTTGTCATACTATTTTTTGAGTGTCTCTGACTTTTTATCTCGACTGAGTAACTCTTTTGCGGCTTCAACTGGCGCTTTTCCTTGATAAAGCACTTGATAGATTTGCTCGGTAATGGGCATTTCTACCCCTAGACGTTTGGCTAAAGTAAACACTTCTTTAGTATTGCGATAACCTTCAACGACTTGACCGATCTCGTCTTGCGCCGTCATCACATCTTTACCCTGGCCTAATGCCAAACCAAAACGGCGATTGCGCGACTGGTTGTCAGTACATGTTAGTACCAAGTCACCTAAACCAGCCATCCCCATAAAGGTAGACGCATCAGCACCTAGCGCTTCACCTAAACGGCTTAATTCAACGAGCCCACGGGTAATTAATGCGGTACGAGCATTAGCACCAAAGCCGATACCGTCTGACATGCCTGCACCAATGGCAATCACGTTTTTCACTGCGCCGCCAAGCTGAATACCTGTAAAGTCGTCATTCGCATAAACACGTAAACGCTTTGGACTGTGAAGTAATTCAACTAAATCGTGAGTGAACTGTGGGCAGGTACCTGCAACCGAAATAGCTGTGGGTAAACCTGCTGCAAGCTCTTTTGCAAACGTAGGCCCAGACAATACCGCTAATGGGTATTGCTCACCCAACTGCTCACGGGCAACATCTTGTAGTAGGCGGCCAGTTTCAGGCTCTAGCCCTTTTGTAGCCCACACAATACGTGCATCTTCGCGTAATAATGGCTTAGCCTGTTTAAGTACATCACCAAACACATGGCTTGGCACGACCACTAAGATATTTTTACTTGCTGCGAGCGCTTTGCCTAAATCAGGTTCGATTGCTAAACAATCAGGAAACGCAATACCCGGTAGAAATCGTTCGTTGCTACGGTTATCTGCTAATACTTGCATGCTTTTAGGATCATGTCCCCAAAGCAACGTCTTATGGCCGTTACTGGCCAAAGAAATAGCAAGGGCGGTGCCATAAGACCCCGCCCCCAATACCGTAATTTCGGCAGTGTTACTCATAAATTATGCTGTTGCTTCTTCAGCTGCAGCAGCTTGACGCTGTTGAACATACTGAGCAAATAGGGCATCAAAGTTTACTGGCGCTAGGTTTAATTGTGGGAACGTACCACGGCCAACTAAATTACCCACTAATTCACGTGCGTATGGGAACAACACGTTAGGGCAGTATGCACCTAAAGAGTGTGCTAGTTGTGGCTCGGTTAAACCCGAAATGGAGAAAATACCTGCTTGCTGTACTTCACATAAGAATGCTGTTTCTTCGCCATTTTTAGCCGTAACAGTCAGTGATAGAATCACTTCAAACGTGTCGTCAGACAATTTATTGCTGCGAGTGTCTAGGTCTAATTTTACTTCTGGGTTCCATTCTTTTTGAAAAACAGAAGGGCTGTTTGGCGTTTCAAAAGACAAATCCTTTGTATAAATACGCTGAATGTTGAACTGTGGTGCTTGTGCTTCGTTGTTTGCGACTTCAGCCATAATTTCCTACCTATATATGTGTTATTTAGCTTTTCTGTGCAGCTAATTGTGTTGGGCTTTCGCAACTAATAACAATCATGTGACCCATTATTAGTGCTATCCCGTAAAGTTGACTTTGTTAAACTCTTCAACAAAATCTGGTTTATAAGCAGTATTAACGCATACCCAATTTGTTAACACTGCATATGTAAAGCGATGTATTAACGCTTACTTTTAACTACGGGTAAATTGGCACCCTGCCATTCACCCATGCCACCTTTAAGGTTAAACACGTTTTCAAAACCTTGTTTAATAAGGAGTTGAGCAGCTTGTGACGATGTCATACCTGAGTTACATACTATTATAATGGGGCTGTTTTTATACTTTTCAAGGCTTGATACTTGATTATTTTTAATTTCAGACAAGGTTACATTTAGCGCATCTACAATATGACCTTTCTTAAATTCTTCTTTACCGCGAACATCAATCACTTTGGCATCTTGCTTGTTAACCATAATCGTTAACTCTTGATTACCGACGTTTTTAACTTTTGATGTGCTCGACTTAATGACACTCACTACTAGCGCCACAAACAAACCGACCCACGCTAAACTTAACATAGGATTAGCTTTAAAAAATTCCATGTACTCTTGCATAATTACTGATTTCTCTGAAAATGACTAAGATGAGATGCCAACGAGTATATCGTTTTGCTAGGTAGTTTTCATTAGTGAAACACTTAAATAACGTGTTTATTCGTGACCCACACCGCTTTAATGAATGCTTTAGTTGCATCTTGAAAGTTATATGCCTTTTGCATGCTATCGATAAGTAGTAATATTCATACAATTGAAATTTTATAACACTTCTATTTTTAACTTAAAAGGTACTTGCAAATGACTAAAAAACGTCCTTTAGCATTACTTATCCTCGATGGCTGGGGTTACCGTGAAGATCCGCAAGACAATGCGGTTTTCCATGCAAACACTCCCGTGCTAGATAAGCTAAATGCCCAATATCCTCACAGCTTAATTTCAGGTTCTGGTATTGATGTGGGTTTACCAGACGGCCAAATGGGTAACTCTGAAGTTGGCCATATTAATATCGGTTCTGGCCGTATTGTGTATCAAGAACTGACTCGTATTAGCAAAGCCATTGACGATCATGAGTTTGAAAAAAACCATGCACTGTGTAATGCAGTAGACAAAGCCATTGCTAACAACAGTGCTGTCCACATTATGGGGCTATTGTCTCCAGGTGGCGTACACAGCCACGAAGAGCACATTGAAGCCATGTGCCGTATGGCCGTTGAACGTGGCGCAACTAAAGTGTACTTACACGCATTTTTAGACGGGCGCGATACTCCGCCACGCAGTGCTAAAAACAGCTTAGTGCATTTTGATGAACTGTTTGCGTCACTAGGGCATGGTCGTACCGCATCAATTATCGGTCGCTACTTTGCAATGGACCGTGATAACCGCTGGGATCGTGTATCACAAGCATACGAACTCATCACGCAAGGCAAAGGAAAATTTAGCTATAGCAGTGCACCTGAAGCACTAGAAGCCGCTTATGCCCGTGACGAAAACGACGAATTTGTGTCGGCATCAACCATTGTTGATAGCCAAGGCCAAGCCGCTGAATTAAACGATAACGATGCACTCATTTTTATGAACTTCCGTGCCGACCGTGCTCGTCAAATTACGCGCTGTTTTGTTAACCCCGATTTTGACGGTTTTGTTCGTAATAAAACCCCAAAAATCGATTTTGTAATGCTCACCGAATATGCAGCAGACATCAATGCAGCAGTAGCTTACCCGTCTGAAGACCTAGTGAACACCTTTGGTGAAACGCTGCAAAACCAGGGTAAAACTCAGTTGCGCATTTCAGAAACTGAAAAATATGCTCACGTCACGTTCTTTTTTAATGGCGGTAAAGAAGAGCCATTCGAAGGTGAAGATCGCATTTTAATTCAATCACCTAAAGTTGCAACTTACGACTTACAACCAGAAATGAGCTCAACAGAACTCACTGACAAGCTAGTCGAAGCGATTGAATCAAGTCAGTACGATGTGATTATTTGTAACTACCCTAATGGCGACATGGTTGGCCACACAGGTAATTTTGATGCGGCAGTTAAAGCCTGTGAAGCCGTTGATGCCTGTATTGGCCGAGTGGTTGAGGCGTTAGCTAAAGTGGGCGGTGAATGTTTAATTACTGCTGACCACGGTAACGCTGAACAAATGACCGACCCATCAACAGGGCAAGCTCATACCGCACACACCAGCGAACTAGTACCATTTATTTATGTTGGCCGTGACGCCACAATAAAAGATGGTGGACGCTTGAGCGATATCGCGCCAACTATGTTAACCTTGATGGGCCAAAGCATCCCGAAAGAAATGAGTGGACGCTGTATCATTGACCTTAAAGAGTAAACATTAACTCGTGATGACTCGTTTATTTGTTAAAGCCAGCATTGTTGCTGGCTTTCTAATCCTTTCATTTATGGCAAACAGCGCTGATTTGGCTTCTCGTCAATCGGCATTAAAGTCTATTCAAGCACAAATAAACCAGCAGCAAAATTCGCTTAAAGATACCGCCAAACAACGAGAGAAGCTGGTTGCACTGTTAAAAAGTGATGAGCAAGCCATTGCTAAAGCCGCCCAAAAAGTCAATCAATCGCAAGCCTCACTCGCTGCGGTTAACACAAAATTACGCGAATTGGACAAACAACAAGTCGAGCTCGCAAGCCTCAAAAGCACTCAACAAGAAACTTTATCAAAACAATTATCTAGCGCATACCTTGCCGGTAATCATGACTATACAAAAATGATGCTAAACCAACAAAACCCGGCAACCGTCGAGCGCATGTTGGCCTACTACCAATTTTTGAATAATGCCCGTATTAAAGCCATTAAACAGTTAAAACAAACCAGTATTGATTTAGACAAAGTGAAACAACAGCAAGTGGCTTCACAACAAAAACTCAATGCGTTAGTGATTGAACAAAAAAAGCAGGCACAACAACTGTCTAAAGAACAAGGCCAACGTAAACAAACCCTAACACAGCTTCAACGAACGTTATCAAGCAAAGGGGCTGAGCTAGAACAGCTTCAAATTGAAGAAGCCAGCTTAAAACGAATCGTGCAACAAGCCATGGTAGCGTCACAGGCTAACCCAACAATGGACGGTTTAGCTAATCAACGCGGCAAGTTAAAATGGCCTACTAAAGGCCGTATGAGTAAACGCTTTGGCAGTAGCCGATCAGGGCAAATCGTCTGGAAAGGCAGTGTGTTAGCAGCGCCGGAAGGACAAAACATTCATGCTGTGGCATCAGGTAAAGTCATTTATGCTGACTGGCTACGTGGGTTTGGTATGGTATTAGTTATTGACCATGGCAAAGGCTACATGAGTTTATATGGCCATGCGCAAACCCTGCTTAAAGAACCAGGAGATATGGTTAAAAGTGGAGATTCAATAGCTCTTGTTGGTAGCTCTGGAGGACAGAGTGAACCTGGGCTTTATTTTGAAATACGTAACAAGGGAAAAGCCGTCGACCCAGCGTATTACTGCCGTTAAATTGAGTGCCGACTAGCACTGTATTTATAACGTCGATATTGGCTATAATCGAGCCAACTAAATTAAAACGATAAATCATAAAAAGATAAACTTAACTCGTGCGAAACGTAATCATCATCTTAGTTTGCTTGTGCATCATTTTACCTGCAAACGCCGCCAAACTGGCCATTATTATCGACGATATTGGTTACAGGCTAACCGACGAAGCCGCATTAACACTCCCTCAAAACATTACGTTGTCAGTATTACCCCATACTCCACTGGGCCAAAAACTGGCTAATGATGGGTATAAAAAAGGCCACGAAATTATGTTGCATCTTCCTATGCAGGCATTAAACGGCAAAGCGTTAGGTCCTGGTGGATTAACCAACGACATGAGTGAGTCGCAAATAAAACAACAACTGCAATCTGCGTTTAAAAGTATTCCTTTTGCTAAAGGTGCTAACAATCATATGGGCAGTCTGTTAACACAAATGGACGACCCGATGCTTTGGGTTATGCAAAGCCTAAAGCAGCAACAATTGTTTTTTGTTGACAGTGTCACCACTAAATACACCAAGGCAAGTGATACGGCCAATAAATTAGGTGTGCCATTGTTGAGACGGGAAGTGTTCTTAGATAATGATGTAAGCCAGCACGGGTTAGAAAAGCAATTTACTGCAATGATCAAAAAAGCTAAACAACAGAAAAAACTGGTTGCTATAGCGCATCCATATCCTGAAACAATACGCTATTTACACGCCAACCTAGATCGTTTAGCAGACAACGGTATTGTGTTAGTACAAGCGTCTCAATTGTTTGATGACATTCATCTTGCCACCTCAAGTCACACTAATCCAACTGCAACACTGAAATAGATAAATCAGGCAAGGTTGCAAGAATATCTTCTTTGTTATCAACAATATCTGCTAGCGTATAGTTATCAAGTACAGCAAGGTATGCCGCAACAGCTTGAGCTAACACACCTTTTAACTTGCAAATAGGGGTAAAACGGCAATAGGGCGACTCGCAGTCAATCGGCGCGAGCGAATGCTCTAAATTACGTACCAACTGACCTAAATTCAATTCAGCCGCTGTTTTGGCCAGTCTAAAGCCACCGTTTTTCCCCCGAACAGTTTGTAAGTAGCCCAGCCTTCCTAGCTGATGAATAATTTTTGCAACGTGATTAGACGACAAATCAAATACGCAGGTGACCTCTGCAATCCGAAACAAACTTTCTCGTTCAGGTTGCACTGCAAGATACATTAAAATACGAATACCAAAATCTGTATATCGTGTCAGTTGCATGGTTTTAATCACTCAAAATAAATAATAGGCAAAGATTAACATGTTGAAGACTCTAAATCAGTGATCAACCATAAAGCTTGTTCATTTGTTGTGCCACAAACATCGATACTTGCTGCAAATCCACTACAAACATCAGGCCTATCTGGCTGACCAAAGATCATACATAAATTGTCGTCATTCAATTGAATGCAACGCTCACCAGCCGGCTTACCATTTGGCATTCCAGGAATAGGGCTAGTGATTGAAGGTGCAATACAACATGCGCCGCAGCCTAAGCGACAATCCATAAAAAATCCTGCTTATAATAACTAAATCTTATATAAATAAAACAACACCATGCCGACACATTTCATAACATTAATAATGCTCACTTAGCTTGAAACACTCGCCAACCTCAGACGCCTTATGTCAATGACTTTTACCTAGCTAAACTGCGGCGTATTTTCGATCACACTTTGGCCATTAGGCATTAAACCGACACCAGTCAGAGTGGTACATTTAACACTCTTGCAGAAATAAGGATATTACCAATGAAACGCCCTGTCATATTAGATTGCGATCCAGGCCATGATGATGCCATCTCTCTTATTTTAGCATTAAGCTCAAATAAGCTAGATGTGCTTGCCGTAACAACAAGTGCAGGCAATCAAACTCCTGATAAAACCTTAAATAATGCTTTACGCGTGCTCACATTACTTGGTCGACATGATATACCCGTTGCCGCAGGAGCACCTAAACCTTTAGCGCGCGATTTAATTATTGCAGATAACGTCCATGGTGAATCAGGTCTTGATGGCCCTAAGTTACCCGACCCTGCATTTGCACCAGTCGACCAAACAGCCATTGAATTAATGGCACAAAAAGTAAAAAACAGTCCACAACCAGTAACACTTGTCCCCACAGGTCCATTAACCAATATCGCACTTTTTTTAGCAACGCACCCTGAGCTTCACCATAATATTGACAGCATCGTAATGATGGGAGGTGCTGCTGGTGTCGGCAATTGGACCCCAGCGGCTGAATTTAATATTTTTGTCGACCCAGAAGCGGCTGACATGGTGTTTAAATCGGGTATACCTATCGTAATGTGCGGGCTTGATGTGACTCATCAAGCGCAAATCATGGATGAAGATATCGAGCGCATAAGGGCTATCAGCAATCCTATTGCCCTATGCGTTGCCGAACTGCTCGACTTCTTTATGATTTATCATCGAGATCCTAAATGGGGCTTTACTGGTGCGCCACTGCATGACCCTTGTACTATTGCCTGGTTATTAAACCCGTCATTATTTACCACCGTTGATTGCTGGGTTGGCATTGAAACAAAAGGTGAGCACACGCAAGGAATGACTGTTGTGGATCGTTATCAATTAACTGGAAAACCACACAATGCCAAAGTGCTGTTTACTATAAACCGTGAAGGGTTTGTCGACTTTATCGTAGAGCGTCTAAACGATTACTAACTCATCTATTTTATGCCGATGGATCTAACGACAAACAATAAAGGAGAAACATGAGTACTTTACTCATCGTTGGCAGCGCTAATGCCGATCATGTATTAACGTTTGAAAATCTTCCTCAAGCCGGTGAAACCTTATTGTGTCAACAATATCGCCTTGAACTGGGTGGTAAGGGAGCAAATCAGGCAGTGGCTACGGCACGCTTAAGAAATCCACAGCAAACCGTTTGCTTCATCGCTGCGTTAGGAGATGACAATAATGCTGATATGATGCGCAAAGCTTGGTCAGAAGACGATATCGATATATCTGGGTGCTATCAAATAGCAAATCAAAGCACCGGAACCGCAATGATTTTTGTTGATCAACAAGGTGAAAACAGTATCGGAATCGTCCCTGGTGCAAACACCTGCCTCGGCTCAGAGCATTTTCAGCAACAGCATGCTAAATTTGAGCAAGCGAATTACATGTTAATCCAACTCGAAACCACCTTAGACAGTGTTCAATCGGCACTGCAACTTGCCAGACAATATGACTGTACAACCATACTAAACCCAGCTCCAGCAACAGCATTAAGTAAAGAAATACTTAACTTAGTAGACATTATCACGCCAAATGAGACAGAAGCATTGGCATTAACAGGAGTCGAAGTTAACGATCAATTAAGTGCCTCTAAAGCAGCAGACTATTTTCATCAACAAGGTGTCAATAGTGTTGTTATTACCCTTGGCAGCAAAGGGGCTTATGTTAGCGAACAAGGTAAAGGCGAAGGCAAAATCATACCCGCTCCAATCGTTACAGCTATCGACACTGTCGCAGCAGGTGATACATTTAATGGTGCTATGATGGTGGCTTTAGATGAAGGAAAAAGTCTGCAAGAGGCGGTCATTTTTGCAAATAAAGCCTCATCGATTGCAGTTACCCGTCATGGAGCACAAAGCAGTATCCCATATCGAGATCAGTTAAATGATTGATATCAAGTTCTATACAACAAAAAGCTTCCTCTAAATGACGAGGCTTTTTGTCATTGCTTAAGCTGATACAAGTAATCGCGGGAGGTGAGGCATGACAAGCCCTCTGCGGTACATATAGTGCAGCAAACGGCATTACCACGCTGATTAGATTTTCAAATTTCAAATACGAAAAAGGCCTTTGCATTACTGCAAAGGCCTTCATCTTAAGTTGGCGGAGCGGACGGGACTCGAACCCGCGACCCCCGGCGTGACAGGCCGGTATTCTAACCAACTGAACTACCGCTCCTTTAGCAAGTTGCTTACGCAGGATGCTAAATGCTTTTTAAGTCGCTAGTGTGTCAGCACTATAAGACTTGCTCTTTTGAGCTTCTCTTTCGAGATAATTAGGCGCCTGGAAATGACCTACTCTCACATGGGGAGACCCCACACTACCATCGGCGATACTGTGTTTCACTTCTGAGTTCGGAATGGGATCAGGTGGGACCACAGCTCTATGGTTTCCAGGCAAATTTTGTCTAAAGACTGGTTAATTATCCGTCTAACGGCATTGTCTCCTCGCTCTAGTGCTCATGTAGTAAACTACACTCCGCGCTTCGCTCGTCACGGCTTTGTTAGCCTAACAATTTCCTGCGTCTTAATAACCAAAATTTAGTTAATTCAGAAAGCTAATGCAGTCGTCTTTCAGACTCGCTTTGTTGAGTTATCACACTATCTAAGTGCTCTATTCTAATACTAAGTATCAGTAAAACCCATCTGGGTTGTATGGTTAAGCCTCACGGGTCATTAGTACAAGTTAGCTCAACGCCTCACAACGCT
>NZ_JAKILA010000002.1 GCF_023283885.1 Shewanella basaltis
ACGTTTTACTCTTTGTTGAATAGATTTTGCTTAGGTGGCTAGGCTTCAATCCATTCGCCTCGATTAACACGTTTTTAACTCGAACAAAATTCAACCAGCAAAGATCAACAGACCCTAGGTGTTATCCATGTTATTTTCTCAATTGTCACTTAATGATAGCTTGTTAAAAGCTTTGCCATTAAGCATTACCCAGCCCAGCCGCATTCAACAATTGGCTATTCCTGCCATATTGTCCGGGCAAGATGTATTAGCATTAGCTCAAACGGGTAGCGGTAAAACCTACGCCTATGGTCTACCAATGTTGCAGCGTATAAGCCAGCAACATAACCTAGGTTGTTCTGCGGTGGTTGTGGTACCAACCCGAGAACTTGCTGCACAAGTGATGCAAAACTTAACCCCATTAGCCAGCGCATTAGATTTACAGGTCGATGTGGTGTGCGGCGCAGAAGCCATTGAATTGCAAATGGAGCGACTAAGCAAGCCCGCCCATGTGATTGTTGCAACCCCTGGTCGCCTGCTTGCTTTAATTCAACAAGGCATAATTGCTTGTCATCATGTTAATTGCATGGTGTTAGATGAAGCTGACAGACTGCTTGATATGGGCTTTATTAATGACATTAATGCCATCATTACAGCCCTGCCTGCTGGGCAGCGGTTATTATTTTCGGCCACTATGCCATCGGCATTAAACGAATTAGCAGCGCAATTATTATCAACAAAGAGTCTGCGCATTGAAGCTCAGGCTCTGAACAGTGCAGTAGATGGTATTGCTCAGACGATTTACCACGTCAATAAAGGCAGCAAAGCTCAGGCACTAATACAGTTAATTAAACGACACCAATGGCAACAAGTATTGGTGTTTGTTAATGCTAAAGATGAGGCTGACGGATTATGCAAAAAGTTAGGTAAAGCAGGGCTAAGTTGTGCCGCACTGCATGGCGATAAAGAACAAGCACTGCGTAGTCAAACCTTGGCGTTGTTTAACACAAAACAACTTAACATCCTTGTGGCGACCGATGTATTAGCACGCGGAATCGATATAAATGCGCTCCCCGTGGTGATTAACATGACCTTACCACCACAGGCGTCTGTGTATGTGCATCGCATAGGGCGTACTGCGCGTGCTGGGCGAAGTGGGCTTGCTGTGTCGTTAGTGAGCCATACCGAAATGGCTTATTTAGACGCTATCAGAGCCCTAACCGCTCAGGTGCTCCCCTTAAATGAACTGACAGGATTTACCGTTACGGATAAACCGCTAAGTGATAATAGCAAACGGCCGCCACGCGATAAACAAGCCAATCGACGAACCGCAAGCAAACGCAGCAAAAGTGATTTTAGTCAGCGCAAACCTGCTCGATAGCGGCGCGAATGCGCTGATTGCACTAGTGCAAACGCCATTGTTAATAGTATAAAATAACCAGATTATGGATTGAGTATGACTCAATGAATATTAAGGGATGATCCAATGAAACCACTTGCACTAACCTTACTATTATCAACGTTATTGGCGGGATGTGTGAATAACCAGTCGCCAACTGGGCGTGGACAAACATTGCTGTTTTCTGAGGCTCAAATGCAGCAAATGGGGGCTCAGTCGTTCGAGACCATGAAGCAAAGTGAAAAAATCAGTCAAAATAAAGCGCAAACTGACTATGTCAATTGTGTGGCAAAACGCATTGTTGCGGTATTGCCTGATCAATCAATGAAATGGGATGTTGTCTTGTTCGAGTCTGATCAGGTTAATGCATTTGCACTTCCTGGAGGGCATATTGGTGTTTACACTGGATTGTTAAACGTGGCCTCAAATCAGGACCAATTAGCAGCGGTTATGGGCCATGAAGTTGCCCACGTATTAGCACAACACGGTAATGAGCAGGTCTCTCGTGCCCAATTAACTGGGTTGGGTATGCAAGTTGCGGATGCAGCCTTAGGTGCCAGTGGTGTTGCAAATAAAGATTTATATATGGCAGGCTTAGGGTTAGGTGCCAAAGTGGGTATTATTTTGCCTTTTGGGCGCAGTCAGGAGTCAGAGGCTGATATTGTTGGGCTCGAATTAATGGCTAAAGCAGGATTTAATCCTGGCGAAAGTATTTCGCTTTGGCAAAATATGGCCAAGGCGGGTGGTTCACAAGGGCCTGAATTACTGTCAACGCACCCATCACACAGTCACAGAATCGAAGACTTACAAGCGGCACAGAAGCAAGTCGTGCCACTTTATACACAGGCAAGAAAACAGTCTTTGACTGAGTGTAAAATTGCTCAAGTTAAATAATGTTTTTTGCCAACATGAGAGGTGATTATTGTGATAAACTCTCGTGCGAATTTTTAATGAATTATTGAGAGAAATTGAATTATGTCAGATTTGTTCAGCACTATGGAACAGCATGCAAGCTACGGTGTAGGTCGTCAGATGGGCGAGCAACTAGCTGCAAACTCTTTTGAAGGTATTGATATCCCTGCTGTTCAAGCTGGTCTTGCTGATGCATTTGCCGGTAAAGAAAGCCAAGTTACAATGGAAGAGCTTCAAGTTGCATTTACTGAAATCAGCCGTCGTTTACAAGAAGCACAAGAAGCCGCAGCCGCAGCCGCTACAGCAGAAGGTGATGCGTTTTTAGCTGAAAACGCAAAACGTGATGGCGTTATTGTGACTGAGTCTGGTCTACAGTATGAAGTATTAGTACAAGGTGACGGCGAAAAGCCAACATACGATTCGACAGTTCGCACTCACTATCACGGCACGTTCCTAAATGGTGATGTGTTTGACAGCTCTGTGACTCGTGGTCAGCCTGCTGAGTTCCCTGTATCAGGCGTTATTGCTGGCTGGACAGAAGCACTACAGCTAATGCCTGTCGGAACTAAACTTAAGTTATATGTTCCGCATCACCTGGCTTACGGTGAGCGTGGCGCGGGTGCTTCAATCCCGCCATACTCGGCTTTGGTTTTCGAAGTTGAGTTGTTAGACATTATCTAACCTGTTAAAAACGCCTAAGTTAACTTAGGCGTTTTTGTATAAGCAGATTTTAAGTCAACACTGGGAGAAGTAAATGACTGCTAAAGTGAGAATTGCGGTAGTAGGTGCCAGTGGCCGTATGGGCCGTACACTAATAGAGTCAGCTAAACAGCAAGAACTTATTGTGCTGGGCGCGGCCATTGAGCGAACAGGCTCAAGTCTCGTGGGTGTTGATGCTGGTGAACTGGCAGGCGTTGGAGCCTTAAATGTTGTTATCACTGACTCACTTGATTCAGTGGTTAATGACTTTGATGTATTGATTGATTTTACCTCACCAGAGTCTTCAATTATTAATCTGGATTGGTGCGCCAAAAACCATAAAGCCATAGTGATAGGCACTACAGGTTTTAATCATGCTCAAAAAGAGCAAATTAATGCTTACTCTGAGCAGGTTCCCGTTGTGTTAGCGCCGAATATGTCTGTGGGTGTTAACGTGATGTGGAAGCTACTTGAATTAGCCGCACACGTTATGGGTGATTATACGGATATCGAAATAATCGAAGCACATCACCGCCATAAAAAAGATGCACCGTCAGGTACGGCTTTAAAAATGGGTGAGGTGATTGCCGATGTTTTAGGTCGTGACTTGGAGCAATGCGCTGTCTATGGCCGTGAAGGTATTACCGGTGAGCGTGATCGCAACACCATAGGGTTTGCAACTGTTCGTGCGGGTGACATTGTGGGTGAACACACCGCAATGTTTGCAGATATAGGCGAACGGTTAGAAATAACTCATAAAGCATCGAGTCGAATGACCTTTGCTAATGGGGCGATGAGAGCTGCTTATTGGCTTTCGGATCAAAATGCAGGTCTGTATGACATGCAACAAGTGCTTGGTTTGAATTGACACAAAAAAACACCACTTAATGGTGTTTTTTTTTGAAAACAATCCGGCTCAATATAGACGCTAGTACCAATTTCTTATATAATCGTCAGAATTTGTCAAAATTTCGTAATAAAGCGGAAGTTGGTATCTTAGTGCAAAATAAAAAACCATAATTTCAGTGGCTTGGCTCTTTTCTGGAGGTCGCGTTGACACAGTCTGCCTTACTCGTACTCGAAGATGGAACCGTATTCTCTGGCACAGCAATTGGTGCTACCGGTATTTCTGTTGGTGAAGTGGTGTTTAATACTTCAATGACAGGTTACCAAGAGATTCTTACGGATCCTTCATATTCACGCCAAATTGTAACATTAACCTATCCTCACATCGGTAACACAGGTACCAATGATGAAGACACAGAATCGGATTCGGTTCATGCATGTGGCTTAATCATTCGTGACTTACCGCTTATGGCGAGTAATTTCCGTAATCAACAATCATTAAGCGATTATTTAAAAGCAAATAATGTTGTTGGCATAGCGGATATAGATACTCGCAAACTAACTCGTATTTTGCGTGAAAAAGGTGCTCAAGCCGGTTGTATTATGGTGGGTGACCTAGACGAAGCAAAAGCCCTAGCGGAAGCAAAAGCATTCCCTGGCTTAAAAGGCATGGATTTAGCGAAAGAAGTCACAACAGATAAAGCTTACCAATGGCGCAAAGGAAGTTGGGCCTTAGTAGGTGGTTTACCATCAGATACACCAGAGTCTGAACTTAAATACAAAGTTGTCGCTTATGACTATGGCGTAAAACGTAATATTTTACGCATGCTAGTTGATCGTGGTTGTGATGTGACGGTTGTGCCTGCAAAAACCTCTGCTGCAGAAGTTCTGGCAATGAACCCTGACGGGGTGTTTTTGTCAAATGGTCCAGGCGATCCAGAGCCATGTGACTATGCAATTGAAGCCATTCAACATATTTTACAAACCGAAATCCCAGTTTTTGGTATTTGTTTAGGCCATCAATTGTTGGCGTTGGCCTCGGGTGCGAAAACCTTAAAAATGAAATTTGGCCACCACGGTGCAAACCACCCGGTGAGCAACATTGAAAAAGGCAACGTGATGATCACCAGCCAAAACCACGGTTTTGCTGCAGATGAAGCCACGCTGCCTGCCAACATTAAGGTCACGCACAAGTCGTTATTTGACGGTTCGCTGCAAGGTATTCATTTAACCGATAAACCAGCATTTAGCTTCCAGGGTCACCCTGAAGCAAGTCCTGGTCCAAATGATGCCGCGCCACTGTTCGATCATTTTATCGAGCTTATTGAACAATTCCGTCAGCACGCTAAGTAACTATCTGGGAGTAGACTACGCAATGCCAAAACGTACAGATATTAAAAGTATTCTTATACTCGGTGCCGGCCCAATTGTTATTGGTCAGGCGTGTGAGTTTGATTACTCAGGTGCGCAAGCCTGTAAAGCCCTTCGCGAAGAAGGCTACCGAGTTATTTTAGTTAACTCTAACCCCGCAACTATCATGACCGACCCTGAAATGGCCGATGCAACTTATATCGAGCCGATCCATTGGGAAGTGGTACGCAATATTATTGCCAAAGAACGCCCAGATGCTATTTTGCCAACCATGGGTGGTCAAACGGCATTGAATTGCGCCCTCAAACTTGAAGAAATGGGCGTACTCAAAGAATTTAACGTTGAAATGATTGGTGCGACTGCTGATGCGATTGATAAAGCAGAAGATCGCAGTCGTTTTGACAAAGCAATGAAAGCCATTGGCCTTGAATGTCCTCGTGCAGGTATTGCCCATTCAATGGAAGAAGCTTACGGCGTATTAGACATGGTGGGTTTCCCCTGTATTATTCGTCCTTCTTTCACCATGGGTGGTAGCGGTGGCGGTATTGCTTATAACAAAGAAGAGTTTGAAGAGATTTGTTCTCAAGGCTTAGATTTGTCACCAACTAACGAATTATTGATTGATGAATCATTAATTGGTTGGAAAGAATACGAAATGGAAGTGGTTCGTGACCGCAACGATAACTGTATTATCGTGTGTTCAATCGAAAACTTTGACCCAATGGGCGTTCACACTGGTGACTCGATTACTGTCGCTCCAGCACAAACCTTAACCGACAAAGAATACCAGTTGATGCGTAATGCTTCATTAGCGGTACTACGTGAAATTGGTGTTGAAACGGGTGGTTCAAACGTGCAGTTTGGTATTTGTCCTAATACTGGCCGTATGGTCATTATTGAAATGAACCCACGCGTATCACGTTCATCGGCACTTGCTTCAAAAGCAACGGGTTTCCCGATTGCAAAAATTGCCGCTAAATTGGCGGTTGGCTTTACGCTAGATGAGCTAAGCAACGATATTACCGGTGGTAAAACGCCAGCCTCGTTTGAGCCTGCCATTGATTACGTTGTGACAAAAGTACCACGCTTTAATTTTGAAAAGTTTGCCGGCGCTAATGACCGATTAACCACTCAAATGAAGTCGGTTGGTGAAGTGATGGCCATTGGCCGTACTTTCCAGGAATCATTACAAAAAGCACTACGTGGTCTTGAAGTTAGCCGTAATGGTTTTGACTCGATTGTTGATTATAAGTCTACCGAAGGCTTACAGCGTATTCGTCTTGAGCTTAAAGAGCCAGGCTGTGACCGTATTTGGTACATTGCTGATGCTTTCCGTGCTGGGCTGTCGCGCGATGAAATCTTTAAGTTGACCAATATTGATCACTGGTTCTTGATTCAAATTGAAGACCTCATTGCTGACGAAGCCAAAGTGGCAGAGTTAGGTATGTCAGGTTTAAACGAAGACATTCTTCGCAAATTGAAGCGTAAAGGCTTTGCCGATGCCCGTCTTGCAGACGTGCTAGGTGTAAGCGATGCTGAAGTACGTAAATTACGTCACCGCTATGAGATTTACCCAGTATACAAACGTGTAGACACCTGTGCTGCTGAATTTTCAACAGACACCGCTTACATGTACTCAACCTACGAAGAAGAATGTGAAGCCAATCCATCTAACCGTGACAAAATCATGGTACTAGGTGGCGGTCCAAACCGTATTGGTCAGGGTATTGAGTTTGATTATTGCTGTGTGCATGCTGCGTTAGCTTTGCGTGAAGACGGTTACGAAACCATTATGGTTAACTGTAATCCAGAAACCGTCTCGACCGATTACGACACCTCTGACCGTTTGTACTTTGAACCGGTAACCTTAGAAGACGTCCTTGAAATCGTGCGCATTGAAAAGCCAAAAGGTGTCATTGTGCAATACGGTGGCCAAACGCCACTAAAACTTGCTCGTGCCCTTGAAGCTGCTGGAGTACCTATTATTGGTACAAGTCCAGATGCGATTGACCGTGCAGAAGACCGTGAACGTTTCCAACAAGCAATACAACGTTTAAACCTTAAGCAGCCACAAAATGCGACCGTTACAACGGTTGAAAGCGCTGTGATTGAAGCGGAAAACATTGGTTACCCGCTAGTGGTTCGTCCATCTTATGTATTGGGTGGCCGTGCGATGGAAATCGTATACGACCAACAAGACTTGCTACGTTACTTTAACGAGGCCGTTAAGGTGTCTAACGCATCACCAGTGTTACTAGACCACTTTTTAGACGATGCAATTGAAGTCGATATTGATGCAGTGTGTGATGGTGAAACCGTTGTGGTTGGCGCCATTATGGAACACATTGAGCAAGCAGGTGTTCACTCAGGTGACTCGGGTTGTTCATTGCCTCCGTACACATTAAGTGCAGAAATTCAGGCTACAATGCGTGAACAGGTTACCAAGCTTGCATTTGAACTTGGTGTTGTTGGTTTAATGAACGTGCAGTTTGCGGTAAAAGATAACGAAATCTATATGATTGAAGTTAACCCTCGCGCAGCACGTACCGTGCCTTTTGTATCAAAAGCCACTGGCGTACCATTAGCAAAAATTGCAGCACGAGTTATGGCTGGCCAAAGTTTAAAAGCGCAAAACTTTACCAAAGAAGTGATCCCGCCGTATTTTTCGGTAAAAGAAGTGGTGTTACCGTTTAATAAATTCCCAGGTGTTGACCCACTATTAGGGCCAGAAATGCGCTCTACGGGTGAAGTGATGGGCGTAGGTGACACCTTTGCTGAGGCCTATGCAAAAGCACAACTTGGTGCCACATCTGAAGTGCCAAAATCAGGCCGTGCACTGATATCTGTACGTAACAGTGATAAAAAACGTGTTGCAGCTTTAGCCGCTAAACTGATTGAGTTAGGTTATGAAATCGATGCTACTCACGGTACAGCAGTTATTTTAGGCGAAGCAGGGATTAATCCTCGCTTAGTGAATAAAGTCCATGAAGGTCGTCCACACATTTTGGACCGCATCAAAAATGGCGAATACACTTATATTGTGAATACTACTGAAGGTCGTCAAGCGATTGAAGACTCACGTCAAATTCGCCGTGGTGCATTGCGTTATAAAGTGAATTACACCACTACACTCAACGCAGCGTTTGCAACTTGTCTTGCACATGCGGCAGATGACCGTGTTAAGGTTAATTCGGTGCAAGAGCTTCACAAGCGTATTGTGGGTTAATCACCTTACCGTCTTATTAAAAGGTCGCCACAAGGCGACCTTTTTTATGACATTTTGATGATGGAGCACTAGCAAGTCGTTAAAAGCTTAGGTAAGCTGTCTGCAATCATCGAAGAGATGCATCCCAAAGACGCAGCCATACTCGATTGCGTATTTCCAAAAAAATTTTCACTGTGTTGGCATTAGCTAACACGGGATGCTTTTGTTTTTAAAGGAGACAAAGACATTATGAACAAGGTTCCAATGACAGTAGTTGGTGCGGATCAACTGCGTAAAGAGTTAGAAATTTTAAAGTTTGATCGCCGTCCAAAAATCACTGAAGCCATTGCCTCAGCTCGTGAATTAGGCGATTTAAAAGAAAATGCTGAATATCACGCCGCCCGTGAAGAACAAGGTATTTGTGAAGCGCGTATTCGTGACATTGAAGGCAAATTGTCAAATGCGCAAATCATCGACGTGAAAACAATGGAAAATACTGGCCGGGTTATTTTTGGCACAACAGTGACTATTTTGAATATCGATACCGATGCTGAAATGACGTATCGTATTGTGGGTGATGATGAGGCTGATATTAAGCGCAATTTAATATCAGTAAATTCACCTATCGCGCGTGGTTTAATAGGTAAAAGCGAAGGCGATGAAGTCTCGATCACCACACCGGGCGGGTTAACCGATTACGAAATCGTATCTGTACAATATATCTAGTTTATTTTGCCAGTGGCCTTGATGGCATAATGAAAACACTTACTGCATGCAGTAAGTGTTTTTTGTTTTGAGATGTACAGGAATTCATTTGCCTATTAATGAGCATATCATTACTATCAAGTCGGTTTCTTGTCTGCTATTGGCTTTAATTGGCGAATAACGGATAAGCATGTATGTCTGCATTAATGCGTTAAGGTATAAATGACATTTCCTTGGGCTAGAATATTATTGATGTTGCTGATAATGGGGTTGAGTTCACTCTTCCTTATTAACAGTCATTTATCTATGCTGCCCACTACTCAACTGAATTTTACACCAGTCAATAGCGTGTCATACAATGATTGTGTGGCTTTATCATCACACGATGAGGCTGATTGTGATATGTCTTCAGCGACGCTCAGCCCGTTATCTAATATCGATACCTTTATCATTTCCGATGTGATTTATTCAGGTGTCATTGATGTCAATACCACCTTATTAGGCTTTGTTGGTTCTGACAGTGTTAGCTCAGGTAGTAAGCCGCAACCCAACTCCAATGACATCCATTATGTACCGACATACTCAGCACGCTACATTAACCTTGCTCAGCATCAGCCTGATGAGGTCAATCCTCGTTATGTATTTGCTTTTGAGTTTGTTTCTCCACCAATTCCGATTTTACAAATTGGCTATCAAATCAATTTTAGTCCGCAATTAGACTGGGTGTTAACAGCGGCATCTGGTCCTTCTCGTATTTCTGCCTGGAAAGAATCCAACCAACTTTTCGTACATTCGCACACCTGCTAAAACGCACTTGTTTGACTCCCCATTCTATTAGCTAGGCTAATGGATTTGATTGTGAACCGATAATGGCTTTACGACTTTATCGTTCGCTATGCATTGTTATCGTGTCCTTGGGCACGGTTAGTGAGAGCAAGTGTTATGACATTACTATCAAACAATAAACCGTTAAATAAGCAACTCAACAAATATGCCCAGTGGAAATACTGGGTGCTGGTCGTCACCTTAATTATACTGTTTTTAAGTGCTTTGCCGTCTTGGTATGGCGAAGATGCTGCCCTGCAGTTATCGAGCAAAAAACCGACTAGCTTATCGTCAGAACAAGTGTACCAGTTGTTAAATCAAGCCGGGATTCATACCAAGCGGATTGATCAACAGAGGCAAAACACCTTGGTGGTGTTACAGCAAGCTGATCAGCAAACCCTTGCTAAAAACGTGTTATCCCAAGCCTTTGCAGAGGATGTACAGGTCACATTGGTACTGGCACCCGCTGCGCCAAATTGGTTATTAAACATGGGGTTTGCCCCCATCAAATTGGGTTTAGATTTACGAGGCGGAGTACAATTTTTGCTTGATGTTGATCTGGATTTGGTGTTCACCAATCAGGCGCTGATGGTCAGCGATTCGGTAAAACAATTTGTGCGGCAAGAACATATTAGCGCTGTGATGGTTCGTCAAGGTGACGGCGCTGAAGTAAATATTGAAGCAGCACAACCAGAGGCAAGAGGGAAAATAAGACAATTTATTACCCAGCAATATCCTTTATGGCAGGTCGTAGGACGTCAAGACACTCTGATTGTCTCGTTAAGTGAAAGTGAGCAGGTCAAGCTAACTAATCTTACCGTACAACAAAACTTACAAATTATGCGCAGCAGGATTGAAGAGCTGGGTATTACGGAAGCCTTAGTGCAACGCCAAGGTGAAAACCGCATTCGCATTGAGCTACCTGGGGTGCAAGATCCCGCCAGCGCAAAAAATGTCATTGGTGCCACCGCAAGCTTAGCGTTTTATCCGGTACTCGAAACGGGTTCCGTTAATGCCATGGTGCTCAAGGACGAACAAGGTCAACCAGTTTATGTTGCACGTAAACCTGTGTTAGGTGGCGATCATATTGTTGATGCTCGTGCTGCTATTGGGGATTTTGGTATGTCAAAAGTCAACATCAGTTTAGATACTGGCGGTGGTAAGCTCATGTCGGATTTTTCTCGCGACAATATTGGCAAACCCATGGCGACAGCATTTAGCGAATATAGCCGTAATGAAAAAGGTCAGGCGCAGCAAAGTACTAAAATCATCAGTGTCGCGACTATTCAAAGTCAATTAGGCAGTAAATTTGAAATCACTGGGGCTGGCACACACCAAGAAGCACAGCAATTAGCGTTATTACTTCGTGCAGGTTCAATGACTGCGCCAGTCACAATAGTAGAGGAGCGCACCATTGGTCCAAGTTTAGGCGCTGAAAATATTGTCAATGGCTTTGCCGCCTTGGCTTTGGGAATGGCGGTAACCTTGTTATTTATGGCCTGTTGGTATCGTCGTTTAGGTTGGGTTGCAAACGTGGCTTTGATTGCCAATATGGTGATGTTGTTTGGTTTATTAGCATTGATCCCTGGCGCCGTTTTGACCTTACCTGGCATTGCGGGTTTAGTGCTTACTGTGGGTATGGCTGTTGATACTAACGTACTTATTTTTGAACGTATTAAAGATAAGTTAGCAGAAGGACGCAGCTTTGCTAGTGCTATTGATGTGGGTTTTGACAGTGCTTTTTCAACCATTATCGATGCAAACTTTACCACAATGATTACTGCTGTAGTGTTGTTTTCAATTGGTAATGGACCTATTCAAGGCTTTGCATTAACGCTTGGCTTAGGGTTATTAACCAGTATGTTTACCGGTATTTTTGCGTCTAGAGCAATCATTAATTTAGTGTATGGCCGTGAAACTCGTCGCGCGATTAAGGTGTAACACAATGAATGTAAAAACAATAAATAATTCATCGCAAGCATTAGGTTATTTAACCAAATGGCGTTATGCATCCAGTTTAATATCAATCGTATTTATGTTGCTATCGTTAACGGTTATCGGTGTAAAAGGATTTAACTGGGGGTTAGATTTTACCGGTGGAGTGGTTACCGAAATTCAAATAGATAAGCGAATTACCGCGAGCGAAATTCAACCTTTAATAAATGCTGCTTACCAGCAAGAAGTGAGTGTGATCTCGGCCAGTGAGCCAGGGCGATGGGTGTTACGTTATGCCAATATTCCTGACGAAGCCCAGCGTCCACAATTGCACACAGTGTTAGCGCCATTAAACAGCGATATTAGCGTGCTTAACAGTAGCATTGTTGGGCCGCAGGTTGGCCAAGAGCTAGTAGAGCAAGGTGGATTAGCGTTACTGGTGGCAATGCTCTGTATTATGGGGTATTTAAGTTTTCGTTTTGAATGGCGCCTAGCGTCAGGGGCGTTGTTTGCGTTAGTGCACGATGTGGTGTTTGTGTTGGCATTTTTTTCACTGAGCCAAATGGAATTTAATTTAACCGTGCTTGCCGCCATTTTGGCGATACTAGGTTACTCGCTGAATGACTCTATTATTATTGCCGACAGAGTGCGCGAGCAGTTAGTGGCAAAGCCACAATGGAATACTACAGATATTAATAATTTAGCGGTAAAATCTACTTTTTCTCGTACTATGGTGACATCTGGTACCACGTTACTTACTGTGGTTGCCCTTTGGGTGATGGGCGGGGCACCGTTAGAAGGTTTTTCAATCGCCATGTTCATTGGGATTTTAACGGGGACTTGGTCATCGATATCGGTAGGTGCAACCTTACCTGAGTTTTTAGGATTAAAGGCGGAGCATTACCTTGTTGTGCCGTTAACTGATACCCCTTAGACATATTTAGTTAATCTTTTTTATTAAAAAAGCCGCTGATTTCAGCGGCTTTTTAATCGCGAATGATTTACTATTTTTTTGCTTTAGGTAAAGCAATCTTCATTTCAGGTGAATGACGGAAGATGACTAATACATGGCCAATAAGTTGCACTTTCGCAGACTGGGTTTCACGTATTATGGCGTCAACGATGGCATTTTTAAGCTCTCTGTCTGCAGAGGCTACTTTCACTTTAATCAATTCATGATGAGTAAGAGCGCTATCAATTTCAGCCAGAACACCTTCAGTCAGTCCGTTGCCACCAAGCAGCACCACTGGCTTTAGACTGTGCGCCAGACCTTTTAAATGCTGTTTTTGTTTGGTTGTTAAGTTCATTTGTACCAACTTTTGCTGAGTTACTGTTGAAAAACGAGTATTCTACCCTTATATAAGGCTTATGTAACTCTGAATCGTTGCGGAATTTAAATGGTAAGTAAAAAACGTACCGCGAGTTCGACTCGTTGGATGCAAGAACACTTTGATGATCACTACGTGAAATTGGCGCAAAAACGGGGGTTACGCTCACGTGCTGCTTTTAAGTTAGAAGAGATCCAACAAAAAGATCATTTGATTAAAACCGGCATGACAGTGGTTGACCTTGGCGCTGCGCCAGGTGGTTGGTCGCAAGTTGCCGTTAAATTAGCCGGCGAAAAAGGTAAAGTGATAGCCTGTGACATTTTACCAATGGATCCGATTGTCGGCGTTGATTTTCTGCAAGGTGATTTTAGAGAAGACAAAGTATTACAAGCATTGCTTGACCGAGTAGGGCAAGATAAAGTGGATGTGGTACTATCGGATATGGCACCGAACATGAGTGGTTCGGATGCTGTAGACCAACCTCGAGCCATGTACCTAGTGGAATTAGCACTAGATATGTGTCATCAAGTGTTGGCGCCTAACGGCTGTTTTGCGGTTAAAGTCTTTCAGGGGGAGGGCTTTGACGAGTACATGAAAACAGTTAAAGAGGCATTCAAAGTAGTGAAAACCCGAAAACCAGACTCCTCTAGAGCGCGCTCTCGAGAAGTCTATCTAGTGGCGACTGGTTACAAGTTGTAGTAGTCTAACGTTAATAATCGCAGGACTGTTAAGAGGTCTAGTAATTTGAGTGACATGGCAAAAAATTTAATACTCTGGGTTGTCATCGCTGTTGTGTTGATGTCAGTGTTTCAGGGTTATTCCCCCTCTTCTTCGAATTCGCAGAAGATGGATTACTCCGCCTTTTTGGACAATGTCCGAAATGGTCAAATTAACACGGTCGAAATTAAAAGCGACCAAAGAACGATTGAAGGGACAAAACGTACCGGCGAGAAGTTCACCACGATTATGCCTATGTATGATCAAGATTTAATTAATGATCTTGACCGTAAAGGCATCACCATGAAAGGCCAGGAAGCAGAAGAGTCTAGCTTCTTAACCCAAATTTTTATTTCGTGGTTCCCGATGTTGCTGCTCATTGGCGTATGGATTTTCTTCATGCGACAAATGCAAGGCGGTGGCGGTAAAGGTGCAATGTCGTTTGGTAAGAGTAAAGCCAAACTGATGAGCGAAGATCAAATTAAAACCACCTTTGCAGATGTAGCGGGTTGTGATGAAGCTAAAGAAGAAGTAAAAGAACTGGTTGATTACTTACGCGATCCCACTAAGTTCCAAAAATTAGGCGGCCGAATTCCTACTGGCGTACTAATGGTGGGGCCACCAGGTACGGGTAAGACATTACTTGCCAAAGCCATTGCCGGTGAGTCAAAAGTACCTTTCTTTACTATTTCTGGTTCTGATTTCGTTGAAATGTTTGTCGGTGTTGGTGCATCTCGTGTGCGTGACATGTTTGAACAAGCTAAAAAATCAGCGCCTTGTATCATCTTTATTGACGAAATTGACGCTGTAGGTCGCCAACGTGGTGCCGGTGTTGGTGGTGGTCATGACGAACGTGAGCAGACATTAAACCAGATGTTGGTTGAAATGGATGGCTTTGAAGGTAATGAAGGTATTATCGTTATTGCAGCGACTAACCGTCCTGATGTTTTGGACTCAGCACTACTTCGTCCAGGTCGTTTTGACCGTCAAGTGGTTGTTGGCTTACCAGATGTACGTGGTCGTGAACAGATTTTAAAAGTGCACATGCGTAAAGTGCCATTATCTGACGATGTCAAAGCCAGTGTTATTGCTCGCGGTACGCCTGGGTTCTCAGGTGCGGACTTAGCTAACTTAGTTAACGAAGCGGCACTATTTGCTGCACGTGGCAACCGTCGTGTTGTAGGCATGGAAGAGTTTGAGCGTGCTAAAGACAAGATTATGATGGGTGCTGAACGCCGCTCGATGGTGATGTCAGAGTCTGAAAAAGAAATGACTGCATACCATGAAGCTGGACACGCAATTGTTGGATGCTTAGTGCCAGAGCATGATCCTGTGCACAAGGTAACCATTATTCCTCGTGGCCGTGCGTTGGGTGTGACGTTCTTCTTACCAGAAGCCGATGCCATCAGCCAAAGCCGTCGTAAACTTGAGTCGCAAATTTCTGTGGCTTATGGCGGTCGTTTAGCTGAAGAACTTATTTACGGCAGTGAAAAAGTGTCTACTGGTGCGTCGCAAGATATTAAATACGCGACATCTATTGCACGAAACATGGTTACTCAATGGGGTTTCTCTGACAAGTTAGGTCCACTATTGTATGCCGAAGAAGAAAACGAAGTTTTCTTAGGACGCAGCATGGGTAAGTCTAAAGCAATGTCGGGTGACACCGCTGCATTAATTGATTCTGAAATCAAAATGTTTATCGATAAAAACTATCAACGTGCACAAACCATGTTGACAGAAAATATGGATATTTTGCATGCGATGAAAGATGCCCTAATGAAGTACGAAACGATTGATTCTCTACAAATCGATGATTTAATGAATCGCCGTGAAGTGCGTCAACCTGCCGACTGGCAAGTAGATGATTCGACTGACGATAAGGGCGGCGGAAATAGCGCGCCTAAAGTTGAAGACGAAAAACCAGAAGAGGCGACTAAAACAGATATTAATAATGCAGATGAATCACCTGCTAAATAAATATTCTTGTTAATACAGAAAACCCCGAAAGGGGTTTTCTTGTTTTTAATCTAAAGTAGGAAGTTACGTGTGTTTCAATTAACTCATGCCAGTAAAACTCTCGATTTGTCAGCACCAGTGGTGATGGGGATTGTCAATGTCACTCCAGATTCGTTCTCTGATGGAGGTGATTATGCTCAATTTGAACAAGCTTGCCGTCATGTAGATAACATGGTTAAGCAAGGCGCGTTAATTATTGATGTGGGAGGTGAGTCAACTCGCCCCGGTGCAACTGAAGTGAGTGTTGAACAAGAGCTTGAGCGTGTAATCCCGATTATTGAATACACAGCTAAAAAACACAATGTATGGATTTCTATCGATACCAGCAAGCCACAAGTAATGGAAGCTGCGGTTAATGCTGGTGCAAACATGATTAATGATGTGAGGGCTTTGCAAGCACCTGGCGCGTTAGCGATGGCCGCCTCGCTCGATGTGCCTATTTGTTTAATGCACATGCAAGGCGATCCGCAGACAATGCAAAATGCCCCTATTTATGACGATGTTGTCGATGAAGTTGCCGCCTTTTTCGAGTTGCGTATCGCCTATTGTGAAGCCGCTGGCATTAAGCGTGAGCGCTTAATTCTTGATCCAGGTTTTGGCTTTGGGAAAACTTTAGCGCATAATTACCGATTATTGGCCATGCTGCCAAAGTTGCATGAATTTCATTTGCCCGTTTTAGTTGGCTTATCACGCAAGAGTATGATTGGTAATCTGCTAGGACGAGATACAGACCAGCGTCTAGCTGGCAGTTTAGCTGGCGCATTAATCGCGGCACAACAAGGTGCGCACATTATTAGAGTGCATGATGTGGTGGAAACTCACGATGTGCTCAAAGTAATGTCAGAAACCATGGCGTACTTATAATCAAAAATACCCTAATGTAAGCCATGTTATTAAATCAAGTATTAACAAAGTGAATCACTTAAGTGGGGACCTGTGAAACAAAGACAATTTTTTGGAACAGACGGCATTCGCGGTAAGGTGGGTGACGGTAAGATGACCCCAGAGCTGGCATTAAAATTAGGTTGGGCAGCCGGGCGAGTATTGTCTCGAAACGGGACTCAAAAAGTGATTATTGGCAAGGACACGCGTATTTCTGGTTACCTATTTGAATCAGCGCTTGAAGCAGGGCTTTCAGCTGCTGGGCTTAATGTGCTCCTGCTTGGACCTATGCCTACTCCGGCGGTGGCTTATTTAACCAGAACTTTTAGAGCTGAAGCTGGTGTGGTCATTAGTGCGTCCCATAATCCTTATTACGACAATGGAATTAAGTTCTTTTCGACTAATGGCAGCAAGTTAGACGATGCTATTGAACTTGAGATTGAAGCGGAACTTGAAAAACCCCTCGTATGTGTCGAATCACATTTACTGGGTAAAGCCCGTCGAATAGATGATGCTGCAGGGCGTTATATTGAATACTGCAAAGGCAATTTCCCCGCAGAGCATACTCTTGAAGGTTTAAAAATTGTGGTCGATTGTGCCCACGGCGCAACTTACCATATCGCACCTAATGTATTTAGAGAGCTCGGTGCTGAAGTCGTCTCAATTGGCGATAAACCTAACGGTCTGAATATCAATGATAAAGTTGGCGCGACTTCAATGGCCAAAATTTGCGAGACGGTACTAGCCGAAAAAGCAGATTTAGGCATTGCCTTGGATGGTGATGGCGATCGCATTATGATGGTAAATCGTCGTGGCGAGGTTATCGATGGCGACCAAATATTATATATTCTGGCGGTAGATGCACAAAAACGTGGTATCTTAAAAGGCGGTGTTGTGGGTACCCTAATGTCTAACTTAGGGTTAGAATTAGCATTACAAGCACTTGATATTCCATTTGTTCGTTCAAATGTGGGTGACCGATATGTGATGGAAATGCTTAAACAGCATGACTGGCGCATTGGTGGTGAAAATTCTGGCCACATTCTAAATCTCGATCATGGGACAACTGGCGATGGTATTGTTGCTGGTATTTTGGTGCTTGCTGCAATGAGAAGACAAGATTCATCGTTAGAGCAATTGACTGAGCCGATGAAAATGTTACCCCAGGTGCTTGTTAACGTACGTTTTGAAGGCCAAAACAACCCATTGGATCTTGAGGTTGTTAAATTGGCACAAAAAGAGGTAGAAGCGCAATTAGGGGCTCGCGGACGAGTATTACTTCGCAAGTCAGGTACTGAACCGTTAATTAGAGTGATGGTCGAAGGAGATGATCATTCACAAGTGCTTGCGCACGCAAATAGCATTGCTGAGGCGGTAAAAGCAGCATGTTAATTAACTGAATATACAGCAATGTCGATTCGCGCTTAAAAAGTAAGCGCTTCGACGATTAAACTGAAATATTCCCCTTTTAGCTATTGTAACTTGATAAGTGGTTCGCTATTATTCACGCCGCTTTCAAAGGAGACCGTGATGGCACTCAGACGTCCTATGGTAGCTGGCAACTGGAAAATGAATGGTCATTCAGCATTAGCTGAAGAACTTTTTAAGAAATTTGCCTTAAAGCTCCAAAATGATTCCGCTGAAGTGGTTTTATGCCCGCCTTCAATTTATCTTGAAAGCGTCAGGCAACTGCTTGAAGCTAATAAGCAGACTTTAGATGGTGCACTTGTGAGAATGGGCGCACAAAATTTAAGTCAACATGACTTTGGTGCTTACACCGGTGAAATATCTGGGCAGATGCTAAAAGATTCAGGATGTCGATATGTTATTATCGGCCATTCCGAACGTCGCCGTATGTACGGAGAGACGAGTAATATTGTGGCAGAAAAATTTGCTGCTGCACAAAAACATGGCTTAACACCGATACTGTGTGTGGGTGAATCAGGTCCAGCTAGAGAAGCAAGACGCACGTTTGAAGTGATTGCAGAAGAGCTCGACATAGTCATAGAAAAAAACGGTACCATGGCTTTTGATAACGCGATTATCGCCTACGAACCCCTTTGGGCAGTAGGAACAGGTAAAAGCGCTACACCAGAGCAGGCACAAGAAGTTCATGCGTTTATTCGCAATCGCCTCTCTGAAGTTTCTCCATTTATTGGAGAGAATATTAGGATTCTTTACGGTGGTAGTGTTACCCCAAACAATGCGGCAGACATATTTGCCCAACCTGATGTTGATGGTGGATTGATTGGCGGTGCAAGTCTGAACTCTACTGAGTTTTTAAGTTTATGTACCATAGCGATGAGCGCGTAATAATATGTACGAAGTTCTAATAGTTGTATATTTAATAGTTGCAATAGGTTTAGTTGGATTGATTTTGATTCAACAAGGAAAGGGCGCCGACATGGGTGCATCTTTTGGAGCGGGTGCTTCTGGCACATTGTTTGGCTCTAGCGGATCTGGCAACTTTTTAACCCGTTCGACTGCTGTATTAGCGATAGGTTTTTTTGCGTTAAGTTTAGTGATTGGTAACTTGAGTGCTAATCACACACAGCAAAACAGTGAGTGGGAAGATTTAGGTTCTGCAGCAGAGCAAATCATTGATGAAGCGCCTGTGCAAACCGAACAGTCAGAAACCAAAATTCCTGACTAGTAAACCAGGTGTCGCCGAGGTGGTGGAATTGGTAGACGCGCAGCCTTGAGGTGGCTGTGTCCTAACGGACGTGCGGGTTCAAGTCCCGCTCTCGGCACCAAATTTTAACTAACAAACTAAGGATTGTGTTTGATTAGTTATTGCAAGATATGACGTAAATCAATATACTTGCATGCAGTTGACGCGGGGTGGAGCAGTTGGTAGCTCGTCGGGCTCATAACCCGAAGGTCGTCGGTTCAAGTCCGGCCCCCGCAACCAGCTCCTTGTTATTTAGTTTTGTTAAACCAAATAACAATTTACAGGTTCTATAATAAAATGACCTCGTGATTACGGGGTTTTTTGTTATATGGACTTTTAAATATCCGCGATTTTTAGCGGGTTGCTCTGGGGCTTTTAGCCCTTTTTTTGTTTTTTGGGGGTCATTTTTGGCAACAATAGAATCCAAGCTAGTTGAAATGTTAACGGTTCCAGTTGAGGCAGCAGGCTATCAACTCTGGGGCATTGAATATGTTCAAGCTGGTCGTCATTCAATTCTTCGTGTGTTTATCGATCACGAGAATGGCATCAACATTGAAGATTGTGCTGAGGCCAGTCGACAAGTTAGCGCAGTTATGGATGTTGAAGATCCCATTTCGACAGAATACACATTAGAAGTATCTTCTCCTGGAGTAGATAGACCGTTATTTACAGCTGCGCAGTATGCTGCTTACATCGGTGAAGATGCGAAAGTACAGTTGACTATGCCTGTTGCGGGTAGTCGTAATTTAAAAGGCGTCATCACTAGTGTTGATGGGCAAATGCTCACCATCAAAGTTGATGGTAAAGACTTGATTGTTGCTTTGGATAACATCCGCAAAGGCAACATTATCGCTAAGTTTTGATAGTTTCAGGTGAAGAACGAGGCAAGACCAAATGAATAAAGAGATCCTGCTAGTCGCAGAAGCGGTTTCCAATGAGAAAGGCGTTCCGCGCGAGAAAATTTTTGAAGCGCTAGAAATTGCTCTAGCAACAGCTACTAAGAAAAAATACGAAGGCGACATTGAAGTTCGTGTTGCGATTGACCGTAAAACCGGTCACTACGACACCTTCCGCCGTTGGATGGTAGTAGATGATAAAGGTGATGCATTAGAGAATCCATACAGTGAAATTACTCTAGAAGCAGCACGCTTTGAACAGCCAGATATTGAACCAGGTCAGTATATTGAAGATCAAATTGACTCTGTGGCTTTCGACCGCATTACAACCCAAACGGCTAAGCAAGTTATTGTACAAAAAGTACGAGAAGCTGAGCGCGCACAAATCGTTGAACAATTTATCGAACGTGAAGGCGAAATCGTTACGGGTGTTGTGAAGAAAAGCACCCGTGAAAGCGTGGTTGTTGATTTAGGTAATAATGCCGATGGCGTATTATTTAAAGAAGACTTAATTAGCCGCGAATCATTCCGCCCAGGTGACCGTGTACGTGCATTACTGTATGCCGTACGTCCTGAAGCGCGTGGTGCTCAATTATTTTTGACACGTAGCAAGCCTGATATGTTAATTGAGCTTTTCCGTGTTGAAGTGCCTGAAATTTACGACGAAATGATTGAGGTGATGGGCGCAGCTCGTGACCCTGGCGCTCGCGCTAAAATAGCTGTTAAATCTAATGACCGTCGTATCGACCCAATTGGTGCTTGTGTTGGTATGCGTGGTGCACGTGTACAAGCGGTATCAAACGAATTAGGTGGCGAGCGTGTTGATATCGTAATGTGGGATGATAATCCTGCTCAATACGTGATCAATGCCATGGCGCCAGCCGATGTAGCCTCTATTATTGTGGACGAAGATAACCACTCTATGGATATTGCTGTTGAAGCAGACAGTTTGGCTCAGGCTATTGGTCGTAATGGCCAAAACGTACGTTTAGCGACTCAACTAACTGGTTGGGAACTTAACGTAATGACAGTAGAAGACATGAACAAGAAGCACCAGGCTGAAAGCGCTAAGGTGATTGATTTGTTTGTTTCTTCGCTTGATGTAGATAAAGATTTTGCGACCGTATTAGCTGATGAAGGTTTTACTTCACTTGAAGAAATCGCTTATGTCCCAGAGTCTGAACTACTTGCAATTGAAGGCTTTGACGAAGGAATCGTCTCGGCATTACGTGAGCGTGCAAAAGCGGCTATCTCGACAAGAGCATTAGCCTCTGAAGAAGCGTTAGATGGTGCAGAGCCAAGTGATGATTTATTAGCATTGGAAGGATTAGAAAGACATTTAGCTTATGTTCTTGCGAGCAAAGGCGTAGTGACTTTAGAAGACTTGGCCGAGCAAGGTATTGACGATTTAATTGATATTGAAGAATTAACAGAAGAAAAAGCAGGTGAGCTTATTATGGCTGCCCGCAACATCTGTTGGTTTGGCGAAGAAGCATAAGTCGATCAACAGGGGGATTTAATTGATGGCAGATACAAGTGTAGAAAAATTAGCAGCAGAAGTGGGAAAGTCGGTTGAGCGATTAATCGAGCAGTTCTCAGATGCTGGCATTAAAAAGCAACTGAAAGATACGGTTTCTGAACAAGAGAAACAGCAACTTTTAGAGTTTCTAAAGAAACAACATGGCGCAGATTCTGCGCCAACAAAAATGACCCTTCAACGTAAAACAGTTTCTACGTTAAGCGTATCAGGTACTGGCGGTCAGTCAAAAGACGTTAAAGTTGAAGTGCGTAAAAAACGAACTTTTGTTAAGCGTGACGATGTCGATTTAGCTAAGCAAGCAGAGTTAGAAGCGCAAGAAAAAGCCAAGGCAGAAGCAGAAGCGAAAGCCAAAGCGGAAGCAGAAGCCAAAGCAGCAGCAGAAGCGAAAGCCAAAGCTGATGCAGAAGCCAAGAAAAAAGCAGAAGCAGAAGCTAAATTGAAGTCAGAAAAAGCAAAAGTTAAAGTTGAGCCAAAAGCGGCTAAAGCAAACGATCCAGATACTGCAGCAGCAAAAGCTGAAGCTGAACGTTTGAAAGCAGCTCAAGAAGCCGCTTTAACGAAAAAGCAGAAAGAAGAAGCTGCACAAGCCGCTGAAAAAGCGCGTAAATTGGCAGAAGAAAACTCAAAGCGTTGGGCTGAAGAAGAGCGTCAACGTTTAGATGCAGAAAAGAACAGTGATCACCACATCACCACGTCTAAAGTAGCTCGTGCTGCAGAAGACAGCTCAGATGCTGATGATGAAAAACGTGGTCGTCGTGCTCGCAACAAAAACACCAATAAAAAACGTGGTGGTAAAGATGCTCGTGACGGTCGTGAAAAACACATGCGTAACCGCAGCACTGCACCGCAATCTATGGCTCACGGCTTTAATAAGCCCGCAGCAGCCGTGACTCGTGATGTTCGCATTGGCGAAACCGTTACTGTGTCTGAGCTTGCCCATTTAATGGCAATTAAAGCCACTGAAATCATCAAACAAATGATGAAAATGGGTTCGATGGTAACGATTAACCAAGTACTTGACCAAGAAACTGCCCAAATGGTTGCAGAAGAAATGGGTCATAAAGTTGTGTTAATCCGTGAAAACGAATTAGAGCGCCAAGTACTGCAAGATCGTGATGACAATATTAAACTTGAATCACGCGCACCAGTTGTGACTATCATGGGTCACGTTGACCATGGTAAAACATCGCTACTTGACTATATCCGTCGTGCAAAAGTAGCCGCAGGTGAAGCCGGTGGTATTACTCAGCACATCGGTGCTTATCATGTTGAAACCGATAATGGCATGATTACTTTCCTCGACACCCCTGGTCACGCAGCGTTTACTTCGATGCGTGCTCGTGGAGCTAAAGCAACCGATATCGTTATTCTTGTTGTTGCAGCTGATGATGGTGTTATGCCACAGACTATTGAAGCGATTCAACATGCCAAAGCTGGTAACGTGCCACTCATTGTAGCCGTTAACAAAATGGACAAGCCTGAAGCGGATCCAGATCGTGTTAAAAGCGAACTTTCACAGCATGGCGTGATGTCTGAAGATTGGGGCGGAGATAATATGTTCGTTCACCTTTCAGCCAAAACTGGCCAAGGTATTGACGAACTATTAGAAGGCATTTTATTACAAGCTGAAGTTCTCGAACTGAAAGCAGTACGCGATAGCATGGCTGCCGGTGTGGTTATTGAATCTCAACTTGATAAAGGCCGTGGCCCTGTGGCGACTATTCTTGTCCAGGAAGGAACATTACGCCAAGGTGATATCGTACTGTGTGGTTTAGAGTACGGTAAAATCCGTGCGATGAAAGACGAAAACGGTAAGTCTATCACCGAAGCCGGTCCTTCAATCCCAGTTGAGATCTTAGGTCTTTCTGGTGTGCCTTCAGCGGGCGATGAAGCAACGGTTGTTCGTGATGAGCGTAAAGCACGTGAAGTGGCTCTGTATCGTCAAGGTAAGTTCCGCGATGTTAAGTTAGCGCGTCAGCAAAAGTCTAAGCTAGAAAACATGTTTGCCAACATGGAAGAAGGCGAAGTTCAAGAGTTGAACATCGTGCTTAAAGCGGACGTTCAAGGCTCATTAGAAGCAATTTGTGATTCATTAACTAAACTGTCTACAGACGAAGTTAAAGTGAACATTATTGCGCGCGGTGTGGGTGCATTAACCGAAACAGATGCAACACTTGCTGCTGCATCCAATGCGATTTTGGTTGGCTTTAACGTTCGTGCTGATGCACAGGCGCGTAAGACTATCGAAACCGAAAGTGTTGATTTACGTTATTACAGCATCATCTATAACTTAATTGATGAAGTTCGTGCAGCAATGACTGGTATGTTAGCGCCTGAATTTAAGCAAGAAATTATTGGTCTTGCTGAAGTTCGTGATGTGTTTAAGTCGCCTAAACTTGGCGCTATTGCCGGTTGTATGGTTACCGAAGGTTTAGTTAAACGTAGTGCACCTATTCGTGTACTTCGTGATAACGTGGTTATCTTCGAAGGCGAACTTGAATCGTTACGTCGCTTCAAAGACGATGCAACAGAAGTACGTAATGGTATGGAATGTGGTATCGGCGTGAAGAACTACAATGACGTTCGTGTAGGAGACCAAATTGAGGTCTTTGAAACAGTCGAAATAGCTCGCACCTTATAAGCACCAATGGAAGGGCGGCATTAGCCGCCCTTTTTGATTATATCCCCAAGGTTATGGCACATCATCATGGCAAAAGAATTTAGTCGTACTCGTCGTATCGCACAGCAACTCCAGCAAGAACTTGCAATGGTGTTACAGCGTGATATGAAAGATCCTCGCATTGGCTTTGTTACCGTTAACGACGTGGACGTTTCACGTGACTTAAGTTATGCAAAAGTATTTGTGACCTTCTTTGAAGAAGATATCGAGCTTGTTCAACAAAAAGTGGATGCACTGAGTGCAGCAGCACCTTATATTCGCACACTTGTGGCTGGACGTATGAAATTACGTGTGATGCCTGAATTACGCTTTGTTTATGACAGTTCATTAGTGGAAGGTATGCGTATGTCTAACCTCGTCACCCAAGTCATTAACAAAGATAAAGCCAAACAGCAGCAATTTGATCCACAAGCATCTGATAGCAATGAGTCTGTAGATGGTGACAAGGAGCAAGATTAATGGCTCGTCGCGCTAAAGGTCGCTTCATCGACGGAATCGTATTACTCGATAAAGATACTGGCATGAGCTCAAACTTTGCTTTGCAAAAGGTTAAGCGCATCTTTAATGCAAATAAAGCTGGTCATACAGGTGCGTTAGATCCTTTAGCTACAGGTATGCTACCGATTTGCTTAGGTGAAGCAACTAAGTTTTCTCAACACTTGCTCGACGCTGATAAACGTTATCTTGTTACCGCAAAGCTTGGTGAGCGAACGGATACCAGCGATTCTGACGGTGAGGTAGTACAAACTCGCCCAGTGAATATTACTCAGTATCTTCTAGAAGAAAAACTTGAGTATTTTCGCGGCACGACACAGCAAATTCCGTCAATGTATTCGGCGCTAAAATACCAAGGTCAGCCTTTGTATAAATATGCCCGCGAAGGCATTGAAGTGCCGCGTGAATCGCGCCCGATTACGGTGTTTGAGCTAAATTTTATCAAGCTTGAAGGTGATGAGCTTACGTTAGACATTCATTGCTCTAAAGGGACTTACATTCGTACTATCATTGATGATTTAGGTGAAATGCTTGGCTGTGGTGCACACGTTATTATGTTACGTCGCACCCAGGTTGCAGACTATCCGTATGACAAAATGGTCAGTCTTGCAGAGCTTGAATCGTTGTTAGCACAGGCTCAAGAGCAAGATATTGCGCCTAAAACCTTACTCGACCCACTATTGTTGCCAATGGATACTGCGGTGGCTAATTTCCCTGAAATTAACCTTCCAGATGCCATGCTTTATTATGTAATGCAAGGGCAAGCTATTCAAGCTGCTGGATTAAAACCAGATTGCTTAGTGCGGATTACGATAGGCGATGAGCGTAAGTTTGTTGGCATTGGTAGTATGAATGACGATGGGCTATTAGCACCAAAGCGTTTGATTGTTATGCACGATACTACTGAGTAATGGTATTGCGATTAAATGTTGTTATTGAGCAGTTTTATACGCTTTTTTATTGCGGTTATTAACGAATATAGTTAGAATACCGCGCTCGCTCTGGCTGAGTTAGTGATCGGCTAGAGATACATTTACTTTTTTGGAGAAACACATGTCACTAAGTGCTGAAGCAAAAGCAAAAATTTTAGCTGAGTTTGGTCGCGGCGAAAACGATACAGGTTCAACTGAAGTTCAAGTAGCTTTGTTAACTGCTCAAATTAACCACCTTCAAGGTCACTTTAAAGAGCACATCCATGATCACCACTCACGTCGTGGTCTATTACGCATGGTTAGCGCTCGTCGTAAGCTTACTGCTTACCTAAAGCGTACTGACTCAGAGCGTTATGCTGTTCTGATCAAGAAGTTAGGTTTACGTCGTTAATTCGATGTATCGCTTACCTAGGTAAGTGAGTTAAAACATAATTAAGGAGGCCTTGCCTCCTTTTTTATTGCTTGCAGTTCAGATAATTAACCTGAGCTCGGGATAATAAATGCCTTTCAAACAGTCCTTTGCCTTCCTCACTGCGTTGAATTAACTTGCAATAGGCTAGCTATTGACGCGTCAATTCGCCTTGTTAGCAGAACAAATGACAAGCTTGAAAGTGAGAGTGGGTAACCTGTTGATTTTAAATAGTATAAGTTCATCCCTTATCCCGAGCTCAGGTTAATTAATGAAATGGTTATTCATGTTATTGAGTTGCCATTTATGAACACGCAATGGTATAAGGTGTAGCCTTTGAAGGTGATCGACACCATGTCATTGGGGCTGATTTATATCAATCAGTACAACAATGTGATCATGCTTATAGGTTGTATCGTTTATCACTGGGTTAGATATTGTGAAAGTAGAGCAACTAGCTCGCTGCCATTACGGCCTTGTTCTCAGCGATTTTTCTGCGTAATCTTTGAGTACTTATTTGATCGTGATGGCTATCAGCGACTAAGTTGATGCTTTGGAGTGATGTGTTGCTCTACAACATAAACAAGTTGCCCGCGTTAGACCACAATAGCTGTAAATGAGCACCGCAAGCGTGTTAAATGATAAATACGCTAGGTAGAGCTACAGCACTGTGACACCAACCCCCTAGAATATTAAAAACGAACGATTTTTGCTGTTTCGGTTAAAATATACTTTTCTTCAAATTCATCTAACGGCAAGGGGTTACTAAAGAAAAAGCCTTGGCCAACTTCACATTGGTTGTCTTTAAGCCATTGAAGCTGCTCTTCATTTTCAATGCCTTCTGCAACAATGGTTAAGTTCAGTTGACGACCAAGCATCAAGATGGTTGAGGCAATCGCACTGTCTTTAGGAAGGTCATTAACAAATGCGCGGTCAATCTTCATTGTCGTAATGGGCAAATGGCGTAGGTAAGATAACGACGAATAGCCAGTTCCAAAATCGTCCACTGCAATGCCAAAGCCGGCAGACTTGAGCTGTTCAAGTTTAACAATGGCCTGCTCTACATCGTTCATCAAAGAGGTTTCAGTGATTTCGACTTCCAATAGTTCAGGACGGATCTGATATCGAATGGCTAATTGCTTGATATCGGGAACGAGACTGGCGTCAGCAAATTGTTGTGAAGCGACATTCACGGCTATCGGGATTGAATAGTTATATTTACGTTGCCATTCGCGGATCACCTTGCAACTTTGTTCAATTACCCATCGGCCAATGGGGATAATAATACCGGTTTCTTCTGCTACGGGTATAAATGACATAGGGCTAATTAATCGCCCCTCTTTTTGCCATCGAATTAGCGCCTCGCAACCCACTACCTTATTGGTTTTTAAATCAAATTTAGGTTGAAAGTATAATAAAAACTCATCATTTTTTAATGCATCGTGTAATGATGCTTCAGTTCTTAGCCTAACAGCAGCACGTTCAGTCATTTGCTGCTTAAAGAAGGCCCACTGGTTAGAACCTGCAGCTTTAGCGCTGTACATTGCAATATCAGCATGTCTAATAAGATCTTCTGCTTTATCACCATCATCAGGATAAATAGAAATCCCAATCGATGCAGCAGGATGAATAGCATGTTCGTTTAATTGTACTGGGGCATTAAGCTGCATCAGTAATTTATCAACAAAGTCGGCGGCTTGATCTGGCGTTTGGATTTCATCGGCTAAAATGACAAACTCATCACCACCGAGCCTGGCAACACTGCCTCTATCGCCAACAACACGTTCTAAAATTCTAGCAATTCGTGCTAAAAATTGATCGCCTATGGCATGTCCTAGTGAGTCATTCACATTTTTAAAGCGGTCCAAATCAATAAATAACAGCGTAAAATTACGTTTATGAACTCGTGAACGCTGAATGGTGACATTTAATGTTTCGAGCAATAGGGTTCGATTGGGCAATCCTGTTAGTGGATCCCTTGTGGCCATTTTGCGCAATTTGTTCTGTGTTTGACTAAATTGCAATAGGATTTGGTTAAACTTACTGGTTACCAGGCCTAATTCATCATCCTTGTGCGCTGGCGACATAGGTAGAAGGTTTTCATCAGGAGAGTCTGGGTCGATTTTATCGATGGCCTCGCTTATACGGGCAATAGGCTGAGTAAGAAAACGATGAAAAACAACACTCAGTACCAGTGTGAGTAACAGCGCTCTTGCTAGTGTGGCAATTAACCCAAGTTTAAGCTGACTAAATAATTTATTGGTGAGCTTTTGAGTGTCATAAAAAACGGTAAGAGTACCAATAAGCTGTTGTTGCTTATTGCCCTCAAAGTAAAATGGTCGGTATATGGGTCTGGAAATTTCTCTTAAATCACCAAACAAGCTTTGGCTTAATTTTACATAAGCGGAAGAAAATTTCTCAGTTGGGTTTGATGTTGCAACAAACAATGAACCATCATCAAGCTCAATGACTGCCGAACCAACATTGTCAACTTTAATGATCCCTTCTAATGTTTGGCTCGCAAGCTTATCGTCTAACGACCAAACCGCGTTGGTGGTGGTTTGTTCTACTGAGTCAAGTAGCTCTTGCTGTGCATCACTGAGTTGATTTTTAGTCGAAATGACTTGAATTGCAATTTCAACAATAAGAATTGCAACTGCAAAAAACAAAGCTGTAAAAACCACTAAGTTTGTTTGCTTCCATGTTAAGGACTTAAAGTTAGCCGTCATTTCTTTGTCCATGTCAAATAAGAGACTGTTTTTTATAAAATCAAGTGCTAAGTTTGTTGGCACTCAATATGCTAAATTAATACCTGTTGTTTTTTATTTAGGCAGCTTAGTATAGGGGGAAAATTGTTTATTTTACAAGTTAGCATTCAATCTTGATTAGCCTTGATAAAATACACAGTGTTGCCATTAAAAGTGGAATAAAAATAGCGTTGAACAGGCTAAATTCGACTCAACATTCCATTTTACTAAAGTAGAAAGTGCCGTTTTGGCTTGGTTTAATGTCACAAAACGGCAATTTAACTTTTTTTTCATTCTCTATTACGCGTCTATTTAACTATTCAATCCAATTGAAGTATACTTGTGCGCGTAATTAAAGGTCATTAAATTAAGGAATGGGTCACGTGAATCCAATTGTAAAGAGTTTTGAGTATGGTCAACATACAGTCACCTTAGAAACAGGTGTTATTGCACGCCAAGCAGATGCTGCAGTATTAGCAAGCATGGGTGATACCACAGTATTAGTTACTGTAGTCGGTAAAAAAGTGGCTGATTTAAGCCGTGATTTTTTCCCGCTAACGGTTAACTATCAAGAGAAAACTTACGCTGCCGGTAAAATCCCAGGTGGTTTCTTTAAGCGTGAAGGCCGCCCATCAGAAGATGAAACTTTGATTGCGCGTCTAATAGACCGTCCTATTCGCCCTTTATTCCCTAACGGTTTTAAAAACGAAGTTCAAGTTATCATTACTGTGGTATCTGTGGATCCGCTGATTGAGCCAGACATTATTTCGATGATTGGTACTTCAGCTGCTTTAGCGATTTCAGGTATTCCTTTCAGTGGTCCACTTGGTGCTGCACGTGTAGGCTATGTTAATGGCGAATATTTGTTAAACCCAAATGTTGATCAGCTTGCGAACAGTGATTTAAACCTAGTCGTAGCGGGTACTCAAGCTGCAGTTCTGATGGTTGAATCTGAAGCGAATTCCCTAGCAGAAGAAATCATGCTAGGCGCTGTGACTTACGGCCATGATCAACAACAAGTTGTTATCAACGCAATCAGTGACTTTAAAGCGCAAGCGGGTAAACCTACTTGGGACTGGACCGCTCCAGTACAAGACCAAGCGCTTGTAGCTAAAATTAAAGATTTAGCAGAAGCAGGTTTGACCGAAGCCTATCAAATTGAAGTTAAGCAAGACCGTTACGCTCAGGTTAGCGTTGTAAAAGAAGCGGCTAAAGCGGCACTGCTTGCTGAAAATGCAGATGTTGATTTACGCGAAGTTGACAATTTACTTGGCAGCCTTGAGAAGAAAGTCGTTCGTGGCCGTATTATTAGCGGAAAACCACGTATTGATGGTCGTGAGCCAGACATGATCCGTGCATTAAACGTGCTAGCAGGTGTGTTACCTCGCACCCACGGTAGCGCGCTATTTACTCGTGGTGAAACTCAAGCACTCGTCACTTGTACGTTAGGTACTGAACGTGATGCACAGAAGATCGATAGCATCATGGGCGAGCGTACTAATCGCTTTATGTTGCATTACAACTTCCCACCATACTCAGTGGGCGAAACCGGTATGGTTGGTTCACCAAAACGTCGTGAAATCGGCCATGGTAAGCTGGCTTGGCGCGGTATTAACGCGGTAATGCCTTCTGCTGAAGAATTCCCATATAGCGTTCGTGTCGTATCTGAAATTACAGAATCTAATGGTTCAAGCTCAATGGCTTCTGTGTGTGGTACTTCGTTAGCACTAATGGACGCTGGTGTACCGATTAAGACTTCTGTTGCAGGTATTGCAATGGGTCTTGTTAAAGAAGGCGACGATTTCGTTGTGCTTTCTGACATTTTAGGTGATGAAGATCACTTAGGTGACATGGACTTTAAAGTTGCTGGTACTCGTGATGGTATTACTGCTCTGCAGATGGATATCAAAATTGAAGGTATCACTAAAGAAATTATGGAAATCGCATTACAACAGGCTTATGGCGCTCGCGTTCATATCCTGAATGTAATGGACCAGGCTATTGGTTCGCACCGCGATGATATTTCTGACCATGCTCCTCGTATTACCACCATCAAGATTAACCCAGAAAAAATCCGCGATGTGATTGGTAAAGGTGGTGCGGTTATTCGTGCACTTACAGAAGAAACGGGTACGACCATTGAACTTGATGACGACGGTACAGTTAAAATCGCATCATCAAACGGTGAAGCAACCAAAGAAGCTATCCGTCGTATTGAAGAGATCACAGCTGAAGTTGAAGTAGGCCGTATTTATAACGGTAAAGTGATCCGTATCGTTGATTTTGGTGCATTTGTTAATATTCTTCCTGGTAAAGATGGTTTAGTACACATTTCACAAATCAGTGATGAACGTGTTGCTAACGTGTCTGATCACCTTGAAATGAACCAAGATGTTGTTGTTAAAGTGATGGAAGTTGATCGTCAGGGCCGAGTAAGACTGTCGATTAAAGAAGCTCAAACAAAAGAAACCGCTGAGTCGTAAGATATAGCGCGTTTTATTAAGAAAGGAGATCTTGCGATCTCCTTTTTTTTTATGTTTATTAAAATAATCTGTTCTAGTCCATAGCTCTTAGATGGTCAGATTGCTATGATATTGAATATTAATAAAACCTGATAAGGTCAAACGGATGGAATGTAAACTACGCACCACAGTTATTGCCGTTGTTGTCGGTGCAAGTATGTTGTTGTCTGGCTGTGCCACAACGCAAAATGTGGGTGAAGAAACCGCTGGGCAAATGATTGTCGCGCCAGTGATGCCAGATTATAAAATGGAAGTAACGCTTGCTAAATTGAATGAAATTTTAGCAACTATGGAGCTGACTGACGAACAACGTGCACGTTTTCATTACGACCGTGGAGTCATTTACGACAGTGTCGGGTTGCGATTATTGGCGCGAATTGATTTTCATCAGGCGATAAAATTGCAGCCGGATTTGGCCGATGCCTATAATTTTTTGGGGATTTATTACACTCAAGAAGGCGAGTTTGATAGTGCATATGAAGCCTTTGATGGCGTGTTAGAGTTATCTCCAGGTTATGATTATGCTTATCTTAACCGTGGTATAGCCTTATATTATGGCGAGCGTTATCAATTAGCCGTTGAAGATATGCAAGCTTTCTTAGCCCGAGATCCTAGCGATGGTTATCGGGTACTTTGGCTTTATTTAATGTCTTCTGCGGTCGATAAAAATCAAGCTTTGGCGGATTTAGCACTACAGCGCCAACAACTCAACAATGATGACTGGGCCAGTGTGTTGGTCGATTTTTATTTAGGGAAGCTAAACCAAGAGCAAGTTTTTGCAGCGGCTAAAGTGGGCTTAACACAACCGAAAGAATACGCTGAACGTTTGTGTGAAGCTTATTTTTACTTAGCAAAACAAGCTGCTTCTAATGGTCAATATCAGCAAGCGGCTAATTTTTACCGTTTAACTTTGGCCACAAACATATATGATTTTGTTGAGCATCGTTATGCCAGAATTGAATTAGCAAAGATGAAAAACCTAATTCAACAGTCTGCTCAATTACCCGCAAAAGGCTAAACATTACTTTGCCTAGCCAATTGATTCGATAGGCGCTATAATTTGCGCCTTTTTTAGCGGCTAGTGCAAGGTTAACATGTCAGGCAACAACGTTGAGGTCGACAAGCGTCGTACCTTCGCCATCATTTCGCACCCCGATGCGGGTAAAACCACCATCACCGAAAAGGTTCTTTTATTCGGACAGGCTTTACAAAAAGCAGGTACAGTAAAGGGCAAAAAGTCAGGTCAACATGCTAAATCTGACTGGATGGAAATGGAAAAAGATCGTGGTATTTCGATTACAACATCTGTAATGCAATTTCCTTATGGTGGTGCACTTGTCAATTTACTTGATACGCCAGGTCACGAAGACTTTTCGGAAGATACTTACCGCACACTAACCGCCGTAGATTCTTGTTTAATGGTTATCGATTCAGCCAAAGGTGTTGAAGACCGGACCATTAAATTGATGGAAGTGACTCGACTTCGCGATACGCCTATTGTGACGTTCATGAATAAATGTGACCGTGACATCCGTGATCCTATTGAGCTTATGGATGAAGTTGAAGAGATTTTGAACATGGCTTGCGCGCCAATCACTTGGCCGATTGGATCGGGTAAGGAGTTCAAAGGTGTTTACCACATTCTGCGTGATGAAGTGATTTTGTATCAAAGTGGTTTGGGTCACACTATTCAAGAAGAACGCATTATTAAAGGCTTGAACAACCCTGAACTCGATAAAGTGCTTGGTTCATACGCAGCCAGTATTCGTGATGAAATGGAGTTGGTTGCTGGTGCATCGCATGAGTTTGACCAAGAAGCCTTCTTAAAAGGCGAATTAACCCCTGTGTACTTTGGTACCGCTTTGGGTAACTTTGGTGTTGATCATATTCTTGACGGTATTGTTGAATGGGCGCCTAAACCATTACCGCGCGAAACCGATGTTCGTCAGGTATTACCAAATGAGGAAAAATTCTCAGGGTTTATTTTCAAAATTCAAGCAAACATGGATCCTAAGCATCGCGACCGCGTTGCCTTTATGCGTATTTGTTCAGGTAAGTATGAGCAAGGCATGAAAATGCATCATGTGCGTATTGGTAAAGATGTGAATGTCAGTGATGCATTGACCTTCATGGCAGGTGATCGAAACAGGGCGGAAGCGGCCTATCCCGGTGACATCATTGGTTTGCATAATCACGGTACTATGCGAATTGGTGACACTTTTACTCAGGGTGAAAAAATTCGTTTTACTGGCGTGCCTAATTTTGCCCCGGAAATGTTCCGTCGAATTCGCTTAAAAGATCCTTTAAAACAAAAGCAATTGCTAAAAGGCTTGGTACAGTTGTCTGAAGAAGGCGCAGTACAGGTATTTAGACCAATAGATTCCAATGATTTGATTGTGGGCGCGGTTGGTGTGTTGCAGTTTGAGGTTGTTGTGGGCCGTTTAAAGAGCGAATATAACGTAGAAGCGATTTATGAAGGCATTAGTGTGAGCACAGCCCGCTGGGTTTACTGTAAAGATGAGCGTAAACTTGAAGAGTTTCGTCGTAAGTGTAGTGCTAACCTGGCACTCGACGGTGGCGATAACTTAACTTATATTGCGCCAACTATGGTTAATTTAAACCTGTCGATGGAACGTTATCCAGACATTGAGTTTGCTAAAACACGTGAACACTAGTTGTTAATTTTTATGTTGAGTTAATGTAAAAAAGGTGGCTTTGCCACCTTTTTTATTGTGTTTTTAAGGGGGCTATCACAGTAATTCTTATTTTATGTGAAGTTATACCATTCCGCGTTAGCAAGTGATCTCTCAGCGAGAATTTAAAAGGGCTTAAACAAGGCGAATGACTGAATGAATAGTTATTCTCTTTCGAAGTCATGCAACGCAGTATAAGCCCTTTTAAAACTCGCCTGAAAGGAATGCCCCAGCGGCTTTTGCTCTGCGTTCTCGCTATTTGAAAGGGAACAACCATTACTACATAGCGACGCCTTAATCAAAAACCGCTGGACGCATTCTGAGTGGTCACTTATTAATGCGGAATGGTATTAGTATAAATAACCTGATCTCGGGATAAGGGATGATCTTATACTATTTAAAATCAACATGTTACCCATTCTCACTTTCAAGCTTGTCATTTGTTCTGCTAACAAGGCGAATTGACGCGTCAATAGCTAGCCTATTGTAAGTCGATTCAACGCAGTGAGCAGGGCAAAGGACTGTTTGAAAGGCATTTATTATCCCGAACTCAGGTTAAATATGAACACTAACAAGATTGGCTTAGCTCAATGCTCGATTCTTTTCCATTAAAAGCTGTGCTTATGGTACCAATCTCTTTTGTGCTAATTTAGTGACCATCGTAATAATAGTAGATGCAATATGATCGATACCCACGCACATTTGGACATGACTGAATTTGATCCGGACCGAGACGAGCTTGTAGCTGAAATGAGCAAGCAAGGGATTTCATCTGCCATTATCCCTGGTGTTGCTGCTGATAAATGGCAGCAGCAACTGGATATCGCCGATAAATATCAATGGTATTTCGCCCTTGGGATCCATCCTTGGTATGTGCCAGATGACATTGACCGAGCCATTGTTCTGCTTGACGCTATGTTGCAACAATATAGAGAAAATAAGCGTTTGGTGGCAGTTGGAGAGTGTGGTTTAGATAAATTACACTCTTGGTCAAATAAACAATTGTTGTTATTAGAAAAACAATTACACCTAGCGCAAACTTACCAATTACCTGTCATTTTACATGCAGTGAAAGCTCATCAAGAATTAATTCACCTTTTGAAACGATGCAGGCTAGAGCGTGGCGGGGTCATACATGGCTTCTATGGTAACCGGCAAATTGCCGAGCAATATATTGCCCTTGGTTTTAAATTAGGGGTTGGTGGATTATTGCTCAACCCTAGTGCGAAAAAGCTTCGGCAAACCGTGACCGAATTGCCATTAGAACACTTTTTATTGGAAACCGATTCACCTAGCATGAGCCCTTTTGACCAGGCAAATTCTCGTAATACTCCGCTTATCTTAAATAGAATTGTGTCCGAAATCTCATTTTTAAAGAAAAATGAGACTGTCTGTATATTAGAACAGTTGAATAAAAATGCAGTGCAACTATTTGAGCTTTAATTGTTTTTTTTAAAACGAAATGAGTAATAATGTCTTTGTTAACCTAAGAGATTGAAATTAAACTCTAAAAAGTTGATCAAAACGACGCTTTTCGTTTCTTGCTCAGTTATAATCATCAACGGAAATTAGGTGAGTTAACAACATTCAAAAAAACTGTTAACAAAAGGGTGATGATTAATGGATATTTTAATGAGTTTAGTAGGGGTGGTCGTCCTACTTGCGATAGGTTTTTTACTATCAACTAACAAAAAAGCAATTAATGTACGTACCGTTGGTGGTGCTTTAGCTATTCAAGCATTCTTCGCTGGTTTCGTATTATATGTTCCAATCGGTAAAGATATTCTGAAAGGTGTATCTGACGCTGTATCAAGTGTGATTAGTTACGCACAAAGTGGTATCAGCTTCTTATTTGGTGATTTAGCTAACTTCAAAGTTGGTTTTATTTTCGCCATTAACGTATTACCAGTCATTGTATTCTTCTCTTCTTTAATTGCAGTGCTTTACTACTTAGGCATCATGCAGTGGATCATCCGTATTATCGGTGGTGGTTTACAAAAAGCATTAGGTACAAGCCGTACTGAGTCTATGTCTGCAACTGCTAACATCTTCGTTGGTCAAACTGAAGCGCCTTTAGTTGTTCGTCCATTTATTGCGACAATGACTCAATCTGAACTATTCGCCATTATGGTGGGTGGTCTTGCTTCTATTGCAGGTTCTGTATTAGCGGGTTACGCGCAAATGGGTGTTCCAATTGAATACTTAGTTGCTGCGTCATTCATGGCGGCACCAGGTGGTCTATTAATGGCTAAACTGATGCACCCTGAAACAGAAACCGCGATTAACGAAATGGACGATTTACCAGAAGATCCAGACAAACCAGCTAACGTACTTGACGCTGCTGCCGGTGGTGCTTCATCTGGTATGAGCTTAGCCATTAACGTTGGTGCAATGTTGATCGCATTCGTTGGTTTAATCGCCATGATCAACGGTATCATTGGTGGTGTAACAGGTTGGTTTGGTTTAGAAGGTATTACGCTAGAACTTATCCTTGGTTACATCTTCATGCCTTTAGCTTTCTTAATCGGTGTACCTTGGAACGAAGCATTAGTTGCGGGTTCTTTCATCGGTCAAAAGATTGTTGTAAACGAATTTGTTGCTTACTTAAACTTTGCACCATACCTAAAAGATGTTGCTGATGGCGGTGTGTTAGTTGAAGCAACTCAAGCGGTAATGACAGATCGTACTAAAGCGATTATCTCTTTCGCATTGTGTGGATTTGCTAACTTATCTTCTATTGCAATTTTACTTGGTGGTTTAGGTGCTATGGCTCCTTCACGTCGTCATGACCTTGCAAAATTAGGTATCCGTGCTGTTATCGCTGGTTCATTAGCTAACTTAATGAGCGCGACATTAGCCGGTTTATTCTTAGCTATCTAAGTTAAGAGCTTAATCAGAGGGTAACACCTCGATTACTGGGTCTTTAGATTAAAATAAGATTAAAGACCCAGTTTGTAAGAACGTTGTTATTGATTTTTGTGTTAATCCACCATTTCCGATGCGAAGTTACAAGCTAGTTGAATACTGTACAAAGAGGATAAATTAAAGCCACTACTCAGTATTCATTAGTTTATTTGTTAGCAATTTGTAGACATAAAGTCGCGACATTGTTCACAAAAAAGAATTTTGTATTCGTTTTTTATCGATTAGTGTTTGAGATTTGTAGCATTAGCGGTAAAATACGAGTGAATTAAAAAGAAGTGCTATCCAAGAAGATAGTTAAATAATGTACATGGGGTTGATGATGAAAAAATTAAATACTTTAGCATTAGCAAGTACTATTGCTCTAGCAGGTTCAACTTTTACTGCTTCTGCAGCTGAGCAAACTGGTGACATTCACGCTAATGATTACAAGTGGATGCAGTTTAACATTATGTATGCAATTGATGAGCATCCAGTTGCAGACGAAAACGAAGCGACTCATAACTACATGGAAATGGAGTTTGGTGGTCGTTCAGGTTTTGTTGACCTATATGGTTATGTAGACGTATTCAACTTAGCTAACGGCGATTCTGGCGACAAGAATAACGGCGCTAGCAAAATGTTCATGAAGTTAGCTCCACGTTTCTCTATCGATGCGATTACTGGCACTGACTTATCTATGGGCCCTATCCAAGAAGTTTACTTCTCTACTCTATTTAACTGGGGTGGCGGAGCAATCAGCACTGACGGTGACGGTAGCGGCGATGTTAACATGTCTTTCTGGGGTGTTGGCGCAGACGTTAATGTACCTTGGTTAGGCAAAACTGGCATGAACCTTTATGCTGCTTATGACATTAACCGTAAAGATTGGAACGGTTACCAATTCTCTGCTAACTGGTTCAAACCTTTTGTATTTTTCGAAGACAAAAGCTTCCTTTCTTTCCAAGGTTATGTTGATTACCAGTTCGGTATGGACGAAGAGTATTCAGGCATGAAAGCTAATGGCGAATACAACCTTACCAAACACGGTGGCGCAGTATTCTTCGGTCTTTACTACCATACAGATCGTTTCGCGTTAGGTTACGGCGGTAAGTACTTCTACGACGTATATGGCTTAAACAACAACGCATTTGGTTTCTTAGATTCAACTGGTTGGGGTCACTACCTAACTGCAACTTACAAAATCTAAACCTTGTAAGATGTGTTTTGGAGCCGCAAATCGCGGCTCCAAATTTAAAAAAATAACAGCAGTTCCGTAAATTTTTATCTAAAATTATGATTTTAATATCGTGGTTTTATATAAAGGTTTGTACTCTACAAAGCTTATATTTTCGCGCGCTAAAAAGGATTTTTCGCGGAATAGCTGAAACAACGTTCTTGTTTTATCTTTTCCGGTCTTCAAGGATTCAAGTCGTGGTACTCGTATCAGATTGAATACTTAGGTTAGTAAATTTTATCTAACATTTACTGGCAATACTGAAGGCCCGGCCATAATTATAATCATATAGCCTGCTATCGTGTTGCCTGAAAAAATTATCGACTTTGATTTTTGTTTCGGAGAGCAATTATGACTGATTTAAAAAAAGCGGCGCAACTTGGTATTTCGTTAATGGATTTAACCACGTTAAATGATGATGACACAGATCAAAAAGTCATCGACTTGTGCCACAAGGCAAAATCTGCAGCTGGTAATACTGCTGCAATCTGTATCTATCCTCGTTTTATCCCTATTGCACGTAAAACCCTTAATGAACTCGATTGTGAAGACATCAAAATCGCCACAGTGACCAATTTTCCACACGGTAACGATGATATTGCTATTGCGGTATTAGAAACCCGTGCCGCGGTTGCTTATGGTGCTGATGAGGTTGATGTTGTGTTCCCTTATCGTGCTTTAATGGAAGGTAATGAAACCGTTGGTTTTGAACTGGTTAAAGCATGTAAAGAAGAATGTGGCGATGACGTGACCCTTAAAGTGATTATCGAGTCTGGTGAGTTAAAAGATCCAGCATTAATCCGTAAGGCATCAGAAATTTCAATTGATGCTGGCGCTGACTTTATCAAAACATCTACGGGTAAAGTGCCGGTGAATGCGACGATTGAAGCGGCTGAAATAATGCTAACTGTTATCAGTGAGAAAAACCGTAACATCGGTTTTAAGCCTGCCGGCGGTGTACGTGACGCCGCTCAAACGGCTGAGTTTTTAGATCTGGCAGCGCGTATTTTAGGTGACGACTGGGTTACACCACAAACATTCCGTTTTGGCGCTTCAAGCTTATTAAACAGCTTATTACACACGCTAGAATTGACTGACGCACCTAAACCAACTTCTGGTTATTAATGGTAGCAGCCTAATCTTTACACTGTACAGGTTAGGCCCTTTCTTCACTTTAGATGACGTAGTGATGCGTCATCTAAAGACACTATCATGCGATAGTATTCCTATATTAATGGCGAGCCTAAAGGTGATGGGTTGCCTAAAAGGGGGCGTATTATGTTTCTTGCTCAAGAGATCATTCGTAAAAAACGCAATGGCGAAGCGCTAAGCACAGCCGAAATCCAATTTTTTGTTAACGGAATCACCCACAATACCGTATCAGAAGGGCAGATTGCAGCGTTTGGTATGGCGGTTTATTTTCAAGACATGAACATGGATGAGCGTATTGCACTGACCAGTGCCATGCGTGATTCTGGTACGGTTTTAAATTGGGATGCGTTGCGGGTAAACGGCCCAATTATTGATAAGCACAGTACCGGTGGTGTTGGTGATGTCATCAGCCTCATGCTTGGCCCTATGGCTGCTGCGTGTGGTGGTTATGTGCCCATGATTTCTGGCCGTGGTTTAGGTCATACTGGTGGCACACTTGATAAATTCGATGCGATTCCTGGTTATCAAACCGAGCCTTCTAGCGAGTTATTTCGTAAAGTTGTTAAAGATGCTGGTGTGGCTATTATCGGCCAAACGGGCGATCTCGTGCCAGCTGATAAACGTTTTTATTCTATTCGAGATAACACCGCTACTGTCGAGTCTATTGGGCTTATTACCGCGTCTATTTTATCTAAAAAATTGGCCGCAGGCCTTGATGCGTTAGCCATGGATGTCAAAGTGGGCAGTGGTGCATTTATGCCGACCTACGAAGCGTCAGAAGAATTAGCCCGTAGTATCACCGCTGTTGCTAACGGAGCAGGGACTAAAACCACTGCGTTACTTACAGACATGAATCAAGTGTTAGCATCTTGTGCTGGTAATGCTGTTGAAGTTCGCGAAGCTATCCAGTTTTTAACCGGTCAATATCGTAACCCACGTTTATGCGCTGTCACTATGGGGTTATGTGCAGAAATGCTGATTTTGGGCGGTATTGCACAGAATGAAACCGATGCACGTAATAAACTAAATACTGTATTAGACAATGGTAAAGCGGCTGAGGCATTTGCTAAAATGGTCTCTGGTCTCGGCGGTCCTACAGACTTTGTTGAGGCTTATGATAAGTATCTGCCTCATGCGAAGATCATTCGCCCTGTTTATGCCAATACTTCCGGCTTTGCTTACCAAATGGATACCCGCGAACTTGGTCTTGCTGTCGTTACCTTAGGTGGTGGACGTCGTAAACCGGGTGATGCGCTCGATTACAGTGTCGGATTAACTCAAGTTTGCGCACTGGGTCAAGAAGTTAACAAAGAGGTTCCGTTAGCCATGATCCATGCTCAATCTGAAGACGCTTTTGCTGAAGCTGCAGCAGCAGTTCAAAAAGCTATCGTGGTCAGTGATAGTGCGCCAGAGAAGACGCCTGAAATTTATCGCTATATCCGCGCTTCAGATTTATAAAGGAAAACACAATGAAACGTACTTTTATCTTAATGCTAGACTCATTTGGTCTTGGCGCTGCGACCGATGCAGACAAGTTTGGTGATGTCGGTTCTGACACTTTTGGCCATATTGCGCAAGCGTGTGCAGAGGGTAAAGCTGATATCGGTCGTCAAGGCCCTTTAAAGCTACCTAATCTTGCTAAATTGGGTTTAGCTCATGCTGGCTTTGAAAGCACAGGTAAATTTGCAGATGGGTTTAGTGCCGATGTCGAAGTGATAGGTGCTTATGGCCATGCTGATGAATTAAGTTCAGGTAAAGATACCCCTAGTGGTCACTGGGAAATGGCAGGTGTGCCAGTTCTTTATGAATGGGGGTATTTTAACGATTTAACTCATTCTTTTCCTAAAGAATTAACTGACAAAATCTTGAAGCGAGCTGGTTTAGATGGCTTTTTAGGAAATTGTCATGCATCTGGTACCCAAATTCTTGAAGAATTGGGCGAAGAGCACATGAAGTCAGGTAAGCCAATTTTCTATACATCAGCTGACTCGGTTTTCCAAGTCGCTTGCCATGAAGAGACTTTTGGCTTAGAAAACCTATACAACCTATGTAAAATTGCCCGTGAAGAGCTTGAGCCTTATAACATTGGTCGCGTTATTGCTCGCCCATTCGTTGGTACAAGTCCTGCTGATTTTGCTCGTACTGGTAATCGTCATGATTATGCGGTATTACCGCCAGCGCCTACCATTCTTGATAAAATGAAAGCTGCCGGTGGCGAAGTAGTCAGTATTGGTAAAATTGCTGATATTTATGCACATAGTGGTATTACTCAACAGTTTAAAGCGACCGGTCTTGAAGAGTTATTTGATGAAACCTTAACGCAGATAAAACGTGCTGGCGATAACACCATAGTGTTTACCAATTTTGTCGACTTTGACTCTCATTATGGTCATCGCCGCGATACTGCTGGTTATGCGAAAGCATTAGAGTATTTTGATTCTCGTTTACCAGAACTGTTTGCCATTTTACAGCCTGACGATTTAGTGATATTTACTGCCGATCACGGTTGCGATCCGACTTGGGTTGGTACCGAACATACCCGCGAGCGGGTGCCTGTGTTGGCTTATGGCGCTGGTTTACCCGCAGGCTCATTAGGTCGTCGTCAGTCTTTTGCTGACATAGGTCAGTCGATTGCGAGCTATTTCACGCTAGAGCCGATGAATTACGGTGAATCTTTTATTAATTAGTCACATTTTCAAACGACGGTTCTATATAAAATTTAATGTGTTTGCTAAACTGTCGATATTATTAAAGCAAGACCAAATAAAATAGAAACATAGGGGTTATAACATGGCTACACCACATATTAATGCTGTAGAAGGTGCTTTTGCTGAAACAGTGCTTTTTCCAGGCGATCCGCTACGTGCTAAATACATTGCTGAAACTTTTTTAGAAAACGTTGAGCAAGTGACTGATGTACGTAACATGCTAGGTTTTACCGGTACTTACAAAGGTAAGCGCATTTCTGTTATGGGCAGTGGCATGGGTATTCCATCTTGCTCAATCTATGCTCATGAGCTTATCAAAGACTACGGTGTTAAAAACTTAATCCGTGTTGGTACTTGTGGTGCAATCAGCACTGACGTAAAAGTACGTGACGTGATCATTGGTATGGGTGCATGTACTGACTCTAAAGTGAATCGTTTACGCTTTAAAGATAACGATTTTGCAGCGATTGCTGATTACAGCTTATTAAGCGCAGTGGTTGACTCTGCAAAAGCACATGGCACTAAAATCCGTGTTGGTAACGTGTTCTCTGCAGATCTTTTCTACACACCTGATCCACAGATGTTTGACGTGATGGAAAAAATGGGTGTACTAGGCGTTGAAATGGAAGCGGCTGGTTTATATGGTGTTGCACATGAATTAGGTGCAAAAGCATTATGTGTTGTAACTGTATCTGACCATATCCGTACTGGCGAAAAAACCACTTCTGATGAGCGTCAAACAACGTTTAACGACATGATCATTATGACGTTAGATGCGGCTTTAACACTTTAAATAGTGAATAAGAATGAATAAGGGCACTCATTGAGTGCCCTTTTTATTAGGGTTTATCTTGATGTTCTTTACTTGGTGGTGCATTTGTGGCATCAGATATTAACGCGATTCTTTTTGGTTTTTTGCGTAACTTTGCTTGCGATTTTCTGCGATCAAAATCTGCTCGTTTAAATGACAATGCTCGCGACAGCAATAAACCGATAAAGCCTGCAACGATTAACATCAATTGCTGCAGTTCCATGTTTTGTTCATGTAATACTTTGATTTCATCAAAAAAGATATCGAGGTTTAAGCGAACTTCGACATAACCTAAATTATTGTTATCTTGCATTACGTTTTCAATTAAAGGCGGATAAGGCTTGAGTAAACCAGTTAACACTTCCGAGTCGGCCTCTAAGTCTTCGAAAGACACGCTTTGAGCAAAGGCGAGCCTCACACCTTGTGAATTGTATATATTAACCGACATGACTTTAGGATCTGCCGCCAACGCAGAGGCTAACCATTGTAATTGTTCATCATTTTGTAAAAACATGGCCGGTGCAGCACCATTTGCAGCTTGCTGCGCTAATAAGCGGGCCATGACCTTTGTTTGTGAGTTAAGTAAGTTTTGACCGTTACGTAAACTTGCTTGCCATAAATGTATTAAGCCAAAAATCAGTGAGATGGCGATAATAACCTGAATTATCCGACTGATTTTTTGCCTTTTCTTTAAACCTTTAACAAAAATCACTTTAATCCTCAGCGTTTTTTCTATTTAATTGGCAACTGACATGAGTTGGTTTTGCACTGCACTATGCTCAGTGTTTATCCAATTACAGAGAATTATCAAAAAGCTATACTAATCGAAAAAATTGTTAGTAGATAGTCGTAACATACTAAGAGGCCGTATTGATGCTACAACAAAGTGATAATGTTTTACTAAATTGGTTATTTTCAGAAACTTGTGAGACTTATCAGCATCTAGGCTGTGTATTTTACCGTTATTGTGAGTCCGATTATCTGTTAAATTTGCAGGCAGATCTGCCATACCGTAGCCGTATTATATTTGCTTCACAACATTCAAGTGTCATTGAAGCATGGTTATCGTCACTGACAATCGATACTCATATTGCAAAACTTGAAAGACAGAATGACCTACTAGGATTTGAACTGGCGACTCAAACTGCTATTGAGCAATGGATTGGCTCTTTTCCGCAGGACATTGCTGCTGAAATTGTGCTAATCCAACAGCCTCTAGCACGGTTAAACCAACCAGGTTTATTAGTGATGGACATGGATTCTACCGCCATTCAAATAGAATGTATTGATGAGCTCGCGGCAATGGCTGGAGTGGGGGATGAAGTCGCCGCTGTTACTGCCAGTGCCATGCGTGGTGAATTAGACTTTGAGCAATCACTTAGACAGCGAGTTGCTAAGTTAGCGGGAGCTGATGCGCACATCATTGAGCAATTATGCGACAACCTACCATTAATGCCTGGTATTAAACCTATGATTGCTGAGCTTAAATCACATCAATGGAAATTGGTTGTGGCCTCGGGCGGTTTTACGCCTTTTGTTGGGCATTTAAAGCAACTGCTTGGGCTAGATGCCGCTTATGCTAATGAGTTAGTGATTCAAGACGGTAAATTGAGCGGTGAGGTGACCGGTGAGGTCGTTGATGCGCAATATAAGGCCAATGTGATTGCTAAAAGTGCCAAACAGTGGTCGATAGCTTCAGGGCAGTGTGTAGCCATTGGTGATGGTGCCAATGATATTCCAATGATTCAAGCTGCAGATTTAGGATTAGCGTTTCATGCTAAGCCAAAACTTGTTGCAGCAGCAGACGCCGCTATTCAGCGCCTGGACTTGCGGGCTTTGGTGTTCTGTTTACAGGCGTAGTTGTCGCGCTTTGGCAGATGAACCTAGCTTGATTAAGACTGTTGTGTTTGGCGTTGCCATTTTGGTGGCAACTAGGCAAAACACCTAAGGTTTTACGTTTTTACTCTATTTTGTTGGTGTTTCATGGCAGTAATGATAGCTTAATCAAATGATAACTTTTATTACTGCTTATTGTGAACTCAGATATACAACAATATTCTCTGTTTATTCCTTATCGTGATGGCAAGTTGCACGTCAGGTATATTGGACCTACCGCAGCCCATGGCGCGAATATTCCTATTTTAATGCTCCATGGAGCCATGTCTAACGGTCGTGTTTTTTACAGTGACTCAGGACGCGGGCTTGGCTGCTTTTTGGCCAAGGCCGGTTTTGATGTGTATGTGATGGATACTGCTGGACGAGGCTTAAGTGAGCCTAAAATTCAGCGGGATTATACCCTAGGTCAAGGCGAGGTGATCCGCGAACAAATACCGCTTGTTCATCAGTTTGTATTAAGCCGCCATCCCTTAGTGAGTAAAGTGCATTGGTGTGCTCATTCGTGGGGCGGTGTGCTCATGGCGAGTAGTTTGACTCGTTTTAGCGATTTACAACACAGTGTGGCCTCCCTGTTAACCTTTGGTTCTAAGCGTACAATAAAAGTTCGCTCATTTAGAAAGTGGCTAATGGTGGATTTTTTTTGGAATCGTTTGGCGCCGTTTTTGGTATCAAGGCAGGGGTATCTCGATGCTCATCGACTGCGAGTGGGCATGGACAATGAAAGCCGTGCATCGTTACTGCAAACCATTGATTGGGTTCGAGGTGAATGGATTGATCACGATGACGATTTTGATTATGGCCATGCAGCAACCAAGACCCAATGGCCAGTGAGTTGGTTTATTGCGGGGAAAAATGACCGGGTACTAGGAAACCCTGCTGATGTGCGTGATATGATTGCCGAATGCGGAATAGCTAAAGTGAAATACACCTTGTTGTCTAAAGAGCAAGGTAATCTATTTGATTATGACCATGCCGGCATGCTAACCAACAAGCATGCAGAGCAGGACCATTTTGTGCAGATCCGGCAATGGTATCTGTCTTTGTAGCAACGCTCAGGCGATTGGTGTGAACAAGGTGGTTTAGTTGGCCGTTGCCAAAATACTGGGGTAGCGAACTTCTACTTCTGCGGTAATATCAAGTAATTCACCTGAGCCTATGACTTTCCAAAGTTGTTCTTCTAGTTGTTTTGCTCGATGATTTGCGTGGATATTAATGTATTCCAATTCGCGTCTGATATAACTCATGTCTGGTTTGTCTGTCGCACCACGGTAAACTCGCAGGGCCATAAAGCGACCGACTTTTTTACATTGTTGGATAAATTTGATTTGGTTATCTCTGCCACCTAATTCCGATTTTAAAATACACTTGATTTGCACTGTGCCTCTTGGTTGGCGGATCAATTGTATAAACACTTCAAAGAAATCCATATCATGGCTGGCTTTCATTGCTTTAATCGGATCAATGATTTGTTGTTTTAAGAGATTATTGTCTAATAAGGGCTGTAAGTTAAATTGCAGAACTTGATCTGTGTCTTGGGCAAATAAATGGCTGATTTCATCGGTTTTTGTACCTATACCAATATAAGCCATTTGAGCTGATTTTACCGTTTTCTCAATAAAATAGGGTACGCCAGGAAGTTGGCGCATAAACAGGTTTTTTAACCCATCAGCCAGTTCTTTAAGTTGCCCCTCGTTGTCTGACAATTGCTCTAATTTTTGTTTGTTATGTGCAATTAATTTATTTAAAAACTCGACCCCTTCGTGAGGAGAATGTCCAATTAAGGCGCTTAAGTGCAAGGTTAGGCCATTCATGCGACTGCGGATGAGTTGATAAGGTAAATTTGATAAGTTGGTTTTACCTGCAGCAGCTTGTAGCCTTGGAAAAGACAAGGTCACTTGTGCCGGCTCTGTAAAGTCGACTGCTTCTTCTAAAATCAGTTGTAAACCTCGACTTGAAATGTCGTGGGTAATACCTGTGGCTTTTTTGTCGCCCTGTTGCACAGTCACTGTGGTTTTAAAGGCAAATCTTGCTTCATGGCGCCGTTCACTAAATGGCATTGAGACTTTTTTTATGCTGTGGTTTTTCACTTTGGCTTGCGCAAAAATTTTTAGTCCATTGACATCTTCTTTGTTAAACCAAGTTTGGTAATCCCGGCGTACCTCTTCGTTGGTCAGGTCAATCAGCTGTAAAATATGGGTAAATTGCGCCAGTTGCTGCTCTGTTAATGCACTGTAGTGTGCATCATCTCCTGGGAGTGTTGAGGTTTTGTAGTTTTTACTATGATCGATTGATTGAGCGATCAATTTAAATACTCGCCAACTTGCTTTTGTCGAGGCAAAGCCAAGAAATAAATTTAAATTGTTAGTGGCTTTTAACTCAGCCAATGTCGCCGAATAATAGTGCAGTTTTCCCTGTGCATTGTGGGTAAAACAAAACAGTAAGTTATGATCGGTTTTATCAGGATGTTTAAGCAGCTGGGTTAAGCGTCGAGTATTGATAAAACTCGGTAGTTGGCTGACACTATTTTCATCTTGAAAATAGTGCTGTATTGGTTGATTGCCACGGCCCAGTAACTCATACGAGATGCATGGCGTGTCATCACTCATGCTGACATACAAAGGTAAGTGAGTCAGCAGTGGTAAATAATGGCGCTCATAGCCAAGGCCTGTTGCGGTGACAATGACATCGTTGACATCAACTTTATAACGATACTTATAGCTACGGATCACCTGGGTTAAGACTTTGTCTAATGCATCCCCTCCACCTAGGCGTTTTAACCTTAATATAGCGTTGCCGTCTTTATTTTGAATATCCACAATTTGGTAATCAACACCATGTTGCAGATCATCAATATAAAACTCTTCACTTAACTCAAGAAGTTTGAGCCTTATAGGTTTGTCTTGATCTAAATGATGTTTTACTGGCAGTTTTATTCGTGCGCCACCCACAGAAAGATCAAGTGTTACCCCATTAACCTCATGTGTATTTTGTTGATTGACCGCAATACGAATGCTGTAATTCATTCGTTCTTCGCAACGGTTAAAATAACTGCCAAGCACAACGCCAGGAACGATATAAGGGTTGTCGTTGTTTAGTGTATCTTCTGGTTCGATGTTTCGCAGTTTTAAACGGCGCAGTTTGTGAGCTTTTAAGACCTGCTCATAAACACCAAGAGTATATTTATTGCGGTACAAAGGTAGGGCGTTAATGAGTGACTCTTTTGCTGGCTCGTCTAAAAAGTGTCGTTGATTGGCGATAACCACTTCTTCGCAGGGGAGTTCAGTTTTATCGCGTAAATCGATAATACGAGTACATTGCGATGAAATACGGTTAAGCTCCATTTTTAATAAAAAACGGGTGGAATTCGATTCATCGGCCGTAAGCTGATCAAAAATGTCCTGAAAGTCAGGTTCCATTAATAACGGCTTAAGCTGTTCAATTAATGCACTGTGATTATCTAAACTCATTTTATTGTCGTTATAATTAGGTTTTTTATTACTCTGGCTGATGTTTTATCGGCAAGAAAGTGCTGTTCTTTATAATATTATTCATTACCAATCCATATTAGGTAAGTTAACATGGTAACGCTTTAATGCATTGGCGGATGGTATTTACCATTATGCGTTCAGTTTGAACAAGATTGTAATATTTGGCAAGGTTCGAGATAAAATTGCTGATCTAATTTAACTTTTTATTACGTTATTCTTGCTTTGCGCTCTGCTATTTGAAAGGCAATAAACATGACAGCATAGTAACGATTTAAGCAAAAACAGCTGGAAACATTCTGAGTGGTCACTTATTTACGGGCAAAGGTATCCTGTGTTTAATAGCCATTTTTATTTCAATGTGTCTATTTTAGGCAATCAAACAGACTGCGCAGCCTTGCAAACAGAGCAGATGCTAGTGCTCTGTGCGATAGCATTACGCGTTAAGTTTTTTTAGCACGGCGGTACTTTAAAGAGTATTTTGGCAGTGAATGCATGGACGTGACTGACCGATACCACTGCAGCAGAGATTTATGCTTCATTAAAGGGTAAAATGGGCCAACAAACGCTGCCCCATGAGTTCAGCTAAAAATGTTGTTAACTCAAACAGTAATCAATCAGCAATAATCAACAGATTCAGGTAATGTGCACCGTTTTACACTCATATTTATGACACGTTATTTTGTTGGTATTAAGAAAAGTAATAGGAAGTAACATGGCTAAAGCTCCCAAAATGGCATTTGTGTGTGACGATTGTGGTATGGACTATCCGCGTTGGCAGGGACAGTGTCGTTGTGGTGCTTGGAACACGTTAGTTGAGGTGCGTCTGTCTAGTACAACATCTTCTGCGTCGCGTCCTGCCGTATTGGGCTATGCGGGTGCTTCAGGTGGCGGAGCGAAAAAGCTTAACGATGTTGAATCTGTTGAAGCAGAAAAAAGGCTCACGGGTATAGGTGAGTTAGACAGGGTGTTAAGTGGCGGGCTAACTACGGGGTCGGTGAATATTATTTCAGGCGATCCAGGCGCGGGTAAAACCACATTATTATCTGATTTAGTGGCCCGCATGTCTCAGACGACAGCATCATTGTACTGTACTGCTGAAGAGTCGCTTTCGCAGTTTAAAAACCGAGTAAACCGCTTAAAGCTTAATTATAATGAAGATAATTTATACCTATTGTCTGAAACCAGTGTTGAGGCAATTATTGAGGAATTAGACGCTAAGCAAATCAAATTTGCGGTAATCGATTCTATTCAGGCGGTGATCACAGATAATGCAAATGGCAGCCCTGGCTCTCCATCTCAGGTTAAAACTGCAGCGCAGGCGTTTACTCAATATTGTAAAAAAAATAATGTCACCATGTTTATTATTGCGCATGTAAACAAAAATAATGAAATTGCTGGGCCGCAAACATTAGTGCATATTGTCGATGCGTTATTACATATCGATACCAATGATGGTCAAATTCGTACGTTACGGGCTAATAAAAACCGTTTTGGTGACGTTGATACTGTTGGCATTTTCCGCATGAGCGAGCGCGGTATGGTGAGTGTCGATAACCCAAGTGAAATCTTTTTATCTGGTTCAACAACTGAGTCTCCAGGATCTACGATTACCTGTATTCGTAAAGGAAACCGCAATTTATTACTCGAAATCCAATGTTTAACCACCGAAACCGAATCTGAGTTCCCACAACGTGTATGTGTGGGACTCAATATGAACCGGATTAAAATGTTGACGGGCATTTTACGTAAACATACAAAAACAAAAATCTTTCATGATACCTTCTTCAACATTGTTGGTGGGTTAAAAATTGATGAGTCAGAAACCTGTATTGATTTGGCATTAGTGACGGCGTTACTCAGCAGTTTGAATGACTTTGTTGTACCACGTACCACCTGCATTATGGGAGAGCTGAGCTTAAACGGTGATGTGAGGCCTATCGACAGCGGCGTTCCTAGGGTGAAAGAGGCGGCGCAACATGGATTCACCGAAATTTTTATTCCTTTTCGAAATTATCATAAGTCGATGGAAGGACTAGGGGCAAAAATTACTCCAGTAAAAACCATACATGAGTTACTCGAGTTAATTAACTAATTTTAGCTAGGGCAAAAAGGCTTTTAACTGGCTTTTGTGTTGTTAACTGTGTTGAATAAACAGGCCCTAGTTGTTGACGCGTAATTTTACCCTGTGAGTAAAACCAATAATCAGTTTGAAAAGTATTAAACACTCATACTTTGAGCTTGCGTATTTTTGTTTCTATCTTTTGTCGCTTACTGCATATTTAACCTCAACTCTGGATAAGAGATGTATTGATAACGATATAAATCAATAGATTGACTAAAATCCACTGTCAGGCTTGTGATTTGTTTTGCTAACAAGGCGAATTAACGCGTCAATAGCTAGCCTATTGCAAGTTAATTCAACGCAGTGAGGAAGGCAAAGGACTGCTTGAAAGGCGTTTGTTATCCAGAGCTGAGGTTATTTAGCATTCACGTTGCACTCAGCTAGGATAATAACACCTTACAGATAAAAAAATGGCAAGCCGCGAGGGTTGCCATTTTTTGTCATGATCGATTTAAGGTGTGGGGGTGATGAGTGATTTAAGCTCACGGTCCAGTAAATCGGCATCGCCCATATTTAATTCAATTATCCGTCGTAAATGGGTAATGCTATCAAGGTCGATATGGACACATTTAAGCCCCAGATGTTCAGGTGTTTTATGCACAATGGCTGCTTGCATTTGAAGCTCAATGTCTGAGTCTGGTAGTACAAATGCCAACGTGACTTGGGTGTTAATTTGCCCAGTGTAACCTGCTGGTAATTCCACTAAGGCCCCATTAAGACTCAAATCTAAAATTTTTGTTCGCCAGGTTTGTTGAGTTTGCTCAATATGAGCGCTTGCTGCAAATAAGATACGAGAAAATTTTCGTCTGTCGTCCATGGGTTACCCTTTATGCCGGTATGTTGACGGGATACTGCCCGTCACTGTTATGCATTAAGCATACTTGATTTTTATGTTTTTCGCTGGCTTTTTATACGAAAAAGGAGCGCTGGGCGCTCCTTTAGGAATGGTTAATATTTGTTTAGCTGTACGGCTTATATCAGTATGTGCCCCATTAAGGCAATTATTGGTAAGGTAACCAAAGTACGTAAGATAAAGATAACAAACAGTTCAACAAAGTTAACCGGAATTTTACTGCCAATCAATAATGCACCGACTTCACTCATGTAAATTAATTGGGTCACAGATAATGCCGCAATCACAAAGCGGGTGAGGTCAGACTCTATCGAGCTTGCTAAAATAGATGGGATAAACATATCTGCAAAGCCAACCACTATCGTTTTTGAGGCTTCTGTAGCTTCAGGTAATTGCAATAATTCTAGCAGTGGAATAAATGGCATACCGAGGTAATTAAACAGTGGCGTGTGCTCAGCAAGTACCAGTGCCACAGTACCAATTGCCATAACAACTGGAATCACGCCGAAAATCATGTCGACAACATTTTTTATCCCTTCAACTAATACGTGCTTTATACCACCGGCTGAAGATGCTCGCTGCATTGCTTGTTCAAAACCCCACGCGAACACACCATGAGTTGTTGGTACGCTTTCATCGTCTTCATGGCGCGGTGTGTTGTCTATGTAGGTGTCTTTTTTCCAAGATAAGGGCGGTAATTTAGGTACTATGACCGCTGCGACAATACCAGCTAAACAGACCGTTAGGTAAAAAGGGACAAACAAGTGTTCAAGTTTAACTTGAGATATCACCACGAGACTAAAAGTGATGGATACCGCCGAGAATGTGGTGCCAATCACGGCCGCTTCTCTTTCAGTATAAAAACGGGTTTCATACTGTTTGTTGGTCATTAAAATACCGACGCTACCATCACCTAGCCATGAAGCCATACAATCAATTGCACTTCGACCTGGTAGGTTAAAAATCGGCCGCATGACTTTAGTTAGCAATGTACCAAAAAATTCTAGTAGGCCGAAATTTAATAACAATGGCAGTAGCATTCCGGCAAAAATAAACACCGAAAATAACACTGGCACTAAATCGTTAAGCACGAGCCCACCCGTTGCTGACGACGTGATCATCTCTGGACCCACTTGCAAGTAAACCATCACAATGAATACGGCACCAACAATACGGGTTGCAAGCCAAAATAAATTGACCTTAAGTAAAGTGCGTAGAAAGTGGTTTTTACGCACAAATTGAGGATTTACAATGCGCGTTAATAAAGAGGCTATGGCCATGAGTACCACAATGCCTGAAACAATTAACTGAATTGAACTGCCTAGTTCGGTTTGCAACGCTTTTGAAATAATCGCAATTGGAATTGTAATAGCACCGTCAACACTGACCGGGGTCATAAACAGTAATAGACCAATCAATGATGGGATAATAAAGGTAAGAATTGTTTTAATGCTATGTTTTTTGTGTGTCACGTTAAATACACCTTACGTATGTGCTTTAAAGTGGGCTTGGCGTGCAAGGCCACTGATAGTCATGGACAGTAAGTGAATGTCCATTCAGTTGTTCTTTTTAGGGAGGCAAGGTTACCTCCTTATTTGCAGTATGTAAAATGATAACTGAAACGAATAGATATTAGTTAAATGTGGGTAGATATACGTGTGAGTTTTTTGGCGTGCATCTTTAGTAAAACATAAACTAATCATGGTGTTGCGTTATTGTTGCCAATCTGTTTTAGGGGTGTTTCTAAGTGGTGAGCACGTGTAATAGGTTCAGCATTGTTTAATAAACTTAGCTGAACCCATCGCTAAGTGATTGCCGAGGTTATTCGATGCCATCACCTACTGCACCCTATTGATTAATTAAGTGATTAACATGTTCGGTGTAGTTCATTCCTGGGTGCCCTAACCAGTATCCATTGCAATGGCTGAGATGATCGTTTGACTGAGCAAACTGGGTTAGCTCATTTTGTAATGATTTTTTATCATCTTCTAACACTTTATTGAGCAATCTGGCTAAGGCGTCTCCTAGGCTGATATCTGCTAACTTATTAGGCGATATGCGCCAGTAATCCACGCCCATGTTGATCATTTGTGGTATTTGCTTGATAAGATCCACTTGCGCCGCAGATTGAGTTTGAATGCCGTTTAATCTCAATAAAGGCTGTGACTCTTGTGTTTGCGCTAACAACCCTTTGCTGTGACGTTGGCAAATGGTTTGACATTTGTCTTTTGGTAGTTGGTAGTGTTTGGCTGTAAAGCAACGCGCTGAATGAGCTAGCGGCATATAGCCATGACCGAGCACTTCGATTTCATATTGTGGCTCACTGCCTGTATCGAGAACGGCTTGCAACCATTGTTGCGATAATTCACATGGCATCACAAAGCGGTACATGCCTTTTTGATATAACAAATCTAAGCTAGCGCGGTTGTAGTTGTTGATGGTCGGGCCACACACAAAAGGAACCTTTGCTTGGTGGGCGTAATACACACCTGCCATGTCGTTGGCCTCGATGCTAAAGTCACCATTATTAACAGCACGTTTTAGTTCATTGAGTTCAGATTGCGCTTCCACTAGTGCCATGGTCGACAATACTACCTGTTTACCATGAGCTTTGAGTGTATGCGCTATGGCAAGATAATCAGCAAATTTGAGTTCGCGGCGGCGACTGCAAACGGTTTCACCGAGGTAGACTGTGTCAATGCTACTGCTGGCGACTTGTTGGTAAAATTGTTCAACATCAGCTTTAGACCAGCAATAGCTGATCGGTGCGAGAGATATTTTCATAGTAACCCTTATTGCCATTGGCGCTCGTAGGCACCTAATGTAGTAATTTGCCCTTCAGACACTTTGGCTAATGCTTGCGACCATTGTGGTTGTTCTGTAAATGAGGACGGCGAAGCCAAATAAGTATCAATGGCACTGCGCCATACTTGAGTCACCTGACTGACATAGGCTGGGCTGCGTTGACGCCCTTCAATTTTAAGTGATGCGATCCCCGCTTGTGCCAGTGCTGGCAATAAACTTAAGGTGTTTAAGCTGGTGGGGGATTCGAGCAAATATTTGGCGTCTTGATCGTATTGAGCTACATAGCGGCCTTTGCATACAACAGGGTAGCCGAGTTGTTGATTGGCTTCGGCTTTATCAATTAACACATTATTTAATCGGGTTAACTTATCAGTGCCACTGTCTTGCCAGCGAACGTGATTCGCAGGTGAGCATGAGCCACCTGTGTTTGGGGATTGCCCGGTGACATAAGATGATAGGTGACAACGGCCTTCAGCCATAATGCATAAACTACCAAATGCAAACACTTCTAATTGGACAGGGCTGACTTTTGCCAAGTCTTTGACTTGTTTTATTGACAACACGCGTGGCAGGACCGCCCGTTCTATATTAAAGGCTTCTTTATAAAACGATAATGCGCCTAAGTTAGTGGCACTGGCTTGCACTGATAAATGTAGCGGTAAATGTGGATAATGCTGGTGGGCATAACTTAATAATGATAAATCGGCCACGATAAGTGCATCCATATTCAATTGCGCTGCTAAATCTACCGCCTGATACCAACGCTGCTCCTGTCCAGGTTTTGGGAAGGTGTTTAGGGTTAAAAACACTTTTCGACCTTGGCTGTGAGCTAATGTCGTTGCATGTGCGAGTTGTGGCGCCGTAAAGTTTAATCCAGCAAACGACCGTGCGTTAGTATCATCTTTGAGTCCCAAATAAACCGCGTCAGCGCCTGCATTTAAGGCTGCTTTTAACGAGGCCAAATTACCCGCGGGGCATAAGAGTTCCATGTGAGTGTTCTCATTATTTTTGAAGAACAGGAGTGTAAATGTGATTGAGTTAACATGAATTGATTTAAAACAGGTTTCGTTGGATAAATTGCCAGTAAACTAACTTGTAAAATCGCTTTATTAGCAGGTAGGAACTCTTAATGGCTCAAGTATTTCAACAACGTTTGTCTGGGTATATTTTAGATGTCGCACCACACATTAGTCGTCGTTCATTGGCAATAGTGCCAGAGCGTCTGAAAATGTCGCTTATATCTCAAATCCTTAATTTGGTGCTGGCAGAGCAGATAAAATCAGGTGATCTACTGTTTTTAAGAGATAAATCAGTTGGTATTTGTGTTGATGATATTGATTTACAGTTTCAGGTCAGTAGCAATGACAAGCTACTGGCATTGCCGATGAGCAAATCTAATGTAATTTTTAGTGCGAATGTGCCCGAGTTATTGTTAGTTGCCGCAGGAAAGGAAGATCCAGACACCTTGTTTTTTCAACGTAAATTGCGAATTGAAGGTGATACTGAGCTAGGGCTCGAGGTGAAAAATATACTGTTGTCGATAGAGTTAGACGCACTGCCTATGCCGGTAAGGTTAACCGTAGACAAGCTGGCGAGCATGTTACAAGCATTAATCCAAGGTTCAGAAACTAAATAACCTGAGCTCGGGATAATAATACCATTCCGCTTTAGCAAGTGATCTCTTTGCGAGAATTTAAAAGGGCTTAAACAAGGCGAATGACTGAATGAATAGTGATTCTCTTTCGAAGTCATGCAACGCAGTATAAGCCCTTTTAAAACTCGCCACAAAGGAATGCCCCAGCCGCTTTTGCTTTACGTTCTCGCTATTTGAAGGGAACAACCATTACAGCATAGCGACGCCTTAATCAAAAACCGCTGGACGCATTCACAGTGGTCACTTATTAATGCGCAATGGTATAAATGCCTTTCAAACAGTCCTTTGCCCTGCTCACTGCGTTGAATCGACTTACAATAGGCTAGCTATTGACGCGTCAATTCGCCTTGTTAGCAGAACAAATGACAAGCTTGAAAGTGAGAATGGGTAACATGTTGATTTTAAATAGTATAAATTCATCCCTTATCCCGAGATCAGGTTAAATAATCAAAATTTGGGCTGAAAAAACGGCGCTTTTGCGCCATTTTTGATTGAGTTATTTTAGTTATCGCCCTGTAATTGTGGCGTATTTAACTAATAATTCATCATGTGATTCAATATGCTGTGGATCTGGATCGATACAGTCAATTGGACAAACCGACACACAGGTGGGTTTGTCATAATGGCCAACACACTCAGTACATAGTGCCGGATCGATTTCATAGATCTCTTCACCCATAGTGATTGCCTCATTAGGGCACTCGGGCTCGCACATATCGCAGTTGATACAACTGTCATCGATGATTAATGCCATTTAATTATTAACCTGGTTGATGAGGGTTCCGTGTATCAACACCCTCAGGTAAATTACGCATTAGCATAGCTCGTTCAACATTGATGTTTTGCGGAATATCCATAAACACAAAGTGCCCAGAACCCAGCGCGGCCTCAATTGATTGGTTTTTGCGATTCACTAAAGATGCAATAGAGATAACAAAATTGCCTTCAGTTGTCATTATTTCAACACTGTCGCCAACCGAAAATTTATTCTTAACATCAATTTCAGCCAAACCTTGCTCGTTACGTTTTCCGGTAAACTCGCCAACAAATTGCTGGCTGTTACTCACTGAATGACCATATTGATAATTTTGATATTCATCATGCACATGACGGCGCAAAAAACCTTCGGTATAACCGCGATGTGCTAAACCTTCTAGGTTATTCATTAGAGTGCGATCAAAGTCTTTTCCTGCTGCGGCATCCTCAATGGCCTGGCGGTATAATTGAGCGGTTCGAGCAACGTAATAAAACGATTTTGTTCGGCCTTCGATTTTTAGTGAATCGATTCCCATCCGCGTTAAGCGGTCAACATGCTGAATCGCGCGCAAATCTTTTGAGTTCATAATGTAGGTGCCGTGCTCATCTTCAAATGCCGGCATATACTCACCCGGGCGACCGGCTTCTTGTAAAAGCACAATCTCACTGCTAGGTTGCCCAACGCCAAGTGTCGGCGTTTCGATTTGTACGTCAGGGGTTAGGGCTATCACATCGCCAGTCTCGGTTTGTTGCGCAGGGTGAACATCATACTTCCAGCGGCAGGCATTCGTGCACGTACCTTGATTAGGATCGCGTTTATTGATGTAGCCAGACAATAAACAACGGCCAGAATACGCCATACATAGCGCGCCATGCACAAAGACTTCAAGCTCAATATCTGGGCAACGCTGGCGAATTTCTTCAATTTCATCTAATGACAATTCACGGGATAAAATGACCCGTTTAATCCCTTGTTGTTGCCAAAACTTTACCGAGGCCCAGTTAATGGCGTTGGCCTGTACAGATAGATGCACCACTTGCTCAGGAAAGGCTTCACGTACCATCATAATTAACCCCGGGTCAGACATGATGAGCGCATCAGGCTTCATGGCAATAACCGGTTCCATGTCTTTTATATAGGTTTTGAGCTTAGCGTTATGCGGGGCAATATTACTCACCACATATAACTTTTTACCTAACGCATGAGCTTCTTCAATACCTGTGGCGAGGTTTTCCATTTTAAAGTCGTTATTTCTCACCCGTAAGCTATAACGCGGTTGGCCGGCATATACTGCATCGGCACCATAAGCAAAGGCATAGCGCATGTTTTTTAATGTGCCAGCAGGGGATAATAATTCAGGTTTAAACATAGTTTTCTCGGTTTACCGCAGGGTTAGTCTCATTAGGGGCTGAAAGCTTACTTAAGGACATTAGTGGGTACAAATATAGCCTTGGGAAATGTGAAGTGGGTTGTACTTTTATGGGCGTCGGCATCACAAATTTTTAAAAATGCGAATAAATTGACGACCTGGTTTGCGAGTCGTCGCAAATAATGTGTATTTGTGTATATAATCTTGGCATCAGTGAACATTCATTTTATGGAGACCGCATGTCTACCGAACATCAACTCTTGGTTGGATTATTAAAGAAGCTTAAAGACGATGCGTTGGTGTTACCAACATTGCCAGAAGTGGCTATGAGAGTTCAAGAGGTGGTGGCGCGTAAGGATTCTAGCCTTAAACAGGTGGGTGATATTATTGGCCAAGATGCTGCTATTTCGGCGCGTATTATTAAAGTGGCCAACAGCGCATTGTATTCACGAGGTAATAAAGCTGAAAATATCAGCGCAGCAGTAAATCGTATTGGCCTGGTACAAATTAAATCAATTACCACATCGGTGGCCATGGAGCAGCTGTTTATCTCGACCAATGAAATGGTCTGGGAAGTGATGGACGAAGTCTGGAAAACCTCCATTGAGGTCACAGCATCGTCTTGTGCCATGTTAGAAATTTACAATAAGCGCAACCCAACAAAGCGACTTGATCGTGAAACCTTAACCCTAGCAGGGTTGGTGCATAATATTGGCGCATTACCTGTACTCACTGAAGCTGAGGTTCACCCTGAGTTATGCAGTAAAATTGAGCAACTACGCAGCCTTGTACGCAAGATGCAAGGGCCAATTGGCCGTGCTGTACTCAAAACCTGGGATTTTGCCCCTGAAGTGATGGAAGTTGTTGAGCGCTGGGCAGACTTACACTACATGCCAGAGCGAGTCACTTACCTTGATTTTATTCGATCTGCCGCGTTTTACACTGGGGAGCTTCGCGCAGGTGAAGAATTAGAAGAACGTTTAGGTGTGTTTGCACAAAGGGGCTTACCTGTAACGCCAGAAGATTTAGCCAGTGACGAATTTTTGGATATGTATCATTCTATTAAACAAAGCTACGAGTAATCTCCGCCGTTAATCGCAGGGCATTACAATGATAAAATATCGACGTTCATCTGGGTATGTGTTCGTCGATAATGTCCTATGACGATTGGTGTATAACGACCTTAGCCATACAGAGTTAAACTGTTAATGATGAAAATGTAATGAATATTGTGCTAATAATCGTGCTGTTTATGGCTGTAAGCTTACTGTGCTTTGTTGTGTTTTTGTATCGGCGTCAGCAGCGATTGATACGGCAATTGACCCAGTCAATTCAACTGCAATTGTTAAACCAAGACAGTTTTAACATTGATTCTTCTTCCGCGTTACTTAAACCGCTGATTAGCGTGCTTCAACAATTACATCAATCGAGTCTTTTTAGCCATGAGCGAGATAAGTTAACGGGTCTCACAAACCGTGTGGGCTTTAAACGAAAAGTACTCGCGAGAATGCCTATTTCAGATGGGATGCTCGTTCTGGTCGACATTTGCCAGTTCCGTTTTGTGAATGATTTATTTGGCTTTTTATTTGGTGATAAATTACTTAAAGCCTTTGCTAGGCGCATTGACAGCTTAGACAGTAAACCGCAATTTATTGCACGTATGAATGGCAATGAGTTTTTATTATTCTTCCCATACGCCTTATCGCTAGAGGCATTGCAAAGCATTAAAAATGAACTTCAAAAGCCTTTTGATATAGAGCAGCAGCCGATCATTATTAAAGTCCAATTGGGTGTGCTGTCATTAACTGAGCATCATGCAGATGTGAGCCTAATGCTAAGACGCTTAGATTTAGCCCTTAAAAAAGCCAAGAGTTTAAAACAGCCCATCGCTTTTTATGATCAAGATGACGATAAAGCACAGTACCGTGAATTATTGATTATTAATGGTTTGCCTAAGAGTTTAAAACTTAACCAGTTATTTATGGTGTTCCAGCCTAAGCTGGATATTAAAAGTGGCCAATGTAAACAGGTAGAGGCGTTAATTCGTTGGAAGCACGAAGGCTTAGGGATGATATCGCCAAGCGAGTTTATTCCACTTGCTGAGCAAACAGGCATGATAAATATGTTAAGCGAATGGGTGCTCGATGCCGTTATTGCCCAGCAAGCAAAATGGCGTGAGCAAGGCATTTATGTGAGCGTTGCGTTGAATTTATCGTCAAGGGATCTCGACAACCCAGATTTAGCTAACAATGTCGCGACTAAGCTGGCGCAATACCTTGTGCCTGCAGAGTGTCTTATTATTGAAGTGACAGAAAGCGCATTAATGGTGTCGCTAACACAAACTATTAACACCTTAAATCAACTTAGAGATATTGGCCTGAAAATCGCGATTGATGATTTTGGTACGGGTCATTCATCGTTAGCGTATTTACGATTTTTGCCTGTTGATGAGGTTAAAATAGATAAAGCGTTTCTTGATGAGTTTGAACGCTCACCTGCGGCAAAACAAATTGTCAAAACCAGTGTTGAATTGGCAAAACAGCTGGGCTTTGCTGTCACTGTTGAAGGGGTTGAGTCTCGCAGCGTGCTCGAAACCTTGCGTGATTTTGGCGTTGATACAATTCAGGGGGACTATTTTGCAAAACCTGCTACTGCAGATGAGTTTGCACAGACTTATCCGCAGCTAATGTGCGTTTATATTAAAGTTTGATATTTTTGGCTATTTTGGTGAGAAAGCCGGTTAAGGACTAACACATTTATGCCCCGAAACGTGCTAGCAACACTCAGATCCTCAATCTTCATCGATGCGCTTTGCCTTACTTTTACTCATGCTTCGAACTCTACCTTTGTGGCCAAATTTGCTAGTTCACTACAATTCGACCAAGCATTCGGCTATAGCTAAACTTGTTCTAAGATCTTGTTCAGCAACCTTAATTCGCTATTAGCTCGCTCAAGGCGGTCTCTGCAATTTTGAACAAGCTCCTGCTCAGCATTATCTACAAACCCTTGATTTGCTAATTGACGGGTAGTTTGTTCCCTGATTCTTTCATGTTCTGCTTTTTCATTGTTTAACTTCTCCATAGTTTTGTCTCGATTTAACTGAGCCTCAAATACCCATAACTTCTCATAGATAGTCTGAACTTCTAAGCTAGTCGTTGCATGAGAGAAGTTATAGTTATACTCATCAAATGCATGATGTTCTTGATTTTGACCACCCCAATTTATTAGGTCGTTTTTCAGGTAGTTAAAGGTGTCGACATTACCGTTCAATGATTTTGCAAACTCAGTATAAGTTGCTTCTAAGCTGATTTCCAACCAATTGTCTTTTTTGAGCTGTCTACTAGAAAATGTTGTCGTAATTTGAATTTGATTTCTAACACAATACTCATTGACCATAGTCTCAAACCAAATTCGCGAGTAGACCAATGCCTGACGAATGTCGTAGACCTCTAGTGCTTCTTTAACCTTTTGAGAGTAACTCACACCGAAGTTTTGTATTACTATTCCCTTTGATGTCGATTTCAATATTTGACTTGAAAATGTGTCCGCATCAGTAGCTCTTTTATGTTTGTTGGAAATCTTTTCCCAAAACATTCTGTCATGTGTTGTTATTATCCTTTGAACTTGTTTTAGATAATCATCTTCACTAAATATATCTATAATGTTTGACCGATGCTCAGTATCAATTGCATTTACTACATCATCAAAAACAATCACTGGATGACAATTTTTCTTGGCTACAGATAACAGTAAGGCAAGTCCCAAGCCTCTTAGATGTCCTTCACTTAACACACAAAATGCGTCATCTTCACGACCATCTTGCATCTTAAGAATAATTCTATATGTACCGCCTACTTGTTGAAATTTAACTTCCGAAACAATTTCATTAGGATTGTCATGCTTGTTGATCTGATTGTAATAATTGAGTGTTGATAGTTCTATCCCACTTATGTTTTCAGCCTCTACTCCTCGCTTGTACTCATTAAGTTCTGAAAACAGTTTTTTGTAACTATCTTCTAGCTGTTTTGCAAAGTCGTTAAACTCTTCGTCACGTAGTATTTGAATAGAGTGAGCTTTACTTTGTTTCAGAAGACGGATTATCTCTTCGTGTGTTTCCGATAAAGCGATAGATTTTGTGGAGATATTTGTCTCAAAAACTGTAGCAGAACTGAGCTTTTCTTCGATCTTATCAATTATAGAGTTCAGAGATTTGAGGCGTTTAGCTTGATTTGCTACCCTCTTTTTTTTTGCTCTAATCTCATCATTTAGTGTTTCAATTTCAGCCGAGAATTCGTTCAATGCTGATAACCGTGTTAAATATTCAGCTGAATCGGACTTGTTTGATGATAAAATACTATCAATTGCGAAAACCAAATCTTCCGATAGAGTATCCCGATTTAGTTCTAGGAATGTTTGTAGATAGACAAAGGAAACAGTTATACGCTCTTGTAATTGATGCTCTATCTTTTTGCAGGTTATGGATGCCTGCTCTAAAAACTCTAGCTTCGGCAACTCGTCTTCAGCAACCTGCTTCGGATGTTTTTGAACATCTTTAATTGGTGTTTCACAAGTTGGACAGTTCTCAATATCAGACATATCACCGAATTTTTGAATAGCCTTATACAAATCTTTGTAGTTAACTTTACTAGCGTGAGTTGCTAAAAGGTTCCTTCTACTTGCTAATAATTCAATTAGCCAAGCAATTGAGTTAATATATTTACTCAGGGAGTCTAGTTTGATCTCTTCACTAGCAACTTCAAATTTCTGGGTACTTAACACTAGTTGTTTCTTCAACCTACCAAAGTAGTTCTTCCTTGTTACTATATGAGCACTATCATATTTTTCTAACCCAAACAGTTTCGCTAAGAGCTGTTGATCTTCTTGGATTTCATTAATCTTTGTTTTTCTCAAGCGCCTTTTATCAGCTAGGTCTTGACTAACCCCTTCATAACGCTCTTGGCCAGAGGTTCGAATAAACTCTGCAGCTTTGAATGAAGCTGGCTTAACCATTCCATTTACAATGTCATCAATCTCTTCGAGTTCAAACAATGTAGCAAGAACATCCGCTTGCTTGACGTTAGTATCCTTTGAACCCAATAGCGAAAATTCTTGAAGCCTGTTCCTATCAATAAAACAACTATTCCAAAATGGCGATTTAGGGACGACTCCATTGACTAACTTGCAGATAATGCTTGGTGCTCCACCATTCTTTATGTAGTTTTTTAATGGTGTATTTCTACGGTTAGCTTCTTTTACATTGTCCGTGAGGCTATATTCGATAGCCTCACATAATGATGTTTTTCCTCCACCGTTTGGTGCAAAAAAGACATTAACCCCCTTACTAAATGGGATTAATGTCCCTTGATCATTGTGGTTGAGTGAAGAGAAGCCTCTAAAGTTTTTGACCTGTATTGACTTCAGTGGCGTCAGGACTAAATTAGAGCCGTCACGTTCTAAAGCCATATTTTGGTCCACAATTCGCCTGTACCTTTCTACTTGCCTTATTACTCTTCTTTTTAACTTATCTATGTCATCAAGCTCTGAATAAATTGCTTTTGTCAGCTTTTTTTCTTTCTGCTTTTTAATCAGAGACAATAGATACAGGTAAGAGAGATTATCATCTAGAATTTGATTTTTGAGAAAAGTATTTAAATGAAAGCTCATGATGGGTACACCTGTGTAAGTGGTCGTAATTGCATGCTACCACTGTTACTAACTATATGTTACTCAAAGTTTAACTCGCCAAGGATTAGATTGATCTATGTAGTTGTTTGAGTTTTTAGATGCAAAAAAACGGACTCGATTAGCCCGCCCTCATCCTCCCTCGGTGTCAGGTCTTGCGTATTGCTGCTGGAAAGTATGGCTTAGTTTTGCTAATCCTAGATCAGTGAATTAGATCAGGAGTTCTAAATCGTTTTGGTCCAAAAGTGAGCTAGAAAATGTTCAAACTTTATTATCAAGAAATGACATTCGTCCTCAGATAAATTATCAAACTATTGTGTTGTTACCCCTCATGACAACCTTAATTTTTTATCAAACTTTAATATGGTCACACAGCTAAATCATGCGTTTTAAATTGTTATACCATTGCGCGTTAGTAAGTGGTCTCTTTGCGAAAATTTAACAGGGCTTAAACAAGGCGAATGACTGAATGAATAGTGATTCTCATTCGACGTCATACAGCGCAGTGTAAGCCCTTTTAACACTCGCCTAAAAGGAATGCCCCAGCCGCTTTGGGTTTACGTTCTCGCTATTTGAAAGGGAACGACCATGACGACATACCGATGCCTTAATCAAACACCGCTGGACGCATTCACAGTGGTCACTTATTGATGCGCAATGGTGTTATACCATGCCCACCGATAAACGCTCAATTAGCTGTGCAGGCATTGGCGCCAATTGACGTTTTTGGTTCATGCAAACCATTTCTATGGTTGCAGTGACCGCAGCCTTAGTGGCATTTTGCCGCCAAATTGATTGTTGCCATACGGTTCTAAATTTACTCTCAAAGTAGAATTGGGTTCGAACTTCAATAATGTCGGCAAACTCAACGCCCTCATGGCAGATCATGTCTGTGCGGTAAACGGCAAAACCAAGTTGCTGTTGTTGCCAGAGTGTGTTGAGTACCTTGGCGCCAATGACATGTTCGCGAGCACGCTCAAAATACTTTAAAAAATTGGGGTGATACACCACACCTGAAAAATCGGTATCTTCGTAATAAATTTGTACATTAAATACATGCACAGGGCTTAATGTAGGTGAGGACGTTGAATTCATTTTACTGCAACCTTAATGGCTTCTTAATCATCTGTTGGTACAAGTAATTGTTGATAGAGACCTTGTTGCTTTAACTTTAGTAGCCCTTCATCGAGCAATAAGCTAAGTGTAGAAGCTTGAGGATTCTTTTTTGAAAACGCCACAAATATTTCACTCTTATGGTTACTGAATTTTGCGATAATCTCTTGTTTTACACCCATTTGCTCAATATAAACATCTGCAACAAGGTCGTACATTATTGCACTGTCGATGCGGCCAACAAGCAGCAAATTAATCAATTGGCGTTGGCTGTTGACTTTAATGACAGTTAATTGGCGTTGGTTAATCAGTTGGGGCAACTCATCGCCATATTCATAGCCGTCAATAATCCCAATGACACTTCCTGGTGGTAATTGCCATTTGTTGGTGATGGTAGGTAGTTGAGCTTTAGAGAAAAAAAATGAGGCATCAACAGTAAACAGGGGAACCTGACCAAAAACAAAGCGTTTAATAGTGCTTTGTTCTCTAGTGACGTTAAATACACCATCAACAGTGCCACGCTCAGCCATAATCAGCCCTCGGGTATAAGGGACAACAATGGTAGAGACTTCAACGCCCACTTGTTTGTAAGCTTGTTGGATAAGGCGATGAGAAATACCGCTACCAAATTCATCCGCAAATGGGGGCCAACTATCTTCTGCTGCTAAGGTGGCCTTTAATGGCGCTGACATGGCAGTTTGAGCCGGAATGCCTACACAAGCAATAATGAAAAAGCACAAGGCTACTTGGGCAAGTACAAGTGATGAATAACGGGTAAACATATCGCTTAGTCGTTTTTTTGAACAACAGCTCAAAGACATATAATCCTTTACTTATATTCCTAATTTGACGATTGGATAGTAACATTTTAATCAATAAAGTGAAATTCGAACCTGAGTGCACTGTGACGTATTTGGCGCAATAGCCTCTATTTTAGGCTATGTATTTGGCCACACTTTATGGCGTTGCTGCGACTAATTCGTCGTTTATTATTTTGCTCTGTAGCAGTAAATTTTGCGCTCCAGCCGGATTGAGTGCTGGGCTAAATAAAAAGCCTTGCACAATTTTGCACTGATAGTGCTTGAGTTTGATTAATTGGGCGTGGGTTTCTACGCCTTCTGCGATGACATCTAATTTTAGCTCATGTCCTAATTGTATAATGTTTTTCAATACAATATTGCTGGTTTCTTTAGGGAGTCTAGCGTTAATGAATGCTTTATCAATTTTCAATGTATCAATAGGAAATTGCGTTAAATAGTTGAGCGATGAATAACCTTTACCAAAATCATCAAGCGCGATGCGCACGTTAAGTTGTTTTAATTGAAATAGCACCGCTTTCGCCGCGTTAATGTCTTTAATTAATAACGATTCGGTAATTTCAAGTTCTAGCATGTGTGCTGGAAATTGACTTTGTCGCAAGATATCAGCGATGTCACTTACAATATTAGGCTGGGATAATTGCAGGGGAGAAATATTGACCGAGATATTACCTTGCAAAATACCTTGCTGATACCATTGATATCCCTGCTCACAGGCTTGTTTTAACACCCACAGACCGATTTCGATTATCAGTCCGCTGTCTTCTGCCTCATCAATAAAGCGGCTGGGTGAAATCGTCCCATGTGTTGGGTGGTTCCAACGTAATAAGGCTTCTAATCCGAGTACGTGTTGAGTTGTGACACAACATTTGGGTTGATAATAAACCGCTAGTTGCTGTGCGGGTAATGCATTGGTTAATTGGTTTTTTATCTGTAACCTATCTAGCAGTGCGGTAGACAGTTTTTCATTAAAAAAATAACTGCCATTACGGCCATTTTGTTTGGCTGCGTACATTGCTGTATCTGCATGTTTTAATAATGTTTTGGCATCTTTTCCATCGTTTGGATAACAAGCAACCCCAATACTGGCAGAACTGTTGAGCCAAAACTCGTCTATTTGGTAGCCGGCATTCAGTGAAATTCTGATCCGCTCAATAATATTGACGAGATCTTGGTTGACCTCAGCGTCACTGGGTTCGTACTGAATAATGAGTGCAAACTCATCACCGCCTAAACGTGCCAGCACATCTTGTTGCTTTAAACAGTGTTGTAAGCGTTTACTGACCTGAATGATTAACGCATCACCAATATCGTGCCCCATCGAGTCATTGACTTCTTTAAAGTGGTCCAAATCGATAAACACAACCGCGGCGGTTTTCTGCCGATTGTTAACCAACAATGATAACTGTTGATTAAAGTTAAATCGATTTGCAAGCCCTGTGAGGCTGTCGTAATTTGCTCGATTACGCAGCTCTTTAATCTGTTTAAAGCGAGACAAAATAAACAGCACAATGATGAATAAAATCGTTAATGCAGACGCAATTAACGTGTAGTACCACCAAGCTTGATTGATGGTAAAAGCAAACTCAGCCTGTTGAGTGCTCCATATCCCATCACTGTTGGTACTTTGGACTTTAAATACATAATCACCCGCAGCAAGGTTGGTGTACATGGCATTAGGTTGTTGGGTTGTAATCCAATCTTCGTCAAATCCAGCCAACATAAATCGGTAAATGTTTCGTTCTGGCGCAGTGTAGTCTAATGATGCAAAAGAGAATTGAATCATATTGTTATCATAGTCGACACTGGGCGGCTTGATGACGTTATTGGTATTAATGTGAGTGTAAGAGGTATTGGCTATTTTGGCCGATGTGATATGAACCGGTGCCACAAAGTGGTTTTGGCTGATTTTCTGGGTATCAACCTGAATCACCCCTTTATTGGTTCCTAGGAGTAGTTGATCTCCAGTGAGCTCTATCGCCCCTTCATTAAAGGTTAAATTGCTATCGTTTATGGCACTAGGATAATCGGTGATACTGTTTGATGCGATAACGAATTTAGTTAATGCATGCCGGCTAGTTAACCAAAGTGTACCTTGTCCATCGCCGATTACCGCTTTGAGTCTGTTGTCTGTTAACCCCTGTTTTTTAGTGATGTATTCAATATGGTATGGCTTATTTTCGTTAGGGGTAGGCGTTATTTTGGCAAGTCCAAGCCCCTGGGTAGCAGCCCAAAATACACCTTGTTTATCTTGATATATTCCACCAATACGAATATTTTCCCGCTCATTTCCTAAGCTTAAATGTGATGTTGCATCAGTTTTAGGGTTAATGATGAAAATGCCATTAGTGGTTGCAAGCCAAAGATCGCCATTATCGGCGATGAGTGAATCGAATGTGAAATTACCACCTGAAGTATAAAGATTATTATTGTCATTAAAATAATGCTTTAACAGACCTTTTTGTGGCGAAAATAGCATGACTCCGGCATCTAAGTAGCCCGTTATCCAAACATTGCCTTTGTTGTCTGGGTTGACTGTATAAAAGTCGGTATCAGGGAAACCATAAGGATTACCCGGTGCATTGCTAAAATGCTTTACGTGTTGTGTTGCATGGTCTAGGTAGCTAACGCCATGAGAATGTGAAATCCATAAATTGTCTTGGTTATCTGCTTTTACGTTCCAGATACTGCCAGTTAACCTGGTGTCGTTTGCCGTGGTTAATGGTGATAATTGGGCTGTTTGATGTTGAGTGTCTATTTTATCAAGGCCCTGATTATTGGCTATCCAAGCATCGCCTTGACTATTGATGCTAATGGCGTAGACATTCGGGCCTGAAAGCTCGGAGTTTGTGGCTAATGGCTTATAAATTCGGCTAGCTTGTTTAAGCGGGCTGTAATAAGCCGCCCCTTGACTGGTTGCAAACCAGACAAGTCCAGAGGAGTCGATAAATACATCATCGACAAAATCTGTTGGTAATGAGTGTTCATTGAATGCTTGCGATTTCATTAAGTCAAACTGACCACTGTCAAGCGATAACACTGCCACGCCTTTATCTGTGCCTATCCAGATTGAATGAGCCGCATCAATGGCAATGCTGGTGACATAGTCACTTGGCATCCCTTTAGCGTTATTGTCTGTTTGTTGCTCGCGCTCTTGTGAGTATTGTTGATATTGACCTGTGTTTGGGTTGAACTGAATTAATCCTGAATGTTGCGTACCAAACCAAAGTTGGCCGTTTGAGTCGATCTCACTGACGAGAAAATAATCTTTAAATATACTGGTTTTTATGGATGTTGATTGGCTCGCTGTTGCTGTGTTTGCCTGGTATAACGACATGCGCTTTTGACCCGGCTCAATGACGGCGAGACCATAATCGGTACCGACCCATAAACGCTGCTGTTGATCGGCAATAATACTGTAAATTGATGTTTCAACTGGGGCACGTTGTTTGTCTATATACAAGGGGATTGAGATAAACTTCTCTGTTGCCTCAGCTTTAAATTGTATACCGCTGCCAGTGCCCACCCATAAATTATGTTGGGCGTCTTGATACAGTTCCATTATCCAATTGATGTTTTGATGAAAGTGCTTTTGCGAAAGCGGGACGATATTGAGTTCATCTTTAAGATTGAGTCGGTTTAAACCGTCTTCGGTCGCAAACCAAATATGGCCTTGGCTATCTTCAATCACGTCGGTCACAAAGTTATTTGATAAATGGGTACTTGTGCCAGGAGAAAATTGAAAATGCACAAATTCTTGCCCGTCATAGCGACTCACACCCGCATCTGTTGCAAACCACATAAAGCCATTTTTTTGTTGATAGATCATGGTTATCATGGTCGATGGAAGGCCATCTGCAACATTTAGCCGTTCTATTTGATACTGTTTGGCGTTTACATTTAACGCTATGGTCAATGCAAGCAACACCCCTAAAAGGCAATTCGCTATGTTGTGGTAGGGGGCAAACATGACACACCTTTTAGTTGACGATCACGGCTTGAAATATTGTGCTTTGCAAGCAAACCGAATTAGATATTGTAAAAATATCGGTAAGTTGTATATGAAATGATGCAAATGATCAAATGATTAGAGCAATAATGTCGTATCAATGGGGGTAAATATCTGGCATTGGTCGGTAAGTGATTTGGCGGTTAAGCATTCCACACTGATGACATGAGTGTAGCACTGAGTTGATTGATTAATTTTTTTAAGCAGTAAATCAAAATCACCATCACCAGACAATAAGATAACCTCATCTACATGGGGGGCAATGTCTAACATATCGATAGTAATGCCTACATCCCAATCACCTTTAGCAGAACCGTCGCTGCGTTGAATATAAGGCTTAGTTTTGACTGTAAATCCTATGTGTTTTAAGGCATCTTGAAATTTAATTTGCCCATCGTCAGCTGGTGCGATGGCATAGGCAATCGCGTGTTGAATATTACCGCGCTGTGACAATTGTTGATGTAACGCGCGATAATTGAACGAACGGCTGAAGCCTTGCTTACAGGTGTAATAAATGTTTTGTACGTCTACAAATATTGCAAGATTATTCATTTTTACACCTGTATCGAGTTAGGATTGCTGCCTGTTTTGTTTGGCAATGGCGTCATTTAGCTGGGCTTCTACAAACCCTGGCGAATGAGTCGTGGCCGATATTAAACGATACATTGCAGGGATAACAAGTAGCGTCACTAGGGTCGCAAATGCCATGCCGGAGAATATCACAGTTCCTACTGCAATTCGGCTTTCGCTGCCAGCACCAGTCGAAATGATTAACGGGATAGCCCCAATCAGAGTGGTAAATGCTGTCATTAATATGGGTCTAAGTCGGCGTGCTGAAGCATCGATAATTGCCGTATCAAGCGGTAGGCCTCTGTCGCGTAACTGGTTGGCAAATTCAACAATCAAAATACCGTTTTTGGTGACCATACCAATTAGCATAATCATGCCTATTTGACTGTAAATGTTTATGCCTTGGTTGGTGAGCACTAAACCGATAAAACCACCTAAAATGCCCATTGGCACGGTAAACATCACTACCGCTGGATTGATAAAACTCTCAAATTGTGCCGCCAACACTAGGTAGGCAATCAGCAGCGCTAAACCAAATACAATCAGTACACCGGATTGATTTTCTTTGTAATCCTTTGACTCACCTGTGTAGGCGATAGAAATGTCACTGGGTAATAATGTCACCGCCCGTTGTTCTAAAAAGTCTAGTGCCTCACCTAACGTGTAGCCGTTACCTAAATTGGCTTTAATGGTGATAGACTTTTGCTTATTGGTATGGCTTAGGCGTTGTGGTGAAGCAATTTCTTCCACGTGGGTTACCGTGTCTAAGGTGATCAGTTCACCCTTTGCACTTCTGAAATAAATTTTGCTGAGATCGGTAACACTATTGAAGCTATTTTCATCGCCTCGAAGATAGACATCGTATTCTTCTCCTCGCTCAACAAACGTGGTTTCACTGCGACCGCCTAACATAATTTCTAGTGTGGTTGAAATTTCTGACACGCTTATGCCGAGTTCTGCTGCTCGTTGCTTATCGACGGTAACAACAAGTTCTGGTGTGGTCTCGGCATAGTCTAAGTCTGCTCCCTCAAGCATGGGGCTGGCATCTGCCTCTTGTTGCAGGATTTGCGCCCACTTAAATAGCTCAGGATAGTCTGAGCCACCTAGTACAAATTGAACCGGTTCGCTTGATTGGCCTCTAAAGCCAGGCAGCATAGGGCGAACCATCACATCAGGAATGTCTTTTAGGGTTTGGCTGATAAGACCTAATGCTTGTTTAATGTCTTCATCGCGCTTTGCCCAATCTTCTAATTGTATAATCGCAAAACCAGTTTGATCACCCGCACGGCCACCAAAAGCGGGTGCTTCAATACTAAATGATTTAACAACTCCCTGGCCTAAAAGCGGCATTAATCTGCTTTCCACTATGTCCATATTAGCGATCATGCGGTTGTAGCTGGTGCCTTCAGCGCCCTTTATAAAGGCAAATAATACTCCTCGGTCTTCTTGGGGGGACAGTTGTGAGGGCACTTGTTGCATGAGTAAGTAACTGCCGCCGACACAAGATAAGATAACGATTGGCGCGGCAACACGCCAAGCTAATGCCCAGGTCACTATGCTGCGATAACGGGTTTCAAGACGTGCAAAGCCTTTATCAATCCATAGATTAAAGCGACTCTTATTAACGTTAGCTTTAAGAAGCTTGCTTCCCATCACTGGGGTAAGTGTAAGTGCAATGAGCGATGAGAAAATCACCGACATGGCCAACATAACAGAGAACTTGGTGAACAGTAGGCCGACCATGCCATCCATAAACGAAATTGGTAAAAACACCATAACCAACACGAGTGTGGTTGATACCACAGCAAAACCCACTTCTCGCGTACCTTTGTAGGCTGCTAGTAGAGGCTCTTCACCTTTTTCAATGTGATGAAAGATGTTTTCAACTACTACAATCGCATCATCTACCACTAATCCAATGGCTAATATTAATGCCATTAAGGTTAATAGATTGATTGAGTAACCTAGACTGTATGCAGCGATAAATGCGGCAATTAAGGATACAGGTACAGTGACAGCAGGGATCAATGTGGCTCTGACTTGGCCAATAAAAATATACAATACCAAGACAACCAAAATCCCAGTGATCAATAGCGTGTTGTAGACCTCATTAATTGAGCGGTCAATAAATACGTTGGCATCATAATCTACAACCAGTTTAGTGCCCTTTGGTAGAAAACCTTGTACTTTGTCGACTTCCTCTTGAACACGTTTAGAAATGTCTAAAGGGTTGGCGTCTGATTGCGGCACAATGCCTAGGCTTAGGTTAACAATACCGTTGCTTTTGAAGGTTGAGTTTTCGTTTTCGGCGCCAATAAACACATTGGCAACATCTTTAAGGTAAATTGGGCTGCCATCTTCAGCTGTATGCACCACAAGGTAATTAAAATCTTCTGGGCTAAAATACAGGCGTTTTGTTCGAACTGCCATCACAGTGGTGTCGTTACGGACTTCACCACCTGGTGTTTCTAAGTTTTCGGTGTTTAATGCACTAATGATATCGCTGGTGGTGACATTTCTGCCGGCCATTAATTGCGGCTTTAACTGCACATACATCACTTTATATAGGCCGCCAGAGATATTTACTGAGCTCACGCCGGTAATTAAGCTAAACCTGTCTTCTAATACCCGTTCTGCATAGTCCGTTAGTTGTGTCCGATCCATGTTTTCTGAACTTAGATTGACATAAATGGAGGGTTCACCTGTGCCGTTATCTTTTGACACGATAGGATCGTCGGCTTCGTCGGGTAAACGGCGCTGAGCTTTAGCAACCGCATCGCGAACATCGCTCACCCCTTCAGTTAAATTCCAGCCTAATTCAAATTCAATGGAAATCCGTGACATGCCATTGCGAGTGGTCGAGGTGATTTCGTCAATACCACTAATCCCTGTGAGTTCATCCTCGAGGGCTTTAGTGATTTTGCTTTCCATGATCGTTGCTGATGCCCCGCTGTATGTTGTCATGACCGTCACTACAGGGTTTTGTACATCAGGCATTTCTCTTACAGCAAGTTTTGAAAACGACACCAAACCAAACACACAAAGCAATAGGCTCAGTACAATGGCAACAACCGGGCGTTTAACTGCGGTATCACTTAGCCACATTATTTACGCTCCTGTATTGACCTTGCTTGGTGATTGTCAGTTGTCAGCGCATTGGAATGTGCGAGGTCGTTCACTTTAATGCCATCGCGCATATTCACTAACCCTTGAACCACAATGTTATCGCCAATATTAATCCCAGACTCAATTAACACTTGATCTTTAATCCGCGCACCTAATATCACTTCTGTGCGCTTGGCTATATTGTCTTGGTTGATAACGTAAACAAATCGTTTAGTGCCAGAATATTCAAGCGCCTGAACGGGTACGATAGGGGCCGAAACACTTGGAAATGTTAAGGTTGCAGACATCATCATGCCCGGTTTTAACTTACCGTGTTGATTGTCAAATTGACTACGGATTTTAAGGTTAAGAGTTTGTTCGTTGACCCTAGGGTCGATAGCGATGATATTGCCTATAAAGGGGTCATTTTCCCAAGCTCTGCTGGTGGCGTTAACAGGCATACCTGTACTAAGTAGCGATAAATAATGTTCAGGCACTTGTAAGTCTAATTGCAGTATCGACAGATCGTCTAACGACAATAGTTCTTCATTCATACTGACCATTTTGCCGCGGCTGAAGTTAATTAGGCCTGTATTGCCACTAAATGGGGCTACTAGTGTGTGGTAAGCGAGTTCAGTTTGAGCTGATTGCAAGCGGGCGAGGGCAATATCGACACTGGCTTTTTGGGCTTCTATTTCCGTTTGGGTAATCGCATTTACATTAATTAGCTTTAAAAATTCATTGAGTTTACGCACTTCATCTTTATGGTAAGCCTGAGCTTCTAGGACATTGGCTTTTGCCTTGCTGCTGTCTAAGGTTAATAGCACTTGGCCTTTAGTGACATGTTGGTTAGACGTTACGGCTATCTCTGCTATTTTGCCACCTACTTGTGGCGCTATCATTACCGAGTCGGTAGCGGCTAATTTGCCAATAAGTGTAATCGATTGAGATAACTCATGTTGCTCAACACTTGCGGTGACCACTGGGACGATTTTTTCGGCTCGTTGCGGCTTTTGCGCTGCAATGACATTGACACTTAATACGCTGGAGGTTAAGAGCACTACCGCCGCAGAAAACGTATTCAAGCCATGTTTTTTTATCATGTAGGGATATCTCTGTAGACAATGTGCGGGTGGCCGCAAAGGGTGGTTAGCTTGTGCAATAGTGTAATTATTTTGTGGAAAAAATAGCGTAAAGTAATGTAAAGCTTTTGGTTTGTTTGTAACAAGGCGCAAATATCATTGATTATTAGCATGTACAAAAAAGCCATATCAATGGATATGGCTTTTGAGCGGGCTAACAGAGCTAAAATAAAGCCTAGTTGTTATTTTTCAATGGGCTCGTTGGTGAACTCAATATTTTGCTTTTTGGTTGCAGGCGACACACCCATAAAGTATTCGTAACCTTTGTCGCTAGATGTTTTCTTAGCATTGTCATCGCTTAATTTAATGCTGGTTTGATCAGAAAACAGTGTGTACTTCGCTTTAGGTTTTTGCTCTGCAGGCTGCTGAGTTGGTTTTGCTGATGGTTTTAGAATGCCTTTGGGAACTTCTGCCACTACAACCGATGGCTTGCTTGCTGGTTTTTTAGCCGGGGTAACATTAGAGAATTTGTAATTAAATACACCATTGCCTTCAATGTTTTCAACACTGGATTGATCTTGGTTTTGGTAAGAGGCCAAAATACCATGTTTACCAAGCGGAATTTCGTGGAATAGTTTTTTACCCGTACCAATTTTAACGCCGTTAACAAACCAGTCTGCAGGTACGTTACTGACTAACGTGACCATTGCTGATTTCAACCCTAATTTTTCATTTAGCATTTCGTCGATTTTGTTGTTATAAGATGGCTTGAATTTCATGGCCACTTTATAGTTTAAATCGCCTCTCATGTTCATGTTTGCGTCAATCACTTCGTAAGACAGTAATACGCTTTTGTCGTTTAAAAACGGAGATTCGTTACGAGTATTGCTTACAATGCTGCTTTGTGATTCTTTTAAACACGCGGCAATAGTTTGGTATTTAGAGCACTCTGTCGACCCATTTATATTTACCGGAAGCGTACTGCTTGATTTTGATAAATCAGCAATTAAACGATTCGTAATGTCTGTTTTCAGTTTAAATAACTGTTGGCTCTTACTGGCACGTTGCTTGTTGATTTTTTCATATTCAGACAGAATTTCGACTTTTTCGGATTCTAGTCGTTTACTGTCTTCTTCCGCTTTTTGGGTTAATTCATCAACTAAAATGACAGACTCTTCAATTTGCTTGTAAGTGTCAGGTAGGGATGTTTTGCTGCGGATAGCATCAGGTAAACCATCGATTAATGCATCATAGCGAAGCTGCTCAGATGCAATGGTTTTCTTAAGACCTTCAACGTCATAGGCTTTTTTGTTGAGTTGTGAGAATTTGTCATTCACATTAATTAGCAGACTATCGATATCATATTCGTTTTCGATTTTGTTTAGTGTCTGTTGTTCTGAACTGGTGATGACTTCGAGTGCCGCAAATGAATTGCTTGCATATAAGCACAATAAAGCAAGGCTAATTGAACCGTATCTCACTGATCTCTCCATAATATTTCTTTACAAGCTGGAACCATAGACACTCTGTAATGCGCTGAGTGTAATCAGCAGAGCAAAATAATCCGTTAATAATTTATAATACTGAAGTTATTTTTGCTTTACAAACAGATTGTGGTGCATTGCTCACAATAAATTGACAAAATTTTGACACTTCTAATTGCTGAAACGAGTTTATATCGAAATAGCATAAATATAAACGAAAATCAGCCTGATAAAATAAAACAGAGACTTATCGTCTCTGTTTTATTGCAAGGGTCTGCTTATTTTCCAAGGTTGTTTTTGCAGCCAATAGTTGCCCATGACTCACAAATAACTGCGCGGCAGAGACGTTAAGGGGGAGTGACGCTACATCATATAGTCGATAACGCAGTCAAGTTGGCCAACAAACACAGCTCATAAGGGGCGGCTAAAAACGTGTACTCTTTGGTTAAATGATGCTTTGCGAACAAAGACTTGCCTAGATGACTAGCCAAGGCATGGACTCATTTACCTCGATTAACACGTTTTTAACTCGAACCACATTCAACAATAAACAGGCCCTAGCACTTGTCTTAAAACCCGTTTAAGTGCGCCTGAGTTATTTGCTAATACGTTTGTATTTTAAACGATGCGGTTCTACTACATCTGTCCCTAACGTTTCTTTGAGCCATGTTGAGTATTCGGTGTAGTTACCTTCATAGAAGTTCACTTTACCTTCGTCACGGTAGTCCAGAATGTGGGTCGCGATACGGTCAAGGAACCAACGGTCATGCGAGATAACCATGGCGCAGCCTGGGAATTCCAGTAACGCTTCTTCTAAAGCGCGCAACGTTTCAACGTCCAGGTCGTTTGTTGGTTCGTCGAGTAATAAAACGTTGCCGCCAGCTTGTAAAAGCTTAGCCAAGTGCACACGGTTGCGCTCACCACCGGATAAAGTGCCAATAATTTTTTGTTGATCGCCACCACGGAAGTTAAAGCGGCCAACGTAAGCACGGCTAGGGATCTCGGTATTATTGATACGCATAATGTCTAAGCCGCCAGAGATTTCCTGCCACACAGTGTTCTTGTCGTTCATCGAATCGCGGAACTGCTCAACAGAGGCAATTTTCACAGACTCACCAACAGAAATCGTGCCGCTGTCTGGTTGCTCTGTACCCGATATCATTTTAAACAAGGTGGATTTACCGGCGCCGTTAGCACCAATAATGCCAACAATGGCCCCTTTAGGGACAGTAAATGTTAAATCATCAATTAGAACTCTATCACCGTATGACTTGGTTAAATTGGTCACCTCGATAACTTTATCACCAAGGCGTGGCCCAGGTGGGATGAAAAGTTCATTGGTTTCGTTACGTTTTTGGTAATCGTTGGTGTTCAATTCTTCAAAGCGAGCCATACGGGCTTTACCTTTAGATTGACGACCTTTAGCCCCTTGACGAACCCACTCTAATTCTTTTGCGATGGTTTTTTGGCGTGCACTTTCTGCTGAAGACTCTTGTTGTAAACGTGCATCTTTTTGCTCAAGCCATGATGAATAGTTGCCTTCCCATGGTATGCCTTCGCCGCGGTCTAACTCTAAAATCCAACCGGCAGCATTATCTAAGAAATAACGGTCGTGGGTAATGGCCACCACAGTGCCGGTATATTCTTGCAAAAAGTGCTCTAACCAGGCTACCGACTCAGCATCTAGGTGGTTGGTCGGTTCGTCGAGTAATAGCATTTCTGGCTTTTCTAGCAGTAAACGGCAAATAGCCACACGGCGGCGCTCACCACCCGATAGCACTGCGATTTTCGCATCCCATTCTGGTAGTCTAAGTGCATTGGCTGCCCGTTCAAGAATGCGGTCAAGGTTATGGGCATCTTGAGACTGAATAATGGCCTCTAATTCACCTTGCTCTTTTGCCAATGCATCGAAGTCGGCATCGGGCTCTGCGTAGGCGGCATACACTTCATCTAAACGTGTTAACGCATTTTTGGCTTCGCTTACCGCTTCTTCGATGGCTTCACGCACCGTTTGCTCTTCATTTAAGCGCGGTTCTTGTGGTAAATAACCAATTTTAAGCCCAGGCATTGGGCGTGCTTCACCTTCAATTTCGGTATCAATACCTGCCATAATGCGCAGTAATGTAGATTTACCTGAGCCGTTTAAACCAAGTACACCGATTTTTGCGCCAGGGAAAAAACTTAACGAAATGTCTTTTAAAATTTGCTTTTTAGGTGGAACAATCTTACCCACACGAAGCATGCTGTATACAAATTGAGCCATGTTTATTCAGTTTAGTAGTCAACAAAGATGATGATAATTCTACTGTATTATTGGCTGAACTCAACAGGGGATTAACGGATTTAATGTTATGGCTCAATAGCAAAAAGAAAATGGACAATGAGAGGTTTTACATGAATCGTTTTGTATTGAGAACACAGTGAATTTCATGTTGTTTCTACTGTGAATAATTAGCGTTGCAGAGTAGAATACCGCGCAACCCTACTATATAGATAATGATGTTGGAGCTACCATGTTGAAGAAAGCGATGAATATTGCGGATTACGATCCAGAATTATTTAAAGCCATTGAAGATGAAACTTGTCGTCAAGAAGAACACATTGAATTGATTGCGTCTGAAAACTATACCAGTCCACGAGTGATGGAAGCGCAAGGTTCTCAGTTAACTAACAAGTATGCTGAAGGTTATCCAGGTAAGCGTTACTATGGTGGGTGTGAGTACGTTGATGTTGTTGAAACATTAGCGATTGAACGCGCAAAAGAATTATTTGGCGCAACCTATGCTAACGTGCAACCACATTCTGGTTCACAAGCTAATAGTGCTGTTTTCATGGCGTTATTACAACCAGGTGACACTGTTTTAGGGATGAACCTCGCTCACGGTGGTCACTTAACCCATGGTTCGCCCGTTAATTTTTCAGGCAAACTTTATAATATCATTCCTTATGGTATCGACGAGTCTGGCAAAATTGACTACGACGAAATGGAACGCTTAGCGGTTGAGCATAAACCTAAAATGATGATTGGTGGTTTCTCTGCGTATTCAGGGATTGTTGACTGGGCTAAAATGCGTGAAATTGCTGATAAAATTGGCGCTTACTTATTTGTCGATATGGCGCACGTTGCGGGCTTAATTGCTGCTGGTGTGTACCCAACGCCAGTGCCACATGCACACGTTGTGACTTCAACTACCCATAAAACGTTAGCGGGTCCTCGTGGTGGCATTATTATTTCTGCAGCTAACGATGAAGACTTATACAAAAAGTTAAATTCTGCAGTATTCCCTGGTGGTCAAGGTGGCCCATTAATGCACGTTATCGCGGGTAAAGCGGTGGCATTTAAAGAAGCATTAGAGCCAGAGTTTAAAGCCTACCAGCAACAAGTGGTTAAAAATGCCAAAGCCATGGTTGAAGTATTTTTAGACCGTGGTTACAAGATCGTATCTGGCGGTACTGAAAACCACTTAATGTTAGTTGATTTAATTGGTCGTGATTTAACCGGTAAAGAAGCTGACGCAGCATTAGGTAGTGCTAACATTACCGTGAACAAAAACTCAGTGCCTAACGATCCGCGTTCGCCATTTGTGACATCGGGTGTGCGTATTGGTACTCCAGCGATCACGCGCCGCGGCTTTAAAGAAGCTGAAGCGAAAGAGTTAACGACGTGGATTTGTGACATTTTAGATGACGCATCTAACACTGCGGTTATTGAACGTGTGAAAGGCCAAGTGTTGGCGTTATGTGCTAAGTTCCCTGTATACGGTTAATCACTATTGGTGTTGAGGTTTAGGTTAACCTTATGCCGCAAATAGGATAAACTTTAATGGCCGCTAATTTTAGCGGCCATTTTGTTTTCTGCAGGAGGTTCAATGCATTGCCCTTTTTGTAGCGCGACCGATACCAAAGTTATCGATTCTCGATTAGTGGCCGATGGCCATCAAGTTCGCCGTCGCCGGGAATGTACCGAATGCCATGAACGTTTTACCACGTTTGAAGGGGCTGAGTTAGTTATGCCCAGAGTGATAAAACGTGATGGCACCAGACAGCCATTTGACGAAGAGAAACTCCGTGGTGGCATGTTGCGCGCGGTTGAAAAACGCCCAGTGTCAATTGATGAAATAGAACAAGCACTCACCAAGATTAAGTCAACTTTACGCGCTACCGGTGAGCGTGAAGTGGATTCAGAAATGATTGGCAACCTGATGATGGAACAACTAATGAGCCTAGATAAAGTGGCTTACATTCGTTTTGCTTCAGTTTATCGTGCATTCGAAGATGTCTCTCAGTTTGGCGAAGCCATTGCTAAACTGCAAAAGTAATCCCAGATTAAGAATCATGTTGAGTAATATTGATGTCGCTTTGATGAGATCAACATGCCAGTAAACGAGATGAATAACCATGTCTAATTGGTCTAGCTTCGATATTGAGATGATGAGCCGAGCGATTATGCTGGCCGAAAAGGGACGTTATACAACTCGTCCTAATCCATGCGTAGGTTGCGTCATTGTTGATGATGGTAACATTGTGGGCGAAGGCTACCATCAACGAGCCGGACAAGGTCATGCAGAAGTGAATGCGCTTAAGATGCTTAAGGACAAGAGGCTCAGTGCTCAAGGTACAACAGCCTATGTGACACTGGAGCCTTGCAGTCATTTTGGCCGTACGCCGCCATGTGCTTTAGGGTTAATCAACGCCAACGTCGCGCGGGTGGTGGTGGCTGTAACAGATCCCAATCCAGAAGTGTCAGGCCGGGGTATTGCCATGTTGAGAGAAGCCGGTATTCAAGTTGATGTCGGCTTACTTGCAGAACAAGCTTACGCACTCAACCTTGGTTTTATGAAGCGCATGAAAACAGGCTTACCTTGGGTCACTGTCAAGGTTGCCGCCAGTTTAGACGGTAAAACGGCGTTGTCTAATGGTGTATCAAAATGGATTACCGGGCCGGCAGCACGCGCTGATGTGCAGAAGTATCGCGCCAGCCACTGTGCATTAATTACTGGCATTGAAACGGTATTAATTGACGATCCCAGTTTAAACGTGCGTGTTGAGTCATTAGGTGAGTTAACCACACAATTAGGTGCAGATGATATTTTTCAACCGCTTAGAGTGGTGTTAGACAGTCAAGCCAGGTTAACAGCAACCGCAAAATTATTTTCAATTTCAAGCCCCATTTTGTTAGTGTCTGCTTGCCAATACCCAGAGCAGGTAAAGGCGACGTTTCCTGCACATGTGTCCTGTTTAGTCTTAGAGTGTGATCCGTTAGGTAGGATATCGTTACCCGCCTTGTTAGCGTATTTAGGCGCCACGGCCAACTCGGTGTTTGTTGAGGCAGGTGCCACATTAGCTGGTGCGTTTGTGGCACAAAATTTAGCCGATGATGTGGTGTTATATCAAGCTCCAAAAATCTTGGGAAGTCATGGGCGAAACATGTTGCAATTGCCTGATTATACCACTTTAGAGCAAACGCCTTCGTTGCAACTTATTGATGAGCGGAGTATTGGTAAAGATAAGCGTTATATCCTCAGATATAATAAAACCTATTAGTTGTTGCCGCATCTAAAAATCTGAGCAACAGCAAAGTATCAACGTTAAAAGTGAGTCATTATGTTTACTGGGATAATCGAAGCCCTTGGCACATTACGTAAAATTGATCGCAAAGGTAACGACATTCGTTTAACCGTTGCCAGTGGTAAATTAGATTTATCTGACGTTAAATTAGGTGACAGTATCGCCACTAATGGGGTGTGTTTAACTGTCGTTGAGCGCTTAAGCGATGGTTATGTGGCTGACATATCCGCTGAAACTGTGGCATTAACAGGGTTCAGTCATTATCAGGTAGGCCAGCAAGTCAATTTAGAGAAAGCCGTTACCGCCACAACGCGTTTAGGTGGACACATGGTGAGTGGCCATGTTGACGGTATTGCTAAGGTTGAGCAATGTGCTTATAGAGGTAAAGCGCTTGAGTTTTGGTTGTCTGCCCCTGCTACCTTAAGCCGTTATATCGCCCATAAAGGCTCTATTACGATTGATGGCGTGAGCCTAACGGTTAATGAGGTTGATGGCCATCGTTTTAGGTTAACCATTGTGCCGCATACCGCAGGAGAAACCACATTGGTTAATTTAAAAGTGGGTGACAGTGTTAACATCGAAGTGGATCTAATTGCCCGTTATTTGGAGCGATTGATGCAGCCAGATGCGGCCTACAATTCGCCGTCATCGGGTGTGACTATGGCATTATTGGCTAAGTCTGGATTTTTACGTTAATCGGATAATATTTGTACCCTGCTCATTTTTAAAATGAATACAGAATGACTACTTCAGTATTGAAGCAAACTATTAATTAATAAAGGTCTGACAATGGCGCTACATAGCATAGAAGAAATCATTGAAGATATTCGTCAAGGTAAAATGGTTATTTTGATGGATGATGAAGACAGAGAGAATGAAGGTGATTTGATCATGGCCGCTGACAAAGTCACGCCGGCTGCAATCAACTTTATGGCAACCTATGGCCGTGGGTTGATTTGCCAAACGATGACCAAAGCTCGTTGTCAGCAACTTAATTTACCTCTTATGGTCACCAATAATAATGCCCAGTTTTCAACAAACTTTACGGTATCCATAGAGGCTGCAAAAGGTGTAACCACAGGGATATCTGCCCATGACCGTGCAGTAACCGTGCAAGCTGCGGTGGCTAAAGATGCTAAAGCATCAGACTTAGTGCAACCTGGGCATATATTCCCACTTATGGCACAAGAGGGTGGGGTGTTAACCCGTGCGGGTCATACTGAAGCGGGCTGCGATTTGGCACGTCTAGCTGGATGTGAGCCATCGGGGGTGATTGTTGAGATTTTGAATGAAGATGGCACCATGGCTCGTCGTCCGGATCTTGAAATTTTCAGCGAAAAACATGGCATTAAAATTGGCACAATTGCCGATCTAATTGAATACCGAAATACTAACGAAACCACCGTTGTGCGTGAGGCTCAATGTAAATTGCCGACTCGTTTTGGTGAGTTTGTCATGGTGACTTTTAGAGACACGATTGATAATCAACTACACTATGCATTGGTCAAAGGTGATGTTGCACCAAATTGTTTAGTTCGGGTGCATCTGCAAAACACCTTTAACGATTTATTACATTCTGAGCGCGACCAAAAGCGCAGCTGGCCATTAGAAAAAGCCATGGAGCGTATCGCAACAGAAGGCGGCGTTTTAGTGTTACTGGGCAGTCATGAGCACACAAGTGATTTACTGGCAAAAGTAAAAGCATTTGAAGCAGAAGACAATGGTCAATCTCCTGCGCCGGCAATGTGGCAAGGCACGTCGCGCCGTGTTGGTGTGGGGTCGCAGATATTGGCAAGCCTTGGTGTAACGAGTATGCGGTTATTAAGTTCGCCAAAACGTTACCATTCATTGTCTGGCTTTGGTTTAGAAGTGACTGAATATATAGCCGAATAATATTGGCCGATAGTAAATTTAACAATTTCATTAATTGCATAGCGCTCAGGGCTAATGGCTGTGATATCATAGCGCTTCTTTTTGCCCCGAGCTGGGTGCTTTAGCTAATTTAGGTAAGATAGAATGAACGTAGTTCAAGGTAATATCGAAGCGAAAAATGCCAAAGTGGCGATCGTAATATCGCGATTCAATAGTTTTTTAGTTGAAAGTCTGCTTGATGGCGCAATAGACACATTAAAGCGTTTCGGTCAGGTAAGTGACGACAACATTACTGTTGTTCGTGTCCCTGGCGCGGTTGAATTACCGCTCGCGGCAAAACGTGTTGCTGCAAGTGGCAAATTTGACGGCATCATCGCACTTGGTGCTGTGATCCGTGGCGGTACTCCTCATTTTGATTTTGTTGCCGGCGAATGTAACAAAGGTTTAGCACAAGTTGCTTTAGAATATGACCTGCCTGTTTCATTTGGTGTATTAACAACAGATACCATTGAACAAGCTATTGAACGTTCAGGTACTAAAGCAGGTAACAAGGGTGGCGAAGCTGCACTTGGTTTACTTGAAATGGTTAATGTACTGCAACAACTAGAACAACAGCTGTAATAGTAGGAAAAGTATGAAACCTTCAGAGCGCCGTAAGGCCCGCCGTTTAGCCGTTCAAGCCATTTATTCATGGCAGTTAAGTAAGAACAATGTTGCTGACGTAGAACATGAGTTTTTAACTGAACAGAACACTGATGGCGTAGATGTCGCTTATTTTCGCGAGTTACTATCAGGTGTGGCTTCTAAAACCTCACAGATTGATGATTTGCTAAAGCCGCATTTAGATCGTGATTTCGAAGATGTTTCGCCAGTTGAAAAAGCCATTGTGCGCTTGGCAGCTTATGAGTTGACCTTCCGCAAAGATGTGCCGTTTAAAGTGGCCATTAATGAAGGCATTGAATTAGCGAAAGCGTTTGGTGCCGAGGACAGCCACAAATTTGTTAACGGCTTGCTTGATAAGTTAGTGAAACATAAGTAATACCAGAACGGTATCTTCGGATACCGTTTTTCATTTCTATTAATTGTTTCTAAATTAAGGTGGTCGGTTTACCGTACCAAACTGAATGTGAAAGAATTTGAACTCATCGAATATTACTTTCGTAATAAAGGCCAAAAAAGACGCGATGTCGAGCTAAGCATTGGTGATGATTGCGCTTTAGTTTGCCCTGCGGACAATAAATCTATTGCCATTTCATGTGACACGCTCGTTGAAAATGTCCACTTTTTAGCTGATATTCCAGCTCATGCATTAGGTTACAAATCATTAGCGGTAAACTTATCTGATCTTGCCGCAATGGGAGCAGAGCCTGCTTGGTTTACCCTAGCGCTGACACTTCCAAGTGTCGATGAGCCCTGGTTAGCAAGCTTTAGTGAAGGGCTGTTTGAAATTGCTGAGTATTACGCAATAGCATTAATTGGTGGTGACACCACTCGAGGCCCTCGAAGTATTAGCATTACCATTAACGGTCAAGTGATTAAAGGGACGGCATTGACCCGTGCAGGTGCCAAAAATGGCGATTGGATTTATGTAACTGGCACCTTAGGTGATTCGGCTCTAGGCCTTGATATACTGCGTGGTGCTAAGACGGTTAAAACTGAAGACAAAGAATTCTTGATTAATCGTCATTATTATCCAACCCCTCGGGTTCTTGCTGGGCAGGCATTACGCTCGTTAGCAACCAGTGCAATCGACTTATCTGATGGATTAATGTCAGATATTCGTCATGTGCTAAAAGCCTCTAAAGTGGGAGCGATTATCGATGTGAATCAAATCCCGTTGTCGGCTTCGTTAAAAGCCAATCTCAGTCGTGAAGATGCATTAAGCTATGCATTAACGGGTGGTGAAGATTACGAGTTGCTGTTTACTGTGCCAGAGTCTCAGCGTGGGGCGATTGATACCGCGCTAATTCACGCAGGCGTTAAGTTTGTTAAAATCGGGCAGATTTGTGCTGGCGATAAACTCAAATTGATCGATGACGGTAAGCCTTTTGTCCCTGTATCTCGCAGTTTTGAACATTTTTAGTTGAGGTTTTATGAACTTACTCACTCAAGATAAGTTTGTTCAAAAGCTGTCTTTAGTTAATCCTATTCACTTTTTAGCCCTAGGCTTTGGCAGTGGCAAAGCGGCAAAAGCACCTGGCACCTTTGGCACATTAGCCGCGGTTCCCCTTGTTCTATTAATGCAGCAATTAAGCCTAACTCATTATGGGCTTATTACCATTTTGTGCATGTTTGCAGGCTTTTATATCTGTGGTAAAGCGGCTAAAGATATGGGCGTACATGATCACGGCGCAATTGTATGGGACGAAGTGGTTGGCTTAATGATAACCATGATTGCTGCGCCAGTCGGCTTTACGTGGTTGGTGTTAGGTTTTGTTTTATTTCGCTTTTTTGACATAGTCAAACCATGGCCAATTCGTTGGCTTGATGCCAAAGTCCATGGTGGTTTTGGGATTATGATAGACGATGTTTTAGCAGGCATATTTGCATTAATTGGTTTGCAGTTAGCGGTTTATTATTTCACCTAATTTAGCGGTCATATAGCCATAAATTAGATAATAAAAAAGAGCACCTGATGCTCTTTTTTAATATTGTTTTTCGCTATTGAGTTACCATTAAATTGCTGCGCAGCTGTTCTATTTCATTATTCATGTTGACGAGGCGCAGTTTAATATCGGTTTCGTAATAAGAGCAGCTCAATATTTTACCGAATGGGTTATAGCGCAATTGCCATAACTGCTGTAAATAATTGTCGTTATTGCAGTATTCGGGCTGTATGAGGCTAATCGATTTATCTGTCGAGACCGGCTCTTTAACCATGTTGACAAAATACTCAGCTCGTAAATTATCATCATCAATGGGCTTAATAAACAATTTAGCTAACCATTGTTTGTAAATAGGCGTGCTTGCTATTTGGGTATCCATGGCCATTTTCAGCATGATGTTACGTCCAAAGAGCCATTCGCCTGACAATATTCGTTCAAAGTCAGTTTGAGTTATTGCAAATGGCACTTGCCAGAGACTTATTTGTGTTAAAAAACGCTTGTCTTCTTCAGCGATAGTACTTGCAAAATGCAGTTGTTGTTTGAGTGCGTTAAAGGCCATGCTATGGCTCATGATTGAGCGAGATGAGTGATACACATTATTCCAAAAATGAGTGTCTTTATTTAAGAATACAGTGACACTATCAACGTCAATGTTACTTGCCGTGGTGTTAACGCCCTTAATGGCCGCCAGTAGGCTTAAATCTCTTAGTTGAAAAAGCGTTGACCATTGGATTTGATGTTCAGGCGCAAGAAATTGATCACTTTCTTGCCAGTAAGGCATACTTAATAACTTTGTATATTGCGCTATATTGGTTTTGTAAGCATCGATAACGGCTGTGATGAGTGAGTCATTATCATGAAGAAATTGACGACATGTGATCATGTCTGTTTGGATACATGCAGCGTTAAAACCGCGTGTGAGTTTCCTGCTTTGATCATCTAGTGCAAACATGGATGCTTGGTCAGGTGAGGTGTTGTCTCCATGGGTGCCAACCACCGTCAGCGTATATTCAAAACCATTATTGTGCGTTGCAATTGGCTGTTGTTTTAACCAGCTCTCAATTAATAATGTATTTGGGGACTTAGTTCTATCAGATGCATTAATTGCCACTAGACAAACAATGGTAAACAGCAAAAAACAGCATACTAGTGCAGCAAGTACCCCAATTGATTTTAGCAAGGCCATCATGATTATTTATCCATAAAATCCATTAAACCCAATGGTAACATGCAAGTTGGATTTTGATAAATTGCCGTATTTATTGCAGTAATTCTCTCGCGTTTGCCAGTGTGTTTTCTGTTATTACATCACCACCAAGTAAACGTGCTAGTTCGTTTACTCGTTGCTCTTTATCGAGTGCTTGCATGGTGGTCTCAGTACTGCCAGCCTTATTAAACTTATTTACAAACATGTGCTGATGGCCATTGCCTGCAACTTGTGGCAAATGGGTGACACATAACACCTGAGTCGATTCACCTAGGCTTCTTAGCATGCGTCCAACTACGGATGCTGTCGGGCCTGAAATCCCCACATCGACTTCATCAAATATCAGCGTTGGAGTTGCGACTTTTTTGGCTGTTATCACTTGAATTCCTAGCCCGATCCTGGACAACTCGCCACCTGAAGCGACTTTAGAAATGGGTTGTAAAGGCTGCCCAGGGTTAGTTGTCACTAAAAAATCAATCGTGTCACAACCATTAACTGAAATATTGTCAGGGTCATGGTTCACTTCAATACTAAATTTACCTTTAGGCATGTTGAGTTCATGAATCGATTGGGTAACCAATTTATCTAATTCTTTAGCATAGCGGCTGCGACTTTGGCTAAGCTTTTGTGCATTGGCTAAATAGGTATTTTTACTTGCCTGAAGTTGCAATCGAATGTCATCAAGTTTGCTTTCATCGCCTGCAAGTTCGTTTAATTCTGCCACTAATTGCTGATGATGTAATGCGAGCTTATCTGGGCTAACATGGTGCTTACGCGCCAATTGCATTGCCGTTGATAAGCGTTTTTCAAGAAAGGCGAAATGCTCAGGGTCGAGCTCTAAGCGGCTTAAATAGCTTTCAATTTCGCTGGCGCTTTCTTGTACCTGGATAAGGGCTTCATTAAGCATGGTACTGATAGGTGCAAGTGACTCATCATAACCTTGTAGCGTATCAGCTATGGCAGCGACTTTATTTAAAAGCGACTCAATATTACCGTCTTCATTTTCAGTCAGTAGGTACAAACCTGCCTGGCACCTTTCTATTAAATCGGTACCATTTGCTAATCGTTTATGTTCTTGCTCAATTTCGTCAAACTCATCTAATCCTAGGTTGAACTCATTAAGTTCTTCTACTTGATATTGCAGTAATTGTTGGCGAGAAATACGCTCATGCTGTGCCTGTTCTAGTTGTTTTAATTCGTTTTCAACTTGTTTACATCGTAAATAACTGGCACTGACATTATCGAGTAATAATTTATGATTGGCGTAGCTGTCTAGCAGGCTCAACTGGTGTTCGCTTTTGAGCATGGCATGGTGTGCATGTTGTCCATGGATGCCAATTAATAATTGTCCAATGGCTTTTAATTGGGTAACAGGTACAGGATTACCGTTAATATAAGCACGTGAGCGGCCGTCATTATTAATCGTTCTGCGAAGAATACATTCATCTTCAGCATCTAGGTCATTGTCTTCAAGCCAGCGTTTTGCCAAGGGAACATCTTGTAATGTGAAGCGAGCACTGACTTCAGTTTTAGTGGCGCCAGGCCTGACAGTATTAGCGTCACTGCGATTACCTAAACATAATCCCAGCGCATCGATTGCAATCGATTTACCTGCACCGGTTTCGCCGGTGATACTTGTCATACCGGCTTTAAAGTCGAGTTCTAAAAAACGCACTATTGCAAAATTGTTAATGCTGAGTTGGCAAAGCATAATGAGTTCCTGTCAATAAGCCATCAAACCACTGTATTGATAAACAGTATATACTGATTTTTTATACAGTAAAGTGCCTGACTGAAAATTATCTTTGCGTTTTTTTTATACGAGTATCGAGTGATAGTTAACCATAGTTAGCTAATAAGGATTCGATTATCGGTAAACTGATGAATGTCATTAAGGTGCCATAAAGTATTGCTTGCGCACTCACCGTTGTATGAGTCTGGTAGCGCTCTGCAAGTAAGTAAACACTTGCTGCCGTGGGAAGTGATGCCAATAATACTCCCATTACTAACCATTGCTGTTCAACGCCAAATAAGCTTAATAAACCAAAGGCAATTACCGGTTGGATCACAAGCTTAAGAAAATTGATGGCATTGAGTTCGGCAATGAGGCCTGCGGTAAATAATTTGCTACCGGTTTGTTGTCGTAATGCTTTCACTAAGACCATACCTATGGCAAATAGGGCGCACGGGCTTGAGGTGTTGCCTAGTTGATGTAGCATCAGTGATATGCTGCTTGGCAGGCTGATTTGACAGGCTGACAGCGTGATACCAATAGCGCTACCGACCACTATTGGGTTTTTTCCTAACGCCGTAGCCATGATTAAAACTGCTGGTTCAGAGGTGCTTTGGCTGCGGCTAGCAAGCTCAATCGAGACCAGTGCGAAGGCAAACATAATAACAGATAATAAACTGGCAATGGCGGCTGCAACTAATGCCATTTTATTGTCCGGAAAAATGATGCTCATCAGTGGAATACCAATAAATGCAGTATTGCCAAATGTGGCATTGAGTGCCCGCATAGCAGCAACGGCTTGTTTTTTTGGTGCTTGCCACAAAGACAATACCACCACGAGACTGTAAGTTATTACCATGGCCAAGCTATACCCAGCAATAAAGCCCCACTGAGCGATATCTTCAATCCGAGTCTCTGCCAGAACAATGAGTAAAATAGCTGGAAATGCGACGTAATAAACAAACTGATTTAAAATGACATCAGTGTCGGTGGGTAATACTCTCAACTTTTGAACGATACTGCCAAGCAGCATAATGGCACAAACAGCGATTAGCGGGGTAAGAATACTCGACATCCCTCGCAATTCCTTAGCAAAATGATAATGATATCACTTTACTGCTTTTACTTGTATTGATGCAATTAGACTTAGGCGGAAGGTGTTATTTTTAATACATCATCTGTTGCGATTGTTTAGGGCAGTGTAATGGTCACTGGATTTGATATGCTTATTTAGTGTTTTTGGGCGGCGGTAAAATTCCCAGTTCGGTGAAAAAATGCACTTGACGCCTTAACTCAAACAACGAGCCGACTCTAACTTGATTACCTATCACAAGTGTCCAGTTGTCGGTTTTGCCGTTTGGGTTGGTAAAGGTAAAGCCTTGGTAGAAAATTTTTCTCATGATAACAATCCAATAAAGCCTCAGGATATCAAGGCTTTTAGTTAGGGCCTGTTGATCTTTTACGGTTATTTTTAACGTGAATAGTTGGCCATTACTCACATATACCACTGCACGGCAGAGGCTTTAAGGTGTCGTTATTCAACATGAACAGTCGATAACGCAGTAAAAATGACCAACAAACGCTGCCCACAGGGTTCGGCTAAAAACGTTTTTAACTCGAACAAAATTCAACCAGCAAAGATCAACAGACCCTAGGGAGGATTACTCACTAATCCCAATGTTGGACACGCCGGCATCGATAATATCTTTACGTAAGCCTTTAACAAGTTCAATCGTGATGTCTGGATTGGCTTCGATGATATCAAGTAGCATACCTTGGAGTTCTTTTTCTTCTTCCATCACTGGGTGAGAAAAAACAAAATCGTCTAACTCTTCATCCATTAGGGTTTCATCGCTAATGGCCTCAATGTAATTGGCCACAGTGCTTGATGATAATTTACTGATATTGGTGATGTCTTCTTCAATTTTGCTGTCTATTGCGCTCATTAGTGTGGCAATTGCAACCGCAGCATCCATTGCCGGGTAGGCGCCATAAGCTTCAAAGTCGCTAGGATCTGGGGTGTTTTCGTCAAGACGCTGTAAATGTACGTCAATGTTATATTTAAGCTTTTTATCGTACTGGCTTTGCCATAATAACTCTAATGCGGTGCTGAGTACTTGGGGCTCTCCAAACTCGCACACTTCAGAGAACAGTTTGTAATTGGGTAGCATTCGTTGGCATAACGCAAGTGCGAAAAGTTGTTTTTGCGGCAAAGATAATGCCTTAAGTCGTCTAAAAAAACCGGGTTTACTGGTCATGATGTGTATCCACTGATAGCTGATTTATCACTTGATTTGCCGCTGATTCTACCTTAGTTAGCTCATCAAGTAACTCAAGTATTTCTGGTTCGAGATCATCGATGTCAATGTTGTGTTTTAGCCCCGACTCAATGGCCTGGCAAAGCTTTTGGGTGGTTGGTACGCCGCAGTGGCATGTGGCGCCATGAAGTTTATGTACGGCTTGTAATAAGTTGCTGCTGTGATGTTCTGTAAGGGCATTGTTGATGGCTTCTACGGTTTCAGGCAGTGAGCTTACCAACATTTTTAGCATATCTAACGCCAGATCGGGTTTTTGATTTGCTTGAGTTAGGCATAAATCCCAATTTAATATTTGATTATCGAAATGTGTAAATTTGGGCTTAGTTACCCAGCGATTAATCACGCTTTTAAGCGAGACTTCATCAATGGGCTTGGGTAAAAAGCCGTCCATTCCACATGCGAGAATTTTTTCGCGTTCTTCGGCGATGGCGTGGGCGGTTACTGCGATAATGGGGGTGTGGCGATTTAACGATTTTGACCGTATATCTTGGGTTGCCGTAATACCATCAATGCCAGGCATTTGAATGTCCATAAATATCAAATCAAAGGTATGCTCTTGGGCTTGTTTTATGGCGTCTTTACCATTGTTAATCGTGACAACATTCACCACTAATTCTTTTAGGAGCGTATCAATAAGCTTGAGATTGGCAATATTGTCGTCAACAGCGAGCACTGAGGCATTGATAAGTGCAGGTCGTTTGTCGTTGAGTATTTCAGGCATGCTAATAAAAGTGGCCGGTGTTGGCGGATAAATTAAATGACGCGCCAAGGCTAAATCACTTATTGGTGTATTGAGTAATACATCGGCATTGGCTTTTAACACATTGTTAATCACATCTTGATCGAGGCAATCATGCAACAAGACTAAACAATCTGTGTGTTGACGGGCAAGACGCAATAGTTTGATAAACTCTGCATTATCAACAAATCCGTGGCAGCTCATAATAATATAGTCGAATTTATTGTTGTCGCTGCCAAGCGCTGGGGTTAAGTTTTCCGGGTTGGCCACATGAGTTAAGATTAATTGCCAAGCAACTAAACGACGATTCAAGGTGTCACGAGTCAATTCGCGTGGCTCGTATAATAAAACGGATTTGTTTTGTAAAGTATTGAGCGGTAAGACTTCGCCAATTTCAAATTGACTTACTCCAAGAGGCAAAATAAACCAAAAGTTAGACCCTTTATTGGGCGCAGAGGTAAAGCCAATTTGGCCGCCCATTTGATTGATTAAGCGTTTAGTGATCACCAGTCCTAAGCCTGTGCCACCAAAGCGACGTGAAATTGAAGAGTCCGCTTGTCCAAATGCCTGGAATAAGTATTCTTGCTGGCTTTCGTCAATACCAATGCCGGTATCGATAACTTCACATCTGAGGGTGATATTGTCTTCATCTTGACTGATTAAGTGGATTTTAAGTACCACACTGCCAGTGTCGGTAAATTTAATTGCGTTACCCACTAAGTTGGTAATAATTTGGCTGACTCGCATGGCGTCACCGCTGACACTTTCGGGGACATTACTATCAATATCAATCACCAGCTCCAGCCCTTTTTCGCGGGCACTACCCGCAATAATCGTTAGGGTTTCGGCGAGGGTTTCACGTAGAGCAAAAGGCATTTTTTCTAGTACCATTTTGCCAGCTTCAAGTTTAGAAAAATCCAGAATATCGTTAATAATTCCCAGCAAATTACTGGCGCTGCGCTCAATGGTTTTAATGTAATCGAGCTGACTTGTGTGTAATGGTGTTTTTAAGAGTTGTTTGGCAAACCCGATTACGCCGTTAAGCGGAGTGCGCAATTCGTGTGACATATTGGCTAAAAACTCAGATTTAATACGGCTGGCTTCTAATGCGCGCTTTTTGGCTAAGTCTAGCTCGACGTTTTGAATTTCAATTTGTTCTAAGGTCTCGCGTAAATCGGATGTGGCCTGGTCAATGTTTTGCTGCATTTCATCGTGATATTCTGACAATGAGCCTGCCATGGCATTAATACCGCGCTTAAGCAAATCCAGCTCACCAATTAAATTACCCTCTAGGCGAGTGTCAAGTTTACCTTCACGAATTTTGGCCACCACTCTTACCATTTCGGTAATAGGATGATTAACATGTTTAACTAAACGAAACGTGAAAAATAAATTAAATTGAACACCAATTAATACAATGATAAATGCCGCTATAGCCGCTCTATGTTGCTCAAGTAAGGCATTTTCTTTGTTTAATAGAACGGCAATGTAGCCTAAAATTTGCTCTTGCTGGTTATTGTAAATTGGCTCAACAAATTGTGTGTTAGCTTCACGCTCTTTATCGTTTGCAACACGATTAACACTGCTAAGGAGTGATGATTCTAACCCTGTGTGGGATATAATCGGCACTCTGATAATCATTGCATCGCCAATGCTTTCGTTTTCTGTACCAGCCAATGAGGGAAGCGGTTTTTTATAGCGCATACTTTCAAAGTCTTTGTGATAGTGCGATGTCACAAATAATTGGTTTTCAGCATCAAACACTGCGATTGAATGGATTAATGATGCGTTGTTAATTTGAGAGGCTGCAAGGAGGCGTTTAGTCGATTCGCGATCTTGGTTAATGATGCCAAACTCACTCGCTATGGCTAAAGGCTCAACAATATTACTGCCTTTTAAGAGTAAGGTTTCTTCCAATTCATAAAAGCGGTTTATCGTGAAATAACTTCCAAGTAGAATACCCACAACAACAGTGGGCGCTAACGCTAGTACCAGAACCCAAGATCGTAGGCTGTAATTGGTCATATTGTTGGCACTTTTCATGGCAGTTAGGTGTGTTCCTGATGCTAAATCGCTATTATTGCGTCTAGACTGCCAGAAACAGCGCACTCTTGACTAGTTTTTTATTCGACACTTGAGGCCGAAATGGCACAATTTTTCAAAGAAAAACCGAACAAATCTAAACAATTATCAGCCAAACTAACATTAGATGTTACCCAGTTAGATCACCTAGGTGCCGGTATTGCTCAGCACCAAGGGAAAATCGTGTTCATTGCTGGTGCGCTTCCTGGGGAGCGAGCAACGGTGCAATTGATTGAGCAAAAGAAAAGCTACGCTAAGGCTAAGTTAATTCATATCGCAAGCCCTGTAAAAAGTCGGGTCTTGCCGACATGCCCGCATTACAGTCAATGTGGTGGTTGTGATTTACAACATATGGACACTCAAGCGCAGCGAGAATACAAACAAACGGCACTTGTTGATTTAATGTCGAAGTTATCGAGTTCAGAAAAGATTGGCGCTGACAAAATGGCTAAGCCTCTTGTGGGCGAGGGCTGGCATTATCGACGAAGAGCGCGATTGGCTACTCTACTTGACAAGCGAACCCAGCGTTTACAGCTAGGGTTTCGTGCCGCGAACAGCAGTAATATTGTTGAAATTAACCAATGTCCGGTTTTAGCAACGTCATTGTCTGAGTTAATTACACCATTAGCGGCTAATTTGAATCAATTAAAAGCCAAAGCGAGTTTGGGCCATGTTGAACTTACTCAAGCCGAAAATGGCCACTTTGTCGTATTGAGGGTGACTAAAAGTTTACCCAATTCTGATGTGAAATGGTTAAGTGGTTTTGCGCAAAAGCATCAGCTTACTTTGTTACTGCAAGATGATGCTGGTGAGTTAACTCAGCTTTATTCTCCTTTAAGCTCCGATAAGGACGCAGCCCTTTTACCTTTTTATCCCTTGGCAAATAACACGGTTAATTGCTATTTTTCTCCAGGTAATTTTGTACAAGTTAATGGTGAAATGAACCAAGCTATGGTAGACCAAGCCATTGATTGGCTCAGTCCACAACCTGGTGAGCGAATTCTCGATTTATTTTGTGGTGTCGGCAATTTCAGTTTACCGTTAGCAAAAAAAGCCGCTGATGTCATTGGGGTTGAGGGGGTGCCAGATATGGTGGAGCAAGCTAGGCAGAATGCTTGTGACAATCAGTTGAGTAATGTGACTTTTTACCATGCAGATTTAAGTGCCGATTTATCAGACCAGGCCTGGCTGGGTAAAATAGATAAGCTATTACTTGATCCCGCCAGGGCCGGTGCCTACGAAAGTTTACAATGGCTACATAAAATGCAACCCAAAAAAGTGGTTTATGTATCCTGTAATCCGGCCAGTTTAGCCCGTGACAGTAGTGTATTATTAGACAACGGCTACCGTATTGCACAAGTGGGCTTAGTTGATATGTTTCCGCAGACACATCATATCGAGGCCATGGTATTATTTGAATTAGCCAAATAAGTTGAATTTTTTTAGTTATATCAATTGGTATGCTATAAATTTGTTCAACTAAACACGTTTGAATTGACAAAATAGTCTAGGGCTTCAAGATAGTGTGTTTAGTGGTAATTAACGCCTTATTATTGTCTTCATCTCAAAGATAAAGGTGTAAAAGTCGGTCATGCGGCTAAGGAAGGGTTCATGGTTTCTGTTCGCGAAGCACATTTTAATACGCAAACATTCCAATTGGATGAGTGGGTCGCTCGTTATATTGACGATAAAGACGATGCTCAGACGTTACTCGTGTTGATCCAGCAAGTGGAGGCCTTACCGGTCAAAAATAAGCTGGCTCACACTGAATTGCTTGCGCGCGCTCGTGAAATGATCGAAATTTTAGCGCCGCTAAACATGGACATTGAAACCTTACAAGCTGCCGTGCTGTTTTTAATGTTTGAGGCGGGCGTACTAACTGAAGAGCAGTTAGCAGAGCAGTATGGCGATAGTTTAGCAAGACTGGTGGCGAGTGTTGTGACCATGAATGCCATTGGTGCACTTAAAGTTAGCGAAAACTCCCGTGATGCTGAGCCGCAAATAGACAATATTCGTAAAATGTTGTTGGCGATGGTTGAAGATGTGCGCGCGGTTGTAATTAAACTGGCCGAACGCGTGTGCTTATTGCGTGCGGTTAAAAATGCCGACGAAGAAACTCGCGTACTGTTAGCGCGTGAAATTGCCGATATTTATGCCCCACTTGCGAATCGTTTAGGTATTGGTCAACTTAAGTGGGAACTTGAAGATATTTCGTTTCGCTACTTACATCCAACAGTATACAAAGACATTGCTAAGCAGCTTGATGGTAAACGTGTCGATCGCGAAGTGTTTATCGATAAGTTCGTTACCCAGCTACAAGAGCGTTTAGACAAGGATCAGATCCGCGCCAAAGTGTATGGTCGACCAAAACATATTTACAGTATTTGGCGCAAAATGAAGGGCAAAGATCTTAAGTTTGATGAGCTATTTGACGTTAGAGCTGTACGTATCGTGACCGAACGATTGCAAGATTGTTATGGCGCCTTAGGTGTGGTGCATGATCTTTGGCACCATATTCCGCGTGAGTTTGACGATTATGTGGCTAATCCAAAACCCAATGGCTATCAATCGATCCACACTGTGGTTGTAGGCCCTGAAGGCAAAACCGTCGAAATACAAATTCGCACAGAAGCCATGCATCAAGACTCTGAGCTAGGTGTCGCAGCGCATTGGAAGTATAAAGAAGGCGGCGGTAATACTAAACAAACCGGCTACGAAGAAAAAATTAACTGGCTACGTAAAATTTTACAGTGGCAAGAAGATGTGGCCGAAAGCGGTAACTTGGTTGATGAGGTCCGAAGCCAAGTGTTTGAGGATCGGGTGTATGTATTTACGCCCAATGGAGAGGTGGTCGATTTACCTTTAGGCTCAACAGTACTTGATTTTGCTTATTATATTCACTCACAGGTTGGGCATAAATGTATTGGTGCTAAAGTCGATGGCCGTATTGTGCCATTTACTTACCAAGTAGAAACCGGTGAGCGCATTGAAATTATTACCTCTAAAACGCCAAACCCGAAACGTGACTGGCTCAATCCTAACTTAGGTTACATCAAGTCGTCGCGTTCTCGCTCTAAAATCCAACATTGGTTTAAACAGCAAGACCGCGACAAAAACATTGCGGCGGGTAAAGAGATGCTCGAGTCTGAGTTATCTCGCGTTGGTTTAAAGATTAAAGATGCCGTTGTGGCAGTTGAGCGATTTAATCTTAACTCCATGGACGATATGTTAGCGGCCATTGGTGGCGGTGATTTACGGTTAAATCAAGTTGTCAATTATACCGAAACCAAAGTGCGTAAGGTTGAAGACACTGACGAAGATTTAGTTGAAGATATTCTTAAAAAAGCCTCGCATAAGCCTAAAAAAACGGGCAAAGGCCAGGTTGAAGTCAACGGTGTTGGCAATTTAATGAGCCATATTGCGCGTTGTTGTCAGCCTGTTCCGGGTGATGAAATTTTTGGTTATATCACCATGGGCCGGGGCATTTCGGTACATCGTAGCGACTGTGAGCAAGTTAAAGAGTTAATGCGCGCTCATCCTGAGCGCAGTGTTGATGTTATTTGGGGCGAAAACTACTCTGGTGGTTATCGTATTCGAGTACGAGTATTGTCTCATGACCGCAGTGGATTATTGCGTGACTTAACAACGGTGCTTGCTGCTGAAAAATCCAATGTCATGGCCATGAGTTCATCATCGGATGTTAAAACGCAAACGGCAACCGTGGAGCTTGAACTTGAGCTATATAACCTAGATGGGTTATCGCGCATTATTGCGAAACTATCGCAAGTTGACGGTGTCATTGAGTCTCGTCGACTTTAAAAGCCTAAGATTAAGCAAAAGACTCGGCACAAAGGCACCTTAATCTGGGTGCCTTTTTAATTAACAGTGTTCAATTTAGGGGATAATTAAGGTGGCAAATATTCAATCGCTATTAGACATTATGAAGCAATTACGCGATCCGCAAACCGGTTGTCCGTGGGATCGTGCTCAAAACTTTGCCACCATAGTGCCTTTTACCCTAGAAGAAGCCTACGAAGTGGTCGACACCATAGAGCGAAAAGCTTGGCAAGAGTTACCCGATGAGTTAGGTGACTTATTGTTTCAGGTGGTGTTTTATTGTCAATTGGGTCAAGAACAAGGTCTGTTCGATTTTGCCACAGTTGTTGAACGTATTAGCGATAAATTAACCCGACGTCATCCACATGTGTTTGTTCAAGGCGAGAGTCAAACAGCCATTTCTAATACTCAAGAATTAAGCCAAGCCTGGGACAAACTAAAAGCCAATGAACGCCAGCAAAAACAGTTACATTCAGCACTTGATGATATACCCGCAGCGTTACCAGCGTTGTCGCGTGCCCGAAAAATCCAGCATAGAGTAGCCAAAGTTGGCTTTGATTGGGCAGAGCTTGACCCCGTAGTAGCTAAAATACATGAAGAGATTGATGAAGTATTAGTTGAAGTGAATAAACAACCCAATGATGCCGATTATTCTAAAGACAAAGTACAAGATGAAATGGGCGACTTATTATTTGCCGTGGTAAATTTAGCACGCCATTTAAAGGTCGATCCTGAGCAAGCTTTACGTCAGGCAAATACTAAGTTTGAGCGACGTTTTAGAGGCGTTGAGCAATATGTAGCCGGCAGTGGTAAAACCATAGAGCAGCATACATTAACTGAATTAGACGGCTATTGGGATCAAGTCAAGCTGCAAGAAAAGGCAAATTAAGCTAAATATCGCGCGTTTAAGTTTGTCGAATCGAGGCGGCTTTGTTATAATATCGCCCCGTCCTAGTGCTTTCTTACAAGCACGTTTTTTTCCAACACATTTTCTCAGGTTCAGCATGACTACAAGGTATATCTTCGTTACTGGTGGCGTTGTTTCATCACTAGGTAAAGGCATTGCAGCAGCTTCGCTAGCAGCAATTTTAGAGGCGCGTGGCCTCAATGTAACCATTATGAAACTGGACCCATACATTAACGTCGATCCAGGAACCATGAGCCCAACTCAGCACGGTGAAGTATTTGTGACTGAAGATGGCGCTGAAACTGATCTTGACTTAGGTCATTATGAGCGTTTCATTCGTACAAAAATGAACCGTCGTAATAACTTTACCACAGGCCGTATTTACGAAGAAGTGCTTCGTAAAGAGCGTCGTGGCGATTACTTAGGCGCAACCATTCAGGTGATTCCGCACATCACGACAGCCATCAAAGAAAAAGTCATTGAAGGTGGTGAAGGGCATGATGTTGCAATCGTCGAGATTGGCGGCACTGTAGGTGATATTGAATCATTACCTTTCCTTGAGTCTATCCGTCAATTAGGTGCTGAACTAGGACGTGACCGCACTTTATTTATGCATTTAACCTTAGTTCCTTTCCTTGGGGCTGCGGGCGAAATCAAAACTAAACCGACACAGCATTCGGTTAAAGAGTTACGTTCTATTGGTATTGCGCCAGATGTATTGGTTTGTCGTGGTGACCGTGCCATCCCTGCCAATGAAAAAGCTAAAATCTCGTTATTTTGTAACGTAGAAGAACGTGCCGTTATTTCTTTAAAAGACGTTGACAGCATTTATAAAATACCTGCGTTATTACGTTCACAAGGTTTAGACGACCTTGTGATTAAACGTTTCCATTTAGACTGTAACGAAGCCGATTTGTCTGAATGGGAAAATGTGATTTACCAAGAAGCCAATCCAAATGGAGAAGTGACCATTGGTATGGTAGGTAAATATATTGAATTACCAGATGCCTATAAGTCAGTGAATGAAGCCTTAAAACATGCGGGTTTAAAAAATCGCGTGACAGTGAATATTAAGTACATTGATTCACAAACCGTTGAAGCCAAAGGCGAAGAAGTGTTACAAGGTTTAGACGGTATTTTAGTTCCTGGCGGCTTTGGTGAGCGCGGCGTAGAGGGGAAAATTTTTGCAGCTAAATTTGCTCGTGAAAACAACCTCCCTTATTTTGGTATCTGTTTAGGTATGCAGGTTGCGTTAATTGAGTTTGCGCGTCATGTCGCAGGTTTAGAAGGTGCGCACTCAACAGAGTTTAATCCACAATCACCTCATCCAGTTGTCGGACTGATTACTGAATGGATTAACGAAGATGGTGATGTAGAGAAACGCCATGAGTCATCTGACTTAGGTGGCACTATGCGTTTAGGTGCTCAGCTATGTCATTTAAAAGAAGGCTCTAAAGCGGCAATGGCCTATAACTCAACAACTTGTGTTGAACGTCATCGTCACCGTTATGAAGTCAATAACAACTACATTGAGCGTCTTGAAAAAGCAGGTTTAGTGTTTAGTGGCTTATCATCTGATCGTAAACTGATTGAAATGATTGAACTACCTAACCATCCTTGGTTTGTGGCAGGGCAATTTCACCCAGAGTTTACTTCAACGCCACGTGATGGACACCCATTGTTTGAAGGGTTTATTGCCGCTTCAGCAGCGTATCAAAAACGTGATTTAAGCTAATTAACGTTAGCCGCTAATGTTTCTGCATTAGCGGCTTTTTTGTTTAAGATACCTGCGTAAGATCAAATAATCGTATTATGAATACCCCACAGCGGTTAAAACTAAGTTGAAGCCAAGAACGATTCGATTTATCCTAAGCCCTATATAGAATAAAATTACTAAACTGAAAGTTACATACCAATAAATCGGCAATATCGATACTAAGTGAGTGGTTTATTGTTATTGGCTTTTAACTTTTATTAATTTTTTTAATTTACTGACACAGTACGAGGATATTATGGCTAACATTATTAAAGTGATTGGTCGCGAGATTATGGATTCGCGTGGCAACCCAACCGTAGAAGCAGAAGTGCATTTAGAAGGCGGTTATATGGGTATGGCTGCAGCCCCATCTGGTGCATCTACCGGTAGTCGTGAAGCATTAGAACTCCGTGACGGCGATAAAGCACGTTACTTAGGTAAAGGTGTACTTAAGGCTGTTGCTGCTATCAATGGTCCAATCGCCGAGGCTCTTAAAGGTAAAGATGCGCTAGCGCAAGCAGAGCTTGACCAAATTATGATCGATTTAGATGGCACAGAAAATAAAGCCAAATTTGGTGCTAATGCCATTCTTGCAGTATCGCTTGCTGCTGCTAAAGCTGCTGCTGCCGCTAAGCACGTTCCATTATATGCTCACATTGCTGATCTTAATGGCACTCCTGGTGTGTATTCTATGCCTCTTCCAATGATGAATATCATCAATGGTGGCGAACATGCTGACAATAGCGTTGATATTCAAGAGTTTATGATTCAACCAGTTGGTGCAAAAAACTTCCGTGAAGCTCTACGTATGGGTGCAGAAGTATTCCACAGCCTGGCTAAAGTATTAAAATCACAAGGTCATTCAACTTCTGTCGGTGACGAAGGTGGTTTTGCGCCAAACCTTGAGTCTAATGCTGCTGCGTTAGCTGCTATTAAAGTGGCAGTTTCAAATGCGGGTTACGAATTAGGCAAAGATATTACGCTTGCACTAGACTGCGCAGCTTCTGAGTTTTACAACAAAGAAGAAGGCATTTACGATCTTAAAGGTGAAGGTAAGCAGTTTACTTCAGAAGAGTTTAACTATTTCCTAGAAGATCTTGTTAACCAGTATCCAATCGTATCAATAGAAGATGGTTTAGATGAATCAGATTGGGATGGTTTTGCACATCAAACTAAACTTTTAGGTGACAAAATTCAGTTAGTGGGTGACGATTTATTTGTAACCAACACTAAAATCCTTAAGCGTGGTATCGACAACGGTATTGCCAACTCTATCCTGATTAAATTCAACCAAATTGGTTCATTAACCGAAACCTTGGCTGCAATTAAAATGGCTAAAGATGCTGGCTTTACGGCAGTGATCTCACACCGTAGTGGTGAAACTGAAGATTCAACTATTGCTGATTTAGCGGTAGGTACTGCTGCGGGTCAAATTAAAACGGGTTCGTTAAGCCGTAGTGACCGTGTTGCTAAATATAACCAATTACTTCGTATTGAAGAAGCATTAGGTGAAAAAGCACCATTTAATGGATTAAAAGAAGTGAAAGGCCAAGCATAATTTTTGCTTTAGCTTAAAAAAGGCCACCACTCGGTGGCCTTTTTTGTTGTACTATATCCAGTATACATTCTAAGGGTTAACACAACGTAACTTAATATTATGAAACGATTAATATTACTCATGATTGGATTACTGGCTATTTTGCAATATCGGCTCTGGCTAGGGGATAACAATTTATCAGAGTATTTTGTGCTGCAGACCCAGATTGATGCGCAGCAACAAAGTAACGAAAAGCTTGTGGCGCGTAATCAGATCCTTAAAGAAGAAATTATCGATTTAAAAAGTGGCACCGAAGCCATTGAAGAGCGTGCCCGAAACGAGCTTGGCATGGTCAAAGAAGGTGAAACATTTTACCGTGTGATTGGCACTGACTCCCGTGAGCAGCCGTTTAACCCATAGTTTTTCGTGTAAAACGTATGCACGTAAAATGGCGATCATCATTTTAATACTGGTTTACTATGCAAAATAATCCTCAATCAATTATTGCCATTGTTCCGGCTGCAGGTATAGGCAGTCGTATGGGGGCTGATAAACCAAAGCAATATTTACAGATCGGTCAACAGAGTATTTTGGCGCACACACTTGATGTGCTGTTATCTCACGATGATATTGCACATGTGATTGTTGCTTTGCACCCGCAAGATAAACACTTTAATGCCTTGCCTCAAGCGACACACCCAAAGCTTAGTCAGGTGATGGGCGGTGGTGAGCGGGCTGACTCTGTACTTGCGGCATTGGATTATGCGTTATCAATTCATCCTCAGGCTTGGGCGTTAGTACATGATGCCGCTAGGCCTTGCTTGCGCCATGAGGACATTAATAAATTGATAGGCTCAATTACGCAATACCCCCAAGGTGCCATTTTAGCCGCACCTGTGCGTGATACGATGAAGCGCAGTGATGTCAATGGCCTGATTACAAGTACCGTCGATCGTGCCTTATTATGGCATGCGTTAACGCCACAATTTTTTCCAATAAAAACGTTACATGACAATTTATCTAATGCTCTGGCTGCTAATGTTTTGATTACAGATGAAGCCAGTGCGATGGAATGGGCTGGGGTGATGCCCGGGCTTGTGAGTGGTCGTGCCGATAATATTAAAGTGACTCACCCAGATGATTTACACCTTGCGGCTTTATTTATGGCCCAAACATAATCAACACATGGTAATGGTAACCTCATCACAAGGAATAATATGAATATACGAATTGGGCATGGTTTTGATGTACATAAATTTGGCGGAGATAAGCCGCTTATTTTAGGTGGCGTCGTTGTGCCTTATGATACCGGTTTAATTGCCCATTCAGACGGTGATGTGATATTGCATGCGGTGAGTGATGCTATTCTGGGAGCCATGGCACTGGGTGACATTGGTAAGCACTTTCCGGATACTGATGCTAATTTTGCAGGTGCTGATAGCCGTGAATTACTTAAGCATTGTTATCGTCTTGCCAATCAAAAACAGTTTGTAATAGGTAATCTTGATGTCACCGTCATTGCCCAAGCGCCTAAAATGGCACCGCATATTGAGGCAATACGTCAATGTTTAAGTGACGATTTACAAACCGAGCTCGACAACATCAATGTCAAAGCGACCACCACTGAAAAACTGGGCTTTACCGGGCGTAAAGAAGGGATTGCGGTTGAGGCCGTGGTGCTGATGGTTAGTCAATCGCGTTAATAATATAGAGAATGTTTACCAGATGAATGAATTACATTACCTGTTGGGTAAACCGCAAAGCAAAGCTGATTTACGTACTCACAATAGTGACTTTATCGTTAAAGAAATTTTGCCATTTACCCCTACGGGTGAGGGTGAGCACCACATGGTGCATATTCAAAAAAATGGATTGAATACAGTTTATGTTGCAGAAATGCTGGCTAAATTTGCCAAGGTTCATCCTAAAGAAGTGACCTATGCTGGGCAAAAAGATAAAAATGCCGTTACTGAGCAGTGGTTTGGTATCCGTATTCCTGGTAAAGAAACCCCAGAATGGACGCAGCTTAACAGCGATAAACTGACTATTTTATCAAGCAGTCGCCACAGTAAAAAGTTACGTGTTGGTGCGCTACTGGGTAATCGTTTTGTCCTCACGTTACGCAATATTACCGATGAAGCAGATATTGAATCTCGCTTGCAACATATTGCAGCAACTGGCGTGCCTAATTATTTTGGCGAGCAACGTTTTGGTCATGATGGAAAAAACCTAGTTATGGGACGCCAGATGTTAAGTGGCGGCCGTAATATAAAAGATCGCAACAAACGCAGTATGTATTTATCAGCGGTGAGATCGAACATTTTTAATTTAGCGGTGTCACATCGCTTAGCAACAAAACAAATTAACACATTGACCGGCGATTGCGTCATGTTAGCTGGCAGTAAAAGTTACTTTACTGTTGATGCCTGGGACGAGGTGCTTAATAAGCGTTTAGCCGAAAAAGACATTCAACTTTCTGCTCCTTTGTGGGGACGAGGAAACACATTAGCGAAAGATGATGCATTGGCTCTTGAAATGGCAGCGCTCAAAAATGTTAGCGATGATTTACTGGCCCTTGAAAACGCAGGGTTAACTCAAGAGAGACGGCCTTTATTAGTCGAACCACAAGGGATGAAGTGGCAATTTGATAGCGATATATTAACCCTTGAGTTTATGTTACCAGCAGGCAGTTATGCGACTTCGGTACTGCGTGAACTTGCCGATTATCAGGATGTCCAAGAACAACAAAGACAGCTCATGGTTGCAGAACAACAAGCACAGCGTTTATTACAAGAAAATGCTGTACCGAGTAAAGAGTCGTAAACAATGATCAATATTTTAGTCAGCAATGATGACGGTGTAAGTGCCCCAGGGATTATTGCATTAACCCAGGCATTGAGTCAGTTCGCGCAGGTATTGACCGTAGCGCCAGATCGGAATTGCTCAGGCGCAAGCAATTCATTAACCTTGACTAATCCATTAAGAATTAATAACTTAGGGGGTGGTTATGTTTCGGTCAATGGCACGCCCACAGATTGTGTTCATTTAGCCATTAGGCAGTTGTGCCAACAAGAACCTGATATGGTGGTTTCTGGGATTAATGCAGGCGCCAATATGGGCGATGATACCCTCTATTCTGGTACGGTCGCTGCGGCGATGGAAGGGCGATTCTTAGGATTACCCGCAATCGCTATTTCGTTAGTGGGCAAGTCGTTAACTCATTATGATACCGCTGCGATTTATGCAGCAAAAATTGTAAGAGGGTTATTAGCGCATCCAATCAATCGCGATCAAATTTTAAACGTGAATGTGCCAGACTTGCCTGTTGAGCAAATTAAAGGGATTAAAGTCACACGTTTAGGGGCAAGACATAAAGCTGAAGACATGATAAAAACTCAAGACCCTGCCGGAAGAGATATTTATTGGTTGGGTCCTGTTGGTCGTGAACAAGATGCTGGTGAAGGTACTGATTTTGGTGCGGTTTCGCAGGGATACGTGTCGATAACACCGTTAACTGTTGATTTAACTGCATATAATCAACTTAACGGATTAGCTGAGTGGATAACAAAAATATGACTAGGGTCGCATTAACATCAGCAATGAATTTAGCAAAAAAGCTGTCTGACGCAGGGATCCGCCATCCGTCAGTTTTACATGCCGTTGCTAATACTCCGCGAGAGTTATTTCTTGATGATGCTTTAGCGCACAAAGCATATGAAAACACAGCACTGCCGATTGGTCAGGGCCAAACGATTTCACAACCTTATATCGTTGCACGCATGACTGAACTGTTATTGCAGCACAATCCGCAAAAAGTGCTCGAAATTGGTACTGGTTCTGGTTATCAGGCTGCGGTTTTGGCCTCAATCATTCCACAGTTATATACCATAGAACGTATTAAAGCTTTGCAAATTCAAGCTAGGCAAAGACTTAAACGACTCGATTTACACAATGTTTCATTTAAGTATGGCGATGGCTGGCAAGGGTGGTCTAATCGTGGGCCATTTGACGGTATTATGGTTACCGCTGCAGCCGCGACGGTTCCGCAAGCTTTACTTGAGCAACTGGCTGATCATGGGGTGTTAATTATTCCCGTTGGCGAAGACACCCAGCAACTGCTTAAAATTACCCGTATTGGAACTCAGTTCCAATCAGAAATAATAGAAGCAGTTAAATTTGTGCCGTTAGTGAATGGTGAATTAGCATAAAAAGATGACTTCTGCTTCATGTTAGTCTGCGCACGATATTTTATCGTGTAGAATAGTGTTTGTTTGCATAGTACCCATGTATTTTCCTTAAGGACATTGTTTGATGAATACCGGTTGGCCAAATGGTTTGGTCTTAGCAATTATGCTGACAGGGTGTAGCTTTCAAGCTGAACGTCCCGCGCCGGTTGAAAGTTTATCATCAAAAAATCACGGCCCTCGATATCACAAAGGTTCACTTAAGGCTCATCAGTACAAAGTTAAAAAAGGTGACACTCTTTACTCTATCGCTTGGGGGGCTGGGCGACATTTTCTTGAGCTTGCCAGAGAAAATAACCTGCAGGCACCTTATACGATTTATCCAGGTCAAATCCTTAATTTAGCAAGTTCGCAACGCTCAGTTGTTGCGGCGGTTAATCCATCGCAATCTTCTGTTTCTAGTGTGCAAACCCAGGCAGTTACTCAGCCTTATTCATCTGTCTCTAATCGTTCTCATTTGGAAACAATCAACGCAGCGGAAGTGAAAAAGCCGCAGCCAGTGGTCGTATCAGACAGAACGCAAAAAGATCTTGATCACAATGTAAAGCCTGCGTATTCTGTAACAACTACCCAACAAAATGTTAACCAAAATGCAAGCAGTCCTGTCGCAAACTTGCCTCAACAAGTTCAGCAATGGCACTGGCCAGTTAGAGGCCGAATAATCGGGTATTTTTCAGCTTCAGAACAAGGCAATCAGGGGATTAAGATTGCTGGTAATCGCGGTGATGTTATTAAAGCCGCCGCAGATGGTAGAGTTGTATATGCAGGCAATGCGCTTCGAGGATATGGCAACTTAGTGATTATCAAACATAATGATGATTTTTTAAGTGCTTATGCTCATGCAGATACAATCACGGTTAAAGAAAAGCAATATGTTAGTGCTGGGCAAACAGTTGCAAAAATGGGCAGTACAGGGACAAACCAAGTGATGCTTCACTTTGAGGTGCGTTATCACGGTAAGTCAGTTAACCCATTACGATATCTACCTAAACAGTAATTGTTTAGCAACATAAATAAAGGAGGATAAGCAGTGTAGTAGATTACATATCACAACTTACGGTTTGGGAGAGCAACTATGAACAGCAAAAAAAGTACTGCTATTGCAGAACAACTTGTCGATGTAGCTAAACAACCACAAGAGGTTGCAACCAAAAATGGCGACTTGGTGCAGCAACTCGAAATTGAAGACAAAGTCCAAGATGACTTACAAAAAAATCTTGATGCCACTCAATTATATTTAGGTGAAATTGGTTTTTCTCCTCTGCTTACCGCTGAAGAAGAAGTCTATTTTTCACGTAAAGCCCTCAAAGGTTGCGAACAGTCTCGTAACCGCATGATAGAAAGTAATTTACGTCTCGTCGTTAAAATTTCCAGAAGATACAACAATCGCGGTTTAGCTTTGCTCGATCTTATTGAAGAAGGCAATTTAGGCCTGATCAGAGCTGTCGAAAAATTTGATCCAGAACGTGGTTTTCGGTTTTCGACTTATGCAACGTGGTGGATTAGGCAGACCATTGAACGTGCCATTATGAATCAAACTCGCACTATCCGACTGCCAATTCATGTTGTAAAAGAATTAAATGTTTATTTGCGTACAGCAAGGCAACTTGCGCAAAAACTTGACCATGAGCCTACCGCAGAAGAAATTGCTGAAAAACTTGATGTGTCAACCGGTGATGTTAGCCGTATGCTCAAACTAAACGAGCGAATTACTTCAGTTGATTCACCTTTAGGTGGTGATAATGAAAAAGCATTACTGGACGTGATTGCAGACGACGATTCTGTTGGTCCAGATCATCAAGTGCAAAATGAAGATCTCGCAAATTCAATTGTAGGTTGGTTAAATGAGCTTAATACCAAACAACGTGAGGTACTGGCTAGACGTTTTGGTTTATTAGGTTATGAGCCATCAACTCTTGAAAACGTTGGCGCTGAGATTGGTTTAACTCGTGAACGTGTTCGTCAAATTCAAGTTGAAGCATTAAAGCGTTTAAAAGATTTGCTCGGTGCACAAGGCTTGTCAGTCGAAGCCTTATTTAGAGATTAGTTTTTACTGCGGTAACTCTAAGCCATCAAAAAGGACACATATTCGTGTCCTTTTTTGTGTTAATACCAATCAGGATTAATGATTGGTAAAACGCTAACGTGCTAAACGCTTCAACTCGTACAATAAATCGAGAGCTTGTTTAGGGGTTAAATCATCTGGATTGATTTGCGCAAGTTTATCCATAGCCGGTGATGGCTCTGGCATAGGCGCCAGTAAATTCATGCTCACCTGTGAGGGTGCCTGTTCAGAAGCGACATTATCGCGATTCTCTAATTGGTGTAATTTATGTTTAGCAGCCTTAATAACCTGAGGTGGAACGCCGGCTAAGGCGGCTACTTGTAACCCGTAGCTTTTGCTTGCAGCGCCTTCTTGGACTGCATGCATAAATGCGATGGTATCGTCATGTTCGATGGCATCTAAATGCACGTTGACGACCGCGGGTAATAACTCTGGCAGCTGTGTTAACTCAAAATAATGTGTTGCAAATAGGGTTAAGGCGCTGACTTGTTTAGCAAGATACTCAGCAGCAGACCACGCGAGTGACAAACCATCAAAGGTCGAGGTTCCGCGGCCAATTTCATCCATTAATACCAAACTATTAGCGGTAGCATTGTGTAAGATGTTAGCCGTTTCGGTCATCTCAACCATAAAGGTTGAACGACCAGAGGCAAGGTCATCGGAAGCTCCAATTCGAGTAAATATACGGTCGATCTCACCAATTTGAGCGGCATCAGCAGGAACAAAACAACCAATATGAGCCATTAAGGTGATCAATGCTACTTGACGCATATAAGTTGATTTACCGCCCATATTAGGGCCGGTGACAATTAACATTTTACGTTGTGTCGTTAAGCTAACGGGATTAGCAATAAAGGCTGACTGACTGACCTGCTCAACCACAGGGTGTCGGCCAGCATCAATATTAATTCCGATATCACTCGTCATTTGCGGGCATCGGTAATTGAGGGTTTCAGCGCGCTCGGCAAAATTACTTAATACATCTAACTGTGCTGCTGCAGTGGCAAAGGCTTGCAGTTCTTGCAATTTTGGCAAGAGTAAGTCAAACAGTTGTTCCCATAATTGTTTTTCAAGTGCTAGCGCTTTACCTTGGCTTGAAAGCACTTTTTCTTCGTACTCTTTAAGCTCTGGGGTGATATAGCGTTCAGTGCCTTTTAATGTCTGGCGGCGTTGGTAGCTTAATGGCACTTTATCTGCTTGTAAGCGGCTAACTTCAATGTAATAACCATGTACTCGGTTATAGCCAACTTTTAAGGTGCTAATGCCTGTTTGCTGCTTTTCTCTGGCTTCAAGTTCAACCAAGTAATCATTAGCACCTTCACTTAGTTTGCGCCATTCATCTAGCTCAGCGTGATAACCGGGTTTAATTACACCACCATCACGAATTAACATTGGTGGGTTATCGACAATTGCACGTTCGAGCAGGTCATGTTGCTCAGGAAACTCGCCTAATTGTATCGCTAAAGTTGATAATTGCTGTTGCTGGCACCCACACAGGGTTTGCTGAATTGTTGGCAACAATGCTAACGCTTGCTTTAAACGTGAAAAATCTCGCGGTCTGGCACTGCGCAGGGCAAGGCGCGCCATAATACGTTCAATATCACCTAGGCTTTTAAGTTGGTCATGGAGTGTATGGTAAAGATCGTGATCAATTAATTCATTGACTGCGCCGTGGCGTAATTGAATGGCGTTACGATCACGAAGGGGTTCGTGGATCCAACGTTGTAACATACGGCTGCCCATTGGGGTCGCGGTATTGTCTAGCACCCAGGCTAAAGTGTTATCACGCCCGCCAGATAAATTTTGGGTTAGCTCTAAGTTACGACGCGTCGCTGCATCTAAAATGATTGATTCAGATTGATTGAAGCGCACAATGGAATTGATGTGCGGTAAGGCCATTTTTTGGGTGTCTTTGACATACTGCATTAAGCAACCAGCGGCTTGTAGCGCCAAACGTGCGTCGCTTATTCCAAAACCATGTAAATCTTTAGTGCCAAACTGGTTGAGCAATAAATTAACACAGGTATCGTAATCAAATTCCCACTCTGGACGTCGGCGAATACCTTTCATGTGGTTGATTAACAGCATGTCGGTAAAATCTTCGCTATACAGTAATTCTGCTGGATGAGTACGCTGTAATTCGGCTTCTAATGCTTCTCGGGTCGGCAATTCAGCAATCACAAAACGCCCAGATGAAATATCAAGTGTGGCATAGCCAAAACCACTTTTGCCTTGATAGAGCGCCGCAAGCAGGTTGTCTTGTTTTTCTTGTAGTAGTGCCTCATCAGTTAACGTGCCTGGGGTCACAATGCGCACCACTTGGCGTTCAACCGGTCCTTTTGATGTGGCAGGATCGCCAATTTGTTCACATATCGCGACAGACTGGCCGATTTGCACCAGTTTAGCTAAATAGCCTTCAACAGCATGGTAAGGAATACCTGCCATTGGGATTGGGTCGCCGCCGCTTTTACCGCGAGCTGTGAGTGAAATCCCTAATAGTTCAGAGGCTTTCTTGGCGTCATCATAGAATAACTCGTAAAAATCGCCCATTCGATAAAAGAGTAACATGTCAGCATGAGCGGCTTTTAGGCTCAGATATTGACGCATCATAGGGGTATGTTTTTCTAAATCGCTGGTATCAATTACAGTCATTATGGACACTTCACTCTATCAATCTTGAGACGTGGTTCTTTAATGGCGCTAATCTTAACAATTTTTATCATCAGGGTATAAATCAATTCACATTAAAAATATTGGTTAAATAAAATGTTGATGTAAAAAGCCTATTTAACTTGAATTAAAAAAAAATACCATCAGCACTTGATACTGTATGACTATACAGTATACTGGTGGACATATTGAAATGAGTATTCGCATTTCACCTTAATACAAATCGCATTTTACTAAACGTATTGAATGCCTTAAGAGGGTTTTACAATGAAGGTTGATCCAAATAAAGAGAAAGCACTTGCCGCCGTTTTAGGTCAAATTGAAAAGCAATTTGGTAAAGGCTCAATTATGAAGTTGGGCGAAGATCGCACAATGGACGTTGAAACTATCTCTACCGGTTCACTTTCATTAGACGTTGCTTTAGGGGCTGGTGGTTTACCAATGGGCCGTATCGTTGAAATTTACGGGCCAGAGTCATCAGGTAAAACAACCCTAACACTTGAAGTGATTGCAGCTGCTCAACGTCAAGGTAAAACCTGTGCGTTTATCGATGCAGAGCACGCATTAGATCCTATTTATGCGAAAAAGCTTGGTGTTGATATCGATAACCTATTGTGTTCTCAACCCGATACCGGTGAGCAGGCTCTTGAAATTTGTGATGCACTAACTCGCTCTGGCGCGGTTGACGTTATTATTGTTGACTCAGTTGCTGCATTAACGCCTAAAGCTGAAATTGAAGGTGAAATTGGTGATTCACACATGGGCTTAGCAGCACGTATGATGAGCCAAGCAATGCGTAAGCTTGCGGGTAACCTTAAGCAGTCAAATACGTTACTTATTTTCATTAACCAAATCCGTATGAAAATCGGTGTTATGTTTGGTAACCCTGAAACCACAACCGGTGGTAATGCACTTAAGTTTTATGCGTCTGTGCGTTTAGATATTCGCCGTACAGGTGCTGTAAAAGACGGTGATGAAGTTGTCGGCAACGAAACCCGTGTAAAAGTGGTTAAAAATAAAGTTGCTGCGCCATTTAAGCAGGCAGAGTTCCAAATTTTATATGGCCAAGGGATTAACCGTACAGGTGAACTCGTTGATTTAGGCGTGCTTCACAAAATCGTCGATAAAGCGGGTGCATGGTACAGCTACAAGGGCGAAAAGATTGGTCAAGGTCGTGCAAATGCAGGTAAATTCTTAACTGACAATCCAGCAATTGCCGCAGAAATTGATGCTACTCTACGCACAATGTTACTGGCTAGCGGTGGGGCGAGCTCATCAAGCGCTGACGACGGTGATGAAAACATCGATTTCGAAACCGGTGAAGTATTCTAAATTTGTACTTTACATGTGAAAGTTTACCGATGAGTGATTAGATTTTCATTCAATCGGTCATTAATATCGTGATAAGTATTTCAGCTTATCACGATTTTTTTTGCATGAAAATTCAATAAATAATTCTGGCTATTCATGGCGTAAGAGCATATGAACTTCATAATAATCCTAGGGGAAATTGTTCTAATGTGTTCATAAATAATTTTATGACTGTATAAGCTAAGAAATAACTGATGAAATAATGGACACCATTATATTTCAAGCCACTTACGAAAGTTTGCTGTGCGAGTTTTACTTGTTATGAATATTTCAGAATAACCTTTGAGATAAAGTGCCAAAGTTTCTTTATTATAAGTTTCAAATTTAACTAAACTATTGATGTTAATGATATCTGAACGATTAATTCTAAAAAATAACTTAGGATCTATTTGAGTTTCGATTTGGCTAAGATTAGTTTCAGATAATATGTGATACTGATTTTGATGATCGCCAGCTAAAATCGTACCGTTTGCAGCGCGAAAGCAGCTTATATCGACCACATTGAGCATTTCATTTATTCCATTTTGTTTAATGATAAATCGTTGTTTAAAATGGATCTGTGGAAGGCTTTTGGGGTGGTTAAAAAGCGCATGGTAATTAGCTACAGCCTGACTAAAACGCTTAAATGAAAATGGTTTTAACAAATATTCAATCCCTTGATGCTGGAAGGCATCCATCCAAAAGTCATTGTAAGATGTTGTAAAAATAACCGGGCAAGGAAGATCTATCTGCTCAAGTGCAGTAAAAACTTGGCCATCATTAAGCTCTATATCACTAAACAATAAATCTAATGTTTGTGCTTTACCAAAAAAGTGAACAACTTCATCAATACTCGTTAATGTGGCTATTATCTGTGCATCAGGCCACTGTATATGTATATAACCACTCAATTTACTCGCTGCGAGCAGCTCATCTTCTATAATGACGATTCTCATTTAAGCTCCTGCGCTTGAATAGCTTTAGTCTGTACTAAGGGTAAGCTTAGGGAAAAAGTTTCATTTGATTTTTCAATGCTAATTTCTCTTTTAATTAAAAGCTTACAGCGTTCGTTTAGATTTCGTAAACCTAGATTTAGGCTGTTAGGATGTGTTGTAACATATTTGGGTTTATAACTATTAACAATCACTAGACTGCTTTCATTATTACTAATATAAATACTCAAAGGGTAAGTTTTACTAAGCTGGTTATGCTTAACAATGTTTTCTAAGGCGAGTTGTAAAGCACCAGATACAAGCTCAACTTGGTTTGGGACTAAACTAATATCGATCTTAAAATCAAAAGCGTTGGGGAATCGTTTGTTCAATAAATATAAATATCGATCGGTAAATTCGAGTTCTTTTTCTAAGCTAATCAACTGATTTTTATGAGTTTCAAGCATATAACGGTAAAGGCTACAAAATGAATCTAAAAAATCATCAGCTTCATCTGGATCTTGTTGTATTAAAGCAGAAAGCACATTGAGGTTATTAAATAAAAAGTGTGGGTCTAATTGCTGCTGCAATGCATTGATTTGGCTTTTTGCAAGTAGGTTTTGTGTATCAACATAAGCTATGTGCTGCTGTTTTGCTTCATTAAAAAGAAGAACTGCTAATAAGGTCCCCCCTAGAAGCAGATGCAATAACATACTCAAAATTATGGTCAGTACTACATGTCGTAAATCGATATTAACTAAACCAATAATCGATTCAAAAGCCAGAACAAAAATGGTATTAAATAAAATAAATATTGAACCGCTCGCTAAATAAACTTTAGCGATTGAGGTAACATTTGACAGCTTATTTTTTAATGTGATGTTATAACTTTTGTACGTTAACCATTGCGCAAAAAAACACTGCAGAGCAAGCCAAAATGGTGCATCTGGATGGTAGTTTAAAGGTTGGTCTGCTGAGGTTTGTGCCATGGCTGTATAAAATACCACTAAATGAGTTAAGCCTAAAATTGCAATAATATTTAGTAATTTAGTGGTATGTTTTTTCATGATTTTATTATAGTTTTTGGTCATCAGGAAGTCTGAGTACCATATTACCTTGGGCATCTAAAAACTCAAGTTTAGCGATACCTTCTTTATCGACAATCATGCGAATACGAGTTTGACCCTGTTTGTCATGAAGCTTTAGCATCGCATCACCATTCAATGTGCCATAAAAAGCTCGATTATTGGCGCTTAACATTCCTTGTTTCTCGAGTTCTTCAAGTTTTTTCTTGGCATTAAGATCTCCATTTTCGTTTGCTTTTTCCAGAGCGATTTGTTCCGCGATGGGTAAGGTAGAGCGATCAATAATTCTCATACCTGTAACCATGTAGTCATCTTCTTCTATGTGTTGCAGCGTCATTGTTTGATCTTGGTTATAGCGATCAAATGACATATGCAGTCCGTGACTGACTTTACCGTCCTTTTCTTTGCCCATGAATATAAGTCCACCGTTTTCGGTGCCTTCATCATTATAAAATATCATTCCTGGTCTAGAGCCCACATCCACAAACTCTTTTCCTTTATAAATACCTTTTGGAGAGAATTCAGAATTGGCGATAACGATTCTTGGATGCCCTGAGCTTTCCAATACTTTAAGGCTTTTAACTGTAATATGTTCGAAGTCAACTGTGCTTGGTTTATTAATAAATGTATTCGCTGTAATTGCAGTTAGCCCTAGAGCAAATAGAATATTTATGGCCTTTTGTGATGATGTCGTTTTATTTAAAGTGTTCATTTTTCTATTCCTTTTAGCTTGATTGAACAAGTAATGCGTTTTTTGATAGAGCAAGCATATGTAAAATACGTTTTGCGACATACAAAGAAGCGATAAGCGGAAGGAATTTAGGGATAATTGGGGGGAGAATCGAGTTAAAGTAAAATGTTGCCGATAACACTTGGAAAAGATATGGCTGAATGGTGGTTTTTTGTACCAATAAAAAAATTGTTTCTGTATACAAAAAATATCTTACAAACACGAGCGTTGTACATGGCCAGCTCTCGCAACCAATCTAGTTTTGAGTATATAATGCAAGCAATCGAGCTTGTTATGCTAATAACATTATTTATTCAATATTTTCCAATATTAGGGCGATGTCATGTTTGATACCACCGCAAAATTACGAAGTGCTTTTTTGACCTATTTTGAATCTCACGGTCACCAAATTGTCGACAGCAGTTCCCTTGTACCACATAACGATCCTACTTTGCTGTTTACCAATGCGGGTATGAACCAGTTTAAAGATGTGTTCCTGGGCATAGACAAGCGAAGCTATACTCGCGCCACGACATCGCAACGTTGTGTCCGTGCTGGCGGTAAGCACAACGATTTAGATAACGTAGGTTATACCGCTCGTCATCACACCTTTTTTGAAATGCTCGGTAACTTCAGTTTTGGTGACTATTTTAAAGAAGAAGCCATTCGATTTGCGTGGACATTTTTAACTGAAACTTTAAAACTGCCAAAAGAGCGTTTGTGCGTCACTATTTATGAAACCGACGATGAAGCGTATGACATCTGGACCCAAAAAATTGGCGTACCTGCAGAAAGCATGATCCGTATCGGTGACAATAAAGGTGCTGCGTTTGCTTCAGATAATTTTTGGCAAATGGGTGACACTGGACCTTGTGGCCCTTGTAGTGAAATTTTTTATGATCATGGCGATCACATTTGGGGTGGACGTCCTGGCACTCCTGAAGAAGATGGTGACCGTTTTATTGAAATTTGGAACATTGTTTTTATGCAATATAACCGTCAAGCCGACGGTGAAATGTTACCACTGCCTAAGCCTTCAGTGGACACAGGTATGGGTATCGAGCGTATTGCAGCTATCATGCAAGGTGTTCATTCAAACTACGAAATCGACATCTTTAAGCAATTAATTGCCAAAGCTGCTGAAATTATTGGCGTTTCAGATTTAGAGAATAAATCTCTGCGTGTAATTGCTGACCATATTCGTTCGTGTGCGTTTTTAGTTGCTGATGGTGTGATGCCATCTAACGAAGGTCGCGGTTATGTATTACGCCGTATTATTCGCCGTGCTGTTCGCCACGGTAACAAGTTAGGCGCCAATGAAGCGTTTTTCTATAAGTTAGTACCCACTTTAATTAGTGTGATGGGCGATGCAGCTATTGGGTTAAAAGCCATGCAAGCAATCGTTGAAAAAGCATTAAAAGCAGAAGAAGAACAGTTTGCTCGCACATTAGAACGTGGATTAGTGATTTTAGATGGTGCGTTAAATTCACTTAACGGTGACACTCTAGATGGTGAAACTGTCTTTAAACTTTACGACACCTACGGTTTCCCTGTCGATTTAACGGCAGACGTTTGTCGTGAGCGTGATATTAACGTAGACGAAGCTGGTTTTGAAGCGGCTATGGCCGAACAAAGAAGCCGTGCTCAAGCTGCAGGTAATTTTGGTGCCGACTACAACAGTCACTTAATTATTGATGCTGAAACGGCTTTTTGTGGTTATACAGAGCTCACGGGTGAATCTACCGTGACAGGTTTGTATGTTGATGGCAAAGCGGTTGAGCAGGTAGTTGCTGGCCAAAATGCCATTGTGGTACTAGCCAATACGCCATTTTATGCTGAATCAGGCGGGCAGGTTGGTGATAAAGGTCTACTTACGGCACAAGGTGTTGAGTTTACGGTAAACGATACGCAGAAGTTTGGTCAAGCGACAGGTCATCAAGGCCAATTAGCTCAAGGTCAGTTAGTGCTAGGGCAAACCTTAACAGCACAAGTGGATAAAAAATTACGTCATCGCACGCAATTAAACCACTCAGTGACGCATTTACTGCATGCTGCATTGCGTCAAGTATTAGGCACACACGTAACTCAGAAAGGGTCGTTAGTGAATCCTGAGCGTTTGCGTTTTGACTTTTCGCATTTTGAAGCGGTTAAACCGTCAGAGCTAAAAGCGGTCGAAGAACTCGTGAACACCCAAATTCGCCGTAATCATCAATTGAAAACCGCTGAAATGGCCATTGATGAAGCCAAAGAAAAAGGCGCCATGGCGCTGTTTGGTGAAAAATACGATGAGCAAGTACGTGTTGTTACCATGGGTGATTTCTCTATCGAGTTATGTGGTGGTACCCATGTGGGTCGTACAGGTGATATTGGCCTATTCAAAATTACGACAGAAGGCGGTATCGCAGCGGGTGTACGTCGTATTGAAGCGGTAACAGGTGCCGCTGCGATGAGCTATGTTGCTGAACAACAAGCTATGTTAGATGAAGCCGCACAACTGCTTAAATCTGACAATGCGTCAGTAGTCGCTAAGTTAAAAGCGCAGCTTGATAAAGTAAAACAGCTTGAAAAAGATTTATCGCAACTTAAAGATAAATTAGCCGCAGCAGCCAGTGCTGATATGGCCGGCGATGCAAAAGACATCAAAGGTGTAAAAGTGCTTGTTAAGATGATGGACGGGGTAGACCCTGGTTCATTACGTGGTTTACAAGATGAGTTAAAGCAAAAGCTTAAATCAGCTATTATTGTGCTTGGTACAGCCAAAGACGGTAAGGTAAACCTAATTGCAGGTGTTAGCAATGACTTAACCAAGCAAGTGAAAGCGGGTGAGTTAGTTGCAATGGTGGCTCAACAAGTTGGTGGTAAAGGTGGTGGACGCCCTGATATGGCTCAAGCTGGTGGCACACAACCTGAAAACCTAGCAGCTGCATTAGCGTCAGTTGAACCATGGATTGTTGAACGTTTGAGTTAACATCGCGCTAAATTTGGGTGTTATTTGGCACTTAAGGTATAAAGTCTAAGATATTCAGCTTTATAACTTGAGTGCCAACTGTAGATTTGGCATAGTGAAGTAACTCGTTAACAGTAGACGTGTTAAAGGGAATGCTGGGTAATAAGTTGTGATTTCAACCCGTGTGCGTAGTACACAAGGTCATTAATGGTTTATTCCTGTCGTTTTGTTTTGGGTTTTGCTGTTTGATTTATTTAATGGCGTGATGAGTGTAAATATGATGAATTTGCGCTTGTGTCGCATAGTTAACTGATAATTTCGTTAGACTAGAAGATTTCAGAATAGATAATGCTTTAAAAACCGACGTATTTAGAAATAGATACTATGCTTTTATGTAAAGCAGACCTTATAATAAACGCATATTACGGACAAAGCGTGTTATGCAGCTTGAACTAAAGGAGCAATAGAATGCTAATTTTGACTCGTCGTGTAGGCGAAACATTAATGATTGGTGATGAAGTCACTGTGACAGTGTTAGGTGTTAAAGGTAACCAGGTACGTATTGGTGTTAATGCACCTAAAGAAGTGTCGGTTCACCGTGAAGAGATCTATCAACGTATTCAATCAGAAAAGTCAGGCCCAACTTCTGAAGGTGGCAACTACTAATTTCGGCTGTTTTTGTCCGATTAAAATAAAGTCAGCAATTTGCTGGCTTTTTTTGTGTTTAAAAAATCATTCAGGATGAGTACACATCCGTTGTTAAACCAAAGATCTCGATTGTTACCGTTTGATCGCTACTCGATGACTCAAGATAAATATTTGCATTGCTAAACGTCGATATGATTAATGAACCTGAGCTCGGGATAATAAATGCCTTTCAAACAGTCCTTTGCCCTGCTCACTGCGTTGAATCGACTTACAATAGGCTAGCTATTGACGCGTCAATTCGTCTTGTTAGCAGAACAAATGACAAGCTTGAAAGTGAGAATGGGTAACATGTTGATTTTAAATAGTATAAGTTCATCCCTTACCCCGAGCTCAGGTTAATGAGCAAAACAGTCGACCGGTTAGTTTTAGTTGGGCTGTGTTTTGATGTTTTTTAAGCTGCTGTCGACAGGTTATAAAGAATCTTCATAGGTTCCGATCGTTGTCTATTGCCAAGGCTAATGTTTGGTAATAAAAATATCCAGAACCCTGGGCCTGTTGATCTTTCAAGGTTGCTTTTGCAGTGAATTGTTGGCCATTACTCATATACAAGTGCGCGGCAGAGACTTTGAGGTGTAGTTATTCTACATAAAAAGTCGATAACGCAGTAAAAATGACCAACAAACGCTGCCCGAAAGGTTCGGCTAAAAACGTTTTACTCTTTGCTAATAAAGAGTTGCTTAGAAGACTAGGCATTAATCTATGCGCCTCGATTAAAACGTTTTTAACTCGAACAAAATTTAACCTGCAAAGATTAGCAGGCCCTAGTATTCGTAAAAATGAATACAGTTTTTTCGACTATTTGAGGCTATTATCCTCAATGTGATTAAAAACACTCCAAATGGTGATAGGTTTCCTAAAAAGGGTTTGACTTATTTTCGTCAAACAGTAATATGTGCGCCAAGAAAACGGAGAGGTGGCCGAGTGGCCGAAGGCGCTCCCCTGCTAAGGGAGTATGGGCTTTAACTCCCATCGAGGGTTCGAATCCCTCCTTCTCCGCCATTTCTTACTATAGATAAATCGATGCGGATGTAGCTCAGCTGGATAGAGTACCTGGCTACGAACCAGGCGGTCGGAGGTTCGAATCCTCCCATCCGCACCATTTTCTATAATGTTAATATCATGAATGCGCGTGTAGCTCAGCTGGATAGAGTACCTGGCTACGAACCAGGCGGTCGGAGGTTCGAATCCTCCCACGCGCAGCATTCATATTATACAAAACCCAAATTTCGCGCGTGTAGCTCAGCTGGATAGAGTACCTGGCTACGAACCAGGCGGTCGGAGGTTCGAATCCTCCCACGCGCACCATTTTTGCGGAGAGGTGGCCGAGTGGCCGAAGGCGCTCCCCTGCTAAGGGAGTATGGGCTTTAACTCCCATCGAGGGTTCGAATCCCTCCTTCTCCGCCATTTATTGTATTAGTTGGATTTTTGTCGCTAAGTAATAAATGGCATGTTGTACCGATTTTGCGCGTGTAGCTCAGCTGGATAGAGTACCTGGCTACGAACCAGGCGGTCGGAGGTTCGAATCCTCCCACGCGCACCATATTAAAAACGCCCTGTATTGATATAGGGCGTTTTTTTATGCCTGTTTATTAGCATGCCCATGTGTTCCATTCTCGCTTTGTAGCCTATCAGGGCACTTATTGATCTATTTTAGGCTGCGTCGCTATGCAGTGATGGTTGGTTTCTTAAATCGCGATCGCCCAGAGTTAAAGCTGCTGAGCTATTCCTTTAAGGGCTGTAGTGCTTTGCGTGACGTCGAAAAACCCAGTTTGCAACTTTGCTAAACCCTCGCTAAGTCTTCACTTATTAACACACAATAGTGTTGCTCACATTTTTATTCATTTTAGCTGCTTAATTTAGATTTTCTTGTGTGAGGGGGATGTGCGATGTGCTTTTTATGTATGTTATTTTAACGTTAATATTAGTGATTTTGCGATTTTTCGGTATTTTATGGTTTGTTAGTTATTGAATCGTTATTTATTGTTACCATATTTTGAATATTATTCTGTTGCACTGTCATGGAACAGGTTTTTTGGTAAGACCAATTTACAAAAAGATAGTAATTTTGGCGTATATTGTTTATATTTTGTGACAGTATTTTGAGTTTATATTACCGTAATAGCGATGTTTACTCCTATAAATGCTGTATTAATCTTATTTTGAGTTGAATATTTATGCTTGCTTAATTAGCGCATGTTAATCGGTATTCTAAACTGGGCAGCTAATAGATTAGCGTTTATATCGCACAGGTATGGTGCATTAACATTCCCACAGAAACTCAACGAAGCACGATAAAACTTTAATAAAAAAGCGAGGACACATGACATCAATATCTGAGCAATTATCCGATGCGCTGGGCATCATGATAATGGGCATGGGCTTAGTGTTTACCTTTTTAAGTATCTTGATTGTAGGTATCGGTATTGTTGCTAAGCTTTTTCCAGCACCTGTTGCTATGCCTTCGCAACCAGTACCAAGCACTTCTGGCCAGCCTGCTTTAGATCCTAAGTTGGTTACTGCTATCACCTCTGCGATACATCAATACCGCGCGAAATAATTTGGAGTCAATATGAGCAAGCCTTTAGCATTAACCGACGTTGTCCTACGTGACGCGCATCAATCAATACTTGCAACACGATTACGTATCGACGATATGCTGCCAATTGCACCTTTATTAGACAAGGTCGGATTCTGGTCACTTGAATCATGGGGTGGGGCCACATTTGACTCTTGCATTCGTTATCTAGGTGAAGATCCATGGGATCGCATTCGTGAATTAAAAAAAGCCATGCCTAATACGCCACAGCAAATGTTATTGCGTGGACAAAATTTATTAGGCTACCGCCATTATGCCGACGATGTGGTGACTCGTTTTGTTGAGCGCGCCCATACCAATGGTGTAGATGTATTCCGTATTTTTGATGCCATGAACGATGTGCGTAACCTTGAGACAGCGGTAAAAGCCGTTAAAAATGTTGGCGGCCATGCCCAAGGTACTATCTCATTTACAACCAGTCCTGTTCATACCATTGACACTTGGGTGGATATGGCTAAGCGCCTAGAAGATATGGGGGCTGACTCATTATGTATTAAAGATATGGCTGGTTTATTAAAGCCAATGCAGGCTTACGAACTCATTAGCCGTTTAAAATCTCAAACAGACTTAATGGTGTCGATGCATTGCCATGCCACCACAGGGTTAAGCACCGCAACTTATCAAAAGGCCATAGAAGCGGGAGTTGATGTACTCGATACCGCGATATCTTCAATGAGCCAAACCTATGGTCATAGTGCAACCGAAACACTGGTTGCTATGGTTGAGGACACGGACAGAGCCACCGGCTACGACATGGTGCTGTTAGAAGAAATAGCAGCTTACTTCCGTGAGGTTCGCAAAAAATATGTGCGTTTTGAAGGGGCATTAAAGGGTATCGACTCGCGTATTTTACGCGCTCAAGTGCCTGGCGGCATGCTAACCAATATGGAAAACCAATTAAAAGAGCAGGGGGCATCAGACAAAATGGATGCCGTGCTTGAGGAAATCCCACGGGTACGAGAAGATCTCGGGTTTTTACCCTTGGTTACACCAACGTCACAAATTGTGGGATCGCAATCGGTTATTAATGTGCTGATGGGTGAGCGCTATAAGTCGATGACGAAAGAAACTGAAGGGGTGTTAAAAGGCGAATATGGCGCAACGCCCGCGCCAGTAAATGCAGAATTACAAGCCAGAGTATTAAAAGGTGAGGCGCCTATTACGTGTCGACCAGCCGATTTGATTGCGCCTGAACTAGATAAACTGCGCACAGAATTAGCTGATAAAGCCAAAGAGCAAGGTTTTACATTAGCAAGCGAATCTGATGACGATGTTATGACCTATGCGCTGTTCAACCAGATTGGATTACAGTTCTTGAAAAATCGCGGTAATCCAGATGCCTTTGAACCTGTTCCAAGTGCAGATGACTTGCAGGTCAAGGCCGATAAAGGGCCGCAAACTTACACGGTCAATGTTGAGGGGCAAAGCTTTGTTGTAGAAGTTAGCGAAGGTGGCGATATTAATACGATTGCCCCTGTCGCAACGGCACCGAGCGCTCCGGCTCAGGTTGCGCCAGCCGCTGTGGGTGACATTAAATGCAGTATGTCTGCGCCGCTCTCAGGTAACATCTTTAAAGTGCTGGTAAGCAACGGTCAAGCGGTTAAATCGGGTGAAGTGCTCATTATTTTAGAAGCAATGAAGATGGAAACCGAAATTCGTGCACCACAAGATGGTGTGATTGCCAATCTTGCCGTGAAGCAAGGCGACAGTGTGACTGTTGGTTCTGCATTACTTGCATTAGCATAAGAGGTCGAAATGGAAGGATTAATGGCCTTTTGGTCTGAAACAGGTATTGCCAACTTTTCTGGCGGCCAGCTTTTAATGATGGCTGTGGGGTGTTTGTTATTATTTTTAGCAATTGCAAAAGGGTTTGAGCCACTTTTACTGTTACCCATTGGTTTTGGGGCTATTCTCGCAAACATCCCTAATGCGGGTTTTACAGAAGAAGGTGGATTACTCTATTTTGCCTATCACGTAGGTATTGAAACAGGGATTTTTCCACTGCTTATTTTTATGGGCGTAGGGGCACTGACCGATTTTGGTGCTTTAATTGCTAACCCTAAAACCTTGTTACTAGGCGCAGCAGCCCAATTTGGTATTTTTGCCACATTATTGGGGGCCATCGCGCTTAATGCGGTACCTGGATTTGAATTTACTATGCAAGATGCGGCAGCCATTGCCATTATTGGTGGTGCTGACGGCCCAACGGCCATTTTCTTGGCTTCTAAACTTGCTCCAGAATTATTAGGCGCTATTGCTGTAGCTGCCTATTCTTACATGGCATTAGTGCCGCTTATTCAGCCACCTATCATGAAATTACTCACCACCAAAGCAGAACGAGCCATCAAGATGGAGCAGTTACGTGAAGTGAGCAAAAAGGAAAAAATTATTTTTCCTTTGATGGTGTTGGGTATGACGATTCTCTTTTTGCCTGCAGCCACACCTTTAGTCGGGATGTTCTGCTTAGGTAACTTAATGAAAGAGTCTGGCGTGGTTGACCGCCTGTCAAAAACAGCACAAAACGAGCTAATCAATATTGTAACCATTTTTTTAGGGCTTGCAGTGGGCTCAAAGTTATCTGCTGAGCAGTTTTTACGCATTGAAACTTTAGGTATTTTAGTCCTAGGAGCCGTTGCTTTTAGTATAGGTACCGCGGCGGGGGTATTAATGGCTAAGTTAATGTGTAAGTTGTCTGGTGGAAAAGTTAACCCATTAATTGGGGCTGCTGGCGTTTCAGCTGTACCTATGGCTGCTCGTGTCGTCAATAAAGTTGGTTTAGAGTCAAATGACCAAAACTTCTTACTTATGCACGCAATGGGGCCCAATGTTGCCGGTGTACTTGGCAGTGCGGTTGCTGCTGGTGTGTTGTTGGCTGTATTGGGTTAAAGCCACGTTAATGTTATTAAATCCAAGCCAGTGCAAATGCACTGGCTTTTTTACTTCTACCTCTTTTGGAACATATTGGTGCACTAAAGATGTATTGTTGCACTGTTGTGGCATTACACTCATTGTGCACACAAATTTCAATGTGTTATTTATCAACCACTTAACGGGTTGGCACGAATGATGAATGTTAAACTTTGCACTATTAAATAACTCTTTGGGGGTTATTAAGTTAGCAAATTATCCTTAACTAACTGAAATGTATGGTGTACTAAAAGTAATTTTTAGCAAAGGCGCTATCGAGATATTCCTTAATGGGTATCCGAGGCGCTTTTTTTATGGGCAATTTTCATCAATGGGGAATTAACATGAATTGGACAGCATCGTTAACGCAGCACATTATTAGACCGTTATTACTGGGAATGAGTATTGGAGCAGGTTTATGTATTTCCTCTGCTTCAGCTGAAGTCGGCTATCCAGAAAAAGAAGAACTTAAATTTGGCTTTATTAAATTAACAGACATGGCTCCCATTGCGATTGCATACGAAAAAGGCTACTTCGAAGAAGAAGGTTTGTATGTGAGTATAGAGGCGCAAGCTAATTGGAAAGTATTGTTAGATGGAGTGATTGATGGTCGTCTTGATGGCGCTCACATGCTTGCGGGCCAGCCCATTGCGGCAACCATAGGCTATGGTACTAAAGCGCATATCATTACTCCGTTTTCAATGGACCTTAATGGTAATGCAATTACGGTATCAAATGATGTGTGGGCCAAAATGAAGCCACACATAGCAAAACAGCCCGATGGGTTGCCAGTGCACCCAATTAAAGCAGATTCATTAAAACCTGTTGTTGAGGAGTTTAAAGCCGCAGGTAAGCCTTTTAATATGGGCATGGTGTTTCCGGTGTCGACCCATAATTATGAGCTGCGATACTGGCTAGCTGCTGGGGGCATTCATCCAGGATTTTATGCACCGCATAAAGGTGACACGTCAGGGCAGATCGATGCACAAGCACTATTGTCGGTAACCCCTCCTCCACAAATGCCCTCAACGCTTGAAGCTGGCACCATTAATGGGTATTGCGTAGGCGAGCCTTGGAATCAACAAGCGGTATTTAAAGGTATTGGTGTCCCTGTTGTCACCGATTATGAGATTTGGAAGGATAACCCTGAAAAAGTCTTTGGGATCACCGCTGAGTTTGCAGAAAAATACCCAAATACCACTATTCGTCTCACTCGTGCGTTGATCCGCGCGGCTAAATGGTTAGATGACAACAACAATGGTAATCGCCCTGAAGCGGTGAAAATACTATCGCAACCTAATTACGTTGGTGCCGATTATGAAGTGATCGCCAATAGCATGACCGGAACCTTCGAGTATGAAAAAGGCGATAAACGCGCAGTACCCGATTTCAACGTTTTCTTTAGACACAATGCCACTTACCCATACTATTCAGATGCAATTTGGTATTTAACTCAAATGCGTCGCTGGGGACAAATTGAGCAAGATCAGTCCGATGAATGGTACAAAGAGGTCGCTGCAAAAGTATATCGTCCAGATATTTATGCTAAAGCCGCACAATCTTTGATTGACGATAAATTAATTCCTGCCAGTGCGTTTCCTGACTTCAGTAAAGAAACAGGTTTCAAGGCACCGCAAACTCACTTTATCGATAATTTAACCTATGACGGCACGCAGCCTAATGCTTATATCAATTCATTTGCGATTGGTTTAAAGCAAGGCGATAAGTTGTAATCAAGATAAGGAGTCTGGGATGAATAGTTTGACATCGATAGCCCCTAATCGCCTCATTGAAAAAAGTCGGAAAACTGCTGTTATGCTAAAAATATCAGAGCTCAGTAAAGTTGTGTTATTGCCGTTTATTGGTGTGGTCATATTTTTAGTGATGTGGACTGTTACCGCGAACAGCATTGAAACATCATTAGGTAAATTTCCTGGTCCTGTGGCCGTAGTGGAGCAATTTGAAAACTTGTACTCAGAGCACGTGGCTGAGCGTGAAAAAGCACAGGCATTTTATCAGCGTCAAGATGATCGCAATGCTGCACGTTTAGCCAACGACCCTGATTATGTTGTCAAAATCCGCAACTACACAGGTAAAGAAACCTTTTGGGATCAAATTTTAACCAGTTTGGTCACCGTGATGAGCGGGTTTTTACTGGCCGCAGTGATGGCCATTCCTTTGGGGATTTGGATGGGGCTAAGCCGCAGCTTGCAGGCGGCAATCAATCCAATTATTCAGATATTTAAACCTGTATCACCTTTAGCATGGCTGCCGTTAGTCACCATGGTAGTGAGTGCGGTTTATGTATCTCCAGACCCTATGGTGTCGAAATCATTTATTAATTCAATGTTAACCGTCACCTTGTGTAGTGTCTGGCCAATGATAATCAACACCGCAATAGGCGTATCTAGCATCGATGATGACTTAATCAATGTGAGCAAGGTATTACGACTATCTGCTATCACTCATATACAAAAAATTGTATTGCCTGCGTCAATTCCCATGATATTCACAGGCATGCGTTTATCGCTTGGTGTGGCATGGATGGTATTAATTGCAGCCGAAATGTTAGCGCAAAACCCAGGCTTGGGTAAGTTTGTCTGGGATGAGTTTCAAAATGGCAGTTCTGATTCGCTTGCTCGCATAATGGCCGCAGTTGTAGTGATTGGTTTTATTGGCTTTTTATTAGACCGGGGCATTCTTGCCTTGCAGCACTGGGTATCGTGGGATAAGTGAGGGTAGCAGCATGAGTTCATTTTTAGAGATCAGCGGCGTAGATATGGTTTTTCCAACGCCTAAAGGGTCATTTACTGCCCTAAAAGATGTCAATTTAAAGATTAACAAAGGCGAGTTTGTGTCATTAATTGGCCACTCTGGCTGCGGTAAATCAACAGTATTAAATATTGTTGCCGGTTTATACCAAGCCAGTTCTGGTGGGGTAATTTTAAAAAGTGCAGAGGTGAAAGAGCCCGGTCCAGAGCGCGCGGTTGTGTTTCAAAATCATTCATTATTGCCTTGGCTAAGTGCTTATCAAAACGTAGAACTTGCCGTGAAAAAGGTGTTTTCAGGCAAAATGAGCAAGGCAGAAATGAAACAGTGGATTGAACATAATCTGCAATTAGTTCACATGGAACACGCAATGCACAAGCGCCCTGGGGAAATCTCTGGTGGTATGAAACAGCGAGTTGGTATCGCCAGAGCCCTAGCTATGCAACCTGAAGTCTTGCTAATGGATGAACCGTTTGGCGCATTAGATGCGCTTACTCGAGCACACATGCAAGACTCATTGATGGAAATCCAAAGCCAACTCAACAATACGGTGATAATGATCACTCACGATGTCGACGAAGCCGTATTGTTGTCGGACAAAATTGTCATGATGACCAATGGACCTGAAGCGACTGTCGGTGAGATTTTACACGTAGGTCTTGAACGTCCAAGAAATCGTTTAGCCTTAGCGCAAGACACTGAGTACAACCGGCTGCGCTCAGAAGTGCTTAAATTTTTGTACGAAAAACAACGCAAGGTTGAACCATTAACACAAAACAAACAAGCATCTAAAATGCAGGATATGTCACAACACGAAAATCACAAAGTGGTTAAAGTGAGCAGCAGTTAACTTGCTGGTCGTGCGATTGCGCTTTAACGCGTGTAAATAACTCAAAAAAAATAAGGGATATAAGATGAATAAAAAACTGCTTGTTAATCAAGTTGCGGATAACGCTTGCCTAAATTCGACTAAAACAAAGAATTTAGCCTTATCTGCACTCACCTGTTCATTATTATTTGCCATTGGCAGTGCCACTGCAGCTGACTCTTCTGTCACATCAATAGCGGATGCCGTGACTCAAGGTAGTGCCAATGTTGATTTAAATTTGCGTTATGAATCAGTTGACCAAGACAATGCATTAAAAAATGCCGATGCGCTCACTTTACGCACTCGCTTAACTCTGGCTACAGCGGCTTATAATGGTTTTTCTGCCCTCGTTGAATTTGAAGACTCTCGAAGTGTTGCAGGCGTTGATGATTACAATAATGCCATTGGTAATAACGCCGATTACTCTGTTATTGCCGATCCAGAAACCACAGAGTTAGATCAGGCTTTTTTACAATATAAATATGATGGATTTACCGCAAAGGCCGGCCGTCAGGTTATCGCTATTGATAATCAACGTTTTATTGGCCATGTGGGATGGCGTCAAGATCGTCAAACCTTTGATGCACTCACGATGCAATACGCCAAGGACGACTTAACGCTAGATTACGGTTACCTATACAAACGCAATCGTATTTTTGCTGAAGTCAGAGATATCGATGCCAAAGATCACATCATTAATGCTTCTTATAATTTAGGCTTAGGTAAATTAAGTGCCTATGGATATTTGCTAGAAGAAGACACTCAAGTAGACAATGGTATCGACACTTATGGTGTGCGCTTTGCTGGTGCTAAAGATATCGACAAGATTAAATTACTTTATACTTTAGAATATGCCACTCAAGATGCTGATACTGCAACTACATCTTATTCTGCCGATTATATGCTCGGTGAAGTTGGTGTTGGATTTAGCGGTTTAACAGTCAAACTAGGTTATGAAGTGTTAGGCTCTGATGACGGCGCTTATGGTTTTGCCACACCGCTTGCCACATTACATGCATTTAATGGTTGGTCTGATCAATTCTTAGCAACACCAGCACAAGGGCTTGTTGATACTTATGTATCTATTGGTGGTAGTGCAGTAGGCGGCAGTTGGGCATTAATGTATCATGATTTCAGCGCAGATGACTCGAGTGCCACAGTGGATGACTTAGGCGATGAGATTGATGCGGTATTTACTCTGCCGATAGACAAAAACTACACTGTGGGTGTCAAGTATGCCGTTTATAGTGCAGGTGATGCTGGCGCGGGTAAAGTTGATGCCGATAAAGTTTGGCTTTGGGCAAACGCTAAGTTTTAAGCGTTAAGGGCTCATAATAAAGCGAGTATCAAATGATACTCGCTTTTTTGTTTAAGGGCTGTAAGGTCTTGGCTTTATGAAGCAATCTGTTGATGCGGTTGTTCATCAGAATAAAACTGTTCAACCTCAAGTTGGCCTTCACTTTTACCAATGACCACGGCTGTCATCATGTCGCCAGTAACATTGGTTGCCGTGCGGATCATATCGATTATTCGATCAATGGCCGCGATAAAGGCAATCCCTTCAAGAGGCAAACCAATTACGCCTAAGGTAACGGTTAACATCACCATTGCACTGCCAGGCACCCCAGCTGTACCGATAGAAGCAACCGTTGCAGTAAGTGCGATAAGCATGTAATCGGTCATATCCAGTGGTATGCCATAGATTTGTGCAATAAAAATAGCAGCAATAGCGGGGTAAATACCACCACAACCGTCCATGTTCATTGTTGCACCCAGAGGTAAAACAAATGCACTGTATTGTTTAGACACTCCCATGGCTTGTGTACAACGGGTACTTGCGGGTAAGGTGCCAAAACTCGACGCTGTGCTAAACGCCACCACTTGAGCTGGCAAGGCTTTGCGGAAAAACTGTAACGGGCTTAACCCAGCGGCAAATTTTACCAAGCCACCATAAACCACAATAATGTGGAGTAATGCAGCAATATAAATCGCCATAATAAATTTGCCCAAAGGCAATAGCGTGCTCAAACCATATTCACCCACAACCCAAGCCATTAGACCAAATACACCAATAGGGGTTAGCTTAAGTACCATACGAGTTAACTGAAACATCACTTCTGCACCGGCTTCCATGATGTTTTTAAGGGGAGCGGCTTTCTCGCCCACGGCATTAATGGCAATGCCAACCAAAGCTGCAAATACAATAATTTGCAGTACATTACCGTTGGCTAAAGACGCAAATGGATTGACCGGTATCATGTTCAATAGCACTTGTGCAAACCCTGGAATGTCGCGCTCACGTACCTCGGTCGTTGCTAATGATAAGCTACCGCCCATATCGATTAAACTACCAATAGCGAGGCCAATAAATGAAGCTATTGTGCCAGTAAACATAAACATCGCGAGGGTTTTAAAGCTTAAACGTTTCAAATTATCTTGAGAGCCAAGCGAGGTGATACTGACCACAATGGCACAAAATACAAGCGGGGCAACCAGCATTTTAATTGCGCTAATGAATAAATCACCCAAGGGTTTGAGTATGACCGCTGACTCACCTAAACCAATACCTGTGAGTGTCCCTAAAACAAAACCGGCTACGACTTTTTGCCAAAAGGGGATGCGGTTGAGCGTTTGAAAAATCATGAAAGTTCCAAATAAAAAATCGACCAGGCACAGCTACAGCGCTGTAAAGTCGATATTGGTGGCAAGGGGAGTGGTGGTTTTAAACGTCCATACTGCCCGATTAATAAATATTAATCGCATTGTATGAACTCATGTCATGACAAACAACGTTATTTTGTTATAACTTATATGAATAACCGATGTTGTTATTATAACTTTAATTTTATGTATTAATAATTAACTTATTTAACCTGAGCTCGGGATAAGGGATGAACTTATACTATTTAAAATCAACATGTTACCCATTCTCACTTTCAAGCTTGTCATTTGTTCTGCTAACAAGGCGAATTGATGCGTCAATAGCTAGCCTATTGTAAGTCGATTCAACGCAGTGAGCAGGGCAAAGGACTGTTTGAAAGGCATTTATTATCCCGAGCTCAGGTTATTTAGATATTAACGGTAAAAACCCTGTGGTTTAACCTTCAAATAAAGATTAAACAATGACCCTTTTATGGATGATGTTTTCCGGTGCTTTTTTAGCCGCCACGTTACTACCCGGAGGTTCAGAAGTATTGCTGGTGGCACTGCTCGATGATGCGCCGACGATGTGGTTGCAATTATTAATGATTGCTACGCTTGGTAACACACTAGGTGCAATGACCAGTTATGGACTGGGGTGGACGGGCAGGTTAGCAAAACCCCCGCAAGAGATGACCAGTCGATCGGCTCAAATCGCGTTAGCTTGGATGAAACGTTATGGGGTCTGGACATTACTGTTATCTTGGCTCCCGCTTATTGGCGATGTACTTTGTTTACTTGCCGGTTGGTTAAAACTGCCTGTTTTTATGTCAATTTTTCTGATTTTTATAGGGAAAATATTACGTTACAGTGTGGTAGTGTTCATCTTTATGTCGGTATGACATGATTAAATAATCTCAAATGACGATGCTAGCGAGTATGCGCTAGTGGCTTGCTATAAGAAGGACTTGATTGTGAAATTACATGTTAAAAAATGGTTGTTAGCCGGTGCCATAAGTGCCGCGCTTGCCGGTTGTGCTAACGATGGCCAGCAAGCATCTGCATTACCTCAGGGCATTAGCTTTATTGAAGAAGTGGCACAAGCAGAAAATCAAGTCAGCATCCCTTATAAAAAGTATCAACTTGCGAATGGCTTGACGGTAATTTTACATCAAGATAAATCTGACCCATTGGTGCATGTAGACGTGACGTATCACGTTGGTTCTGCTCGTGAACTGGCAGGGCGCAGTGGTTTTGCACATTTATTTGAACACATGATGTTTCAGGGCTCGCAACATGTTGCAGATGAACAACACTTTAAAGTGGTCACAGAATCTGGCGGTACACTCAACGGCACTACAAATACCGATCGCACCAACTATTTTGAAACCGTACCAAGTAATCAACTCGAAAAAATGTTGTGGTTAGAATCTGATCGCATGGGCTTTTTACTGCCAGCATTAACCGACAAAAAATTTGAAGTACAACGCGAAACCGTTAAAAACGAGCGCGCTCAACGCATTGATAACCGCCCTTATGGTCGTTTAAATGAACGTTTTAACCAGGCTCTTTATCCTGCAGGACATCCTTACTCTTGGCCGGTTATAGGTTGGCCAGAAGATTTAGATCGTGCAACCACCAGCGATGTTAAGCATTTTTTCCAACGCTGGTATGGCCCCAATAATGCCACCTTAACCATTGGTGGTGACTTTGACGAAGCCCAAACCTTAGCCTGGATCAATCAATACTTTGGCGAAATCCCTCGCGGGCCTGAAGTCAAACCTGACGAAAAGACCAAAGTGACATTAGACAGCACTCGTTATATCTCAATGGAAGATAAAGCCCATTTGCCGCTGCTGTATATTGGTTTTCCCACGGTTTACGCTCAACATCAAGATGAGGCCGCGCTTGATTTACTGGCCAATATCTTAGGCGGAGGTAAAACATCGCTAATTTACAAAAATTTAGTTAAAGAAGGTTTTGCGGTACAGGCTGGGGCTAGCCACCCTTGTCAAGAGCTTGCCTGCCAGTTGTCGCTTTATGCCGTTGCTAACCCTGCTAAGGCTGCCAGCCTTGCTGACATTGAAGCCAAAGTAAATCAAACCATTGCTGAGTTTGAACAGCGTGGTGTCACCGATGCTGATTTACAAAAGGTTAAAGTGCAATTTGAGGCTGACACCATTTTTGGTATGCAAAGTGTGCAAGGCAAAGTGTCTGCACTGGCAGCAAACCAAACCTTTTTTGGTCAACCTAACATGATAGGTTCAGATTTAGCTCGTTATGCTAACGTGAGTAAAGCTGATGTGATGCGAGTGTTTAATACATATATTAAAAACAAACCTATGGTCGTGATGAGCATTGTGCCTGAAGGGCAAAAGCAATTAATTGCACATGCAGATAATTTTGAACCAACCATGCTCCCAATCGCTCAAGAAGCGGTAACCGGATTAACACAGACGGCTTTGACCACGTCATCTTTTGATCGCAGTAAAATGCCGGTTGCTTCAGCGGCCCCATTATTAACGGTACCCAAATTGTGGCAATCTCAACTCGAGAATGGCACTAGCGTTATGGGTACTGAAAGTCATGAAACACCAACGGTTGAGTTATTAATCTACCTTGATGGTGGTCATCGATTAGCGCCATTAGATAAAGCCGGTATTGCAGACTTAACCGCATCAATGCTAAACGAGTCAAGTCTTAAGCGCAGCAGCGAAGAACTGGCAGGTGCATTAGACATGCTAGGTTCAACCATTAGTTTTGGTGCAAGCAGCTCTCAGAGCTTTATCAAAGTGTCGAGTTTAACCGAACACCTTGATGCCACACTGGCATTGGTTGAAGAGCGTTTGTTTAGCCCAGGGTTTTTACAGGCCGACTTTGACCGTGTAAAGCAACAGGCTATTCAAGGCTTACAGCATCAGTTATCCGACCCTAATTTTATTGCCAGTAGTGGATTTAATCAGTTGCTTTATGGGCGCCAAAACCCAATGGGTGTTAGCAGTAGTGGAACGGTAAAATCGTTGTCAGCAATCACCCTAGATGATGTGAAGCAATATTATCAGCAGCAATATCGTGCCGGTAATGCTCAAATTGTGGTGGTGTCTGATTTAAGCCAGCAACAAATACAGCCTAAATTGGCCGTTTTTTCAACTTGGCAGGGGGAGGCCACAAAAGTCGCGCAATTACCTGCTGCACTTTCGCACCCTAAAAACACGGTTTACTTAATAGACAAACCAGGTGCTGCGCAATCGGTTATCACAATAGGCAAACCGTCATTATCTTATGATGCAACGGGCGATTATTTTAAAGCTTACCTTATGAACTACCCATTAGGCGGCGCATTTAATAGCCGTATTAACCTAAACTTGCGAGAAGATAAAGGTTATACCTACGGTGCGAGAACCGTGTTTAATGGCAGTGAGGATTCTGGCGAGTTTATGGCCTATGCCAGCGTGCGCAGTGACGTAACCGCAGATGCATTAGTTGAGTTTGTTAAAGAAATCAAAACGTATCAAACAGAAGGTATGACTGAGAATGAGTTAAGGTTTATGCGTAATTCAATTGCTCAAAGCCAAGCGCTTGAGTATGAAACACCTTATCAAAAAGCCGGGTTTTTACGCATGATCCAACGTTATCAACTAGACCAAGACTTTACCTTAAAACAAGATGAGATAGTTGATCGCATAACATTAACGCAGCTCAACCAATTAGCCGCTAAATTGTTGAATATGGATGACATGGTATTCTTGGTTGTGGGTGATAAAGCCAGTGTGGAGCCAAGCCTACAAGCACTGGGGTATCAAGTAGAAACCGTCACATTAGCAGACTAATTGTATACTTGAGATGCATCGAGTTAGCACTAGCACTTGAAACTGGCTAGTGTTAACCTCATATTGTTAATTCAGTGGCCATATTTGCTGACTTTTGAATGTTTTTGACCCAACCAATGCCTGTGAATCGTATTGGATTCATTATTATGGTCATTCAATAAATTGAAGCGGTAGGACTCATAAACGGTAACAACAGCGTTGCCGTTTTTATTTTATTCAGCACGGTTCGCATTATGTTGACTGATGCGAAATGACACTATTTTTTGCGAACTAAGTAATAATATCCTTTATTATCAGGTCTAGCTGTTTACTCGCAATGCGAATCCAAATAAGAGAGTAATAAATTGAAGTCTTTCAATGAAAAGGTCAAACACTTAAGCGACACTCAAGGCCGAGAGGCATTATTGGGTATGTTACGTGGTATTGAACGTGAAGCTTTGCGTATTGATGAAAATGGCCACTTGGCTCAAGACGAGCACCCTAAAGCACTTGGCTCTGCGTTAACCAACTCACGCATTACAACCGACTACAGTGAAGCATTATTAGAGTTTATTACTCCCGTTAGCCATAATATCGACGATTTACTTGAAGGATTAACCCAAACACATGCATACAGTGTGCGTAATCTTAATGGACAAAAGTTATGGCCTGTTAGTATGCCCTGTTACATTGGCGATGTTGCCAACATACCGGTTGCACGATATGGCGTATCAAATACTGGTAAAATGAAAACCCTCTACCGTAAAGGATTAACACACCGCTACGGGGCACTAATGCAAATTATTGCCGGGGTGCATTTTAATTTTTCGGTGTCAAACGAGTTATGGCAACGTTTGTACGACGACAAAATTGCTAACGGTAATGGTAATGCTTGCTGCAACAAGAGTAATACTTTTGAAGATTTTGTTTCAGAATCCTATTTTGGATTGATCCGTAACTATCGTCGTTTAGTGTGGGTATTACCGTATCTTTTTGGATCATCTCCAGCATTATGTGGCTCGTTTATTAAAGATCAAGATGTTGATTTTGAATTTGAACAAACGGGTAAAGGGACTCTGTACCTGCCTTATGCAACCTCATTACGTATGAGCGATTTGGGCTACACCAATAAAGAACAAGACACCTTAAACATTAGCTATAACTCATTACCTGAATACCTCGATGGTGTAGGCAAAGCCATAAAAATGCCATCGAAGAAGTTTGCCCAAATTGGTGTCAATGTTGACGGTGAGTTTCGTCAGCTAAACAGCAACATCTTGCAAATTGAAAACGAGTTTTATGCCCCTATTCGTGCAAAACGTGTAACCAAAAAAGGTGAAAAACCTTCCCAGGCACTTGCCCGCGCTGGGGTTGAATATATTGAAGTACGTGCATTAGATGTGAACCCATTTAGCCCTGTGGGTATTGATGCCACCCAGGTGCGCTTTCTTGATTTGTTTTTACTGCATTGCTTATTGTCACCCTCAGACGACACAGACGCAGTAGGCGAGGCTGAGATTGCGGCAAACTTAAAAGCGGTCGTGCTTGAGGGGCGTAAACCCGGGCTGGTTTTACAGCAAAACGGCCAACCTATGCCATTAGCACAATGGATGCACGAATTATTTGCCGAGTTATCAACCTTAGCCATATTACTCGATGGTGAAGAGAGCCATGCTTATCAACTCGCCTTAGCTCATTGGGCTGAAGCCATTGATGATCCAGATAAAACACTGTCTGGTCGTGTGATTAATGAGGTTGTAGTAAAAGGCACAGATCACAGTGTATGGGTAAAACAACTTGCTGAAGATTATCATGAATTTTTAACGCATTATCCGTTAAGCGAAAGCGTTGAAAAAAGCTATGTCGACGAAGCGATTGCATCATTGGCAGAGCAACAACACATTGAAGCACAGCCGCAAGACACGTTTAGCGAGTTTTTGCAGCAGTATTTTAAAGATGTGGTACCAGCAGGTACATTTGAGGCTAAGTAAGCATGTTAAGCAGGATATTTTCTCGGCGTCAGTTAGCCATACCGTTAGCAATGAGTTTGTCACTCGTCATATTGCAAGGTTGTGCGTCGGCGCCAGATGATACTGCACAGTGTGGTACTGTTTCGAGCTTTCTTGCGCCCGACAACAGTGCCCAGCTTTACCGCCTAGTGGTGACACACCTTGATGGTGTACCTGTGATATCCAGACCCAATTACCAACTCCCCCCAGGAAAGCATGAGTTTACTGTCGCGGAGCTCATTAATGCCCCCGAACTCAAAGTCTCATTGGCTGCTCGTAAAGTGAAAACATTCACTGTCGACGTACTGGCTAATCAGCGTCATCATATCGCTGCTCAGTTTAATACAGACCGGATTTATATCGGTGCAAATCAAGGATATTGGCAACCTGTTGTGTGGCAAACAGAATCTCATCAATGTGAAATGAAGCGCTAACTCAATTGCATTAGCCGCTTATTGGTGCAAAACTCATTGTATACTTAAGTATTTGGGTTGTAACGGTTATTGTTATTTTCTTGAGCCGCTCATTACGTATAAATAGAGGTGTTATGAAGCGTTTTTTAGTTGTTGTTAGCTCGATTGTATTGCTGCAACTTTCAGGTTGTGCCACTTCACCTCCTCAACAACCAGATAATATCTGCGCCATTTTTGAAGAACATAGCGCTTGGTACGATGCTGCTGTCGATGCCAGAGAAAAGTGGGGCGTGCCTGTGCATGTGCCATTAGCAATGATGTATCAAGAAAGCGGTTTTAGGCACAACGCGGCGCCACCAATGGAGTATTTTTTAGGGTTTATTCCAACCGGGCGAGCAAGTGATGCTTACGGCTATGCGCAGGCTAAAAACATGACCTGGGGCGACTATGTAAAAGAAACCGGTAACAGCTGGTCAAGTCGCAGTGACTTTGACGATGCCATGGACTTTATGGGTTGGTATATTTATAAAACCCACAAAATAAATGGTGTATCTAAATGGGACGCTAAAAATCAATATCTCAATTACCACGAAGGATGGGGCGGTTATAAACGAGGTAGTTATAAAGCCAAAAAGTGGTTAATCCCGGTTGCGAATAAAGTTGATCAACGTGCAAGGCGCTATGCGGCGCAATATGGCCAATGTAAAGATGAGTTAGATTCATCTTGGTGGTAGTCAATTAATACCATTCCGCGTTAGCAAGTGATCTCTCAGCGAGAATTTAAAAGGGCTTAAACAAGGCGAATGACTGAATGAATAGTTATTCTCTTTCGAAGTCATGCAACGCAGTATAAGCCCTTTTAAAACTCGCCTGAAAGGAATGCCCCAGCGGCTTTTGCTCTGCGTTCTCGCTATTTGAAAGGGAACAACCATTACTACATAGCGACGCCTTAATCAAAAACCGCTGGACGCATTCTGAGTGGTCACTTATTAATGCGGAATGGTATAAGCCATAACAAAAAAGGAGCTAGGCTCCTTTTTTGTTAATTAGATGCACTAAGCAAACTCGGCCAAAATCCAATCTAAAGGCGCTTGATATTGCTGTGGCATCCAGCTTTTAAGCTGTTTAATACTGTCATCTAACATGGCTTTATTGTGCACAGACAAGTTTAAATGGCCCACTTTACGGCCTACTCGCACTTCTTTGTTGTACCAAAACAGCTCAGCGTTAGGCAGGCTTAACCAGCGCTCGTCTTTATCGACACCAATTAAGTTCACCATCACACACTGAAAGTTCACCTGAGGTTGATGCAAAGGTAAATTGCACAGCGCACGTAAATGCAGTTCAAACTGGTTAATATGGCAGCCTGCTTGCGTCCAATGGCCCGAGTTGTGCACTCTAGGGGCAAGCTCGTTTACCATTAAGTGCTCGCCAACTCTAAAGCACTCCATTGCCATGACACCCACATAATCAAGACCATTCATGACCTTGCTTAACATGCTTTCTGCTTCTGCTTGCAGTGGCGCTAAACGGCTTAATGGCGCAATTGATGCCATCAGAATACCGTCTTGATGCAAGTTCAGTGTTAACGGATAAAATAAACAGCGGCCATCTTGGGTGCGTACACCCACTAACGACACTTCTTCGTCAAAGTTAATGGCTTGCTCTGCAATGGCTTCGTTACGCCAATCCTGTGGGATGTTTGAGGCGTCATTTTGTTTGAGCCAATGCTGACCTTTACCGTCATAACCACCGGTGCGACGCTTTAATAATACCCGTTCACCATAAGCCTGATAAAGTGCCTCTGTACTGGTATTATCATCGACTAATTGCCATGGCGATGTTGCGACAGCTAACTCATCGAGCAGGCTTTTTTGAGTATAGCGATCAGCTAAACGCCCAAAAACAGGGCCATTGATAAAGTGTGGGTGTTGGCTTAATTGCAAACTCAGTTGCGATTGTGGCCATTGTTCACGTTCAGCGGTAATGATGTCGTCAGCAAGTAGCGGTAACTGCGCATCCGATGGCGTCATAATATCAACGGGTCGCACATTAATGCCTAACGGCTGCCCTGCATGACTGAGCATGGCGCCTAGTTGGCCATCACCCAATACCCAAAGGTTTTTTGGCAAAGTCATTAGTCTTCTCTCGGATCGGGATTATCAAGAATAGAGCGAGTTTGCTCTTCACGAAACGCCTCTAAGCGAGCGGCTAAATCTGTGTCGGTGACCGCCATAATTTGGCTAGCCAATAAACCTGCGTTAAATGCGCCGGCTGTACCAATGGCTAACGTGCCAACCGCAATGCCTTTAGGCATTTGGACAATAGACAGTAGGCTGTCCATGCCGGATAACGCCTTGCTTTGCACCGGGACACCCAATACAGGCAAACGAGTTTTAGAGGCGATCATGCCTGGTAAATGGGCTGCGCCGCCTGCGCCGCCAATAATGACTTTATAGCCTTTATCTGCAGCAGAACTTGCAAATTCCATTAGCTTGTCTGGTGTTCTGTGAGCCGAAACAACTTCAACATGATAAGGCACTTTAAGCTTATCCATTATCTCAGCGGCGGCTTCCATTGTCGGCCAATCACTTTTTGAACCCATCACAACAGCAACTAGGGCTTGCATGTTAACTCCTTAACGTACTTATTGTATTAGTATATTTTGTTAATTCACCGGCAAAGTAACCTAGGTAATTAACCTCAATATTAAGGCGATAAAAAAGGGGCTAGATAATAGCATAAGCGGTGCGCAATTGGCTGCACTTCAGTGTTTCTTGAGGCTAACACTCAGTTTCTAAAAACGAAAACTCTTTTGGTGTGTTTGGGTATGGTAGGGCTAATGGCATTTAAATAATACCAATTCCAGCAATTATCTGGTCATTCAGCGGGAATTCTGTGCCTTCTAGGCAAGTAATAGGATTGTAGGCATAGTTGCTCTACGTCAAAATACTATTAAGCAGTATAGAAGGCACAGAAACCCGCCTTGTAGGAGACACTCAGACTTTCCATTTCTTTGTTGCATCGCCTTAAAAGGGAATAACCATTCTTTCAACAATGCGCCTCAAACTGAAAAGTCTGAGTGGCTCTGATTGGTCACATAATTAATGGAAATGGTATAACCCTTTTTATATTTGCGTTCGTTATTAGTCAGTAGCGAGATAACAAACTTTCTGAAAAGGGCACGTTTATGAAGGATTACCAGCAAGCCGTTAACCACAGCCTTTTGGCTCTTATCATCAGTGGCATTATGATTGGCGGCTGCGGGCAAGCGCCAAAGGATGCGCATCAGCAACCCCAAACGGAGGACGTTAACGTGAGCGATTTAGCGCCAAGCACACATCCACATGCGTTACCTGTGAGTCACACTACGCTCAAGCCACTACATGCCGAAATGATCCTTTCAGCCCAAGAGCAAGCTCAACAATCAATTAAAGATCAAATACAATCAAATCGCGCTAAAACAATGGCCGCTGTCATGCCAATGCATCGCGATGGCAGCCATCTTAGTGCTGAGCCGATCAATAATGATAAGTTTGCCACCCTGGTGCAGAACGGCAATATGGTGGTGAGTGAAACGCCGGTTTCAACCTTTTCTATTGACGTTGATACTGGCAACTACAGCACGATGAGAAGAACGATTAATCAAGGCCTGCTACCGGCTAAAGATAGTGTACGGATCGAAGAGCTGATTAACTACTTTAGTTATGATTACCCCGCACCAACCGATGCCGAGGTGCCCTTTAATGTTACCACCGAATTGGCGCCATCGCCCTATAATCAAAATACGCAATTGTTACGCATTGGCATAAAAGGGTTTGAGGTTGCAGCCAACCAAAGAGGTGCCAGTAACCTGGTGTTTTTGCTCGATGTGTCTGGTTCTATGTCGTCAAACGACAAGTTGCCTTTGTTAAAGCAAGCCTTGTTGATGCTTAGTCAGCAATTGTCGGCGCAAGATAAAGTGTCTATTGTGGTGTACGCTGGCGCCAGTGGCGTGGTACTTGATGGTGTAGCAGGTAATGACGTTACGGCCATCAACCACGCCCTAAGTCAGTTAAATGCCCAAGGCGGCACCAATGGCAGCCAAGGTATACAGTTGGCGTATCAATTAGCGCAAAAACATTTTATTAAACAGGGGACTAATCGCGTTATTTTAGCCACAGACGGTGATTTTAATCTGGGCATGACCGACCATCAGCAGTTGGTAGATTATGTGGCAACTCGCAGCAAAACGGGGATTGGTTTGTCGACATTAGGTTTTGGCTTAGGCAACTATAATGACCATTTGTTAGAGCAGTTATCGAATAAAGCCAATGGTCAGTATGCCTATATCGACACGCTACATGAAGCAAGAAAAGTATTGGTAGATCAACTGAGTGTCACTTTGCTCACCATCGCTCACGATGTCAAAGTACAAATAGAGTTTAATCCTGCTGTCGTGTCTGAATACCGTTTAATTGGTTACGAAAATCGTTTACTGAATCGAAGTGACTTTAACAATGACGCGGTTGATGCAGGGGAGATTGGTGCAGGCCATACTGTGACTGCACTGTACGAATTGCGATACAGCGATAGCCACAATACTTTAGTTGATCCGCTGCGTTATCGGGCCTCAACAACGACAGATAACAAGGCAAGAGCGGTAAGCGATGAAGTGGCTTTTTTAAAATTGCGCTATAAAGCCATTGGTGGCCAAGCAAGCCAATTATTAACTTTTCCTATCACTAAAACGCAGCAGATAAAGCATTTACAACACGCCAGTGATGACTTGCGATTTGCAGCCGCAGTGGCAGGCTTTGGTCAATTACTTAATCATAATCATTATGTGCACGATGTTGATTATGCTAAGTTAATTGCTCTTGCCGAATCTGCAATGGGCCAGGACCGTTTTGGTTATCGCCATGAGTTTGTCCAGTTACTAAAAACGGCCCATGTGTTGTCTGAGCAATCTAGATTAGCGGTTAATCAAGCATACCCGAATTAAGGATAACAAGGTGCCCACATTCACACAGCCAAAGGACGAACGTTTAATGCCTCAAACCGCCAGTGACGAACAGCTGATGTTAGATTATCAGGCCGGTAGCAGCAAAGCATTTGAAGTCTTATATCGCAAACACAAAGGACCGTTGTATCGCTACTTTGTGCGTCAATTACACGACCAACAGTTGGCAGAAGATTTATATCAAGAGACTTGGGGGAAAGTGATTAAGGCCGCATCGCAATATCAGGTCAGTGCTAAATTTACCACCTGGTTGTATAAGATTGCCCATAACTTGCTCATTGATCATGTTCGCGTGGTAAAGCCGCTCGATAGCGTCAGCCCTTTAGATAAAGAACAGGACATGGACACTCTAGCTGCCAACAACCTCTGCGCCCCAGAGGTTCAATTAGAGCAACAGCAACAACTTAATATCATCAAAACCTGCATTGCCAAGTTACCGCCAGTGCAGAAAGAAGCGTTTCTACTCAATATTGAAATGGGCATGACCGCCGCCATGATAAGCGACATTGCTAATGTAACCCTTGAAGCCACCAAAAGCCGCATTCGTTATGCTTATCAAAGTATTAAACAATGTATTTCGAATCAATTGCCGGAGACAAGAGCATGAGTCAGTCACAAGATCATGATGCCGAGTTTGCTGCATTACACACTGAAATAAAACACCTTTATCATCAGCAGTCACTAGAACAACCAGCCGCTGAGTTAGATGAGGCTATATTAGCAAAAGCCAGGACTGCTCATCATGTGGTCGCTAAACAACGCGGCGCTCACCCCTCGTTATGGCGGCGTAATGCGTGGCTATTTTCAACGGCCGCTTCGGTGATGTTGGTGGCAGGCTTGTTTATTTTAAGCCCGAGTCTGCAACAACAAGTGGGTCTAAATATTGAGCAAGGGTTGCCAGTGCCTGTGGGGGGCACTGAGCAAATTGATGATCAACAGGCGATGAGCCAATCATCTGCAGACATCAGCCTTAATGCAGCATCTGAACAAGCCATTGCCGTTGAAGGCATGTCAATGCGCGCCGCACCGGAGCAGCAGGAAAAGCCAGTTTCAGCCAGTCACCACGAGGCAGTAATTGACCATACACCAGCAGACAAAATGCCAATGCGCGATGCCCTCACTCAAGCAGAGTCTGTGCGCCAAGCCCAAGCGGCTAAACAGGTTGCCGATGCAGACGCTGCCCAGCAAAAAGCCGCTGCGCTGCCTGTACGCCAGCAAGACAAAGAGCTTAAACACATGAAGCAGCAATTTGAACGCAATCCTAAAGGTGATATTGAGCTTGATACGGCCGAACTCGCTTTAGCGCGATTACAGGCATTACTGGCAGACAATAAGCTCAAGCAAGCTGAAGGTTATATGATAACCATGGAGCAACGCTTTCCTGAGCTGTTGAGCCCAGCGCATCCGCTGTATAAGCAATATCAAAAAATCAAAGCGCAGCTAACCTCGCAGTAATTAACATGCAACACCGTTATCGGCTAAGCGAATCATGCTTAGCCGATTTTCGTTACATTTTTGTACTGCAAAAAATAACATAACTCTGATAACGTGAATAAATAACCTGGGCTCAGGTTAAATAACACCAAGGCCTTAGACCGAGTAAAGGAAACTCCTCACCATGAAACTTCGCCGCTCAGTAACCCATTGCATGCTAGCGTTAGGCACATTAGCCTGTTCATCAATAACGTTAGCCCATGCTGCTAACCAAGGTTATTACCGCGCCCCTGCGCTGCATGACCAAACGCTTGTGTTTACCGCAGAAGGCGACTTGTGGACGACGCAGCTTAACCAGACGAAAGCCAGCCGTTTAACTAGCCTCACAGCTGAAGAGCTTGATGCCACCATTTCTAAAGATGGCAAGTGGGTGGCATACACCGCCAATTATGAAGGCGCGAGCGAAGTGTATGTGATGCCGATTGCTGGTGGTGTGGCCAAACGAGTCAGTTTTGAAAACAGCCGTGTGCGCCTGCAAGGTTGGACCGAGGCAGGTGAGGTGTTGTATTCAACCGATAATGCTTTTGGCCCTGCTAATTTTTGGGTACTGAAAACCGTTAATCCAAACACATTAACCGTTACCGACCTACCATTAGCCGACGCCGTTGAAGGGGTTATCGATGATAAAGGCGAGTATGTTTACTTTACCCAGTTTGGTTTACAGGTCAGTGGCGACAACGCCAAAGTGTATCGTGGCGGCGCTAAAGGTGAAATTTGGCGTTATAAAATTGGCAGCAAACAAGAAGCTCAGCAATTAACCACCACTCATGAAGGCTCTGTTAAGCAGCCGATGCTATGGCAACAACGGGTGTATTTTGTCAGTGACCAATCGGGTAATGATAATATTTGGTCAATGAGCCTTGATGGAAAAGATGTTAAGCAACACACGCAACACACCCAATGGCAGGTGCGTGATGCCCAACTTGATAATGGCCGTATAGTGTTTCAACAAGGCGCCGATATTAAGCTACTCAATTTAGCTGACATGGCCCAAAGCACCCTCGATATTGAACTCACCAGCGACTTTGCACATCGTCGTGAACAATGGGTCAATGACCCAATGGAGTACGCCACTTCCACTGTACTGTCTCCTCAAGGCGACAATGTAGTGATTACCGCCCGCAGCCATGTGGCGATTGCCAGCAACGATGGCCGCCGTTTGGTGCAAATAGACTCCCCTGCAGACAGTAGAGTGCGTGATGCGTTATTAAGTGATGATGGCAAGTGGGTGTATGCCATTAGTGATGCGTCAGGCGAGCAAGAAATTTGGCAATACCCAGCAGACGGCTCAGCAGGTGCCAAGCAACTGACTAAAGACGGCAACACTTTACGCACCAGTTTATCGTTATCGCCAAATGGCCGTTATTTAGTGCACGACGATTATATGGGCAATGTATGGTTATTGGATTTAACTCGCAATAACAACCAAAAAATCATGAGTAATGGTGAGGGGTTAGGCCCTTATCAAGACATTAAATGGTCGGCCGACAGCCAATTTATTGCGCTAACGCAATCAAAAATTGGCAAACAGCGCCCGCAAATCGTGTTGTATTCTATTAATGAGTCTAAAGCACAAACCTTAACAACAGATAAGTACGAGTCGTTTTCCCCAAGCTTTAGCCATGACGGTAAATGGTTGTACTTTTTGTCTAACCGCGAGTTTAAAGCCAATCCAGGTTCGCCATGGGGCGATCGCAATATGGGGCCTATTTTTGATAAACGCACCCAAATATTTGCCTTAGCGTTAGATGCAAAAGCTGTGTTTCCATTTGCTAAACCAACAGAGCTTACAGCCAATAAAACGGTCAAAACAACAGAAGATAACAGCCCTAGTGGCTCGGCTAAAATCAAAGTCGATTGGGATGGGCTTAATCAGCGTTTATGGCAAGTGCCGGTCGATGCTGGTAACTACAACAGCTTAACTGCCACCAAAGACAAGTTATATCTGCTTGATGGTGATCAAGATAACAGCGAGTTAAAGCTGATTAAGTTTGATGCACTGCAGCCAAAAGTTGACACCTTTAGCGACGATGTTGGTCAATATGCGTTAGCAAAAGATGGCAGTAAACTTATGCTGCGTAAAAAGTCAGATCCTAAAAACATCATGATTGTTGATGCTGGCGATAAGTTAGCCAGTGACGTGTCAAATGCTAAAGTGAGCACAGCACAATGGCAGTTAAGCATTTCGCCACAACAAGAATGGCAACAGATTTTTGAAGATGCCTGGCTTATGCACCGTGATTCATTTTTTGACCCTAACATGCGCGGCGTAGACTGGCAGGCTGCCAAAACCAAATACCAACCTCTGGTCGACAGGCTCACCGATCGTAATGAGCTCAATGACATTTTTGTGCAAATGATGGGGGAATTAAACTCACTGCACTCGCAAGTACGTGGGGGCGACATTGACCAAGATAAAGAGGCTGCCAAGGCCGCTGCGTTAGGTGCAAGGCTCACGCAAACCGATAAAGGAGTGGTGATCAGCCACATTTATCAAACCGACAGCGAGTTGCCTTTGTCTGGATCACCGCTTGGGCGTATTGAGGTGGACGCTCAAGAGGGCGATGTGATTCGTGCAATCAATGGTAAAAATGTTGCATCAGTTGCAGATGTCACTCAACTGCTGCGCAATCAAGCGAATAAACAGGTTTTATTAGGGCTACAACGCGGTAAAACTGCACTCAACACTGTTGTTACACCACACGATATTAGCGCCGACGCGAAATTACGTTACCTTGACTGGGTTGAACACAATGGCGCCAAAGTGGCTGAAGCGTCAAAAGGGAATATAGGTTACTTACACCTTTATGCCATGGGCTCTGACGATATCGAAAGTTTTGCCCGTGAGTTTTACACCAACTATGACAAAGACGGCTTAATCATTGATGTGCGCCGTAATCGTGGTGGTAATATCGACAGCTGGATAATTGAAAAACTCCTACGTCGAGCCTGGGCATTTTGGCAGCCGACTCATGGCAGTACCCATGCCAATATGCAACAAACCTTTAGAGGCCATTTAGTGGTATTGGCCGATCAAATGACCTATTCAGACGGCGAAACCTTCTCGGCTGGCGTTAGGGCGCTGAATATTGCACCAATTATTGGTAAGCAAACCGCTGGGGCTGGTGTGTGGTTGTCGGGCCGAAACTCAGTTACCGACAATGGTATGGCGCGAGTGGCAGAGTACCCGCAATATGCGATTGATGGCCGCTGGATTGTAGAAGGGCATGGTGTTGAGCCAGACATTGAAGTGGATAACCTGCCTTATGCGACATTCAGTGGCAAAGACGCCCAACTTGAAGCGGCAATCAGTTACTTAAAGGATGAGTTAGTACAACAGCCCATAGCGCCATTACAAGGCTTACCCATGCCAAAAACAGGTAAAGCTGACGACATCAAAGCCAACTAGTGTTGCGTTACCATGCCTGTAAGTAAAAAATGCCCCTGCCAAATCTAATTTGGTAGGGGCATTTTTTTCAATCACACCACATCAGGTTAGCTTGTTTTAATTTCAACTTCGCAGGCAATTGAGTTGGCAATAAAGCAGTTTGCGTGCGCTTTTTCATGTATTTTTTCTAGGGTTTCTTGGTCAACCTCAACACCTTCAGCAAAGGTGACGATTGGCTCAAGAGTCATTTTGACTACAGCAATTTTGCCAGCCTCATTTTTACCTAAATCGGCGGTGGCATTGTCAACATAGCTCAACACAGGCAATCGTTTTAAATGGGCAATGGCTAAAAAGGTCAGCATGTGGCACGACGATAATGCCGCTAATAAACTTTCCTCTGGGTTTACTTTTTCAGCATTACCTTTGTATTCTGGCGCCGATGATGCCTCGATGGTTTGCCCTGTGCCAAATTTAACTTGGTGATCGCGATTAAATTCACCTTCTTCGCTAGGGGAAGATTGCCAATTTACCGTTGTTTTAAAGCCCATTCTGTACTCCTAAAGCCACTTATGTGTGGTATTTATCATGACTTAATATACCGTTTACTGTCAGAGCGAAGGTGAGTAAAGCGATGACTTATTCAACACCAAGCTAGGCTAAATGTCCATGTGTTTGCTGTAAAAAATACTGCTCAAAAAACCCCAAAGTGTGTCGAAATAACAACAGTCAATCGTGTCTAAAAAAGCAGGGGTTGCCTTGCTCATTCAGCGTCATTTTCCGTTGCCGTTAAATCTTGATTTGTTATCAAATTGTAATGAATACGTATGCATCGTGTTGTGTGTTATTCGAGCTAATGTCTAGTATATCGGGATAATAAATGTCCGATATTACGGTTAATTGACGCGGTATAACTGAGTATTGGATCGCTAATAAGTCGATATGGTGAAGGAAAAACCAATGCTCAAAAGTAAACCCAGTGTATTAGCGTTAGCATTAGCTACAGCCGGTGTGAGCGTGATGTTCATGGCCTCTGTTGCTTCTGCAAATGATGCTCAGCAGGCCATTAAAGCCAATCCAACCCAAGAGTCAATTGCAGTTTTAGCGGCTGACAAGCCAGAGGTTAAAACAGAGATAACCGCAGATGATAACCAAGAAATTGAGCGAATTTCGGTAAAAGGCTATAGCCGAAGTTTGATTGACTCGCTTAATTCAAAGCGCTTTGGTGATACGGTATCAGAGCAGTTGTCGGCCGATGATTTAGGGGCATTACCTGATGTGTCAATGGCAGATGCACTTACTCGCTTGCCGGGTATTTCTGCGGTGAGGACCGGTGGTCAAGCGGCTGAAATTAATATTCGTGGCATGTCTGGTGGTTTTGTTTTTTCAACCTTAAATGGCCGCGAGCAGGTATCGACTAGCGGCTCTCGTAGTATAGAGTTTGACCAATACCCCTCAGAGTTGATCAGCTCTGCAGCGGTATACAAATCGCCTAAGGCATCGCTTATTGAAGGCGGTGTCGCGGGTACGGTTGAACTACAAACCGTCAGCCCATTGAGCATTGATAAAGACCACAGTTTTGTGGCCAATGCACGCGGCATGCATAACGACCGAGCCAGTGAGGTGTTTGGTGCTGAAGAATACGGCAGCCGTTTAAGCTTTTCTTATCAAGGTAAATTTTTAGAAGACACCCTAGGTGTTGCAGTCGGTTATGCTCGTCTTGAACAGCCAAGTGTTGCCACTCAATTTATTGGTCTTGCTTACAACGATTCAAAAGAACTCGACGGCGTAGCAAACGACAGCAATGGCCCCGTCGACAACCCTGATTTTGAATACATCAGCGAAGGCTTTGAAATGCAGCACCTAGGTGGTGTTGAAACGCGAAATGGTTACATGGGCGCGATTGAATGGGCGCCAGTCGATAACTTTATCCTGAAAGCCGATGCGTTTATGTCACGTTTTGACAGTGAGTCATTTGCGCGAGGATTTCGAGCAAAGCTGGGTGGGCGTAATGCCAGTGTGGCCAATCCAGTGTTTGATGGTAACAGTGTCATTGGCGGCACATTTAACCGCACCTCAAGAAGTTATACCCGCGTAGAAATCGTTAACGACGACAACCAGGATTTTGATGAGGTCAACAGTTTTGGCATTAATGCTGACTGGCAAGTTACCGATCGCTTAAACGTGAATGTTGATGTGTCATTATCGTCTGCAAAAAGTGATTTTCGAAATGGTTTGCTGTGGTCAAATGTGGCGGTTGATGCCAATGCTGACACGCCAATATTTGATGAGAATGTGTCAATTAGCTATTTGCTTAATGGATTAGATTTGCCAGATATTGGTTTTAATCAGGCTGATGCATTTTCAGACATTAATCGTGTCATGGTGAGTAAATACGGTATTTATCCTTTTGTAAATGAAGATGAAGTGAAAGCCTACCGTATCGATTTTAAATATGATTTAGACACTGATTTTATATCTAGTATTGAGTTTGGTGCTCGTTTTTCTGATCGTACCTACTCAAACGACCGCTCGGTATTTGAATATGGCAACGATGGTGCATTTTCTAAGTCAGAGCCGCCACTTAAATTGACCGAGGACATGACTACCGTTGTCGATTGGCAAGGGGATTTTAGTTATTTCCCTTCCTACTTAGCGATTGATTTGGATGCGGCACTCAATGCGTGGTTTCCAAATGGTGTACCGCAACCTGTGCAAACCTGGGGTAATGCCGATGGCGTTGTCGACCCTCATGGGTATACCACCAACTACTCTTGGACAATGTTACAAAGTGGAGAGGTATATGAAGAGGTGTTGTCGGCATACGTGATGGCCAATATCAATACCGAAATTGGCGGTTTGCCAGTGACAGGTAATATTGGTGTACGTAGGGTTGACACTGATCAGTCAGCCACCATGCTACAAAATGTCGACGGTGATATTAATCTAGGTGCACAAAATATTGCAGACAGTGTCGGCATTATTAACCAAAACTACGTTTCAACCGTTCAAGGTGTTAGTTACACCGATTATCTTCCATCGCTTAACATAAACGTTAACATTACCGACGATTCACTGATTCGTTTTGCGGCAGCTAAAGTAATGTCTCGACCACCGATAAACCGCCTCGCCGGTGATATTAGTGCCTCAGTTTCAGATGATGGGAAAATTAATGGTTCAAGTACCAATAACCCATTTTTAATGCCGTTTTATGCTGATCAATATGACTTATCTTATGAGCGTTACTTTGACGAAGGCGCCTTTGTTGCTGCGGTATTTTATAAAAATATTGATTCGTTCATTGACACGATAGCCATTGAAAACTTTGATTTTAAGGCCAATGGTTTTAACGTGCCAGATTACATTATTGACGAAGAAAGTGGTGAACAAATTGCGACCACAAATGGCACCTACACCACCGCGGTTAACAATGCCAAAGGCGGTTACATTCGTGGTGTAGAACTGGCTTACACTCAAGTGTTTGCGTCTCTTCCTGAGCCCTGGTCTGGTTTAGGGTTTAATGCTAGTTATTCGTATACCGAATCAGAGGTGCAATCGATTACCAACCTAGGTGGCGACACCACCACACAAGACTTACCCGGTTTATCAAATAATGTGGTCAGCGCCACGCTATTTTATGCTTATGACCGTTTCGAAACCCGTGTGAGTGCAAGGTATCGCGATGAGTTTGTATCTGAGCAAGTAGCGATTAATGAGCAAGTTGTTAATTTTGATGCCGAAACCGTTATCGATTACCAAGCCTCGTATCAAGTCACTGAAGGGCTCGGTCTGCTATTTCAAGTCAATAACCTTACCGATGAACCCACTAAGAGTTATTTCGGTAATCAACAAAAAACCGGTACTTTGCAATATTTTGGCCGCGAATTTTATTTGGGGTTCACTTATGCCATGTAATCAATATGCGGGTTTACAACTTATAACAACAATTAAAAATCATCAGCTTGCCAACAGGCAAGATGCGAGAGGGAGAAGCCAGTCATGATGACCAAATCAACAATGTCTTTGCTGAGTGTATTGGCACTGAGCATGACCGTACTAGTGGGCTGCGGTGGCGACTCGTCTGCCCCAGGCGAAGTGTTACTAACCTGTAATGTGCCAAATGTGCCTAATGCTGCAGGTACAGAATGTGTCGCGCCGCCGCCATTGAGTTGCCCAGCGCCAAAGTTCCCTGACGCTAAAAACGAAAGCTGTATTGTTGGATATAACCCAGACTTACCGGTACCAGTGGTATTGGCGGGACCAAATCAAGCCGTGTTGTATTACAACCGTATAAAAGATAAAGACAACAGTAGCAGTAATCCTAATTACCCAGGCTATAAACTTCATACTTGGAACAACGACACTTGTGATGCCTATGCACCGCCATTTGACTCAAGCGATTGGGCAAATGGTCATCCGTTTGATGGCATCGACCCCAATTATGGCGCATATTGGGTGATTAATTTAAAAGACGGTTACAGCGACTGCGGTAACTTTATTATTCATGTTGGCACTGAAGGTTCAGGTAAAGCATTGGGCGACGCCGACTTAATCATGAATCTTAAAGCTTACGAAGATGACACCGCGCCAGAAGCACAATTTAATCGGGTTAACTTTACCATTCATGGTGAAGCTGACGTATACGATTACCCTATTTTAGACGTTGGATTTGCTATCGACGGTGCAAGTGCGCATTGGTTAGATAAACAAACCTTAGTGTGGAATGAACCTACCGACGGCATTGCCAAGTTTGTGTTGCACCATTCAGCTACGGCAGGCATCGAGGCCGACAACGATGGCAACATCAATGGCGCACAAATGGAGTTAACTGAAACCGAGTTAAATGACAACCTAAAAGCCCGAGTGCCTCATCTTGCAAGCTGGCCAGCTTACCAGATTGATTTAACTGCCGAACAAGCTAAAAAAATGGCTAAAGAGCAGTTAGTGCTGGTGGCATACGACAGCGACAATAAACCAGTGGCTGCAACCTATGTGCAAGCAGCAAAAGTATTAGACGATTTATACACAACAGACGACAACGACGCCGATGAAGCCGATTTAGGGCTGATATACGATGGCAGTAACATCAATGTCAATGTGTGGGCGCCAACGGCTTTGTCGGTTAATCTAAAAGTATTTGATGCCGCTAAAAAGCTGATTAATACCCATGCGATGACCGAAAATACCACCACAGGGATTTGGTCTTACCAAGGTGAGATGAGCTTAGATCGTCAATATTATCGTTATGAGGTGAAGGTTTATCATCCATTAACGAAAAAAATTGAAACCCTAGAAACCACAGATCCATATTCGCTTAACGTATCGACTAATGGCCGTTACAGCCAGTTTATTAACCTCAGTGATGACGATCTAAAACCTAGTGGGTGGGACGGTCATGATATTCCGACCGTTGAACACCCTGAAGATATCGTGATTTACGAAGGCCATATACGTGACTTTAGTGCCCGAGATGAAAGCACTTCGGTGGCTAATCGTGGTAAGTATCTCGCCTTTACTGAATCGGGCAGCGCCCCGGTTGAGCATTTACGAAAACTGGCAGAAACCGGTGTCACGCATTTTCATGTGTTACCCACAACAGATATCGCCACCATCAATGAAGATATAACAAAGCGTATTGAAATCACTGATACCTTAGGCAAGTTATGCACTCAAATTGCTGATGCGGCAAATGCCTGTAAAACCCAGGACAAAACCGCCACCATAGCCTCAATTTTAGCTGACTTTTTACCCGGCTCAGCAGATGCGCAAGCACTTGTTGGCGCGCTTCGCAGCTATGATGGTTTTAATTGGGGGTACGATCCACACTACTTTATTGCACCTGAGGGCAGTTATGCATCAAGCTCAGAAGGCACAGCGCGTGTAAAAGAGCTGCGCGCAATGAACCAAGCATTACACGAGCTTGGCTTACGGGTTGTACTTGATGTGGTATATAACCATACGAGTGCTTCAGGTCTTTGGGATAACTCAGTCTTCGATAAAGTCGTTCCTGGTTATTACCACAGATACAACGAAATCAGCGGTAAAATTGAAACCTCAACCTGTTGTGATAATACCGCAACAGAACACCGTATGATGGATAAGTTTGTGACCGACTCAATGGTTATTTTGGCCAAAGAATATGGCTATGATGGTTTCCGTTTTGATGTGATGGGTCACATGCCTAAAAGCAGCATTCTTGCGGCGCGTGATGCAGTGCAAGCGGTCGATCCTGATAACTACTTTTATGGCGAAGGTTGGAATTTTGGTGAAGTTGCCGACAATCGTTTATTTGAGCAAGCCGTTCAAGCGAATATGGCAGGCTCTGAAGTTGGGACATTTAATGACCGAATTAGAGAAGCCGTTCGTGGAGGAGCACTGTTTGCCACAGAGCAAAAAGATGACTACTTACGCGATCAAGATACCTTACGCCTATCCATGGCAGGTAACTTACAACACTATGTATTAAAAGACTTTAATGGTAATTCAGCCAAAGGCAGTAGCTTTAGCTGGAACAGCCAACCAACCGCTTATGCACTTGATCCTGCCGACAGCATAAACTACGTATCTAAGCACGATAACGAAACCTTATGGGATATTTTACAATATAAACATGATGTTGGTTTGTCGCTTGAACAGCGTGTGCGGGTGCAAAATATTGCTGCCACTATTCCGCTAATGAGCCAGGGCATTGTGTTTTTACAAATGGGTGGCGATATGCTGCGCTCCAAATCAATGGATCGTAACACCTATGATGCCGGAGATTGGTTTAACTGGGTCGACTTTACCAAAAACAGTAATAACTGGAACGTAGGCTTACCATTAGCACAAGATAACCAAAGCAAATGGAGCCTCATTAGTGGTATTTCAGCAAACCCAAATGCATCTGCATCAGCCTCTGAAATTGAATTTGCATCAGCGGTATTTAACGAGTTTTTAGCCATTAGACATGCCAGCAAGCTGTTTAGATTAACGACGGCGCAAGACATTATCGATCGGGTTGGTTTTCACAATATTGGAAAAAACCAACAGCAAGGTGTGATAGTCATGAGTATCGACGATGGCCTAGGCCTAACGGATGTCGATCCAAGCGTTGATGCTGTGGTAGTGATGATTAATGGCAGTGATGAAGCCAAATCACACACAATTACCACAGCCAGCGGTTTTAGTTTGCATGCAATTCAACAGATGTCTATTGATAGCAGAGTACAACAAGCCAGTTTTACCCAAGGAGATGGCGAAGGAGAATTTACGGTACCGCCTTACACAACGGCTGTATTTGTTAAATTACAAGGCGATACACAAGGTGAGGGATTAAAAGCCAACGCAACAGCGGGTGCTCCTGATGTTGTGCCATTTGGCAGTACAGATATCTTTGTGCGCGGCGACATGAACGGCTGGGGTGAAGTCGATAAGTTGACCTATGTTGGAAATGGTGAATACCGCCTTGCTATCTCGCTTACCGCCAATAGTTATCAATTTAAAATTGCCTCAGCCGACTGGAGCACAGTTGATTTTGGCGCGGTATCGAGTGATGTCGCCGTTGTTGAAGAAAATATTGCTCATTTGCTGCTAGCAAAAGGGGCTAATATGACCTTTACCGCAAGCCGTGATGCAACCTATGTGTTCTCGCTCAATGTTGCCGATAAAGCAAACCCTGTATTGTCTGTGTATAACGAAGAGCCATTTGTCGATACCCCGGTGTTTTTACGCGGTGATATGAATGGCTGGTCTACCGACAATGAAATGGTTTACCTTGGTAGCGGTATATACCGAGCTGAAATCATGCTTAGCGCAGGCACTAAAGGCTTTAAAGTGGCCTCAAGTGACTGGGACACAGTCGATTACGGTAGTGCCGATGCTAATGGGGCTGTTGAGCTTGGCATTGACAAAGTGCTTGCCGTCAAAGGTGGCAACTTGAGTGTCACAATCGATACCGATGCAATATACAGTTTTACCTTTGACATGAGTAATCGCAGCGAGCCGGTATTAACCATCAATAAAACCGAGATGTTTGCAGGCAATACTGTGTTTATCCGTGGTGGCATGAATGGCTGGGGCGAAGTTGATGCTTTAGTGTATCAAGGATCATCAGTGTATCACGTCGATATTGCCCTTGCTGCGGGAAATAATGAGTTTAAAATTGCAACCGCAGACTGGTCTACCGTCGATTTTGGTGCCATTGCGGGTGATACAGTGGTAACACAGGGCATGCTAAAAACCTTAGCTAAAAAAGGCGCTAACATGCTTTTTGATGCCCCAAGTGCTGGCACGTATCGCTTTACGGTAATAGGCCCTAGTGCCGAGTCACCCACATTAATGGTGACTAAGCTAAACTAGGGCTTGTTGATCTTTGCTGGTTGAATTGTGTTCGAGTTAAAAACGTGTTAATCGAGGCGAATGGATTGTAGCCTAGTCACCTAAGCAACTTTTTATTTTTAAAGCATTGTTCAACAAAGAGTAAAACGTTTTTAGCCGAACCCTGTTGGCAGCGTTTGTTGGTCATTTTTACTGCGTTATCGACTTTTTATGTAGAATAACTACACCTCAAAGTCTCTGCCGCGCACTTGTATATGAGTAATGGCCAACAATTCGCTGCAAAAACAACCTTGAAAGATCAACAGGCCCTAGGTACAGCGCAGCAATTGTTGCGCTGTTAAAAATACGAAACCCAGCAAATGCTGGGTTTCATGTTAATGGCGACAAGGCATGTATTATACCATTCCGCATTAATAAGTGACCACTCAGAATGCGTCCAGCGGTTTTTGATTAAGGCGTCGCTATGTAGTAATGGTTGTTCCCTTTCAAATAGCGAGAACGCAGAGCAAAAGCCGCTGGGGCATTCCTTTCAGGCGAGTTTTAAAAGGGCTTATACTGCGTTGCATGACTTCGAAAGAGAATAACTATTCATTCAGTCATTCGCCTTGTTTAAGCCCTTTTAAATTCTCGCTGAGAGATCACTTGCTAACGCGGAATGGTATTAGGCCGCGTCAGTGGTGAGCTGAGTGATTAACTCTGCGATGGTTGCTGGGTCTTGCGCGCCAGACACTAAATACTGTTGATTAAAGACTATGGCGGGTACGGCTTGAATCCCACGGCTTATCCACAATTGCTCTTCTTGTTGAACCGTTTTTTCAAATCGCTTGTCGGTCAGTACCATACGGGCTTCTATTGCATCTAAGCCTACACGGGTGGCCGCTTCAACTAACACTTCAATATCATCTGGGTTTTTCTGCTCGGTAAAGTAGCTTGTAAATAATGCCAGTTTGAGTTCAGTTTGCTTGCCGGAGTCGGCTGCCCAATACAATAACTGGTGCGCAAGTAGGGTGTTGTAAATGCGTGATGAGTCAGAAAAGTTAAACGTAAAACCTAAATCGGCTCCCATTTGCGTGAGTCGTTGACGATTTTGTGCGCTTTGTTCTGGGGTTGAACCGTATTTTTCGGCAATGTGTTCGCCTAAATGTTGTCCATCTGGCCCCATTGCAGGATTCAGTTCAAATGGGTGCCATTGCAGTGTGACATCTAAGTCGTCAAATTGACTTAATGCTTGCTCAAGACGGCGATAACCCACGATACACCAAGGGCACATGACGTCTGAAACGATGTCGATTTGCAGTGATTTTGTTGCCATGCTGGCTCCTATAAATGATTAATTCGACTTAATTTAGCTAAACCTAAAAAAATTAAATTGCTATATTTGCTTATAAATTAACTGCTTTTAGCGGTTAATTGATGGGTTTATCACCATTTGTGTAAACAACACAAAAGTTGCAACCAATGGGGCTAAAAATGTGTCTATACTTAAACAGTAATCTGATGTTTAATCAATGTAAGGGTTAGGTCGATTTGATATAGCCCATGCAAGATGGTTTTAACACTATTGGTCTTGACGCACACATCACATGATCAATTTAACCACTTGTGATATTACCCACATGCCCCATGTCTAATAATGTAAGCATGCATTTGTACAACGATGTTATTTATGTCAGCATGCAATAGAACCACGCGATATATTTGGCAAGTAAAATTCTGTTAAGGACAATCTATGAAAATAAATCTTTCTGGTCACCATGTTGATGTTACTGATACTGTCAAACAACACGTAGAAGAAAAATTCGCTAAAATAGCTAGCCATTTTCCCACGCTTATTTCGCTAGACATCATTATCGCTAAAGAGCATGGTGAATTTGATGTTGAAATTCGAACCAACTATGAAGGAACTCGAATTGCTGCAAAAGGTAATAATGCAGTTATGTATCCGGCTATTGCAAGCGCCGCTAAAAAGTTAGATGCCTCACTTAAACACCGTAAAGGCCAATTAAAAGCAGATTTACACGACAAGCCTGATGTTACGGCGCCTGAAATCGCCTATGAAAAAGTCCAAGAGATGGACCTTCGTTAAACCGTGATTTTACCCGGTCTCTCCCATAAAAAACGCAGCTCAATTGCTGCGTTTTTGTTGTGTCATTACTGATTCATTGGTAATGGTATTAAACCGTCGATTACTCTTCGTCAATCTCAGCGTTGTGGTAGATGTTTTGCACATCATCACAGTCTTCTAGCGCGGCGATAAACTTATCGAACGTCTCAATGTCTTCACCTGAAATGCTTGTCATGGTTTGAGGCACAAAAGATAAGTTTTCTACTTCAAATTCTATTTCTGGGAACGCTTCTGTGAGTGCGGTTCTAATGTTGTTAAACTCAGTAATAGGAGCAAAAACACTGATCATGCCATCTTCTAATTCAACATCAGTAACGTCGATTTCAGCCATCATCAGTAACTCTAAAATGGCTTCGTCATCTTCACCTTTAAACACAAACACGGCTTGGTGTTCAAACATATGGCCAACAGTACCTGGGCTACCTAATTTGGCGTCATTTTTTACAAAAGCCTGGCGCACCTGAGTAAATGTGCGGTTACCATTGTCGGTTAAGCAGTCAACAATCACCATGCAACCACCTGGGCCGAACCCTTCGTAACGTGCAGTATCATAGTCTTCACCGCCACCGCCGCGTGCTTTTTCAATTGCACGTTCAATCACATGTGCTGGCACTTGGTCTTTCTTAGCGCGCGAAATTAAGCTGCGTAATGCTAAGTTGCCATCAGGGTCAACGCCGCTTTGCTTGGCGCAAATGTAAATTTCTTTACCGTAGCGCGAATAAAGTCGAGTTTTTTGGCCTGCGGTTTTAGCCATTGATTCTTTACGGTTTTGGTATGCTCTGCCCATCTTGATCTCGTTATATTTCGGAAATGGAGGTCGTAAAAGTGTTGCCGATTCTAGCAGGAATAAGCCGATGTGTTTAGGTGCAGATCATAAATATTGTTGAAATACTACGGATACTGCGTCAATCGTCTTTGCTTTTTACACTGTATTGCTTTGTGAGTTTGCTCTAAATAGTCATATTTACACATCAGATGTGTTATGTTTATGTATCAAGTTTGCTCAATCGATAATACAATTTAACTATAAAGTATCGATAAACGTAAACATATAACAATAAAAAGAGAAAGGACTTCTCTGTGACAAAATCATGGATTTAGTCGGATGCTATGTCCATTTATTCTGAGTTGATATTGATATGTACACCAATCAATATCATTTCTACACTTATATAGTTTGTTAGAAATGAGAGTCCTAATATGAATTCTGAATCTGCTGATGCAGGCCAAGTTAAAAGTGCAACGGTTACCGTGCTCTTTTATGAAGCTCCCGCAGGCCTTGAAATGCACAATGCCGTGCTGACAGATCTTGATGTGAGCAAAACGGGGCGTGTCATGATCCCTGAGTCATTTCGTCGTGGTAAGTCAATTATTGCGGTACTTGAAGGTGAATGCACCATACTCAATGCATTAGGTGAGCGTGTTTATTCGCAGCGCACTGTAGGCTAATGTAGCGCTGGCATTGTTAAAATAAAAAAGACGCTACGGTGTCTTTTTTATTGCGCAAAATCATTTGCTCAAGCGCAGTACTGATGAATAACAGATGTATTGATAATGCTAACAGTCAATGTGCTAACCCACACCACTTTCATGCTAATCACCCTAAAGCGAGCGACATGCGATTAGCCGCAATAGTATGAGATAAAGCACGGTTTGACGTGTGTTTGTTATTTAACCTCAACTCTGGATAACAAACGCCTTTCAAGCAGTCCTTTGCCTTCCTCACTGCGTTGAATTAACTTGCAATAGGCTAGCTATTGACGCGTTAATTCGCCTTGTTAGCAAAACAAATCACAAGCTTGACAGTGGATTTTAGTCAATCTATTGATTTATATCGTTATCAATACATCTCTTATCCAGAGTTGAGGTTATTTAGGTTATCAAGTCGTGTAACAGTTTGTCAGCTAATGGTTGTAGCACGTCAATATTGGCCTGCGTGCTGGCGACGGTGCGTAAACCATAAATCCCCATCACTAAATATTGTGCTAAAAAATGACTGTCGCTGTGTGGTGATATCAGTTGTTGTTTTTTTGCTGTATCAAATACCTGCGCTAATTCTTGGTGCCATGATTGTAAAAAATGACATGCTAATTGTTTAATTTGCTCGTCTTGTTGGCCCATTTCACTTAAAGACTTAGTGAGTAAACACGATTGCGTGGCATCGCAGCTTAAGCCTTCTTGCACTATTAAGGCTAAATAGCGACCAAGGTTGTCAATGGCTGAGCGGTCATTGGCAAATAACTGCTTAAACTGCTGGCTGCGATCATGTTGATATTGCTCAATAGCCGCAATAAATAGCCCCTTTTTATTTTCGAACGCGCAATAAATCGACCCCGGATGTAATCCCGTGGCTTTAGTGAGATCCTGCATGCTGGTGTTAGCGTACCCATTTACCATAAAGGTACACATCGCAGCTCGCAGAACTTTTTCTTTATCAAATTCAGCGTGTCTCATATTCGGTTACTTCAGATCAACAACAAAGCGTGATAACTCATATCGCTTGAGTCTAACTAAAATTGAACTAGTATTCAAAATTTACTTGAATGTGCATTCAATTAAGCTTAATCTTGAATGTATATTCAAGAAAGGAGATCGTCACATGACGGCCAATTTATTTACCCCCTACAAACTCAATGACACCCTAACACTATCAAATAAGATTTTAATGGCACCATTAACGCGTTGTATGGCAGACGATGACTTGGTGCCGACACAACAGGTTGCTGATTATTATGCGCGCCGTGCAGAGGCGGGTCTTATTATCAGTGAAGCGACCATTATTCGCCCAGATGGTCAAGGTTATCCAAATACTCCAGGCTTATATACTCCCGCGCAAATTAATGGCTGGCGGGTAGTGACAGACGCTGTACACAAAAATGGCGGTAAAATATTTGCGCAACTTTGGCATACGGGCCGCGTTGCTCACCCACATTTTTTTGGTGGTGGTGATGTACTGTCTGCTTCTGCACAAGCGGTAGAAGGCACTGTGCCGAGAATGCGAGACTTGGTTTACCAAACCCCTAAAGCAGCAAGCCTAGAAGACATTAAGCAGTTAGTTGCAGATTATGCACAAGCGGCTGCAAACGCAATTGATGCAGGGTTTGATGGTGTTGAAATTCATGGTGCCAATGGCTACTTAATTGACCAGTTTTTACACCACGACAGTAACCGCCGTGACGATGAATACGGCCAAACGCCTGAAAACATGTCTCGCTTTGCACTTGAAGTCGTCGATGCTGTTATTGCACGCATAGGCGCTGATCGCACCGGTCTGCGTGTGTCTCCTGGCGCATATTTTAACATGGCTGGTGATGCTCGCGACCGTGCCGTATTTGATTACCTATTACCCGCATTATCACAGCGTCAGCTTGCATTTTTACATGCAGGTATTTTTGATGACTCAATGCAGTTTGACTATCTTGGTGGCAGTGTTTCAGCTTACATTCGCAGTGTTTACACTGGCACCCTAGTGGGGGTGGGCAGCTACACCGCAGAAGCCGGTAGTGCAGCCATTGATGCCAATAAGTTTGATTTATTAGCCATAGGTCGCCCATTCATTGCTAATCCCGATTATGTGGCAAAGGTGCGTAATGGCGACGAACTGGTGCCTTATGCTGAAACCATGTTGGCAGAATTAATTTAAGGTTTTTGTTGTTTGCTTAACCAGTGTTTATTAATGCAAGTTGATACGACACGGTAAGCGTTTTGTAGGAAGCTATGTTGTGATTTCGCCAGAAACATAACGTAGAGCTAAATAATCAACCCCAATTTGTGTTTTTTAGCATCCGTCTTGGCCACAGCTTTTGCTGTGGTCTTTTTTTTTCCATAAATTTGTCTCCCTGAGTGCTGTCTATTACTATGTCGGCAATTTTAGGCACAGAGAAGCGCTATGCACACACTGCAACAATTAAATGATGGTTTATTGTACGGACAAACACGAGTCAAAATTGCCCAAGGACTGAGTGAGTTTCCAGTTAAATTATTTGAGTTAGCAGATACGTTAGAAGTGCTTGATTTAACCGACAATCAATTGTCGTCGCTTCCTGACAACTTTGCTGATTTGCATCAATTAAAAATCTTGTTTTTGTCGAATAACCAGTTTGAACATTTACCCGACGTACTCGGTCAATGCCCTAATTTAGACATGATTGGTTTTAAAGCTAATCGCATTAAACAGGTATCAGACGCATCAATTCCAAAACAAACTCGATGGTTGATTTTAACCGACAATCAAATCGAACAACTGCCAGACAGTTTAGGCCAGTGTTATCGTTTAGAAAAACTCGCGCTGGCCGGTAATCGACTTACCTCATTACCGGCAAGCCTGGCTAATTGTCACCAGCTGGCATTAATCCGTTTGTCTGCCAATCAACTTCCTGCACTGCCAGATTGGTTATTTAATTTACCTAATCTGGCGTGGCTGGCTTTTTCTGGTAATCCATTTAGCCATGTTGAGCATTGTGAAAATACTCGCGTGCCAACCATCACCTCAGCCCAATACACGTTAGGTAAATTATTAGGGCAGGGAGCGTCTGGGTTGATATACCAGGCTCGATTAATCCCTGAGTTACTGCCAGCCACCTTATCAAAGTTTGCCAATAGCCATGTTGCGATAAAAATGTTTAAAGGCATGGTGACCAGTGACGGTTACCCAACTGATGAGCTTGATTGCTGCCTTGCAGCAGGTGAGCACCCTCATTTAATTAATGTAGTGGCGCAAATTAACCAGCCAGATCAATTGGGGTTAGTGATGGAGCTAATACCTGCTGACTACACTAATTTAGGGTTACCCCCCTCATTGCAAACCTGCAGCAGAGATACGTTTACCCAAGGAACACAATTTACAGGTAAACGTATTATGCAAATAGCCACTCAAATGGCCGATATTTTAATGCACCTGCATCAAAACGGAATTAGCCATGGCGACATTTATGCACACAATATAATGATAAACCCTCAAGATAAGGTGCTATTTGGCGACTTTGGTGCAGCATCTAATCTCAACCAATTTTCGCAAGAGCGTAAACAGTTAATGCAGGCCATAGAGGTTAGGGCATTTGGGTGTTTGCTTGATGATATGCTTAATCTTATTGAGGGTAACTCAGCAGATCAGGCACAACGCATACAAGCTGTAAAGTTAACCCAATTGGCACAAGACTGTATGCAAACTAATGTGGCGAGTAGACCCTGTTTTAATGCTATTTGCCAACAATTAGCCAGTATGCAATAAGCGTAATTTGAGCAGCATTAAGGTAATTAATTAGTCAAATTATAGCCTTTAACGACACACTAAATTATAATCAAATTATCATGTATTGGTTAAAGGCTCGCTCATTGTGGAAAATAAAACCGCCCGTTTTACTGTATTAATGGACCCGCTAAAAAAGCAGGCATTCGAACAATTGTGCGCCGCACAAGATCTTACCCCCTCGCAAGTGACTCGTCAGCTTATTCGTGAATACCTTGAAAAACACGATGTCAGTTTTGGTGACAATCAAGGCCGACCTAATCCTCAGGTTAAAAGCTAATTTATCGTTTTTAACCCTAATCGTGAAACCACTTTGCGGCTTAGGCTAGTCAATTTGTGATAATGACATTATAATACTATTACAATTTAGTTGGGGTGGTTGTGATTATCACCTCATACCAATAGAAAAAGCTTTTATAACAATGCATTGGTGCCTTAGTGTTGGTTTATTTAAGCTAAATATACAGAGAATGAATTTATGAGTGATGTCATCCCTCCATGCCCTAAGTGTGAATCTCCTTATGCTTATTCAGATGGTACGTTATTAATTTGCCCAGAATGTGCCAATGAATGGAACCCAAATGAAGAAGTCGTTGACCCAGATGCCATTATTTTAAAAGATGCTGTGGGTAACCTATTGGCAGAAGGTGACAAAGTGACATTGATTAAAGACCTTAAAGTAAAAGGGACATCACTTGTGCTTAAAGTCGGCACTAAAGCCGTGATTAACCGCTTTGTAGCAGGCGATCATGATATCGATTGTAAAGTTGATGGTAACGGCCAAATGATGTTGAAATCGCAGTTTGTAAAAAAACAAAGCTAAGCGATTAACCTAATTGTTATAAGTGACTATTAATCAGCTTCAGGCTGATTAACAAAAAATCCCCGCTGGCAACAATGCCATTGGGGATTTTTTATGGACGCCAGTTCAAGTCCCGCCGCCCCATATGACTCCACTTCTGGGAAAGCCGTTAATAATCTATAAACTTGTTACTTTTTAGGATATTTTGAGAAATGCTAGGTGCTAGGTGCTAGGTGCTAGGTGTCTAGTGGCGATACTCAAATGAAATCACTTCTATGACACGCGGTAAACCCATCCCTGGGCGCTCTACGAAAACAACCATGTTTTCGAAGGTCATAGCCGCGATTACATCTGCCGTTCAGTTATCTTCGATTTAACCTGGTGAGTAATCAAAAGATCTAACGCATTTTTGGACAAAAGTTTGTTAGAGTGTTTTCGTGAATTAGCAGTTCACGGATAACTTATAGTACCAAAGACATACTCTCAGTCTTATAAGCTACTAGAATGTGATCTGTTCCAACTACCGTAGACAGACTTCAAAACACCTAACTGAATTTAATCAACTCTTTCAGCAGGTATACTTGCTTTAACTGTTTATCGAGCGCGTCTTCATACTCTTGTATTTTGGAACTTGTTATCGGCAGATCTAATAAACTCTTAATGTCATCATCGAGCCTTACTTTTAGCATGATTTTGAGAATGAAGAATATATAGTGGCGGATATAGCTATATAGCATATATGCATACTCTTCAGATTGTTCGAACTGCTCCCCACTATGGATCGCAATATTTCTCTTTTGCCTCAAGAGCTCAAGATCTTGATTTACAATAAACTTATCTTTGAACAGAACAAGTGTTCTATTGATCGTTGTCGTGTAGTTGTCTTTTTGAGTAAAAGTAAGTTTTTCCAATAATGACCACAAACTCAGAAATGCCTTTTGCATATCATTTGTCTCTAGCGCATCAGTCAAACGACCAAACACTGTCTTAAAGAACCTGTATCGGTTGCTCTTAAGGATTGTTTTGTGCAACTTCCTAAAGTGTTTACAAGCATCTTTAAAACTTTGGTCATAATGATATGTCGGGCCTTCTTGTGAAAAGTATGGCTCATACCACCTCAATTCAGTTGCTAATGAACCATCAGGATTGAACAGATAATGCAGAGGGTACTTTCTCACTTTGCTTATAGGATCTGTCATTCCAAAACTCTGCCTACGACCGCCTGAAACGAGATAGTGATTTATTACACCTAGGAAATAGTTCAACTCTTCCAGCGCTAAATTCGCTCCAGAATGGAAACACCTTGCTGACACTTTAACAACAACCCAAGAGAATGATCCAGAGTTGATATTGGGGTATGTCTTTTCAGCATGTCCAAAGTCATAATCAGACTTAAACGTCTTTGGAAAGCCCTTTGATATAGAAATCTCGGCTAACTCTGTTCTGATCTTCAAACGGGATTTCAAGCAATTGACGCTAATTCCAGTGACTAAGCAGAAATCTTTAAATGGCTTAGCTAAATACTTTGCTTCTTCTTGTTTAAGTATGCCAGAAACAAAACCACTATTCAGTTTGCCTTCATCAGCAGATTTAAAAATAGCAATAGTCAGTGCTTGATCTCTTACATTATTCGGGAAGTCGCCAAATTTAATGTTTTCTCGGAGAAGGCTCATGTAATGGCTAAACTCAAAGCTATCAAATGAAGATTTGTAGTTCTGTTGCGAGATCTTCATAATAGAGCTTTGGTTTGATTGACACTGAGATACGCGACTAATCAACTCCTTAGCTGTAGCATCATCCTTCCATATAGACTTAGCCATTATCTGCTCCAATATAAATCAATGCTTTATATTACATCTTTGATATTAATAATTGCTAGAGTTCTCTAACAACATTAACTAAATCAGAAAATTATTATGAAGTGGTATTGGTAAGGCCCGGCTTCAATAGACGCTAGCCTGATTAGTAAATGTAGGTCAAATTAAAATGTTGAGTATAAATACTCTGGCTTGGAATCGGGCATAAATAAGTTACATGCCCTAAACCATTGCTGGACAAAAACGAGTTTAATGCTTTGCTTGTAATTGGTTGATTCAACTCTGGACTTGAGGACGTTGAAGAAAATGACGTGAGCTGGCCATGGACGGCCAGCTAGCTTTAGAGGGGAAGGGACGCCCCATCTGAAGCGTTAGCATTTTCACTCTTTATTGCAAGATGGGCCGAAGTCGATTACAAACGAGGTTAAAAGCTGGATCAATCCCCATGGTGACCTTTTCGCAGCTGTTGTTTTGTAATAACGAAAATGTTGCGGGGCGGCTGGGCCAATTCTTTTATAAAGAGTAAAGAGGGAACAGCCGTTGGTTTCCTCTTGGTCTGGTGTGGGCGAAGCGCCACGACGTTAGTGGCCGCAGGCCATGATCCCCTTTTGGCCCGTGCAGGGTGGAACCTTGCGATTCCATTTCAAACGAAGTTTGAACATCTGTGGCTGTCTCCATTAGACAAAGAAAAAGGGCTTAGCATTGCTGCTAAGCCCTTTCGGTATTTGGTGGAGGCGGCGGGACTTGAACCCGCGTCCAGAAAGCCTACATCCTCGGCGCTACATGTTTAGTCTCTCTTTTATTTAACCAATCAGTCTCCGAAAGACAGGATGCTAATTGGTGAGTCCGGTACTGTTTCGCGGTTCACCCCCGGACGGAGTTCCCTCGCTAGCACAATGTAAGGTGACCATCAAAATCCACTGCCCAAGTGCTAAACGTGTGGCTGATGGCTAGCTAGCCTAAGCTGCTAGAGAGTAGTTAGAGTCGTTTGCAACTATAACGGTGCGGCTTTTTACGAGGCCAACCGCCCCTCGACATGCTCCTTGGGTTTCGTGAATCCTGTCGAATCCAGAATCGCCCCCAATTGCTTCTATCATAACGCGTTGTTTCGCTAATACCTAGAGAGTATTAACAAAATATCATCGTTTGGTTATTATCCGTCCAGTCTGCTTTTTTTCATTACGCGTGACTGTTCAACTTTCCATTCGCGTTCTTTGGTGTCTTCACGTTTGTCGTGATCTTTTTTACCTTTACCTAAGCCAATTTCAACTTTAACCCAAGCGCCTTTGCGCCAGTACATTGATAATGGTACTAAGGTGTAGCCCTGGCGTTCAATTAAGCCAGCTAGCTTGTCAATTTCACTGCGTTTTAATAACAGCTTTTTAGTGCGGATTGGGTCGCATATTACATGGGTCGAAGCCGTGTTAAGTGGTTGAATTGTACAACCATGCATAAAGGCTTCACCTTCTTTAATGTAGACATAACAATCAGCTAGGTTGACTTTACCCATTCTTATTGATTTGACTTCCCACCCCATAAGCTGCAATCCCGCTTCTATTTTGTCTTCGATGCGATATTCAAATGTTGCGCGCTTATTACGTGCGATGGTTGCTGGGGCATTTTTTGCTGATTTTGAATTCTTTTTTACCATTGTGTTTACCATTTTGATTGTCGCGTGGCTCTTAAACGAGGGGCGGACAGTCAGCAGTTAGCCCATTTAAAAAACGCTATTATATTAATGTGATAAATTACACCATTGCTATAACAGATATGGGGGAAATTTTGTCTATTTCAACGATTATACCCAGTTTATTGCCTATTGTGCTATTAACCATGAGATTTACCGTAACGGCGGATGTCTTTTTTGCTTAACGTGATAAAATCCGTGCATTGTTTTTACTGTAGTGATGTCAGATGCCCAAGATTTCCAAAAGTATGCTGGTAATGTTTAGTGCTAAAGAGATGTATGATTTAGTCAACGATGTTGAGTCATATCATGTATTTTTACCGGGTTGTGTTGGCGGTAAAGTTATCGAGTTTGACGGCAAAACCATGGTCGCGTCGGTTGATGTCAGTAAAGCAGGCATCAGTAAAACCTTTACGACTCGAAACCAAGTGGTTGAAGCGGAATCAATTAAGCTAGAGCTTGAAAACGGCCCTTTTAAATATATGCATGGTTTATGGAAGTTTACCGCATTAACAGAGGACGCTTGTAAAGTTGAGTTTAATCTCGACTTTGAATTTTCAAATAGAGTGGTTGATATGGCTTTTGGTAAAATCTTTAAAGAGTTAATGTCATCGATGGTGATGGCGTTTACCGACAGAGCAAAGGTGATTTATCGTGATAAATGAAGCAGAAAAATTTGCAGTTGATGTCATATACGCCCTTCCTAAACAGCAAAAAATCATCACTGTGATGGTTTCTCCTGGCACCACGTTTATTGAGGCTGTTGTTCAAAGTAATATTGTTAAGTTTTTCCCTGAAATCAACTTAGATGACGTTAAGTTAGGGGTGTTTAGCCGAGTGGCAAAGCATGACGAAGTGCTAGTGCCTGGCCAGCGAGTAGAAATTTATAGACCATTAATTGCAGATCCTAAAGATGTGCGTCGCAAACGCGCTGAGAAAGCTAAAGACGAAGGTCGGATTAATAAGACAACCGGTGCTAAGGTGAGTTAATTGTACTGTTTGAGTGCAAACAAAAAAGCAGAATCTGGTGATTCTGCTTTTTTATTGACCGTGATTATTGCTTAACCTGGTTCATTTGTTTTTTCAGGTTGATTGGTCAAGGTGGGGCGATTTTCTTCCACTAAAGGGGCCGCGTCTGGACGTACTTCAGGGAGTAATGGTTTTAAATCTGCCTCAGTAGCAGAAGGCAACGAACTTAATTCAAGTGGTGTATTAAAGTCACTACTTAATTCGTAATCGCCTGTGACACGAGAGATTTTATCGCCAGTAAAATGAACAATTAACTCTTTATGGGTGATTTTAGCATTACGACCACTTTTAAAATGGTACACATAATACCAAGTATCGTCGGCAAAACTGTCACGTAGTACCGGGCGACCCAAAATATATTCGGTTTGTTCTTTAGTCATATCAACACGAAGCTTTTCAACTTGCTGTGTTTCCATGTAGTTACCTTGAGGGATATCAGGCTTGTAAATTAGCCAATCAAAAGCACTACATCCGCTCATAGTAAGTGAAAGCGCTACTGCGCTTACAAGGGTAAGACGTTGTTTTTTGTTTATCATTGTCTGCGCTACTTCCTAAATTCTGTCGGTCATCATACCCAAGCTGTCCCTATGCTGACAAGGGCCGATTATAAGATGTTGTCGCTTTGAGTACATATAGGCGGTTAAGTTCCCGGTTTTTGTGTGAAAAGTAATCAAACAGATGGCGTTATTGTTATTGAGGTTAATGACGCGTCATAAAGTGTTTATCTATTTAACCTCAACTCTGGACAAGAGATGTATTGATAACGATATAAATCAATAGATTGACTAAAATCCACTGTCAAGCTTGTGATTTGTTTTGCTAACAAGGCGAATTAACGCGTCAATAGCTAGCCTATTGCAAGTTAATTCAACGCAGTGAGGAAGGCAAAGGACTGCTTGAAAGGCGTTTGTTATCCAGAGCTGAGGTTATTTAACGCTCACTTGGGTTTAATGTCGTTACCTGCATATTGACAGGAAAATGATCACAGTAGGCGTTTTTACTAAGGTGATTAGTACGATTACGCTGAGGTTGTACTGATAATGTTTGATAAAGGTTGCTAATACGTTTAATTTAAACGCTAGATTAACAATATTTAGTGTTCTTGGGCGAGGTTAGTACTCGTTTAGTTTTATGATGAAATCAACATAACACATGGCCAATATGACATTACAGCCGCAACATTCATCTATTAATATGACACGTAAAGGGCAATTAATTTGTGTGGGTACTGGGATCCAACTTGCGGGACAAATTGGTGAGTTGAGCGTAAGTTATATTCGCCTTGCGGATGTCGTTTTTTCGTTAGTACCGGACGGCTTTACTGAGCGTTGGTTGGCGTCTCTCAACGATGATGTTCGTTCTTTGCAGGTATACTATGCACAAGCCGATGAAATTAAAAATCGCCGTGAAACATATCAGCAAATGGTTGATGCCATATTAACTGAAGTCAACGCCAATAAAATAGTGGTATGTGCTTTGTATGGTCATCCTGGGGTGTTTTCGTGTGTGTCGCACATGGCCATCGAGCAGGCGAGGTTACAAGGGTTTAAGGCTAAGATGCTAGCGGGGGTGTCTGCAGAAGCCTGTTTATGGGCCGATTTAGGGATTGATCCAGGGCGTTGTGGGCATCAAAGCTATGAAGCAACTCAGTTTATGTTGTATCAGCACCAGCCTGACACCAGCGCCCATGTTGTATTGTGGCAAATAGCGTTGGCAGGAGAGCATACCTTAACGCAGTTTTGTACAACAAAAGCGAAAATCCAGATACTGGTTGAGCATTTAAGCCAGTGGTATAACCCAACACATAAGGTGGTAATATACGAAGCGGCCAATTTAGCAGTGCAAACACCCAGAATTGAGTGGATAACACTGGCAGAATTAGTCAATGTACCGTTAACGACTATTAGCACCTTGTTAATACCACCGAGTAAAGCATTAACATTAAACAATAAAATGCTAGCTAGGTTAGCGATAACGGAAGCCGATCTTGGCTAATTACGTTTGCGAAAAACACCAAAACTACAAAAATAAGGACATGAAATGTCTAACTTAAGTCAATTTTTTACTCAATTAGGCACTGATGCCGCTTTACTCGAGGCTTATCTGCAAGATCCTCGCGGTGTAATGCAGGCGAATGGCATCACAGATGAAGAAATCGCCGCCGTTATGTCTGGTGATAAAGCATTGATCCGTCAATTAGCCGGAGACGAAGATATGCAAATGTTTCAGATTGTTAGCTCCCCCAGTTAGGTCTATACCGTGCGCATGTGCTTTTGTATACGACTGATTTTTGCAGTGTTACTTTTGGGGTACACGGTATTAGCTTATGCTGATGAAATAGATGAAGAGCTTGATATTATTGAAAGCTTTATGCTTACCGATACTCAAAGTGCCATTGATAAACTCAATGATGTCTTGACGCTGGAACCTGAGTTCTCTGGCGCGCAAAAAAGCCGTTTACATGTGCTGATGAGCATTAAACACATTTATTTAGCTGAATATACTGAGGCCGGTAAAGCTTTAGATCTGGCGTTATCTTTTAATCCTTCCGATGAACTATTAACCCGCATTTATTTGTATAAAGTCACAGTGAGTATCGGGCTTAAAGATTATAAACAAGCCTTTACCCAGTTAGAGGCTAACTTAGCTCGTATTAATAGCTATCAAGATAATAGCATCAAAATTGCCACTTATAATCGCCTCTTAAATGTATATATGGAGCTAGAGGCTTATGATGAAATGTTAAGAATTTCTAAGCTGGCAATGGAGCTTAATCAAGGTAAAAACCCTAAAAACTATTGTTACTCAATGCTTTATAACGCTGTTGCACATTTGCGTTTAAAACGCCTGCCCGACGCAGAAAGCCTATTTGTAAATACTGAGCAATATTGTGCAGAGCATGGTTTTCCGCTGATTGCGGTTATGTCAGTAAGAGGGCGTGGCAATGTGGCATTTGAGCAAGGGGATTATCACAAGGCTGAGGGCTTGTTTTTAGCGTCGTTAGAAGGTTACCAAAAGTTTAAGTTTGAAGTGGAGATAAACGATCTTAACTCTTATTTGGGGATGACTTATTTTTACCTTGGTGATTTTGAAAAAGCCGAAATATTTGCTCAAAAAGTTAATCAATTACCCGTCGCGCCCAATAATATGCTGGTTAAAAAGCGGGCTAATGAAGCCTTATCCCTTATTGCAGGCAAGCGTGGACAATTCGATAAGGCATATCAATACCAAGTTGTGGCTAATGCTTTGAGTTTACAACTCCTTAATGAACAAAAAATAAAAGAAAATGCGTATCAAATGGCTCGTTTTGACAGTGTTGAAAAAAACAGAGAGAACAATAGCTTAATGCAAGATCATGAACTATTGATGAAGCAAAAAGATCTCTTTATGAAAGAGAAAAGTTCGTCAATTATGTTTTCAACCTTGTTGGTTGGTGTCTCTGTTGGCTTACTCTTATTGCTGATCTCTGCATGGTTGCAACGAAACCAATACATGAAACAAGCACAACGTGATGGCTTAACAGGTATTTTTAATCGCAGAGCTGGCCAGGAATTGGCTGAAAACGAGTTTGTTGAAGCACAGTCTGCAGCCGAACCATTTAGCGTACTATTAATGGATTTGGATTTATTTAAAAATATTAATGACCAATTTGGCCATGCCACGGGCGATTGGGCGTTGAAGAAATTCACCTCAGTGGTTGAGGCTCTGTTACGGCCAAATGACATCTTTACTCGTATGGGCGGCGAAGAATTTGCCATATTTATGCCTAAACTTGGCCACCATGGTGCAATGGAGTTTGCTGAACGCTTACGGATTACCGTGTCAGAGATCAATACCCGATACTCTGGACATGACTTTAGCGTTACGGTCAGTTGTGGTGTGAGTACTGCAAATGAAGATGACCTTAGCCTAGACCCATTGATAAAACGAGCTGATTTAGCGCTGTACAGTGCAAAACATAATGGCCGTAATTGTGTTGTTTGTGATGCCGATTCTTTGGTTATACCATTGCGTGTTAATAAGTGATGTTTACCCATTAGGATAAATAAGTGTTCAGAGATTGCGCAGTGACAATCGCCTAGAACAAGGCAAAAATTTCAGTGAACGAGTTGTTCTAACCTCAACGCTGCTAACGAGGTTATAAGTGATGTTAATCAATAAGCATGAGCGCATTGTTGTGCCAATTGGTATCATTTACCGCATGCCATCGCTAATCCCATGCCTCCTAACCCCATGCCATCCTAACCCCATGCACAAATGCTCATTTAGCGAACATAAGCAAGCTTGGCAGCAGGCTTTTGTGGGTATAGGGAGCTACAAAGCTCTTGCGCTGTATTTGGGAGCATTTTCTTTGTGCTGAGTTTCGCGATACTGGCAAAATAGTTAATAGGATCTATTACCCCTCAACCGCAATGCGGGATCTTAAGTATTTGCTTACCAGCTTTAATTTTTCTCTTTCAACCTTATCGTATTCACGAATATACCTTTTATTAGGCGTGTGCTGTCCTGTTTTTATGCACCTTTTTAGCGCTAAAAATTCATGCGTCTAAATACATTTATATGCTTTGTTGAAACAACACTGTAATACCTCAATGCACCATGTGAATGCATCTGCTATACCAGAATAAATAACCTTGCTTCTACCAATAGCGCCATACAATAGATTCAAACTTGAAATTTGCGCTGATAACCAGGCAAATTTACGCGTCAATAGCTCGTCTATTGCAAGTAAATTTAACACCGTTATCAGTGCAAAGCGCTGTTTGAAATGCATTTATTAACCAGTGTTGAGGTTATTAAGCCTATTACCTGCACCATTGTGTGTCTAAAAACAATGTCATGTGCACCAGTTTTGACATTTTTTACATTTTTTTTTAAAAAAATTCATTTATTTTGAAAAAAACCACTCTCTCAATGCTTGTTGATCGGGTGACGTAACTCTCATTTTTAGCGCCTTTTATTCTTTCAAAAATTACCCTTACGTAAACGTAATATTAAAACGCTCGTTTGAATTTAGTGTTCACCGGGGTGTCTTTAAGCTATTGTTTTTTAAATTAAAAACAGCGTTACCTAAAGGTAAGCTCAAAACGTAATCAAATTGTTTAATTTTATGATGTAGACTAAAGTGGTGTAATAGTTTATTTACAACAGGTAGTTAAATTACATGTAAAGTTACCAAGTATGTTTATTGGTAAATTGGTAAGATGAATTGAGTCTTTTTATTTTAGAGTATAAATTCTATTTTATTTATTTATTCAAAATCAGTAGTTTACTTGTGGTTTGCGTTGTTGGTCAGACCAATTTTTATGAGTAGATTTAGGCTGTAAGTTATAGTTTTGGTTAAATTTGAACTGTTGCAATTACAAACGTTTCTGGTTAGTTTTTAGTACGAAACAGACATTTGAAAGTTTTGTTGAGTTAGACAACAGACACGTCGTCACTTAATTGAGTTAATGCACTAATACGCAGCTGGGCATGAATGATAGCTAATAGCTGGTCAAAAGCTGAGGCAATGTGAACAGCCAACTCTAGTGTCGTGACACAGTTGTCTTAATAAATAAAACGATGCAGCACTTAGGGAGCCATATATGACGGCAGAACAATTGGTCGCTCAATACAACAAGACCACATCAGCAACCGATGACACGGTGACAACCGACATTACATTTGTAGGTCCTGTCATAGAGGGACAACAAGAGGTGTTTAACTCTGGTGCTGTGGCATTTTTAAATTCGCTTTGTGCAAAGTTTGCTGCTGAAGTTCCAGAGCTATTAACTAAGCGTAAGCAAAAACAAACTCGTATTGATGCGGGTGAATTACCAGATTTTTTACCAGAAACGCGAGCGATTCGTGATGGTGATTGGACGATTCGCGGAATACCAGAGGATTTAACGGATCGCCGAGTGGAAATTACCGGCCCTGTTGATCGCAAAATGATAATTAATGCCCTAAACGCAAATGTAAAAGTGTTTATGGCTGACTTTGAAGATTCATTAGCACCGAGTTGGCAAAAAGTGGTAGAAGGCCAAATTAACCTTCGTGATGCTGTTAAAGGTGATATTTCATTTACCGCCCCTGAAACGGGTAAGCATTATGCACTCAATCCTGATCCTGCGGTGTTAATAGCACGTGTGCGTGGTTTGCACTTACTTGAAAAACATGTGCTGTACAAAGGTGTGCCTGTTCCTGGCGGACTTGTTGATTTTGCAATGTATTTTTATCACAACTATCGTCAACTGTTAGCTAAAAACTCAGGACCTTACTTTTATATTCCTAAGTTAGAAAGCCATATAGAAGCACGATGGTGGGCAAAAGTGTTTGCTTTTGTTGAAGAACGTTTCTGCTTAAAGCCTGGCACTATTAAATGTACCTGTTTAATTGAGACTCTCCCAGCTGTGTTTGAAATGGAAGAGATTTTATATGAACTGCGTTCAAATATTGTTGCACTTAACTGTGGTCGTTGGGATTACATCTTTAGCTACATCAAAACCTTAAAAAACTACCCAGACAGAGTGCTGCCAGATCGTCAGGCTGTGACGATGGATACCAAGTTTTTGAGTGCTTACTCTCGTTTACTGATTAAAACCTGCCATAAACGTGGCGCTCTAGCAATGGGCGGAATGGCAGCCTTTATTCCTGCTAAAGATGAAGAGACTAACGCCAAAGTATTACAAAAAGTACGTGGTGATAAAGAGTTAGAAGCCCGTAACGGCCATGACGGTACATGGGTTGCACACCCAGGTTTAGCTGATACTGCCATGAAAATCTTTAATGATTACATTGGTGGCGATAAAACCAACCAACTTCATATTACCCGTGACGTAGATGCCCCCATTTTAGCTAGCGAGCTGTTAGAGCCTTGTGCTGGTGAACGAACAGAAGAAGGGATGAGGCTCAATATTCGTATTGCACTGCAATACATTGAGGCCTGGATCCAAGGTAACGGATGCGTACCTATTTATGGCCTGATGGAGGACGCTGCGACAGCAGAGATTTCGCGTACATCGATATGGCAGTGGATTAAACATCAAAAGAGTTTATCAAACGGCAAATTGGTTACTAAAGCACTGTTTAAAGACATGTTGCAACAAGAAACCGTGAATGTGGAGAAAGAGCTTGGTAGCGAACGTTTTAATGCCGGTAAATTTACCCAAGCAGCCGCCTTGTTTGAACAAATTACAACGTCAGATGAGCTAGTCGACTTTTTAACCTTGCCCGGTTACGAACTGTTAACTGCCTGAAGACTGCTTATTAACCCTTTTTTACTTAGACAAACATAGCGCAAGGTTGAATTGATTGACTTTGCCAACTTATTTACAGAGGAAGGAGCAACACTATGACTACACAATTAACTCGTCAGCAACAGATCGATGCAATCAAAAAAGACTGGGCTGAAAATCCACGTTGGAAAGGGGTTAAACGTCCTTTTACAGCAGAAGAAGTGGTGGCATTACGTGGCTCTTTTGTTCCAGAAAACACGATTGCACAACGTGGTGCGGCAAAATTATGGGAGCTGGTCAACGGCGGTGCTAAAAAAGGTTATGTAAACTCGCTAGGCGCTTTAACTGGTGGACAAGCGGTTCAACAAGCAAAAGCGGGTATTGAGGCGATTTATCTTTCTGGCTGGCAGGTTGCGGCAGATGCCAACTTAGCGGGAACCATGTACCCAGATCAGTCGTTATATCCAGCAAACTCTGTACCTGCTGTGGTAAGCCGTATTAATAACTCGTTCCGCCGTGCAGATCAAATTCAGTGGAGTAAAGAAGTTAATCCAGGCGATGAAAATTACACAGACTACTTCTTACCGATTGTGGCAGACGCTGAAGCCGGTTTTGGTGGCGTATTAAATGCCTTTGAGTTGATGAAGTCGATGATTGATGCTGGTGCTGCAGGGGTTCACTTTGAAGATCAGTTAGCGTCAGTTAAAAAATGTGGCCACATGGGCGGTAAAGTATTAGTTCCTACCCAAGAAGCTGTGCAAAAACTGGTTGCTGCTCGTTTAGCTGCTGACGTAAGTGGTGTGCCAACATTGGTTATTGCTCGTACCGATGCTAACGCTGCTGACTTAATGACTTCAGATTGTGATGAGTATGACCGTGACTTTGTGACGGGTGAGCGTACCAGTGAAGGGTTCTATCGCGTTAAAGCTGGCCTAGACCAAGCCATTTCTCGAGGTCTTGCTTATGCTCCTTATGCAGACCTAATTTGGTGTGAAACGGCTAAGCCATGCCTTGAAGAAGCGAAAAAATTTGCTGAGGCGATTCATGCTCAATATCCAGACCAATTACTGGCATATAACTGTTCTCCTTCATTTAACTGGAAGAAGAACCTAGACGATGCAACGATTGCTAAGTTCCAACAAGAGCTGTCAAACATGGGCTACAAGTATCAATTCATCACGTTAGCTGGCATTCATAACATGTGGTACAACATGTTCGACCTAGCCTATGACTATGCGCGCGGTGAAGGCATGAAACATTATGTTGAAAAAGTGCAAGAAGTTGAATTTGCGGCAGCGAAGAAAGGCTATACCTTCGTTTCGCATCAACAGGAAGTGGGCACGGGATACTTTGACCAAGTCACAACCTGTATTCAAGGCGGAAAATCTTCTGTAACAGCGTTAACTGGTTCGACTGAAGAAGAACAGTTTTAAGCTCTAGCGCTACCGTTTTACAAGTTTAGCCACTTTGTGGCTGTTGTAACCCCGTGCGGCTCACCTACAGGTCGCACGGGATTTTTATCCAATGTGTTAGATCATAAGCATTTGCTTAGTTGTTGATGTTAATTTATTGGGTACTTCCTACCCGTAAGCTTTCCAACCACGTATTTGTGATTGCGGCTCTAATGAGCCGTTTTTTTTTGCATTTTGTAAGCTTTAACACACCATTGCTAATTCAACATCTGGCTCTTTTTTAGACATGCGTACAATAAAGTAAAAAAACTGTACCCAATGTTTGAATAAAATTGATTATACTCAAAAGACTATTTGTTACATTTAGGTTAATTTTTGAAACCCACAATTCAAGCCAAAGGCGCTGATTACTGGACCAAGCGTATCAGTGAGCAAGAAATGCCCGCATTATGCTCAACAGTTCGAAATTTAGAGACGTTAGCAAAAGATGATGTATCATCGTTGGCGTTACTTGGACGCAGCGTGATGCATGATAATGCGTTAACTTCACGAATTTTGCGTGTGGCCAATAGCGCTATTTACAACAAAGGGATTAGCCAAATCTCAACGGTAAGCCGTGCAGCAGTGGTGCTTGGTTTTGATAGTATCCGTAATATTTGTATTACAGCAAAATTACTGACAAGCCTATTAGAAAACAATCACCTGTCCAAAGGCGTCTATGAGCGCTTATTAAAATTAATGGCGCAGTCTTTTCAGGCGGCAATGTTGGCCCGCATGATGATGAATGACAGGGGCGATGCGCTTCGCGAAGAAGTGTTTATTGCCTCTTTGTTATATCGAATTGGTGAAAGTGCTTTTTGGTGTATGGGGGGCGAGTTTACCGATTCACTTGATCGCAAATTAACCACTGCGACAGATAAAACAGAACAACATTGTATCATTAGAGCTGAATTAGGCACTTCATTTTTGCAACTCACTCAGGGGATCGCCCGTAGTTGGGGCTTAGGCGAGGTTTTGTTAAAGTCTTTATCTCAGCCTGACGAGCGAATGCCTGAAATTAGGTGTATTTTCATTGCTGACAAACTGTCTGAAGCCTTGACCTTGTCAGAGGTTAATCCTAAAGAATTACAAAAATACCTTACTCAAGCTGCTGAGTTGCTTGATGTCAGTGTAGAGGAAATGACCAATAGAGTGATACATTGCAGTGAAAACACTCATAAATTAGCTATAGCATATGGGGCTAAAGCGATTGTGGCATATTTACCTGATCCAGCCCGTATTATCCAAAGCGATGAAGAGTTAGAAGACAGTGTATTAGTGAGACAGGCTGACCTAAGCTATCAATTAGGAAAATTACGTCAATTAACCCAATATGCCGTGGTCAAAACAGAATTTAATCAAATCATGCAAACAGCACTTGAAGGGATTTTAACGGGTGTTGGTGTGGATCGTTGTGGTGTGTTGCTTTTGTCTCCGAGCCGAAAATTGCTCCAACCACGGGTGATGATGGGGGAGGATTCGCAAGCCCTTAAACAAGCTTTTGTAATAGAGCTCAACGATCCGCAATCAGTATTTAGCCAATGTATCGATCAAAAACGCAGTATTTGGGTAAATGCACCATCGTCTTCTGACTGTAAAGTGCAGTTGGACGATGCCCTTGTCGAAAAACTGTCTGCGTTTGGTTTTTTAATTGCCCCCTTGACCGTAGGGAGCAAGGTGCTGGGGTTATTTTATGCTGACAGACACAGCAGTGGCAGGCATTTTGAGCAGCAAGATAACGAGAGCTTTACCCATTTTTGCCAGCTAGCAAACGTTTGTTTTACTGTGTCGATGAGCTAAAAAGTGAGTGAATAACATGGATTAGATAAAAAAGAGATGACCAATGGTCATCTCTTTTTGTTACTGCATAATGAGGCTGGTAATACGTTTTGCTTTTTCATTTGGGATGGGAAAACTCAAATGATACTGGGCAATTTTCCAGCCTTGCTCGGTATTAATTAATGCACCAGTTCCTCGGCTTACACCGTACTCTGGGCTATAAAGTTGTTCGTCAAATAAAATGGTGTCGTCTATTTGCAATAAATGCCGAGATTGCAATTCATAGCGCCAACCTTTAGTGGGTTTAGCATAACGCTCAAATTCAACCATATTCCATCGCTCTGAGCTGTCTGTGCCAATAAACACTGCCTGTGGGTGGTATAAACTGAAATAAGCACTCCAATCGGCAATGGCTGCGCTTTCGTGCAATTTATTTAATATTGCGCTTACGGTCTGACTGTCTGCTTCAGACAAGCCCTGGCTGTCGATATCGACTTGATGATTTAGATCTTTAATCACAGCCTGACTTTCTGAACTCACCTGTTGGCTAACCGCTGCGCTTTTATGGTCAGTTTGGGGATTGTCTGGCTGTTGCTCATTGTTTTGTGAGGCATGTATGTCAAATGCTGTCATGGTGGTAACTAACATGGCGATAAAACCAAGTCGGTGAATTATAGATTGCATAGTGTCCCTTAGGTTATTGATGTTGTTTTGGTACATTCTCTATACGAGCAATGCGTTATTGCCAATGTATTGGATTTAACTGATAAAATTGGCTTAATTCTTGGTAAAGTTGCTGATGTTGTTGGTAAAACTCAGCAGGGCGTTCAAAAAAGCTTTCGCTGATAACCGCAAAAAACTCTGCAGGATTAGTCGCCCCATAATAACTAAATAATGACGGTTTATGATGTGCAGCGCAATGCTGAAGTTGCTTAAACTCCTCGCCCAGAATGTGTGACCAAGAGCGATAAGCAGTAATATCACGAAGTGGTGGTGCGCCATTGGCTGCACCATCTTCTTGGTCCAGTTGATGCGCAAATTCATGAATCACAACATTGCTGCCATCAAAGGGATTTGCTGCGCCTTCAATGGTGCTGTTCCATGACAAAATAACCTTGCCATTTCCCCATGATTCCCCCAGTAAAACATTACGTTTAGTTGACTGAACGCCTGCCGTGTCTGTGTGATTTTTTTCAACAATAAAGGCAGTTGGGTATACGAGGATCTGTTTTAAATTGGGGTAATAATCTGTGTGTCGATTAAGCAACAGTAAACAGGCCTGGGCGGCAATGGTGACCTTGACTTCGTCATTGATAATGAACCCATTACAACCAACAAATTGTTTTTCATCAATAAACACCTGTATGTGCTTTTTGAGTTGTAACTGTAAATCGGTTGGCATTGCCTTAAAATAGGGAAAACGCGCTTTGAGTATTGCCCGCCAGTGACTAGGAAAAGGGCGTGACTTAATGCGTTGACGTTTTCGTTGTTTTCGCCACCCTGAACTGGCTATCCATGCGATAGCCAGCAGTGAAATAAATATTACAACCACAATCGCAGCCATATTTTGCCTTGGTATTTATCTTCGATAATCTATGTATGGGGGAGTGATGCTAAAAATTCAAGCAACTTGACGGGCTAATGAGTATGAAACAATAAAAACACTGGCAAACAAATAACATCTTGGTATTTGTCGCCAGTAAAGGGTGGGGAGAGTGTTAGGGGGTAGCCTATTAATTTGCGTTGAGCTCGATTTGTTTTTGTTGCTCTGGGCTGAGGTTAAAGTAATGACAGATTAACTGCCTGATAAGTTTTGATTTTGCCACATTACCTTGTTGGCTCAATAATGTGAGTTGCTCAATGGCCGTTTCACTTAATGTATAGGTGCAGCGCCTAAACGGCTTATGGCTGTTTTCAGTGGCACTGGCTTGTGACGGCAGTGTTTGCGGGTATTTACGCTGCAAAAAATCAATCACTTTGTTGGGCTGTGTCAGGTCATTGTGGCATAAGTCTACAGCTAAACCTGTATCTTGCCGTGATTTGCCAGCCGCATATAAGTCTGCGGCAGCAATAAAGTCATCGATTGAGATGGCGATTGGGCGCTCTGTTTTACATAACGAAGCGTTTTTCTTGAGATCGGCGAGTCCCATAATTTCCTCTCAAATTCGTTATGTCAGCGACATTATTACGCTGATCGATAAGTTGTTTTGCATCTGTAATACCTAATAATTCACACGCAATACTTCGCATTTCTTCAGTGGCTTTGCCTTTAGGTTCGAGTTCAAATACTGATAACCCGGACTCTTCACTGTCGTCATAAATGTTTCTACTGTAGTTAACCGCATCGAGCACATTTATGCTGTACGTGCGGCAAACATCTTTTGCTTCGGTTATTCGATTCGCCTGGTTTGGCAAGCTTGGGCATTGAGTAATAACAAATGATGCCTGCATCTTGGGGTTTATCATCAAGCAAGTCGACACTATGTCGTCCATGTGGCTGACTGTCTTTAAATCGCGACGTTTTGGTCTAAGTGGCATAAGCACATGTGATGCCACTGACATCGAGGCGCGAAGTGCAAGGTTGTCTTGGCCGCCACAATCAACAATCACGTAGTCGTAATGTTGCTCTAGACTCAGTAAGTCATTGCGAATTTTGCCGTATAATTGCACACAGTTAATTGTGGGTAAACTGGGGTTGTTGTTGCGCGCCTGGATCCAATCTGACGTAGTGCGCTGGGGATCGCAGTCAACCATTATGACACTGGCGTGTGCTTCTGTGGTTAAGAACACCGCAATATTTTGTGCCAGGCAGCTTTTACCACTTCCGCCTTTTTCTCCACCGACTAATATAATCATCGAAACCGTCCCCTATACTCGAGTTTGTCATGCATATTCCATGGCCAAACTTAATGCCTGACTTAACTGTAAGTGCTTAATATTGTTTCGTCAATTACCTGATTTTTGACGTTTTTTTATAAATGGCGCCAGTTCATTTTATTGACGCAAATGAACAAAAAGGCAAAAAATTGACAGCCTTGCTAGCCATTGTCAATGTTACTAAAAAGTTAAATAAGATAGTTACTTAGGAAGCATTGTGTGTTTTTTAGCCCATGATGTCTGGTGGTGGCGAGCAAATAGCAAAGCTTGTTGCGCAGGTTTATATGCCTTTTTTGTGCGTTTTTTTGTTTTGTTTATTCCAAATATGTATATATGAGATCGTTGGAGTGAATCCGTGATTATAAGGAGAGTGCCAGTGTCTCTATTGCTGTAAGGCCTACTGGTGAAACTCTTGAGCAGACACATTGATTTGTATTAGAAACAAACTTGCATTGCGTATTCATTTGATTAAAAGCATTTGATTAAAAGCATTTGATTAAAAGCACATAAGCGCCAAAGTGAATATTGCCCTAAACCACATGCTACAATGGCGTTTTATTTCGTCTTGGATTGGAAATTTTTGATGAATGAGCAGCAACTTATAGAAGCGATTAATCAGACCATGCCTTTTGGTAAATATGCGGGACGCAAATTATTACAGTTACCAGAGCCATACTTGGTTTGGTTTCATGCAAATGGGTTTCCGCAGGGTAAACTGGGTGAGCAATTAGCACTGATGTACGAAGTGAAACTTAATGGCCTTGAAGAGATGTTACAGCCGCTTTTAAAACGATAACACGGTTGTAAGTGCTCAAGGATAAAATGGTGTGAGTTAAACAAGGTTTTATTTTTATTATATTGTTTTGTGCGTGTGTTTTATTAACCGTGTTAGCGCAATATTAATGATTTTTGCATATAAAACCCGGTAAAGGTCTGGCCGCGTTTTTGCTGATAACTGATTTGTTTAAGGGAAAATCCACGTTTTTCAAACAGGGCTTTTGATAAATACGATGCGTCAACACTTAGGTGCGAGTAATGCTGTTTTTCAGTCCATTGGACAAGCTGGTTTAAGAGTGCCGAGGCAATGCCTTGATGTTGGCAGTCTGGGGCAACATATAAACAGTCGATATAACCCCGATGTTTAAAATGTGTTTCGACACTGATAAACCCAACTAATTGTTGTTGATTATTTAATGCTAACCAAGCTCGATTTCGTTGATACCGTAATTGCCAAAATTTTGTCGAGCGAGGTGCTGCCGACCAGGCATCTAGTTTAGCTTGTGGGTATCGAGGGTGGTTAATCTGCTGCACTGCACTGTGGTACAACTCACTTACTTGTTTGGCATAGCCATGAGTAAAATCAATAATACTGAAGTGCTGTAACTGAGTGTTTTCCATAAAAAAGACCAATCTAAATGATTGGTCAATTATGTCGGCTTTTACTTGTTTTAAGAACTATTTTTTGCTGATATTGCCCACAAACATGATTTTATCAAACGTTCTGTTGAGACTTGAGCTGGCAAAATCTGTCATCCACATTTGTTCAGTCACTTCAACCGTGTCACCTTTTTTGACCTGTGCCTGTGGCCCCGCAGCCCAATATGTTTTGTCTGCTTCTTTAATTTGCACATAGGTGTAACCACCGCCATTCATTGTATCGAGTACTTCACCTTGATGTAATGCTCCTTGTGCCCAAACCGAGGAGATCCCTAATGCTAGGGTTGCGGCAGCCGTCAGTGCAATCAATTTAGCTTTCATATTCGTGTCCTGTCATACAATTTAGAAGAGATCCCCACGGGATTACTTCAGCATTTAAGCATGTAAGGGACGTGGGGTCTGTGATCTACCCCAAACTCTTGCTCAGATGACTTGGCATCAATCCATTCGCCTCGATTAACACGTTTTTAACTCGAATAAATTTCAACCAGAAAAGATCAACAGGCCCTAATGAGTGTTAGCTCAGCTGACGTTATTGTTATGGCTCACGATGGCTAATGTAATGAACATTAGCAAACAGTGTTTTGCCAATTAAATGACCGTGCTGACTAACAAAGTCAACAAAAGCCTCGGGCAGTGTTTGATGCTCAATAGGCTGTTGCCAATGAGCATGCAATAAAGCGTCGTAACCCTCTTTACCGGCAGCGGTATAGGCGCTAGAAACACCAATATAGAGTTTGTTGGGGTCCAGTGGTTGCCAAGTGTCTTGTTTGTAAATTTCAATTTGAGTGATACGTTGGCCTTTTATTTTTTTGCCATCATAGAAATATCGCAGCCCATAGGGGTAGGGGAAGCTGCCTGCACCTGTGCCCATGATGCCATTGTTAGTGGCGCTGTTGATTGCCGATTCGAGTGCTTCTATAACGTACTTGCCCATGATTTGGTAAAGGGTTAGGGGTAATTCAAAGGGTAAAATACGCCCAACCACATCGGCTAGCGACAATTGTCCTTTATTTAACGATTGCCTTACACCGCCTGCATTATGTAACGCAAAATCAATATTAGGTTCAATGTGTTTGGCTGACTTGTACATGCTACGACTCACCCATGGCGCAATTTCACTGCCGTGAGGTAAATGTTTACTGGGTAAACGGGTGTGAATAAAGTCGCGGGGGATGTGTGCCAAAATCTGGTTTTCTAACGCATCTAGTGATGGCCTGTATTGGGTATGGATGACTTGATGTATGTGTTCATCGTACTGCGATCCTCTCACACTTGGGTGAGAAAATAATTGCTTTATCAGTTTATGAGACGTGTTGCTATCCACGCTTTTATTTCCATCAACATGGGTGACGGTAATGTGCTCGCCAAGCATAAAATAATTATTGCCAACAAGCTGGGTAACAGTTCCTACAGGGTCAAAAACGAGTTCAACAAGGCCGAGGGTTTCGGCATATTTTCCTGCATGTAATATTGGGGTGTTATTGATGGTTTCAGCATAAGGAATATCACTTAGGCCTATGTCGCTCATTTGGCCTTGTAAAGTATGCGAGTGACCTCCGACAATAAGGCTGATGCCGTCAACTTGCGCTGCTAATTCGCGATCTTGGTCTAACCCCAAATGGCTCAATACGATAATATGATTGATGCCTTGCTGCTTTAAGCGAGCAATTGTCTTGCTGGTGGTGTCTATGGCATTGACAAAATGAGTATCTGGATCGGGTCTGGCAATTAGGCGCATCTGGTCTAATGTAATGCCAATAATGGCCATTTTTGTGTCATGAAATGGTTTGATTAACACTTTGGCGGTTTCGCTACTATCGTCAAAATCATATAGCATTGGATGGCCATAGAGTCTGCCAGCTTTTAACCTATCTTCATGGCTTAAATCCATATTGCCAGCTAACACGGGAAAATCGATACGATTCAAAAAGGCTTGTACTGGGCTATTGCCCGCGTCAATTTCATGGTTACCGAGTACCATGGCGTCAGGCTTTAATAAATTAAGTAGGTGAGCGTTTGCCGCTCCCTTAAACTCCCGAAAGTACAAGGTGCCTTGAAAGCTATCGCCACCGTGAAGAAATAAAAATGGAGTTTGCTCAGACTCAGCCTGCTGCCTTGCTTTATTGATTTGAAATCCTAAACGTGCATATCCACCAGAATGTCCTTCTAGTTGATATGATTGTTGATTGTCGGTAAGCGTGAACTGTACGGGGCTAGGTTCAAAATTAGAATGCGTGTCGTTGATATGAGCAATAGATAAACGATAAGATTTTTGCATTAGTTCCCTCTGTGTAATGCCAATATCTTAACGTATTAGGCGTAATAATGTCACCCGCAGACCACCTTAGTGACCAAACCTCACCCACTGATACTTTGTAGGTGAGGTCGAGATTGACCAGTGACTAATTGGTTTCGGTGTCACCGTAAATAACCAGTCCCTTGCTTTGAATACGGCGCTGCCAGAGTTTGCGAGCAAATGCTTGCATATCGGGGGCAATGTCTTTTGAGTCAACAATTTCAAGACCAATTAAGGTTTCGATAATATCCTCAATGGTGACTATGCCTTCGCTTGAGCCATATTCATCCACAATCAGTGCCATTTTACTGTTGCGTTTAATCATGGTTTGAAACAAGGGCAATACGTCCACTGAAGATGGCACAACTAAAAGATTTTTAACATAATCGCCAATCGATGTATGCGGTGCTAAACGGGCATGTAAGATAATGTCATTACGATTGACATAACCGACCACGTTGTCTCTGTCGTCTCGATATACAGGGAATCGGGTAAATGGGCTACCTAAATGCTGCTCAATAAATTGCTGATTTGTCATATTGACCGGCAGTTTAAAAATCACAGTGCGTGGCGTCATAATATGAGTGACACACATGTCTTTCATTGCAAGCATTTGTGTCAGGATTTGCGACTCTTGCTCGCTTAACTCGCCACTGTCTTTGGCAAGCTGATTCATTGCACTCAGTTCTTGTCGCAAATATGAATTGTTATCGCCCTTACCCAGTAAACCTGTGACTTTCTGCGACAACCAAATCAAAGGTAGGGTCAGTTTTTCCATCCAAAATAAGCATAGTGATACAGTTGGGGCTAATTTACGCCAATGATTTGCACCAATAATTTTAGGAATGATTTCAGATAAAAATAAAATCAAAAACGTCAGTACAGCTGAAAAAACACCGAGCATTTCATTACCAAAGATAATCGCCGCCTGTGCGCCTGCAACCGATGCTCCCATAGTGTGAGAAATCGTATTCAGTGTCAGGATCGATACTAATGGAGAGTCAATATTTTGCTTTTGTTTTTGTAATCGAGCGGCGACGTGTGGAGATTGCTCTTTTAGGTTGGCAATATAGCTGGGCGTGACAGAAAGCAGCACAGCTTCAAAAATACTACATAAAAACGATACAGCAATAGCGAAAAACACAATTAAGAAAAGGGTTGTCATACAGGGAAAGTTAATACTTCCTCATGGCAGGCCACATAGCCCACAGCAGAATATCACAAGCATTGTGAAGATAATCTTAAATTTTTGTATTTGCGGTAAATAATTGTGTTGTGTAACAGGGGTTACGACAGGCTTTGCAGATAATAGCGGGCGGTGAGTTGTAAATCGAGTAAAGCTTAAATTAGATATACTGGCTAAAACGATATGCTACCTGTATAATTCGCCGCCCTGTTGCAGGTTTTGGTGTGTTGAGGTTAGGCAAATGAGTGTAAAAAAAATCAATTTATTAGATCTTGATCGTAAAGCATTACGAGCGTTGTTCACCGAAATGGGTGAAAAACCGTTTCGTGCTGATCAATTAATGAAGTGGATTTATCACTTTGGTGTCAGCGACTTTGAAGAAATGAACAATATTAACAAAGTGTTGCGAGGTAAACTTGCTGCTAAATGTGAAATTGTTGCACCTGAAATTTCAAGCTTTCAAAAATCAAATGACGGCACCATTAAATTTGCTATCAATGTTGGCCAAGGCCAAGAAGTAGAAACGGTTTATATTCCAGAAGAAGACCGAGCGACCTTATGTGTGTCCTCACAGGTGGGCTGTGCACTGGAATGCACTTTTTGTTCTACTGCACAACAGGGGTTTAACCGTAACCTAACAGTGTCAGAAATTGTCGGACAGGTTTGGCGTGTTTCGCAGTTTTTAGGGTTTCATAAAGACACAGGCGATCGTCCAATTTCTAACGTTGTAATGATGGGGATGGGTGAGCCTTTGCTTAACCTTGCTAATGTTATACCTGCAATGGACATCATGTTAGATGACTTTGGTTTTAGCTTATCTAAACGTCGTGTTACGTTATCTACGTCAGGTGTTGTACCCGCTTTAGACAAATTAGGTGATGCCATTGATGTTGCACTGGCTGTGAGTATTCATGCACCAAATGATGAACTACGTGACGTGCTGGTTCCTGTTAATAAAAAATACCCTTTACAAGAGTTTTTAGCCGGTATTCGTCGTTACTTAGAAAAGTCTAATGCAAACCGAGGCCGTGTCACGGTTGAATATGTGATGTTAGATCATATCAACGACAGCACAGATCAAGCCCATGAATTAGCAAAACTCATGAAAGACACGCCTTGTAAAATTAATTTAATCCCGTTTAACCCGTACCCGGGTTCGCCTTACGGTCGTTCTTCAAATTCGCGAATTGATCGTTTCTCTAAGGTGTTGATGGAATACGGATTAACCGTGATTGTGCGTAAAACTCGTGGCGACGACATTGATGCGGCTTGTGGTCAATTAGCCGGTGATATTCGTGATAGAACTAAGCGTTTAGCAAAAAAACAAATGCAACAAAACCAGATTTCAGTCACAATGGAATAACTCATTGTTTGCATAGATAATAGGCTTGTAAATGAAGCATGGAATGCAAAAAATTATAATGGTGACACTTGTTGGCTTGTCGGTTAGCGGATGCGTAACCGAGCGCACTTATAGTGGCACCGACACCCCAGTTGCCGAGCGACGGTTTGACAAAGTCGGCGCAGCACGCGAGCGTATGCAACTTGGGCTAACATACTTAAATCGCGGTAATAGTGAGCAGGCAAAGTATAATTTAAACAAAGCGGTAGAATACGCCCCAGACATGAGCGAAGTGCATGTGGCGATGGCTTATTACTATCAAACTGTTGGAGATTTAGACCGCACAGAAGCCTCATACCGCCGGGCTATTGGATTAAGTGATGCAACGGGTGATGCTCGCAACAATTTTGGTGTGTTTTTGTGTCAACAGCAAAAATATGCCGAAGCTGAAACAATGTTTCTAGCTGCGATTAACACCCCCAAATATACTCGTACAGCGTCAAGTTATGAAAATTTAGGTGTGTGCAGTCGTAAAGCGGGTAACAAAGAAAAAGCGCGACAGTATTTTAATATGGCGTTAAAGTATGACCAAAGAAGAAAAGTAACCTTATTAGAATTAACCGAGTTAGCCATGGAAGATGCTGACTACGGCGATGCGCGCGAACAACTCGCAAGATACCATCGAGTTGCAAGCGAATCAGCAGAAAGTTTAGCCTTAGGGATCAAGATTGAGCAGGCGGCAAATAACCCAGAAGCCGTAAAACGATTTGGCATTTTATTAATTGCGAAGTTTCCTGCATCTCCACAAGCCAAAAATTATAGAGCTAACTTGAATTAATGACTAAAGAATTCGAAGTAGAACAAAACGCTGAAAAAGCGGCATTGTTAAAAGATGTGGTTACCGCTGGCGCAATTTTAAAGGCTGCCCGTGAAGCAAAAGGTTTGTCAATTGAAGCCGTCGCCACACAATTGCATTTGCGTCCTCGTATTGTCAGCGATATTGAACAAGATATTTTTGACAATATCGCCTCAACAACTTACGTCAGAGGATACATCAAAAATTACGCACGTTTTGTGAATGCCGACATTAATGAAATCCAGCTGTGCTTAAAGCATCAGTTGCCAGAGATTGTCCCGCCGGCAATGCAAAGTTTTTCGCGTAAAACCACTCATCAAGCTCGCAATAGCCGCCTCAACTTAGTGACTTATCTTATTGTTACTGTGTTAATCGCCATGTTGGTGCTTTGGTGGGTGCAAAAGTCGTCATTATTAACCGATGTCGATGTGTCTTTACCGACGGCAGAAGAAATTGCCGCAGACACAAGCATGCCCGAGCCGCAACAAATTATTAGACCCCAAGAACCGCAAGTCGACACCGCTAGCGAAAACACCTTGGCTAATAATTCTGACCCGGTAGCGTCAGTTGACACTACTATGCCTGCTAACGATACCCTCGCTGCCAATGTTGCTGTTGTTGATACCAATGCCAGCTCGGTAACACCCCCTAGCGTAGCAGATACCAGCTCAACGCCAGTGAGTGAACCTACGACCAGTGTGGTTGACCCCGCGCCAACTAGCGTACTTAATCAGCCCAGTGCTCAGGCCAGTGAAAATACAACTGGCAATGATACCGTTAGCACCAGTAGCGAAGGTTTATTAACCATCGATTTAACCGGTGACTGTTGGATTAACGTCATTGATGCAAATGGTAAGGTGTTGGTTGATGGTGTAAAAACCGCCTCAAATAAAGTTGAAGTGCGCGGCACAAAACCATTTAAAGTCATCCTAGGCGCACCACAGGTGGCCAGTATTAGCCTGGACGGAAGCGAAGTCAGCCTGGCTGAATTTGCCAACGGTAGAGTCGCCAGATTAACCTTGCCTAAAGCCCAATAGGCTTAGCAACCAGCAGTAGAGTGTATTTGCATGTATAACGAATCCCCAATTATTCGCAGACCTTCCACTCGTATTTATGTGGGCAATGTGCCTATTGGTGATGGTGCACCGATTGCTGTACAGTCGATGACCAATACTAGAACCACTGATGTTGCTGCCACTGTTGCCCAAATTAACGCGCTAGAAAAAGTCGGAGCAGATATTGTTCGTGTGTCTGTACCAACAATGGATGCGGCTGAAGCGTTTAAAATAATTAAGCAATCTGTGAACGTGCCGTTAGTCGCCGACATTCATTTTGATTACCGTATCGCCTTAAAAGTGGCTGAGTATGGTGTCGATTGCTTGCGTATCAACCCAGGTAATATTGGTAACGAAGAGCGGATCCGCAGTGTGGTTGAATGTGCTCGTGACAAAAACATTCCCATTCGTATTGGTGTGAATGGCGGCTCACTTGAAAAAGACTTAATGGACAAATACCGCGAGCCAACACCAGAAGCATTACTTGAATCGGCTATGCGCCACGTGGATATTTTAGATAGGCTTAATTTTGATCAATTTAAAGTCAGTGTTAAAGCCTCTGACGTTTTTTTAGCGGTTGAATCCTACCGATTATTGGCCAAGCAAATCCGTCAACCATTACATTTAGGGATTACAGAAGCGGGCGGCATGCGTTCAGGTTCGGTTAAGTCTGCCGTAGGTTTGGGTATGCTGTTAGCCGAAGGCATCGGTGATACCATTCGTATTTCGTTAGCTGCCGATCCGGTTGAAGAAATCAAAGTCGGATTTGATATTTTAAAATCACTTCGTATTCGTAGCCGTGGCATTAACTTCATCGCTTGCCCATCCTGTTCTCGTCAAGAGTTTGATGTTATAAAAACCGTTAACGAGCTTGAGCGCCGTTTAGAAGATGTGACCACCGCGATGGATGTATCCATTATTGGTTGTGTTGTTAATGGCCCAGGTGAAGCATTAGTGTCGCATATTGGTTTAACAGGTGGCCATGCCAAAAGTGGTTATTATGATGATGGCATTCGCCAAAAAGAACGCTTTGATAACGACAACATTGTTGACGGCTTAGAAGCTAAAATTAGAGCTAAAGCAGCAATGATGGCTAACCGTATCGAGATAGCCGATAAAACCGAATAATTCTCTCACTTGCTCCTTGTGCTAAGCATAGATTGAGCGAGTCAATTTACTTTTTATTAGTGCAAGCTAATTTGAAATTGGACCAGTAATAGTGGCAAAGCAAATCCAAGCAATTCGCGGAATGAACGATATTCTGCCTACTCAAAGCCCAATTTGGCAAAAAGTCGAAGCGGTATTGCGTTCATCTGTGAGCGCATTTGGTTACAGTGAAATTCGTACTCCCATAGTTGAAAGTACCGATCTGTTTAAACGTTCAATTGGTGAAGTGACTGACATTGTCGAAAAAGAAATGTACACCTTTGAAGACCGTAATGGCGACAGTTTAACCTTGCGCCCAGAGGGAACGGCATCCACAGTGCGAGCCGGCAATGAACATGGTTTACTGTACAACCAAGAGCAACGCCTATGGTACATGGGGCCAATGTTCCGTCACGAACGTCCTCAAAAAGGCCGTTATCGTCAATTCCACCAGTTTGGTGTAGAAACCTACGGTATTGGCAGTGCTGATATCGACGCAGAAGTGTTAATGTTGTCTGCTCGTTTATGGGATCAACTGGGTATTAAAGATCATGTAGCCTTAGAGCTTAATACTTTAGGCGACCCAGCTGAACGTGCCGCTTATCGCGATGCCTTAATTGCCTTTTTAGAGCAGCACAAAGACATCTTAGATGAAGACAGCCAGCGTCGTATGTATTCAAATCCGCTGCGAGTATTAGATACCAAAGACCCGCAAGTACAAGCAATCTTGACTGACGCACCTGCGTTAATGGATTACTTGGGTGAAGAGTCAAAAACACATTTTTCAACTTTATGTGAACTCTTAGACGCTGTTGGCATCCAATACACCATCAACCCACGTCTTGTACGTGGTTTAGATTATTATAATCGCACCGTATTTGAGTGGGTTACCACGAGCCTTGGCTCTCAAGGTACCGTGCTTGCTGGTGGTCGTTATGATGGTCTGGTTGCGCAACTAGGCGGTAAAGACACGCCAGCAGTTGGCTTTGCCATGGGATTAGAACGTATTGTCCTGTTGCTTGAAACATTAGAGCTAACCAATGACATTGCCGCCGAGGTTGATGTTTATGTGACTGCAATGGGCGATAATTGCTTAGTTGAAGCCATTAAAGTTGCGTCGGAGTTGCGTCAACAGTTGCCAACGCTTAAAGTCATGAGCCATTGTGGTGGCGGTAACTTTAAAAAACAAATGAAGCGCGCAGATAAAAGCGGTGCTCAATACGCATTAATTATTGGTGAAAATGAGATAGCTAATAATCAAGTTGCTATTAAGCCATTACGAAATAACAACGAACAACAATTAGTGAGCCGTACTGAACTGGTCGCTAAAATTGCAGAACTGATTTAAAAGGGGAAGTGCAAGTGGAAATTTATAGCACAGAAGAACAACAAGTAGATGCTATCAAGCAGTTCGGAAAAGATTATGGTGTTTCTATTATTGTCGGAGCCGTCGTCGGTTTAGGTGGGCTTTATGGTTGGAATGAATATTCAGCCATGAAAGTTGAGTCTGCTGAGCAAGCCTCTCAGACATTTCAAACCATCGCAGAGCAGTCAACTAACCCTGCAGCATTTTTGACCCATGCAGAAACCTTTACTGCTGAGCACGACCAAGCAGGTTATCAAGCTCTGCTTGAATTAATGGTAGCAAAAGCGGCCGTTGATGCTGGTGACTTAGCCAAAGCAGAAACCGCATTAACTAAAGTGATTGCGGCCAAACCAGGTTCAGGTTTAGACATGGTGGCAACCATTCGTTTAGCGCGTATACAAGCTGAGCAAAATAACCTAGGTGTGGCATTAGCGACATTGGATCAAGTCACTGACGAAGCGTTTGCTTCGCAACGTGAAGAATTAAAAGGCGACTTTTTAGTGCGTCAAGGTGATTTGGATAAAGCCAAGTCAGCTTATCAAGCAGCGGTAGACAATGGCGGTGCATTAGCCAGTCCTGCGCTGACAATGAAACTAGACAATCTAAATAAGGCATAAGGAAGTTAGCCAATGAAGTCGTGGTGTAAAAATCTGCTTGCCGTTGGGCTGAGTGTTGCTTTTTTATCAGCTTGTTCTTCGAGCGATGTTGAAGAAGAACCAGTAAGTGAATTAGTTGAAATTCAAGCAACCGTGTTTCCAGAGATCAGCTGGGACACAAATGTAGGCGAAGGCGTAGGTGATTATTACTCGCAACTTCGTCCAACTGTGCGTTATGGTAAATTATTTGTTGCTGATCGCAGTGGCATTGTGGTTGCTTTTGATGAAGCAACAGGCGAAGAGTTATGGTCGCAAAACTTTAACGATGAGTTTGAGCAAAAGCTGAAAACGAAAACCAACGGTATTCGTTTAGCTGCTGGTGTTACCGCAGCCCGTAAAAAAGTGTTTGTTGGCGGCGAAACCGGTTTACTGGTTGCCTTAGATGAAGCAACGGGCGAGATTTTGTGGTCGTCTCAAGCCAATGGCGAGCTATTATCAGCACCTACTGTGGCTGAAGACGTTGTTGCTGTGAATACTGCTAAAGGTGCGTTTGAAGGGTTTAACGTTGATACCGGTGAAAAGCTTTGGACATACGAAAGCCAACTACCTAACTTAACTTTACGTGGCACATCGTCTGCAGCGTATGAAGCAGGTGGTTTCTTTGTGGGTACTGCTGACGGTAAAGTGGCTGTTGTGGTAAAAAATAACGGTCAAGCCGCGTGGGAACAAGCGGTTTTCAGTCCTAGTGGCGGAAACGAGTTTACCCGTATGGCAGACGTTGACATGACCCCATTGATTTTGGGCGACAACCTTTACGTGGCAAGTTACAACGGTAACTTGGTTTCAATGGAGCTTCGCAGTGGCCGTGTGATTTGGTCTCGTAAATACTCAAGTTTTAATGATCTTGCTGAAGCGGGTTTGAGTTTATATTTGGTTGATGATCACAGCCGTATTTATTCGGTAGATCGTCGTAACGGTTTAGAGTTATGGAGCAATTCAACACTCAAAAATCGTCAGTTAACCGCTGCTGCAGTTGTTGAAGGTTATTTAGTGGTTGGCGACTTAGAAGGTTATTTACACTTTATCGACCGTAGTAACGGCGATGTTGTTGGCCGAATTCAAGTTGACGATGACGGTTTATACGCCCAACCGTTAGTGGTAGATGACAAGATTTATGTTCAAGGCCGCAGTGGTAAAGTGGCCATTGTTACCTTGAGCAAACAAGAAGTAACCGTTGAGGAAGATACTGTAGCGAGTGCAGAATAAGTCCTAAGACCATTTCTGCATTAATTAAGGTATAATGTCTTCACTAGAGCCCCTGGATGTGTTCCGGGGGCTTTTTATTGAAAAGTTTTTTAGAGGCAAAATCATGATCCCTGTAGTGGCCCTTGTGGGGCGACCAAACGTCGGCAAATCGACATTATTTAATCGTCTTACTCGTACTCGTGATGCGTTAGTCGCTGATTTTCCTGGCTTAACACGTGACCGTAAATACGGCCGTGCTTTTTTAGCGGGTTACGAGTTTATCGTTGTTGATACCGGCGGTATTGATGGCACCGAAGAAGGGATCGAAACCAAAATGGCTGAACAGTCATTAGCAGCTATTGAAGAAGCTGATGTGGTTTTGTTTATGACCGATGCCCGCGCGGGATTAACGGCTGCCGACTTAGCTATTGCTCAACATTTACGTAGCCGTGACAAAGTGACCTTTGTGGTTGCCAATAAAGTTGACGGTATCGACGCCGATTCGGCCTGTGGAGAGTTTTGGTCATTAGGGTTAGGTGAAGTTTACCAAATGGCTGCGGCACAAGGTCGTGGCGTGACCAATATGATTGACTATGCGTTAACGCCATACGCTGAAGCCATGGGAATAGTGCGTCAGCTTGACGAAGAAGGCGAGCAAGTTGAGCGTGAATACACCGAAGAAGAAGCTGAAGCTGAACAAACGCGTTTGCAAAGCTTACCGATTAAGCTTGCCATTATTGGTAAGCCAAACGTGGGTAAATCGACACTGATCAACCGTATTTTAGGTGAAGAGCGTGTGGTGGTTTATGACGAGCCCGGTACCACTCGCGACAGTATTTATATTCCAATGTCCCGTGAAGGCCGTGAGTATGTGTTAATTGATACTGCTGGTGTACGTCGTCGTAGTAAAGTACATGAAGTTATTGAGAAGTTCTCGGTCATTAAAACCCTAAAAGCGGTTGAAGATGCTAACGTTGTGTTATTAGTGATTGATGCCCGTGAGGGGATTGCAGAGCAAGACTTGGGCTTATTGGGGTTTGCGTTAAACGCTGGCCGCGCTTTAGTGATTGCAGTAAACAAGTGGGATGGCATTGATCAGGCTGTAAAAGATCGCGTTAAGAGTGAATTAGATCGCCGTTTAGGGTTTATCGATTTTGCTCGTATTCACTTTATTTCGGCATTGCACGGTACCGGTGTTGGCCATTTATATGAGTCAATTGAAGAAGCCTACGACAGCGCAACCCGCCGTGTCAGCACGTCAATGCTAACGCGTATTATGCAAATGTCACAAGATGATCACCAACCGCCATTGGTTAATGGTCGCCGTGTGAAGCTTAAGTATGCTCATGCTGGTGGTTATAACCCACCGATTGTTGTAGTACACGGTAACCAGGTCAGCAAGCTGCCTGACTCATACAAGCGTTATATGATGAACTACTTCCGTCGTTCATTAAAAGTGGTCGGTACCCCAATTCAATTGCGTTTCCATGAAGGTGCTAACCCGTTTGAAGGTAAAACAGAAAAGTTAACTTTAGGGCAGGAGCGTCGTCGTAAACGTGCTATGACGCACATTCGTGACCGTAAAAAATAACGCGTTATGATTGATGAAAAGCCTGACTTGTTCAGGCTTTTTTGTGGCTGGATATTAAAAGCTTAAGGTAGATGCATATGCAACAGCAAATAGTGGGTTATCACCTTGATGAAGAACAGCATTGGGTGGCGCAGTTAGCATGTCATCATTTTCAGCATGTTCGCCATAATCCCCCCTGGACTGTTAGAGAGTGGGTGACTACAGAGGTTGGGCGTCAACATCACTTAGGCCAGCAGCTTAACTGCACAAAATGCGATGAAGGGGCGCCCGCTGATAGAGTGAAACTCGTTAGTGTTTAGGGGAGCGATGAGTCCATAAGTAACCCACAATATACAGACAAATAACACTGTCCATGGCCATTGATAGCCAAAACCCATTGATAAACGACTGGTTTGAATAGCCAATAACCAGGCTCACAAAAAACAGCTTTTCGATTAACGCTACCCAAAAAATGGGTATAACCCAATTTTGACGAAATATCGCAATAAAAAAGCTGCAACCCATCATCAATACTAAAAATCCCCAATGCTGGATAAATATCGTGTCACTCACCCTATACGGTAATTGGTTTAGCCGCGCTAAAGCCCATTGAGGCGCAATAGTATAAAGCCCGCCTAGTGATGTACCAAAGCCGGCAATGAACAACGCAAGCGTTTGTGTTCGTTTAAAAAACTCAGTCATGAAAAGTCCTATTATCTAGCGACATTATTAACCTCAGCTCTGGATAACAAACGCCTTTCAAGCAGTCCTTTGCCTTCCTCACTGCGTTGAATTAACTTGCAATAGGCTAGCTATTGACGCGTTAATTCGCCTTGTTAGCAAAACAAATCACAAGTTTGACAGTGGATTTTAGTCAATCTATTGATTTATATCGTTATCAATACATCTCTTATCCAGAGTTGAGGTTTATTAGCTCTTATCGCCATTAAAACGATAAGCCGTAAGTGATTGTTAAGATTTTGGCTTAATAATACTCACATTATCGTTATGTATTGAGGCTTATATGTATAGTCAACATCACTTTCCTTTGTTACACCGTTTACTCCATTGGGGGTTGGCATTGACCATGATGGTTATGCTGCTAACCGTATTATTACGCATGGGCTGGATGGATAAAAATCACATGGCCGCCATGATTGATCAAGGTTTAGTGAAGCTTGGGATCATCATTACCGACAAGCAAGCCGTGAGCATTGCTAGGGCTATCAGGGGCGTCATGTTTAAGTGGCATGTTTATTTTGGTTATGGGGTGACAGGGCTTGTGTTTGCCCGCTTTATTTACATGTTTAAATGGGGGACGCACTATCAATCGGCATTTAGCTCACAAGCGACAGCAAAGCAAAAAGCTCAGGCCTGGGTGTATTGGGGATTTTATGCGGGAGTTGCCACATCAGTTATCACAGGTTTGTTGCTTGAATTTGGCCCACAGGCCATAGAGCGACAAGCCGAAATCCTCCATCAATTAGCATTGTGGTACTTCATACCTTTTATCTGTTTACATTTTGCGGGCATTTTACTGGCTGAACCAGGTAGCGATAAAGGCATCGTCTCTAAAATGATTGGTGGCTAAGGTTTGCTGCGACGTTTTTGTGTTGATTTTAAACCTTAAGTAAACCTTAAGATTATTGGCCTAATGTGTCTCCAGTTGAGAAAAATGGTGTCATAACAATGCTAAAAAAATGGTTGGTACAAGTCGGTAAAGTCAGCATCGCTGCGGTAACGATAACATTAGGGGTCAGTGTTACTGCCCATAGTGCTCCTTCGTTAGAACACTCATTGCAGGATAGCCAAGGTCAGTCTGTTAGCCTACAGCAATTTGCCGGAAAGGTAGTCTACGTTGACTTTTGGGCTTCATGGTGCGGCCCGTGTCGAAAATCTTTTCCATGGATGAATGCCATGCAAGCAAAGTATCAACACAAAGGGCTAGAGGTTGTTGCGATTAATCTCGATGTTGATTCTGCGTTGGCGCAAGCGTTTCTCAAAAAAATCCCCGCGCACTTTAATCTGCGTTTTGATCCTAATGGCGATGTCGCAAAAGCCTTTGATTTACAGGGGATGCCGAGCAGTTTTGTGTTTAATCGCCAAGGTGAGTTGGTGCAAACCCACATGGGATTTTTTGATGAAAATATTTCTGCCTATGAGCAGGAAATTCAAATGTTATTGCAGGAGTAATGTTATGACAACAGTGTGGAATCGTCCTTTTGCAAAGACCGTAGTGGCATTTGCCATTGCTAGCAGTTTGGTGGGGTGCTCAAGCCTAGGGGTGCAACCTTGGGAGAAAGATCAGTTTGCCCGTGCAGACATGGCGTTAAACAGTGAAAAACTCGATTTAGCCCTAGATGACCATATTTATTTCAGTAAAGAAGGCACCAGTGGCGGCCGTTCATTGGCGGGTGGAGGTTGTGGATGCAACTAACGACAACACAAACTATTGCCAGTGCACTTGCGATGGCGAGTTGCTCCTTAATTGGCCAGCAAGCGTGTGCAGTTGAGACTCAATCAACTCAAGATGATTGGAAGGTCGATGCTGCGATTATGTATTACGGTGAGCAAGAACGTGTACAAGCTGCAGAGGTTATTGGCAACGTACAAAAGGCATTTGGCGACTCATCACTATTGGATATGAAAATCGTCGTTGACAGCTTAACGGGGGCGTCAGCGTCGGGGGCGGTTGCTCAAGCGCAAAGCCAGACATTTACTCGTCCATCAGGTAAAGGTGAGTACACAGTTAAAGCCGGTGATACGCCGCTTGATGATACTTTCCATGATACACGGGTGCAATTAAGTGCAAACTGGCAAGAAGTGCTTAATCAAGATTGGACAACCAATATTGGCGTATATGGCTCAAAAGAGTTTGATTACTTGTCCATGGGTCTTAATGCCGGTCTTGAGCGTAGTTTTAATAAAAATAATACTACCTTGGCGTTATCTGCTGCCTTTACTAATGATGTGGTTGACCCTGTCGGTGGGCGTCCTGTGGCAATGTCGCAAATGGTTTTTCGCGACAATTATGCTACAGATGCCGAATATCAAGCGGCGTTTGATCAAACTCGTTTAAGTGGTGACGATACCAAACAAACCAGTGATATTATGTTTGGGGTCACTCAAATACTCAATCGTAATTGGCTGATGCAGGCTAACTATGGGTTATCAAGTGTGTCAGGTTATATGACCGACCCTTATAAAATCCTGAGTGAAGTTGATATCAATGGTCAAACACAAGCATATCGGTATGAGAATCGTCCAGACTCACGCCTCAAGCACAGTGTTTTTGTGATGACCAAAGGGGCCCTTGATTCTGCTGTGGTCGATTTTTCATACCGTTACAGTACAGATGATTGGGATATACAGTCACATACCCTTGAAACACATTACCGCTATAATTTTAGCGCTAGCCTGTACGGGCAACTACATTTACGTTACTACCAGCAACAGGCGGCTGAGTTTTATCGGCCATTCTTGCTCAGTGATGAGGTTGTCCCTGAGTATGCTAGCGCTGATTATCGCATCGGAGATATGACTGCTTACACCGTAGGGCTTAAGTTTGGTCAACGGTTATCTAACGGTCATGAAATGAGTTACCGTCTTGAGTATTATCAGCAAAATCCTGACAATAATGGCACGCAATTACCAGGACAGTTGCAAAATTTTGACTTATTTCCTTCAGTGAAGGCGATAGTGGCTCAAGTCAGTTATTCGTTTTAAGATGATTATAACATCATTAAATCGAGTCAATTAATTTGCCAACACACAAGCGTACCACAACCAAACCCCCAGCGATGAGTTTACAGCCTCGTCCTTGGGGTTTTGTCGGTTGTTTTACCGCAATGGCTAGTCCTTGCGAGCTATTAATGCAGGTCGATAACAAGCACATTGCTAGGCAAATGCTCACTCTTGCTTATGATGAGGCTCAGCGTATAGAGCAAAAGTTTAGCCGATTTATTGAGGGTAATATTGTCTGGCACATGAATCATGCGCAAGGTAAAGGCCTATTAATCGACCCTGAAACAGTGCAACTATTGCAGTTTGCCCAGCAATGTTATGCCTTAAGCGATAAGGCATTTGATATCAGTGCTGGTTCATTAATGGTGTTATGGCGCTTTGATGGTCATCATCAGATGCCTCATCAAAGTGACATTGATGCTGCTTTACGTCATATGGGGTTTAACCGTATATCGTTGACTAACAATATCTTAACCATGCCCGCTGGCATGAGTGTCGATTTTGGTGGCATTGGTAAAGAGTATGCCGTTGATCGCACAGCACAATTACTTGCTCAGCGTTGGCCCCAGCATTCAGTGTTGGTTAATTTTGGTGGTGATATTGCGTGCCCAATTACCCATAAAGACGGTTGGCAAGTGGGAATTGAAAATCCCCATAAACTGGACAATGCAGCAGCACTGTTAACGATTCGCCAGGGGGCGTTAGCCACCAGTGGCAATACTCGCCGCTATATTGACGTTGCTGGCAAACGTTATGGGCATATTATTAACCCGCAAACGGGTTATCCTGTTGAACAGGCTCCGTTATCTGTGACGGTATTAGCGCCTAATTGTGTTATGGCGGGGATGCTGGCCACGATGTCTATGCTGCAAGGCGCACAAGCCGAAACGTTTTTACAGCAACAAGGTGTCGACTTTACCGTGTTTAGAGGATAAACAAAAATGCGCGTGTTATTGGTTGAAGACAATAAGTTATTAGCTCAAGGCGTTGTAATGAGTTTGGCAAAAGAAGGGGTTCAGGTCGATCATTTAGCTTCATATAAACAGGCACAAGCAGCGCTTAATAACGAAGATTTTAGCGCCATTATTCTTGATTTGGGCTTGCCAGACGGTAATGGTGAAGATTTGCTAAAGCAATGGCGTCGTAATGGCGTATCTTTACCCATTATAGTGTTAACTGCCAATACTGATTTTGATACCAAACTTGCGTGTTTAGATATCGGCGCAGACGACTACCTGAGTAAACCATTTGATGTGAGAGAGCTAGTAGCAAGGCTGCGGGCTATTATTCGGCGGCAACATGGTTTAGATAATAATCTATTTAGTTTTGGCGCTCTTGAGATAGACTTTACCCGTTGTGAAGTTCATTTTCGTGGTGAATTGGTGTCATTGTCACGGCGTGAGTATCAGGTACTCGTCGAGTTTGCTCAATCTGCGGGGCGTGTATTGACTCGTAATCAGCTCGAACAACTCACCTATGGTTGGGACGAGGTCGGCAGTAATTCAATTGAAGTGCACATTCATCATTTACGCAAAAAAATGACAACTGAGTTAATTAAAACTGTCAGGGGAATTGGTTATATTTTGGCGCAGACGAGCTAGTTCAGCTAATGGGTTTCTTTTGAGGCACGCTAAGCCTGTTGAGCGTTCAAGGTTGTTTTTGCAGCGAATGCTTTGCCTTGACTCAGCCATCATTTTTACAATGATATTATTTAATGATATGACAGCAAAGAACCCTTTTAAATAGGGATTTTCAGTCGGTATCAGTCGTCAGTTTAACAGGATATTATGTTCTCTTTACGCTTGCTATTTAGCTTACTCATGCTGCTGGGTATTGTGCTCACGGTAACATTTTCGAGTATATTAAGCTCTCGAGATGCGATGCATGAACTGGAAGAACTGTTTGATGCTCAAATGGTGCAAACTGCAAAAATGCTTGAGCAGTTTTATGTTAATCAGTTAACCGAAGCACAATTTGAACAGTTAGTGAAACGGCCGATTTTATTCCATGTTGCAGATTCAAGCGTTGAAACCTTTGCCCAACAAGCTAACCCTATCACTTTATCTTATGAACATAAGCTCTCTTTTCAGCTTTTATCAAATACCGGTCAATTACTTGCGTATTCTGATAGCTCAGGTGAAGAAACCTTAACTCATTTTACTCAGGGCTATGAGTCACGAATGATTGGCGGCGATTTGTGGCATGTGTACAGTCTTTTTTCAGCGCCTCATCAGGTATGGATTGTTACCGCGCAACGCGACGATGTGAGGCGTGAGCTTGTTTCTCTGATTGTGCGAAATACATGGCACTCGCCATTGATTATTACGCCAATCATGATGTGTATTATGTTGCTGTTAACCTATTACCTGTTTAAACCGCTTAAGTTATTAGCCCGTCATCTGGATAAACGCCCTGCACATGATCTAACTCCCATCAGTTTTAAATTACCTAGCGAACTGGCGTCAATGCAAAAAGCACTCAATAGTTATTTTTTGCGCATTGCAGATACTATGATGCGCGAGCGTCGTTTTAGTGCCGATGCAGCTCACGAGCTCAAAACCCCATTGGCTATCATTAAATTACACAGTGACGGTTTAGCAGATGTATTATTGACGCAAAGCCAAGATGTTCAACAATCGACTTTGCCTTATATTGATGCAATAGGTGCGGGGGTTAATAGAATTAATCATACGGTAGAGCAGTTACTTTTGTTATCACGCGTCGATGCTATTTCGGCCTTGAATCGTTCAGAGTGTCAACTGCAACACATTATCGACAATGTCATTAACCAGTTATTACCTATTGTTGCCGACTATGAATGGCAAATAAATATTCCGCCTCAAATGACCGTAAATGCAGATCCGTTTTACCTTGAGTTAGTGTTAAAGAACATTATTGAAAATGCGTGTAAATACAGTCCTGTCGAGTCATTAATCACGATTAATGCGTTTAAACATGAACCATTTACGCTTATCGAGGTGATTGATCAAGGTTGTGGTATGTCTGCTGAAGAAATCGTGTTAGCTAAAAACAGATTTTATCGTGCCGATGAAACCACCTCACAAGGTGCTGGGCTTGGGTTATCGATTTGCCAGCACATTGTCAGTTTGCACCATGGTGAGCTGACTGTTAGCAGCGTTGCCCCCCGTGGCCTCAAGGTTAGTATTCAATTGTAGTCAGTCTTGTGGTTTATTTAAGCGTGAGCAACATGGATGGCTCACGCTGGGTTGGGCTTAAGTTTATTGCCTTTCTCGTGATGGTTTTATCTCTCGAGAATGGCCCGTTTGGCGGGCCGAATTATCACGTTGTTGGCTCATCGCTCTTGAAGCCTGTTGAGGTTCATTTCTGCGCTGTTGTTTGCTTTCTTGTTGTTGCATGCGTACAGGTTTAGCCTGTGACTCGCGCGCCTTGTCAATGGGGGCGGCACGCTGTACTTTTTGTATCTCTTGACTACGTGATGTCGTGGTTCGTGTCACTGGCTTTGGATCATATTTAACTGCTGTGTTTGTCACCTCTCGTTGGTGCTTCACTGGCTCACCATTACGACTGTAGGTTGATCTGGTTGGCTCAGTTTTACGTTCAAACGATTTCACTTGAGGCGTCACTTGACGTTGCTGGCTCAGTTCACGTTTTAGCTCAGTGCTTCTATGCTCAACGGGCTCATTGCGACTAACACTTCTTAGGTTACTGTGTTCATTACGTTTATCTTGCTTCACATTTTGGTTAATGTGCTTGCGCTGATCGTTCACCTTGATGGCATCATTTCGTGGTGTGACATGACGCGACTCGTGAGGCTGCTGACGCTTTGGCTCATGTGAATAGCTCACCTGTTTGTTTCGTTTTTCATAGTGGCCATTGTAGCGTTTGCTGATCACTTGGCTGCGATAAGCGACTCCTTTGCGGTGTTTAGGTTTGTGTTGCCAATGTTGAGCACCATGGCTGTAACTTATTCTGCGTGGAGTGTAATAGCGGTAGTTTTTGTGTACAGGCACGGCAATGACGCGACGATCATGCCAGTGAAAACCACTAAAAAAGAAGTTAAAGCTTATGCGTACTCCGCTGTCCCAAAAAATTGCATGGTGGTGTGGGCGGTAGTTAACATAAGCTGGAGCATGCCAGTACACCGGCGGGTATCGGTTCCAGCGCCAGTGACCATACACTATACGGCTGTCGTAATAGGGTACATAGACTATTTCTGGGCGCACAGATTCAATAATAATGCGGCGCTCAACCCGTGATACTTTTACCTGCTCAAGATCGGCAAGGTTATTGGCTTCATCGGCTTGTTGCCTGAGCGTTTGAATGGTGTCGAGCATGCGGCCTTCGTCTTGTAAAAAGGCATCACCCAGGTTTTGGGTCCAAACTAAGTCATTATTTAAACGTTCAAGCACGTTAGGGAAGGCCACTAATGCTTTGACACTTGGGTCCCAATCTTGTGACTCTACCGCGGCCATAATTTGGTTGGTGTCGCGATTACCTTGAGTGGTTAACCAGCGGTTAGCCTGGACAATTTCAAGCGGGTAGGTTGACGCGATCAATATGTGCGTTAATAAACTGTCGGGATAGAGCGCGATAGGAGCAAGCATTTGAGCTAATTCGGCATCGCTTATGGCATCGTCGCTTGCAACGTAAGTATAAGAGTCAGTCGTCTGAGCGGCTTGTACACTTGCTAATGGCATACAAACCAAGGCTAAGGCTAATAGTGCTTTAGCGGGTGTTTGAATGGCTTTTTTCATGTTAACTCCAGTGTCATTGATGACTGTTAAGGCCATCATAGCGACCTGAAGATGAACATAAGCTGAAAGCTTTTTGTCCAATGTCTTTTTTTTCGTGTTTAGCGTGAAGGTTACTTACCCTGAACGCTGGATAACTTAGGGGAGAAAGCGGTAGCATTGAACCGCTTAATGGGTGAACTCAAATTCAAATTTGGCACCACCTAAAGTGTCAGATTGAGCAACGGTTAATGTACCGTGATAACTGTCAACTAAATCACGCACAATTGCCAATCCTATGCCATGGCCTTGTGCATAGGTGTCAGCCCTTATGCCACGTTCAAAAATCTGTTGTTGTTTATCTTTAGGAACACCTGCGCCGTCGTCTTCAACGCTAATGTGTAACTGGTTGGGTAATTGTTTTACGTTAACAATGACGGTGCTGTTTGCCGCTTTGCAGGCATTGTCTAATACGTTTCCAAGCATCTCTGTTAAATCAGATTCATCGCCCTTAAATCGTGCTTCTGCATCACCTTGATACGTAATATTAAGCTGTTTTTCCTGATATATTTTACCTAAGGTCCGGATTAAGCGCGTGGCGCTGTCGTCAACACTCACCCCAAGATGCCAACCAGTACCGGCAGCACTTTGCGCCCGTTTTAATTGATAAGCCACAATGTGATTAATGCGATTAATTTGTTCTAATGATGCGTCATTTAAATTGGCTTGTGTTTGCATGACCGCCAGAGGCGTTTTTAAACTGTGTGCTAAATCGGCAAGGGCATTTCGGTAGCGTTTGCGTTGGTTTTGTTCTGTTTGCAGTAACGTATTGAGTTGCTTGGCGACGTTTTGTAATTCAATGGGATAGTCTGTACTGAGCTGCATTGATTTACCTTGCTCTACCGCACTGAGCTCTTGACTGAATTTACCTAAAGGGTTGAGTGTCCACAGTAACCAACTTAGCTGTACGCTAAATAATAGTGCCATTAAAATGAGTAACCAGGTCCACAAGGTGTTCGAAAATTGGTTGATTTGTTGTTGGTATTCATGTTGGTTTTTAATGATGTGCAGTGTCATGGTAAAGGGGTGTTCGCTAGTTGCAAAGCTGACACTGTAACTGTAAATCAGTTGTGGGTTGTTATTAATTAAAATACTGTCGTAGCTATTACGTCCTGTTGCTGGCTTGGGCAGATTCAGTGGCATGTTTAAGCCTAAAAAAGAGTTGGAGGTCCAGAGCAACTGATTATCTTTGGTGGTGATGATGGCATAAAGCCCTGAACCAATAACATTAAATTGGTTTTCGAGCAGGTGTTCAGGCATTTGTAATTCACCTTCTTCGACTTCGGCCATGGCTAAGACTGAATATACATAGGCTTTTAATTGATTTTTGGCAGCGACGTTGATTTGGGTTTCAAAGGCATTATTAACTGTGATGCCAATAATGGGTAACAAGACTAAGATAAGCAGTAATGCACTGACCACAATGCGTACTTTGAGTGAGCCAAGTAACTTATTCATTTTGTCCTAACTGGCGTAAACGATAACCCTGGCCGCGCAGTGTTTCAATGAGCTGATATTGGTTATCTGGGTCGAGCTTTTTACGCAAGCGTCTAATAAACACTTCAATTACGTTAGAGTCTAGGTCAAAGTCTTGATCGTAAATATGCTCAATCAAACTGCTTTTAGAATGCACAGATCCTGGGTGTAACATCAGGTATTCAAATAATTTATATTCAGAACCACTTAAATTAACCACCTGCTGATGCATTTTTATTTCAAGGCTGCGAGTGTTAATGCTAAATGGGCCATTTTTAACGACAGGGCTCGCTTTACCTGCTGAGCGGCGAATGAGGGCATTAATGCGTGCGACTAATTCTTCTAACTGAAACGGTTTACTTAAATAATCATCGGCGCCGGCATCGAGGCCGATGACTTTATCTTGCCAGCTGTCACGAGCGGTTAAAATAATGATGGGATAGCTAATATCTTGCTCGCGAAGCTGGCTAATTAACGATAATCCATCTAATTTAGGCAGGCCAACATCAATAATGGCGACATCATATTGATACTCTTGAGCTTGAAATAACCCCTCTTCGCCATCAGATGCGACATCTACAGTGTATTGGGCATCAATAAGGTGTTGTTTAATGTTTGCTTGTAAGTTGAGGTCATCTTCTACCAATAATAATCTCATGCGTTAGTTCCTTATGACCGAACCATTGGTTGCGTCAACTGACACATAAAAAATAACCCCATCGTTGGTGAGTAACTTAACACGATACCCAGGATGACCATTAACATTGCTTGATTGTACTTTTAACACCTTGCCAGAATAACTGCGCTTGGCTATTTGTATGGCTTGCTGTGCGCTTGTTACCACTAAATTATTATTTTGACGGTTATCTTTTGGGCCAGGGGTTAGCTGAAAGTGTGCCGCGTAACTTAATGATGACAAGGGCGAAGTGCCAGCATAACTAGGTGATGACATCACTAACATAAAGCCTAAAAGGGTGGCGTTGAGCTTGAGCATACGCTGCATAGTGTTAATCCTATTTGCCTCATTGTGACCAGTGTAAAAGATCCTTTTATATATAGAAACATCTACTTAATAAATTGCTCTACGAGCGGACGCCATTCTGGTTTGTTTGCCAAGTATACGACGAGGTAGATGAACATTAACTGAATATTGCCTGTTTTTTAATGTTCAGCTTGTGTTCATTTTAAGTGGGTTTTAATAACTGCAACATCTACGTTGTGAGGAATCACCATGAAGCAATATTCAAATCGCACCAGCAAAGCCCAGCCATCATTTAATGCCGTTAACATGGGATTAGGTTTATGTATTGCCTGTGCACTGGGCGTGAGCTCAATGAGTGTCAATAGCGCCGAAATGGCTTTCAGTCAGGTTGGTGGAGCGATAAGCCAAGCAAGGCAGTTAACTGAGCCTGCAAGTGCAGATAATAAAACACAAATGCGAGTGGCAGAGTTGCATCAACAGGCAACATTATTGACGGGTAAGGCTCAAACCGGCCCTCAAGCCACTCGCGAACAACGTATGGCTGTTCATCAAAAAGCAGCAGCAACAAGCGCAAGCCAGCAGCAGCGTGCTTTAGCGCAACAAAACCAAGTGGTTTATTACAATTTTAGTTTTTATGACGCTCAAACACAGTTGTTTGAGGATTATGATTATGATGGTTTTTATCAGACGTTTAGTGTGACCTTTGATGCTGACATCAATAGTAGCGGGGGGGAGGTGCAAGCTGACGTATTCGCTGAATTATACCTTAGCCAAAATGGTGGGCCGTGGATCCATTATTACTCTACAGATGTTTTTACGCTGACTGCAGATTCGAGCTTTGACGATTATGAAGTACTCACCACGTTGGCAAATGGTTATCAGACAGATCATTATGATGTGTTAATTGATCTGTATGAAGTGGGCTATGCCGATCCTGTCGCGACCATTAGCAGCGATGATCTCGATAGCTTATATGCCTTGCCACTTGAAAGTGCAGATCGTGATGCCGTTTATGTCGAAGAAGTGTACGTAGAAGAAGTACATGGCGGGGCATTGGGGTGGTCAATGTTGAGTTTATTGGGTGCTTTTGCTTGGGTCCGCCGCAGTTTTATGAACAAAAAATAACGTAAACATAGATTTACCTAATGTAGAATTATATTTTTAATCAAGCGTCCTTAGTTTTTTACTTATTAAATTAAGTAATTAGGAGAATGTATGTTAGTGAAAGTTAACTCATCTTTATTGTGTTGCTCTTTAATCGGCTCGGCACTGTTATTGTCTGGTTGTCAATTGCCCAATCCTTATACAGGCGAGTCTGAAAATGCTAAAGCAACAAATGGGGCTATCATTGGTGCTATTGGTGGTGCTGCGATAGGAGTGGCCTCATCGAGTAAAAAAGATCGTGGTAAAGGGGCGTTAATTGGTGCTGCGTCGGGCGCGGCAGTCGGCGGTGGTATTGGTTATTATATGGATGTGCAAGAAGCCAAATTACGTAAGCAACTACAGTCTACTGGAGTGAGCGTTACCCGAAGTGGCGACAATATTATTCTTAATATGCCAAATGAAGTGACATTTGCAGTGGATCAAACGGTACTGAGCGAACGTGCTAAATCGGTATTAAATAGTGTCGTGTTGGTTGCTAAAGAATACAGCGATACGCGCTTAAACGTGATTGGTTATACCGACAGTTCAGGGTCAGATTCATACAACCTGCGTTTATCGCAAGTGCGTGCTAGTGAAGTTGCCCAGTATATTACCAGCCAAAATGTGAATGGTTCTCGTGTGTCGTCAACGGGTATGGGCGAAGCAAATCCGATAGCGAGCAATGACACTGCCGATGGTCGTGCACAAAACCGTCGCGTTGAAATTGTATTAACACCTTTGGGTAAGTAAAACCGTTAATGGTTACCTTAATAGGTCAAATAAAAGCCATCGAAAGATGGCTTTTCTAAAGTAAGCGCGTTACTCAAAAAACTGGCGGTATGCCTGCTTGAATGTGCCGGGGTAAAAAGCATTATAAAGTGATTTAAACGACAGCACCCCCAAAGCAAATAGAATAAAAAAATACACCGTCAGCCCTCTAGTACGAAATTCCCGTACCTTTGATTTCATATAGTCATAACTTAGCAGCATTTGTTGATTGATTTTTAGTTGGTGTATTAGCCCATCTTGCTGCCAAATAGAAACATCTGCTTGTGTCGTTAACGTCGATGCTATGTGCTGACACTTTGAATAGTGAATGTTTGGGGCAATAAAAGTATTGGGGTAGGCAGAAATAACAATGTCATAATAGTCACTGATTTCTCCGGTTTTTTCATTTTCAACAGAGTCTTTTCGGCAGTCTACGTCATCAATGGTCGTTGTATATTGGTGCAGGCTATGCAACGGACTCACATAATAGTTAGGTATTATCCATGCGAGTATCGCGATATTTACCAGCAAGTATGTTGCGATAAATGTTATGCGCCAACTTTTTGATATTGAGGTAAATTCAAAAATAATTTCATTGTTGCGCCAATAAGTGTTGTTTAACTCCTTAGGGGGTAATTCAGGCGGGACATTAAATATCCCCAGCGCTTGACGTCGTTTAATCTCGTCTTGTAATTGCTTATATCGCTCAGGAAATGCCACTTGGTTAATGTGGCGCTCAACATCAAGTAACTCATCATCAGTGTATCGCTTGTAGTCAATTTGCTTCACACACGTTCCTTTTTGTCATCTCGCGGATTACTTTAGCGAAATGTTGGTCACAGTCGACGTGACACTGCCTTGTTTTAATCGAGTATGAATCACATCACCATTATTTAACTTTTCGGCATTATCAACAACCTGCTTGTTGAAGCTTGTAATTGAATAGCCGCGGCTTAATGTGGCAAGTGGGCTAACGGTATCAAGCTTGTGGGCGGCTTGAGCGACACGGGCAGCGGCCTGCTTAACGTAGTCGTTACAGGCGTCATTAAAACGCTCGGTTACATATTGCAGACGCTGCTTTTCTAATTTTAAGGTACTTGCAGGCGAGCGTTGTTGTAAGCGGTTATGCAGTTGCTGGTGGCGCAAGGTTAAGCGCCCTAGTTTATGCTGTAAGGCATGTTCTAGGCGCATTTGCATTTCATCAAAACGTTGTTCAAATTGTTGCAGTTTACGTTGAGGTTCGTGGCGTTGAAGCTGGTGGGTTAATTGCGTTAAACGCCCGTGTTGCTGTAATTGGTAGTGCTTTATGCCCTGATGTAAGCGCGACAAGAGTAAAATCAGTTTTTCGGCTTTATTGCCTTTGTCTTTTGATAATAACTCTGCTCCAGCAGATGGCGTGGGGGCGCGTACATCGGCAACATAATCGCTGATGGTGGTGTCAATTTCATGGCCAACTGCGCTCACCACGGGCAGGGCACTATTGTATATGGCATGGGCTAAATGCTTATTGTTAAAACACCATAAATCTTCTAATGATCCGCCACCACGGGTCAGCAGTAAAACATCTACTTCAAGCCGCTGATTTGCGGTAGCGATGGCCTGACAAATTAGTTGGCTTGCACCAGCGCCTTGCACTTGTGTGGGATATACAATGACTTCGATAGAGGGATCGCGCCTGGCTAATACGTGCAGTATGTCGCGAAGTGCTGCACCTGTGGCTGAGGTAATTACTCCAATACGTTGGATATTATTGGGGATCGCGCGCTTTGTTTCTGTAGAAAATAGGCCTTCTGCGGCTAATTTTAATTTTAAAGCTTCAAATTCTTGCGCTAACAACCCGTCGCCAGCAGGCAACATGGACTCTAATAGCAGCTGATAGTCGCCGCGAGGCTCGTAAACACTGATGGCGCCTTTAACTAACACTTGCTGGCCATTAACGGGTTTAAATCGTACAGATTGATTACGGCCTTTAAACATTGCACAACGAATTTGCGAGTGGCTGTCTTTTAACGTGAGATACCAGTGGCCAGAACTGGGTGACGAAATGTTTGATATTTCACCATTTAACCAGATTTTACCTATTTGACCTTCAAGAATATGCCTCACTTCGCCGTTTAATTGCGAAACAGTATAAACATTGTTTTTTGTGGCACTCATGAATGTTCTCATTCTAACGGTAATAAAAATCTATTTTCCATTTACCAACCGCAATATGCAAGGTATAATCTCGCCGCAATATTTCACCTCAAATCCTACTTACTAGGGAGATGTTGCCATGTTACGTTTACTGAAAGATGCACTAACCTTTGATGATGTGTTGTTGGTTCCTGCCCACTCGACCGTACTCCCTAATACCGCTGTTCTCAAAACCCGTTTAACCACTAAAATTGAATTGAATATACCACTTGTCTCGGCTGCGATGGATACCGTTACAGAGTCGCGTCTTGCTATTGCTATTGCGCAAGAGGGTGGACTGGGTTTTATTCATAAAAACATGAGTATTGAGCAACAAGCTGAAGAAGTGCGTAAAGTCAAAAGCTATGAAGCGGGTATCGTACAAGATCCTGTTACCGTGACTCCAGCTACGACCTTAACCGATTTACGTATACTGACTGAGCGTAATGGCTTTGCGGGTTACCCTGTGGTCAATGATGCTCATGAGCTTGTGGGTATTATTACTGGCCGTGACGTGCGCTTTGTGACCGACTGGAGCAAAACCGTTGCCGACATGATGACACCTAAAGATCGTCTTGTTACTGTGGCTGAAGGCACTAAATTAGACGAAGTGCAAAAGTTAATGCATTCACACCGTATTGAAAAAGTACTTGTTGTTAACGACAATTTTAAGCTTAAAGGCTTAATTACTGTTAAAGATTTCGAAAAAGCCGAGCGTAAACCCAATGCATGTAAAGACGAGTTAGGCCGTTTACGCGTTGGTGCTGCGGTAGGTGCAGGCCCTGGTAACGAAGAGCGTATCGACGCGCTTGTTAAAGTGGGTGTAGACGTACTGTTAATTGACTCATCTCATGGTCATTCAGAAGGCGTATTGCAACGTATTCGTGACACCCGCGCTAAATACCCAGATTTACAAATTGTTGGTGGCAACGTTGCTACAGCGTCAGGTGCTCTCGCGCTTGTTGAAGCCGGGGTTAACGCTGTTAAAGTGGGTATTGGTCCTGGTTCAATCTGTACCACTCGTATTGTGACTGGTGTGGGTGTGCCTCAAATTACCGCTGTGTCTGATGCAGCAGAAGCGGTGCTGGCACTTGGTATTCCTGTGATTGCCGACGGTGGTATACGTTTCTCTGGTGATTTAGCAAAAGCACTTGCTGCAGGTGCATCATGTATTATGGCAGGCTCTATGTTTGCCGGTACTGATGAAGCACCAGGCGAAACTGAGCTTTATCAAGGCCGTGCTTATAAGTCATACCGTGGTATGGGTTCTCTTGGTGCAATGGGGCAAACTCAAGGCTCATCAGACCGTTATTTCCAAAGTGATAACGCAGCCGATAAATTAGTGCCAGAAGGTATTGAAGGTCGCGTGCCTTACAAGGGCAAGCTTAAAGAAATTATTCACCAACACATGGGCGGTTTACGTTCATGTATGGGGCTAACAGGTTGTGCCACGATTAAAGATTTAAACGAAAAAGCTCAGTTTGTTAGAGTGACTTCTGCTGGTATGGGTGAATCACATGTTCACGATGTGACAATTACCAAAGAAGCGCCTAACTACCGTTCAGGTTCATAATTTATGTGAGGGCGACGTTTGTCGCCCTTTCGTTACACGCATGATGGCCAGCAATTTGGCCATGGCACACAATTAATTTGTAAAGGTTACCCATGATTAATATTCATGATCATAAGATTTTGATCCTCGACTTTGGTTCTCAGTACACCCAACTTATTGCTCGCCGTATTCGTGAAATTGGCGTGTATTGTGAGTTATGGGCTTGGGATGTCAGCGAAGCTCAAATTCGTGAGTTTGCTCCCAACGGCATCATTTTAGCGGGCGGCCCTGAAAGCGTAACTGCTGATAATTCGCCGCGCGCACCTGAATACGTGTTCACTGCGGGTGTGCCGGTATTGGGTATTTGTTATGGCATGCAAACCATGTCAGAACAGCTTGGCGGTAAAGTGATTCAAGGTGTGGGTGAGGGCGAATTTGGCTATGCTCAAATCGAGCTGCAAACCACGTCGGCTTTATTTAACAGCATTGAAGATGCTGTCAGCTCAGACGGTAAGCCATTACTTGATGTATGGATGAGCCATGGTGATAAAGTTTCTGTTATTCCTGAAGGTTTTGTGGCAGTTGCTAAAACGCAAACCTGTCCTTTTGCGGCAATGGCCAATGAAGAAAAGCGTTTTTACGGTGTGCAATTTCATCCAGAGGTAACTCACACTCGTCAAGGTAAGCGTATGCTTGAGCATTTTGCGCTAGACATTTGTGGCTGTGATGCTAACTGGAAACCTTCATCTATTATCGAAGATGCTATCGAGCGTTTAAAGCAACAAATTGGCGACGACGAAGTGATTCTTGGTCTCTCAGGCGGTGTTGACTCATCGGTTGTAGCCATGTTGCTTCACCGTGCCATTGGCGACAAGTTAACTTGTGTATTTGTTGATAACGGTTTACTACGTTTAAACGAAGCTGAGCAAGTGTTAGAGATGTTTGGTGATCATTTTGGGCTGAATATTGTCCATGTTGATGCAGAAAATCGTTTCCTAGAAGCAATGGCTGGCGTTGCAGATCCAGAAGCTAAACGTAAAATCATTGGCCGTGTGTTTGTTGAAATTTTCGATGAAGAATCGAAAAAATGCGTCAATGCAAAATGGTTAGCGCAAGGCACCATCTACCCTGATGTGATTGAGTCTGCAGGCAGTGCTACTGGTAAAGCGCATGTGATTAAGTCGCACCATAACGTAGGCGGTTTACCTGATGATATGGCGTTAGGTTTAGTGGAGCCGCTACGTGAGTTATTTAAGGATGAAGTGCGTAAGATTGGTTTGGAGTTAGGTCTTCCTTATAACATGCTTTATCGTCATCCGTTCCCAGGGCCAGGTCTTGGGGTGCGCGTACTTGGCGAAGTGAAAAAAGAATACTGTGATTTGTTACGCCGTGCTGATGCCATTTTTATTGAAGAATTGCATAAAGCCGATTTATACAACAAAGTCAGCCAAGCATTTACGGTATTTTTACCTGTACGATCAGTGGGTGTGATGGGCGATGGTCGTAAATACGATTGGGTTGTATCGCTTCGCGCGGTGGAAACTATCGACTTTATGACAGCGCATTGGGCACACTTACCTTACGACTTTTTGGGCCGTGTATCGAACCGCATCATTAATGAAATCGATGGTATTTCTCGAGTGGTGTACGATATTTCAGGTAAGCCACCGGCAACGATTGAGTGGGAATAACCCAAACAGGTACTATAAAAAAAGACGCTGCGGCGTCTTTTTTATTTGGTAGAATAGAAAGCATTCACTTAACCTAGGCCAATAGTGTGACAACTCCAAAGGCAGAACACCCAAACAAACCTTGGTTACATACCAATGTTGATAATGACCCCCAAGATGCCCCAGTAGATAGTGCTCAGTTAGCCATTGATGAAAAGTGGATGCGCCTGGCAATGCAACTTGCCCAGCAGGCTGAGTTGAAGGGCGAGGTACCTGTTGGGGCGGTATTAGTCAAAGATGATGTGATGATAGCCAGCGGGTTTAATCTCAGTATTTTAAATCACGACCCTACTGCTCACGCTGAAATAGAATGTATTCGCCAGGCAGGTGAGGTTCTTAAAAACTACCGTATGTTAGACACCACCTTATACGTAACCCTAGAACCCTGTGCTATGTGTGCAGGTGCCATGGTGCATGGGCGCATAAAGCGTGTGGTTTATGGCGCGGATGATTTAAAAACAGGTGCAGCAGGAAGTGTGATTGATTTACTGCAACACCCGGCATTTAATCACCAGTTGGAGGTGAGTGCAGGGGTGTTAGCAAATGAGTGTGCAGAGCAGTTAAGTGCGTTTTTTAAACGCAGAAGAGCTGAAAAAAAAGCCCTCAAATTGCAAGCTCAAAAGCAGCAGACTGAAGGCTAATTGATTGATGTCAATGTATTTAACCTCAACTCTGGATAAGAGATGTATTGATAACGATATAAATCAATAGATTGACTAAAATCCACTGTCAAGCTTGTGATTTTTTTTGCTAACAAGGCGAATTAACGCGTCAATAGCTAGCCTATTGCAAGTTAATTCAACGCAGTGAGGAAGGCAAAGGACTGCTTGAAAGGCGTTTGTTATCCAGAGCTGAGGTTATTTAGTAAAGCGCTGTAACGCAATGCCGCATAGAGGTTTGTTGGCAATGCTTAAGCAATCAACTCTCTGATTGAACCAATAAAAAATGTGCGCGTTGACGATTTTGAATGCGGTTTTTTTGTACTTTAAGCATGACACGACGACGTGACATGGTGTTGCTTATCGCTCTTCTTCTCATACCGGTATCCTTTAAATCATTTAGCCGTATTGAGGTTATACCTATCAAACAGCGTTTGTTGCTATTTTTACTGCGTTATCGACATTGTATGTAGAATCACTACACCTCAAGATCTCTGGCGCGCAGTTGTATAGTGAGAAATGGCCAACAATGTGCTGCAAAAAACTTAAAAGATAAGCAGCCCTGTGTCGCATCGCTTATAAGGTCGTTAGAAATTTTGACGCTAAAATCACTCACTCATTGCAATTTCTGCTTTATTGTAAGCGAATTTTCCTACGCAATCTGTGATCACTTATTTATAGCGGATTCGCTTTATGCTATGGCCAAACACAATATCTTAGTGTTAATGGCCATAGTATTTATTCAAATCAAATAATGCAACGATTATGGTTTTTGGGCCGATACATTAGGATTGATATTCACTTCTTCGGCAATCACTTCCATGCTGTCACTTTCGTCGATCACTTCCATTTGTTTGGTTTGATTATCAACCCACACTAGTGTGTCGTAATAGCGACGAATACTGTCAACATAATGTACAGCCTCACTCCCTCTGGCGTAGCCATAACGTGTTTGCTTGTAGTATTTTGACTGCTGTAACAGTGGCAATACTTTTTTGACATCACGCCAAGCATTTGGGCTCATCCCCATCGACTCTGTTAAGCGGCGAGCATCTTCCACATGGCCTAAGCCAATATTATAAGCGGCCAATGCAAACCATATTCGTTGCGACTCAGGGATCGAATCTGGCAGGCGTGCTAACATATCTTTCAAATAGAAGGCTCCGCCTCGAATGCTTTGCTCAGCGTCTAAACGGTTTTCAACTCCAACATAGGTTGCAGTGGGTTGCGTGAGCATCATCATGCCACGCACACCGGTAGGAGAACGTGCGGTTGGGTTCCAATGTGATTCTTGATAGCTCGCGGCAGCCAGTTTGCGCCAGTCTAATTCTCCGGCATGTTCTTCAAACATGCTGCGGTATTCTGGCAAAATATTATCAATGGCACGGATAAAGGCACGCGTATCGACATAATCGAAACGCTTAACATGACCAAAATACTTTTCATTAAGGTGTTCTAAGGTCCCTGCACGTTTTTCTTTGTGCCAAAATGCCAATAGCTGACTCATTAAACGGTCACTGTCTTTGGGTGGCAATAACCAAACTACCTCAATTTTTTCTTCTAAAATCATACCTGCACGCAGTTCAGGTAAAAAACGTTGGTTAATTAACAAACTGTTTGAATCTGAAATCGTGTAGTTCAACTCACCTTTAGCGACAAGCGCAAATAACTCTTCGTTATCTTTGTCGCTAACTTGATTCCACATGAGTTCTGGGTGGTCTTTTTGCAGTTGCGTTAGGGTATTTACCGATGATGAGTTTGCCATTACGGTAATTTCACCTGACAAGGTGCCGATATCTTTCGGTTCTGGAGTGCCTTCTTTATAAACCAGGACCTGGTTTACCTTATATAGTGTCGGTCCAAGTTTAAACTGTTCACTACGATTAGGGGTTTTTGCAATCCCAGCCGCAATAATATCAATTTTGTTTTCTTTTAATGCTTGAAATAGCGCTTTACGGTCAGTGTAGGGGATCATTTCTAACGGCACGGCGAGGTAATCAGCAAATCGTTGTGCCATTTCAAAATCGAAACCCGTTTCCCCTAGCTCTGAATTGAGATAAATCTGTGGTCCGTATAGTGTACCCACCTTAAGGACCGTTCTTTTAGGTGCGGGCGCAGCAATGTCTACCTGTTGAATATCAACAGGTTGGCAGGCGGTGAGCATACCGCAAAGTAAAATGATAAAAATGGTTCTGATCATATTTATTAACTGGTTATCTTAAGTTGTTTCGTTAATGTTCACGAGAGTAATACGAGAAAAACGAGTGTAATACCTGTCGAATAGCCTTTAAATATGTAGGGGGTCGGTGTTTTTTTTCGCATACTCTAGCAGGAGTTTTCCTAAACGCCTAGGCTTGTATAAAAAACCAGCTAATTTTGTTTGTTTTGTGGTCAGGTGTAAAGCTGAGGTGCTATTGACTGTAGCATTATTCGGGGTGGATATTTTCCCTATCAGGAAACACTGTTTTCGCCTGTGCTTGAACGTGATTTGTATTGTGCAATTCCCTATAATAGCGCCAATTCTGACCCTCCTATATAAATTATAAGGTGAATAGACGTGATGGAAATCATTCGCGGAGCCCCTGCACTATCTGCATTTAGAGTTCAAAAACTCATGGAGGCTTGCGATAACGCATCGCTTCCGGTGTCGCAAATTTATGCCGAATATGTGCATTTAGCTGATTTGACTGAAACTCTTGATGATAATGAGCGTCTACAGCTAGAAACAATCCTTACCTATGGCCCAGCAATAGAATCGCATACTCCTCAAGGAGCGTTACTGTTTGTTACTCCGCGTCCCGGTACTATTTCTCCTTGGTCATCAAAAGCAACTGATATTGCACACAATTGTGGCTTAGATAAAGTAAAACGCCTAGAGCGTGGTATTGCTTATTATGTTGAATCAGCCCCATTGACCTTAGACCAACAAAAGCAACTGCAAGGTTTATTACACGACCGTATGGTTGAAGTGATACTGTCTGATTTTGCCGATGCACAAGTGTTATTTGCTCGCACTGAGCCTGCCAAATTTAGTAGCGTGAATATTTTAGCTGAAGGTCGCCGCGCGCTTGAAGTGGCTAATGCTAAATTAGGCCTTGCATTGGCTGAAGACGAAATTGATTATTTAGTTGAAAACTTTGTGCGTTTAAAGCGTAATCCCAATGACATCGAGTTGATGATGTTTGCCCAGGCAAACTCAGAGCATTGCCGTCATAAAATTTTTAATGCTGATTGGACAATTGACGGCGAAGTACAACCAAAATCATTGTTTAAGATGATTAAAAACACCTTTGAAGTGACGCCAGATTATGTGTTATCTGCCTACAAAGATAATGCGGCGGTAATGACGGGGTCGGTTGCTGGTCGATTTTTCCCCGATCCAGATGGGGTATACAACTATCACACCGAGCCCATGCATGTGTTGATGAAAGTTGAAACGCACAATCATCCAACAGCAATTAGCCCATATCCTGGTGCGGCTACCGGTTCAGGTGGTGAGATCCGCGATGAAGGTGCAACTGGTCGAGGTTCTAAACCCAAAGCCGGTTTAAATGGTTTTACTGTATCTAATCTTAAAATCCCTGGGTTTGTACAACCGTGGGAAGGCAATTACGGCAAACCTGATCGCATTGTAACCCCATTAGAAATCATGCTCGAAGGTCCCCTAGGCGGCGCGGCATTTAATAATGAATTCGGCCGTCCTGCATTAACAGGTTATTTCCGTACATACGAGCAAGAAGTCTCAAGCCATAACGGTGTCGAGGTGCGTGGCTACCACAAGCCAATTATGATTGCCGGTGGTTTAGGTAATATCCGTGAAGAACACGTGCAAAAGGGCGAGATTACGGTTGGCGCTAAGCTGATTGTGCTTGGTGGCCCAGCAATGAACATTGGTTTAGGTGGTGGCGCGGCTTCTTCTATGGCTTCTGGCCAATCAAGTGAAGATTTAGACTTTGCATCAGTGCAACGCGAAAACCCTGAAATGGAGCGTCGTTGTCAAGAAGTGATTGACCGTTGCTGGCAATTAGGCAGCGCCAACCCGATCCAGTTTATTCATGATGTGGGTGCCGGCGGTTTATCGAACGCTTTTCCAGAATTGGTTAATGATGGTAATCGTGGCGGCGTGTTCAACTTACGCAACGTGCCATCGGACGAGCCAGGCATGAGCCCGCTTGAGATTTGGTGTAACGAATCGCAAGAGCGCTATGTATTGTCGGTAGCGCCTGAAAACCTACAACAGTTTGCTGATATTTGTGCCCGTGAACGTGCTCCTTTTGCTGTGGTTGGTGAAGCCACAGAAGAGATGCATTTAACGCTTGCCGACAGCCATTTTAATAACAAACCCATTGACTTACCGCTTGAGGTGTTATTAGGCAAAGCGCCAAAAATGAGCCGTGATGTGGTATCGGCTAAAGCCGTATCGCCAGCGCTAGATCAAACTAACATTGACCTAACTGAAGCCGTTAAGCGTGTATTAACCCTACCTACAGTGGCAGACAAAACCTTCTTAATCACCATTGGTGACCGCTCTGTTACAGGGTTAGTTAACCGAGATCAAATGGTTGGCCCTTGGCAGGTGCCTGTTGCTGATTGTGCCGTTACGGCATCAAGCTACGACAGTTACACGGGTGAGGCCATGTCGATGGGCGAGCGCACTCCTTTAGCATTGCTGGATTTTGATGCTTCTGCGCGTATGGCTGTGGCCGAGTCAATTATGAACATTGCCGGTGCCGATATTGGCTCATTTAAACGCATTAAATTATCAGCTAACTGGATGTCTCCTGCAGGGCACCCTGGTGAAGACGCTGGTCTTTATGCTGCGGTAAAAGCCATTGGTGAAGATCTCTGTCCAGCGCTTGGCATTACTATTCCTGTCGGTAAAGACTCAATGTCAATGAAAACGGCATGGGAAGAAAATGGCGTGAGTAAAGCCGTCACATCACCTATGTCTTTGATTATTACAGCCTTTGGTGTTGTGCAAGATATACGTAAAACCGTTACACCTGAACTGCGTTCAGACAAAGGTGACAGTGTGCTAATGCTGCTCGATTTGAGCAACGGTAAAAACCGTTTAGGTGGCTCATGTTTAGCGCAGGTGTACAGCGAACTTGGCGATGTTGCGCCAACGCTGGATAACACGGCAAACCTTGCTGGCTTCTTTGAAGTGATGCAAACGTTAGTGTCAGACCAAGCTGTTATCGCTTATCACGACCGCAGCGATGGTGGCTTGTTTACCACGCTAGTTGAAATGGCATTTGCTGGCAACACAGGCTTAAATATTGATTTAGCTGGCTTAAACGGCACCGATTTAGAGCGTCTATTTAACGAAGAGTTAGGTGCTGTTATTCAAGTGAGTGCAGAGCAAGCGACCGACATTGCTAAGAAATTCGAAGCCAAAGGCGTCACTTGTCACTTAATTGGTGGTTTACAAGCTGCCGATAAGATAAGCATCACCGATGGCGAACGAGTCATTTATAGCAATAGCCGTACTGCTTTACGTGCATTATGGTCAGAAACGACGTATCGCATGCAAGCGCTTCGTGATAATCCTGAGTGTGCAAAAGAAGAGTTTGAACTCAAGCAAATAGCCGATGCTCCAGGGTTAACCGTTAAATTAGGGTTTAATCCTAGTGAAGATGTTGCCGCACCTTATATTTTAAAAGGCGCAGCGCCAAAAATGGCTATTTTGCGTGAGCAGGGTGTTAACTCGCATATTGAGATGGCCGCCGCATTTGACCGCGCAGGTTTTGAAAGCCGCGATGTGCATATGTCAGATATTTTATCGGGCCGTATTAGTCTAGAAGAGTTCCAAGGTTTAGTGGCTTGTGGTGGTTTCTCATATGGCGACGTACTTGGTGCTGGTGAAGGCTGGGCTAAATCGATTTTATTTAACAGCCGTGCTCGAGATGAGTTTAGCCGTTTCTTTGAACGTGATTCAAGCATTGCGCTAGGTGTGTGTAACGGGTGCCAAATGTTATCTAACCTAAAAGAAATCATCCCAGGTAGTGAGCATTGGCCACACTTTGTTCGTAACCGTTCTGAGCGTTTTGAAGCACGTTTTAGTTTGGTTGAAGTGCAGCAATCTCCGTCGATATTTTTTGAGGGAATGGTTGGTTCGCGTATGCCAATTGCGGTATCACATGGTGAAGGTTTAGCTGAGTTTGCTTCAGCACAAGCGTTGGACGCTGCACAAGCATCGGGTACGATTGCATTACGATATGTTGATGGTCATGGAAACATTGCCACTCAGTACCCTGAAAACCCTAACGGTTCACCAGATGGCATAACTGGTATTTGTACCACTGATGGGCGAGTCACTATTATGATGCCGCACCCTGAACGGGTATTTAGAACGGTTGCAAACTCATGGCACCCCGATGGGTGGGGTGAAGATAGCCCGTGGATGCGCATGTTCCGTAATGCACGGGTCAAAATTGGTTAAGTTTATGACTTCGTTGTAAAATAAAATGGCGACTCAATGGAGTCGCCTTTTTTTATCTAATTTTTGTGCTGATTGGTATAAGCCCATTTCCATTAATTATGTGACCAATCAGAGCCACTCAGACTTTTCAGTTTGAGACGTATTGTTGAAAGAATGGTTATTCCCTTTTAAGGCGATGCAACAAAGAAATGGAAAGTCTGAGTGTCTCCTACAAGGCGGGTTTCTGTGCCTTCTATACTGCTTAATAGCATTTTGACGTACGACTGTATGGACGCAGGAGGTAGAACAACGCAGGAGCAGTTGTCGAGAGCAACTATGCCTACAATCCTATTACTTGCCTAGAAGACACAGAATTCCCGCTGAATGACCAGATAATTACTGGAATTGGTATAAGCCCCACAAGCTTGTGCTTGTGTGGCTTATTTTTATCAATAAGCCATAACATTGAATCGTAATAAGTCAGTTGCGCTAACAGGAACAATCATCAATGGTATAAAATTCTGTTTAAAGAGTTTACTAAAACGGTTACTTGGTTTCTTTTGTGTTAAACATATCTGCAAAAGCACGTTTATATAAGTTTGCAATATTTTCAAATAATAATGTCATATGTGTCTCTGGGGGCTGGAGGGGATTAAGGCAACGATTTAACGTGTTTCATTTTTCGTATGCTTAACCGACTACAAATTATACAGTGGTCGATTTTTATACTCAAACAAGAAAAAATACAGAAACGAATGAGTAAAACTAATGCAATACTTGTTTGTGTTGGTCTCAGATTTTAGCAAATCATCATTTCCTATATCCTGTATTCTTCGACGCTGTTTTTTGCAGGAATGGTTGGCCATTACTCACATATTTCATTTAGTTGTTGACACGTTGAGGTGTCGTTACTCTACATAAAGGTCGATAGCGCAGTCACAATCCCGCAAACGTTGCCTCAAGGGGTCGCCTAAAAACGTGTAACTCTTTGTTGAATGATGTTTTGCGAATAAAAAGTTGCTTATATGACTCGATCCGTCTCGATTAAACGTGTTTAGTTTAGAACAACATTTAACCGGTAAAAATCAGTAGCACCTAGCAATTTCAGTGTTATTGTCAATACCTCTTGAGAGGAGTGGGGCGAGCAAATTGCCAGTATCGATGCTTTTTTGCCCAACACCATAAGGGGGGGGGTCACAAAAATGGATTTTTTATGCGTTGTGACACAAGTGTTAATTTTGCAAGTTATTGAGTTTAAATGGTAAAAAAATATTCATGCAAAAAATCTAATTTATGTCACATATTTAAGTAAAAAATATGATCTCCGCGACAGATTTGCCGTAAGATATAGCAGGTTTAGGACTGGACTTGAAATCATAAGTTGTTGGGTTTATTGATTACTTTCAAGGTTAAGTAGCTCAATGTAGCAAGTTATATTTCTGGGACAATATCATCAATTTGGCAATGCTTTATTGCCATGTCGCATTTGGTCGAACTGAATGAAGTAAGGAGTCGCCAATGATTATCGAAGAGGTTGTTGAGCTATCGCGTTTTCAATTTGCGTTGACAGCCATGTACCACTTTTTATTTGTTCCACTTACCCTGGGGTTAGCCTTTATTCTGGCCATTATGGAGTCAGTTTATGTAATGACTAATAACCAGATTTATAAAGACATGACTAAGTTTTGGGGTAAGTTGTTCGGGATTAACTTTGCCCTAGGTGTGTCTACCGGATTGGCGATGGAGTTCCAGTTTGGTACTAACTGGTCTTATTATTCGCACTATGTTGGTGATATCTTTGGTGCGCCACTGGCGATTGAAGGATTGATGGCATTCTTCCTTGAGTCTACCTTAGTGGGTATGTTCTTCTTTGGTTGGGATCGTTTTAGCAAACGTCAACATCTTGCAATAACCTGGTTAGTTGCACTTGGTTCTAACATGTCTGCATTGTGGATTTTGATTGCAAACGGTTGGATGCAAAACCCTGTAGGGTCTGTGTTTAACTACGAAACCATGCGCATGGAAATGACCAACTTTGCCGAAGTGGTATTTAACCCTGTTGCACAAGTTAAGTTTGTCCACACCGTGGCTTCTGGCTATGTTGCGGGGGCAATGTTTGTTCTGTCTATTAGTGCTTACTACATCCTAAAAGGTCGTGATTTACCTTTTGCTCGTCGCTCGTTTGCCATTGCAGCAAGTTTTGGTATGGCTGCCATTTTATCGGTTATCGTGCTAGGTGATGAGTCTGGTTACGAGGTCGGTGAGGTTCAGCGCGTTAAATTAGCTGCAATTGAAGCTGAGTGGCACACAGAACCTGCTCCTGCAGCCTTTACTGCCGTTGGTTTTCCTAACCAAGAAACCATGCACACAGATTATGCTGTTAAAATACCGTATTTAATGGGGATCATCGCAACCCGTTCTTTAGATGAAGAAGTCACCGGGATACGAGATCTTGTTAAAGAGCACGAGGTTCGAATTCGTAATGGTATGGTTGCATACGCATTACTTGAGAAACTACGTGCCGGTGATGAAACACCTGAAACTCGTGAGCAATTTGAAGCGACAAAAGGTGATTTAGGCTATGGCTTTTTACTGAAACGTTATACCGATAAAGTGGTTGACGCAACAGAAGAGCAAATCATAGCGGCATCTTTCGACTCTATTCCAACTGTTGCGCCCATGTTCTGGTCTTTCCGCTTAATGGTTGGTTGTGGCGTGATTATGTTGTTTGTGTTTGCTGCCGCATTTTGGCAAAGCACACGTCATAAAATTGCTGAGAAAAAGTGGGTATTGCGAGCGGCATTGTACAGCTTACCGCTACCTTGGATTGCCATTGAAGCAGGATGGTTTGTATCAGAGTTTGGTCGCCAGCCTTGGACTATCTCTGAAGTACTTCCTACTTTTATGTCAGCATCGAGCTTAACGCCTGCTGATTTATGGTTCAGTATCATTTCGATTACGGTGTTCTATACCATTTTACTGGTGATAGAGGCTTTCTTAATGTTCAAGTTTGCTCGTCTTGGCCCAAGTAGCTTAAAGACAGGTCGTTATCACTTTGAAACCCAAGATGCCTAATCGGAGGACCTGATTATGTTTGATTATGAAGTATTAAGATTTATCTGGTGGGCATTAATCGGCGTGCTATTTGTTGGTTTTGCTGTCACCGACGGCTTCGATATGGGAGTTGGTGCGTTATTACCGATTATTGGTAAAGACGACACTGAACGCCGTATTATGATTAACTCTATTGCCCCACACTGGGACGGCAACCAAGTTTGGCTTATCACCGCAGGTGGTGCGTTATTCGCAGCCTGGCCTATGGTGTACGCGGTTTCATTTTCTGGCTTTTATGTGGCGATGATGTTGGTGTTATTTGCACTGTACATGCGCCCAGTTGGTTTTGATTACCGTTCAAAAATTGAAGATCCAAAATGGCGTAAAACCTGGGATTGGGCCTTGTTTGTTGGCGGCTTTGTGCCACCACTGATCATTGGCGTTGCATTTGGTAATTTATTGCAAGGCGTGCCGTTTAACTTTGATGAATACTTGCGTGCTACTTACCACGGTGGCTTATTCGGCTTGTTAAATCCATTTGGTTTGTTAGCCGGTCTAGTGAGTGTCACCATGTTTATGATGCAAGGCGCGTCTTGGTTGCAAATGAAAACCGAAGGCGAGTTACGCGTACGCAGTGCCAAAGCCTCGCAAATTTGTGCAAGCTTATTGTTTGTATTCTTTGCCGCAGCAGGCGTATGGTTAGTCAATGGTATTGATGGCTATGTGATTACATCAACGCTAGATCTTGCTGGTCAATCAAACCCAACCACAAAAACAGTGGCGGTTGAAGCCGGTGCCTGGTTAGCCAACTACGACAAATACCCAGTGACCATGTTATTCCCGATATTAGGTTTAGTTATGCCTGTATTGGTTATTTTAGCCAGTCGCTTTAATCGTAGTGGTTTTGCTTTCTTGTTCAGCTCGCTTGCTATTGCTGGTGTGATTGTGACATGTGGTGCTGCAATGTTCCCATTTGTGATGCCATCATCATTAGAGCCTAATGTGAGCTTAACCATGTGGGATGCCACAGCAAGTCAAATGACTTTAAAAGTGATGACATTTGCTGCGATTATTTTTGTACCTACAGTATTGAGTTACACTATTTGGACTTATTACAAGATGTACGGCCGCTTAAATCGTGCGTTTATTGAAGAGAATAAAACATCACTTTACTAATTTAAGGAACGTATTTATGTGGTATTTTGCGTGGATTTTAGGGGTGTTACTGGCGTGTTCATTCGGTATTATTAATGCTTTATGGCTTGAAAATACTGAAAATATGGATCGTCAAAGCGAAGACTAATCTTCAACCATACACCCATTAGTTACAAAAAACCGCTTTATGACTAAAGCGGTTTTTTATTGGCTGCGATACTGAGTTTTAAGTAATACCATTCTGCATTCATAAGTGACCACGCTTAGAATGTTTCCAGCCTTTTTGATTAAGGCATCGCTATGCCACTACACTCCTCAGATAGCGATAACGTAGAGAGTAAGCGGCTGGTTGATTCTTTTGTAACGAATGTCAAAAGAGCTTACATCTCGTTGCATCCTTCTAAAGAGAACCACTATCAATTCAGCCATGCGCTTTGTTTAAGTCCTTTTAAACTTTCATTTATTCATTAGTTAACCTGAGCTCGGAATAAGGAATGAACTTATACAATTTAAAATCAATATGTTACCCATCTCGCTTTCAAGCTTGTTATTTGTTTTGCTAACAAAGCGAATTGACGCGTCAATAGCTAGCCTATTGTAAGTCGATTCAACGCAGTTAGCGGGGCAAAGGACTGTTTGAAAGGCGTTTATTATCCCGAGTTCAGGTTAGTTATCCTGGAATGGTATTACTCGCTACTGCGTTTCTTTGTTGAATTGTTCGCCTTGGTTTCATTAACAGCAAGTACATTACTGGTACCCAAATTAAAGAAAGTAAAGTGGTTAATAAAGTACCGCCGGCAATGGCGATGGCAAAGGGTGGCCAAAAACCGCCGCCAGCAATAATCAGCGGTAAGAAACCACCAATAGTGGTAATAGTGGTTGAACCAATATGACGACCACAACTGCTTACGGTACTAATGATCATTGCCAGATCACCTTGTTTGGCGCCTTGCACGTCTTCAAGTTCTGCTAAAATCACAATGGCAGCATTAATGGCTAATCCCATTAACCCCAGCAAGCCAATAATGACCGTAAAACCAAATGGGTAACCAAACACATAAACCGCAAGTAACCCTAAACCTGCCGATTGAAATGCACTAAGCAAAATGATGGCGGTTAATCTAAATGAATTAAAAGACAGCACTACAGTTGCTAGCAATAAGGTAAATACCAACACAATGTTAGACAGCAGGTTACCCACAGCTTCATTGCGCTTGGCACTTTCGCCACCAATTTCAAGGTGATAGCCCGCAGGGAGTGTCAGTGTGCTGATTTGCTCTTGAGCATCATTTAATACTTGAGCGGGTAATACTCCGCTAGTGATGTAGGCTTCAATCGTGTTAACCCGCTCGCCGTTGCGCCGTGGAATAGCACCTCTGCTGACATTAATTTCATTGTAAGACAGCGCCGACAAAGGAATGCCTGAGCCAGAGGGCGACACTAAGTTTATTTCAGCTAAACGAGTGGCCTGCTCGCGACTATTATCGCCTAAGCGGACTCTCACCGGTAACGATTCGGTTTGCTCAAGAATGCTGCCACCAATAATCCCTGTGGTGGCCATTTGTACTTGATCTGCTATGTCACTTAAGCTTAAACCGCTCATTAAGCTTGCGTCTTCATTGACTTGTAACCACACTTTAGGGGCAGCAGAACTTAAGGTTGCCCGAGTATGAATGACATCTGGAGTGGCATTTAAAATCCCCCTAACTTGTTCACCTAATGTTTTTAGGGTGTCTAGATTAGGGCCATAAATACGTATTTCAACAGGGGCATTAAATGGTGGCCCTTGTTCTAATTTTCGCACCAGTATTTGTGCTTGCGGGTATTCTTTATCTAACTCTTTTTGTAATTGCAAAATAAGCCTGTTAGCGGCCACAAAATCGGTGACCTTAATCATGGCTTGGGCGTAATTGGTCGCCCCTTGCTGACGTTGAGTGAGGTTATAGTAAAAAGATGGTGTGTTACCGCCCACAACCCATGAGGCTTCGAGTATGTCATCGATTTTATGCAATTTAGCGTCGATAAGCCTTACTTGCGCCAAAGTATGCTCAATACTGACATGAGGTGCTAGGTACACTTCTAACTGAAACATGTCTCTGTCTGATGGGGGGAAAAATTGTTCGGTCATTTTGCCTGCGGCGAAAAAACCCGTAACAGGTAAAATGCCAATAACAATAGCGCTCAGCAATGGGCGGTGCAGTGCAAAGTGTAAGCTGGCGGTAAAAGCTTGGCTAATGCGAGGAAAAGCCATCCCTTGTTGATACCATGCGGTTGTTTTTTGGCTTCGGCTAAAGCGCCCAGCAAGGCCTGCAATAATGGTGTGCGAAATAATATACGAACCCAGTAGGGCAAACATTACCGAAATCGCAATACCGCCGACAAACTCACCAGCAGCACCTGGCATTAACACTATTGGGGCAAAGGCAAGCATTGTCGTAATGGTTGACCCGGCTAACGGCAGCCAGAGGTGATGCAATGTTTTTGATACCGCTTCTAGTTTTGTCATGCCTTGCTGGCGGCGCTGGGCAATCGCATCGACGATAACAATGGCGTTGTCGACCATAATCCCCAGGGCGACCACTAAGCCTGTTACTGACATTTGATGGATAGGCAGCCCAGTGTATTTCATGCAGGTTAATGTAAATAATGCCGTCAGTGGCAGTGATATTGCCACTATGATTGCATTACTTAAACCAAGCGTAAGCATTAACACCACAAGGATAATAATAAAACCTTGCAGTAAGTTAACAACTAAATCACCAAGCCTATCTTTAGTGTAACCTTGTTGGTCAAATAACCATTGGACTTTAATGTTAGCAGGTAAATTGACCGAGAATTGCTCTATAGTCTGGCTTACTTGCTGTTGCCATAAGTCTACTCGGTTATTGTCCAGCATACGTGCCGAAACCAAAATACCTTGTTGGCTATCGATGAGGGCAATGCTACTGGTTGGGGTTTTAGTTTGCCGAGTAATATTAGCAACATCGCCAAGGCGAATGATTTGACCATATTCATCGACTTTTAACGGGACTTGACTAATTCGGTGTTGCGAGTCGAGTTCTCCCGACACCTCAACTAACGCCCTAAATTGGTTGTTATTAATTTCGCCAGCGGCAATTTTGCTGTCTGCATTTGATAAAATGGCAGCAATACCTGCGGGGGTAAGATGAAGTTGGCTGATTTTATTTCCGTCAAGTTCGACCAGTATTTCTTCTTCTGGTGCGCCATAGAGTTTAGCAAAGTCGGTACCATTTAATAAACGTAAGCGGCTTTGTAATTCTTTGGCATAGCGATTGAGAATATCGGCTCTTACAGGGGAATTGTCGGCCCACACTAAGCCTAAAATTGCCGTGCTAGCATAGCCTAACTGATCATCTAACACGCCATTTTGAGCCGCTTCAGGTAGCAGATATTTACTGTCTGCAAGTAAGTCGCGTGCACGTGACCATACGGGATCTGTGTCGGTCACCGTATCTTTTAATTCAAGTTGGATCACTGAAATACCGGGCCGAGAAGTAGATTGAACCAGTTTTAAATCTTCTAAACGGCGTAATTGGTTTTCGAGCACCTCAGTGACTAATGCTTCAACTCGCTCAGCAGATGCACCAGGGTATTGAGTAATGACTGATGCAAACCTGTTAGTAATGTGAGGATCTTCAGTGCGAGGCAAGCTAGAGATCGCGCCCAGCCCTGCCACAATTAACAGCGCGATAAATAAGCTGGTTAAGCGGCCATTTTCAAGAAACGCTTTTATCATAGCGCCTCCACAGCTAAATTGTCAGCTAAGTGCACATGTTGGCCCACTACCACTTTGTGTAAGCCATCAACAATTATCAACTCATTGGGTTGGATTGCGCCTTTGACATAAGCCTGTTGCTCATCAGTGTAAATAATTTCAACATCTCTACGTTCAATCTTATAAACCGATGCAGTATCTTTTACCGCAACATATACATTCCAAAGGCCTCTTACACCATCGGTTAATGCCGACATCGGTACCCAAAAACCAGGTGTTATATGGTCCTGTTGATAAACCAGGTAGGCTATTTCGCCGTTAATTGCTCTGGCTGACTCGGGGAGTTGTATCCTGATTTGCACTGTACGGCTTGTAGGGTTTACTTCTGCGCTTATGCCGGCTATTTGCGCGGTAAACGTTTGTTTGCCAACCCGCACATCTACATGTTGAAGTGCAGTTAATTGCTGTGCAATATCAACAGGCACTCCAATATAGGCAACTGGTTGGCTGTTACCCACCACATTAAATACCGCGCTACCAAGGGCAATCACTTCTCCTTGATTGTGGTAACGCTGACTTATCACGCCATCAAAGGGGGCGGTTAAGGTTGATTTTTCAATTTTTAATTTTGCAGCACTTAAGCTGGCCTCAATACGTTTTTGATTGGCTTGTAGGCTAATCACTTGCTGCTGGGTTTCGTCCAGTTGCTGTGCAGACACGTAGTTTTGTGTTTTTAGTTTTTGTGTACGTGCCAGAGTGCTAATGGCTAAGTCGATATCAGCTTGGGTTTGTAACAGACTGGCTTCTAATTGTTGTTTTTCAGCAATCAACAAGTCTGTGTCTAATTGCGCCAGTATTTGACCTTTTTTGACCAAATCACCGCTGTCGACCCAAATGGTATTGAGCTTACCTGCTAATTCAAATCCAATACCTGTGGTATTTGCTGAACGAATGGTACCTGTATAGGTTTGTATTTTTTGGTAGCGATCATGAGGCACTAACGCTTGTGTTAACACCGACTGATACTCAACCGTTTGTGCATGTTCTTTTACATCAGAGCCACAAGCCGTTAGCGCAACAAGACTGATCCCAGTAACCCAATAACAAAAGCGTTGGCTGAGTGATCTAACTGCAAACATAATGATTCCTTTAAAACGATACGTGTTTAGGCAATAACTCATCTTGGGTTCAGACTTAGGTGTGTCATGCCTATGGTCATGCGATAAGATGTAGCTCAATTGTTAACTAGACTCAGTAGTCTAATTTTATAAAACTAGACTGTCCAGTCTATTTTTGAGTATTATGTTTTAACCGTATTGAACAATACATCATTTGAATTTTGCTTTAGTGTTAACGGAACACACATGACAGAACATACATCAGACATACACAACGATGAACAAGTCAATTTAAGTCGCAGTGAACAAAAGCGTATACAAGTGCTTGAGTCTGCAATGGAATTGTTTTGTCAAAAAGGCTTCCCGTTAACCAGTATGGATGAAGTCGCTAAGCATGCGGGAGTGTCTAAACAGACGGTGTATTCGCACTTTGGCTCTAAAGATGACTTGTTTGTTGCTGCCATAGATTCTAAATGTGCAGTACACCAACTCACCGGAGATACTCTGATAGACGCAAATGATCCACAGCGGGTGATTTTACTTTTTGCTAAACAATTTGGTGAGCTGATTGTGAGCAAAGACACCATGACAGTATTTAAAACCTGCGTAGCACAAGCCGACACTCATCCTGAAGTATCGAAACTGTTTTATGAGGCTGGACCAAAGCATATTTTGGGGTTGATTCGTGATTATTTAACAAAAGTGAATCAACATGGTGAATATTATTTTGATAACCCTCACGATAGTGCCGTAAGGTTATGTTTAATGCTGTTTGGCGAGCTTAAATTACGCCTTGAACTTGCAATAAACACCGAGGATTTATTGTTAACCAGGCAGCAATACTTAACAGACACTGCCGACATGTTTTTGCGGGCTCATAAAGTGGCGAGTAAATAAGCCAATGGATGTGAACTAAAGTGGATTGATTAGAGTATTAGTTCATAATGTTAGCTTTACAGCTTGTTTTATTATTTTGAAAGGATGCACATCGCCATGACGCCCCATAACGCTTTGCGATTGAAACCCAAAACGGCCAGTTCACTATTATTATCTATGCTCGCCCCTGGTGTTTTGCTATGCCAATACGCTGTTGCCGCGCCAGCTCGCTCACCATTTTCGTTAACCATTGCGCGCACTTCAGCGGCAACGGCAGACGTAGGTGGCGATGGCAATCAATTACAGCGTGATGCTTGGAAAACCAGTTTTTCAGCGGCTATGCCGTTAAATCGTCAATGGTCATTAGGCGCAAATGTGGGCTATGACAATCTTGACTACGATTGGCGCCGTAAACAAGCCTCTGCACTATTTGCCAATGCCAATGCCAATCCTTGGTCAACCGTACATCAATACAGTGCCGGAGTATCACTTACTTATCGGCTTGATAATCACTGGATGTTTTTACTTGCTCCTAAGTTGCAATATGCTTATGCCGACATTGCCTCATCTTCAAATGCACAAAGCTATGGTGTGGTTGCATCAGGTATGTATCGTTTTAACTCAGGTAATATGCTTGGGTTAGGTGTTGCCTATTTAAACGATATATCAGAAGTGCGTACAGTGCCTTACTTGGCCGTGCGTTGGCAAATTAACGACAAGTTAGTGCTAGCTAACCCGTTCCAGGCAGGTTTCAGTGGTCCTGCTGGGTTAGAGTTAAGCTACCAGTATCGACCAGACATTGATTTTGGCATTGGTAGCTCAAAGCGAACCGAACGCTTTTTAGTGGCAGATGATGAACAAACCATCGAAATTGATGAATGGGTTGGTTTTGTCCGTGCAGGTTGGAAAGCAACCGATAACGTTAGCCTAAATGCTTACGTAGGGTATTACTTTAACGGTGAAATAGAACTGAGCGAACCCAAAGTGACCGAAGACATCGAAGACCAAGCAGCGTTTGGTTTAGTGTTTAAATTGGCTTTTTAAAGTCGTGATATAAATTAACGTTTAATGCTGTTTTTAGAACAAATAATGCCGCTGACATCAGCGGCATTATTTATTGTATAAAGCTTTAAAAATAAGTGACTTCTTTAACACGTTTGGGTCTATTTTGTTGCTCGTACAATTGCCATACTTGTTTAAAGTCTAACGCGAGTTCAGTGACATAAAACTCACCAGAAGGATAGGTTTTAACCACTTTAGCACCACGAATAATGCCCGTTACACTTGATTTAATATTGTCATCAGTTAATAACCACTCACTTACGTCACTATTGGCAGAAATCTTTTGCCCGTAAACTTGTTCCGCTAATTCTCGATAGGCGGCAATTTTAGAGGCCTGCATTGCCATTAAAATACGGTGCGATGGCTCAGGGCTTGGTTGAGTCGCCAATGGGGCATAGCCCACCGCAGTTAATGTCGGGAAAGAGGTTGGTGCCTGCGTTTCCCACTGCACATATTTATCTTTACTGACACAGCCACTGAGTAACACTAAGGCCAATGCGAATATGACTGTCCTCATTATTTGTCTCCTAATACGGTATAACGAGTATCGCCTTTTTTCTCATGGCGGTATAACAAACCATTGCGTGACTCGATAATTTCAGATTCTTGTAAATAACCAGATAAGCTCGACGCAGCAACAAAAGATTGCACAGCAGAAAGTACGCGATTATTAGTTACATTCACAACACGGCCATTAAACACAACACCTTCAGGCGTCATTGTCATGGTTGACACTAATACGTGTGACACGGGCAAGTCAGAGGGTAACAGCTCCCAATTACGGCTTAGCATAAATTCACCTTGCTCAGTTGCACGCAAACTGGTGGCCACGTTCATGTCGACTAAATTAAACTCGTGAGCATGAAACGCGGCTAACAGCCCTTGCTGTAACTGCAATGCCAGTTCATTGGTGGCATTTAAATTATTTGCCAAAACCGGAGTGGTGATCAGTAATGGCTGATCAGCGCGCAAAGCATCATTTTGTAAAACCAGCTCATTGACCAGTTTTTCAGCCCACACATTAATCTGGCCTTTTGGTGCCAGTCCTGCATCTTGAATATCGTAAACCAACTGGTTGTGATAAACCTCGTTTTCATCAGCAACTTTAACGTACTTACCGTTATTGTTAAACGCTAAATTATTTGCCGGATTAGGCGTTTGGCTGCACGCTGCGAGTGTCAATATCGCAAGCACTGTAGCAGGTAAAATAAGCCTATTAATCATGATGATTCCTTAAAGAATGTCGCCCAGGTATTGTGTTGTACTTATGCTGCTAAACCATGGCTTATCAAATATTATTAAAGCCACTGTTGGCTGCGACAAAGCCACCGATTCACTATAAAACTATATCGGCAAAGAGATAAAAACCTTTACTCAATTTTATCCAGGGCCTGTTGAGCTTTACGGGGTGAATGTTGCTCGAGTTAAAAGCGTGTCAATCAAGGCGATGGATTGTGCCTAGTCTTTAAGCAACTCTTTATTTGCAAAGCATCATTTAACAAAGCGTAACACCTATTTAGCCGACCCTTTTAGGCAACGTTTATTGGCCATTTTTACTGCGTTATCGATTTTTTATGTAGACTCATTTCGCCTCAACGCCTTTGCCGTGAACTTATATATACCCAATCAACTTGAAAATCCGTGTTTCAGAGCTTCACCGTGTTTTCAATACTAGGCGCGTTAATGCGGTAATGTAGGTACCTTATAAATTAGCGCAACAACGTAGTGTGAACACGGTGAAACTCCCAAAGGGCAAGTTTTACACGCGTTTATGCTGCGGCTTTTGTTAATTTAGCTGATTTTGGAAAGGGAACGACCATTACCCGCAATCAATGCCTTGCTTAAACGCGTGTAAATTCTTGCTGAAATCGAGTATCTTCAGGTTGTTTGGGTATATGAGCAATGACCAACCATTCGCAGCAAAAACAACCTTGAAAGATCAACAGGCCCAAAGTATTACCTCATTTAATTAAAGTAGCGAGTGGCGCGATTATTGCTTAATTCTTATTAATTCAATTTTACTGCGTTAGTCGTAGTAGTTTATCTGCCTTTGCAGGCCACACTGACGATTTTTTGACATTAGGACATTGTATGCCGACGCAAAATACACTTTATAAGCGTGTCGTGAGCCAGTTTAAATATATGCTTGGACTTATGTTAGCGATGAGCTTATTTCAGGTTCACTCCGTTGTTGCTGAGCAGGTTGAGGTCACCGGCAGGGCCAAAATTGTTAATGGCGACATTGATAAGGCCCGTGAAGATGCCATTAGTCAGGCGTTAAATTATGCAAGTCTAAAAGCGGGGGTTAATTTTACCAGTGAGCAATCAATCGACCAAGGACGATTAACTCAAGACACCTTTCAAATGCAGCGCATGGGGACAGCAAATAACGTAGAACTCATGAGTGAAATGATTAGCCAAAACACTATTACCGTCGTGCTTCAACTCGAGTTAGCCGAGCCTGAGCCCAATGCTCAATGTAAAAGCCAATCACTAAAGGCAGCCATTATGTTGCCCCAGTCTTATATTCAAGAAAGAGCGCAATTACGCTACGGCCAGTTGGTTAATTTTGAACAGCAAATAACCCAACAATTAGGTAAAGTGATTAATTCACAATCCAGATACAGTTTTGCACGAGTGCATGCCGACGAAAAAATTGATAACACTAATCAGTTGGTTAACTTTAGAGGTTATCGAATTCCTACATGGTTAGGCGAAATCACCGACAGCCAATACATATTGCAACCAGACATTATTGACATATCAACAGAGCCAGCCGAAAGTCGTTATTTTGGTTTAAGTGAAGACTATCCTTTAAGACAGTTCATGATAAAACTGACCCTCTACCATGGCATTAGTGGTGAGGTAGTTTGGACCGAAACGTTTACAACCTCGGCGCCTTGGGAGTTTGAAAAACAAGAAGTGGTGTCACCGGCTAATCAACGTTTTTGGCGTTCATCATACGGCCAGGCCATCAGTGAAATTTTTCAGCAAAGTGTGCTGACATTAGATAATCAATTAAATTGCAGGCCATTATTGGGGCAAATTATCGCCAGGCAGGGCGATCGCTTAATAATTAATTTGGGCCGTAAAAACGGTGTCAAAATGGGTGATAAATTTCAAATTGTCTTGCAAAAAAACATACCCGATCGCCTAAATACAATGCGGCCAATAGCCAGTAAAAGTCGTGCTAGAGTGTTTATCGACCAAGTCAGTGAAGACAGCGCCACCGCCATCATTGAAGGTATTGATGCGGCAGATAATATTCAAGTAAATGATATCGCAATTAAAAATTAGCGTATTGGGGCGGGCTAAAGTAATGAGCAAAAAATGCATAATAGTAGCAGCCATACCGATATGTAAGGCTAAGATTTAAGCAATTAAATTTAAAGACTTTAAATCAATTTTAAACTCAGTATAATCAACGGGTCTCTCTATAGCTCAACAGGATAGAGCAGCCGCCTCCTAAGCGGCCGATCGGGGTTCGAGTCCCTGTGGGGAGACCATAAAATCTCTTTTTTATTAAAAATCAAATTCTTAATAAAACAATCAAAAGTTGTGCCGCCTCTGGAAACCCCTTTTTTGGAATTTTTTTTAAGCACTTTCCAAAAAAACACTTTTCGATAGTTTCAACTCAATATTGGACATTAACCTCCATTTCTAATAGTTTTCTATTAAAGCTAAAACATGGAAGTATTGTGTAATGAACCCCCAAGAAAGAGTCTAACCTGCAAACTAAACCTCACAAGTCTGAAGTCGATAATCAGTTAGAAGAACTTCTAACCGAAATGCCTGAAGCGCTGTAGTTGCAAATGGTTAATATTTTAAATTCGTCAGAACATGCTAATCAAAAGCTGAAAGCCGATTTTTTAGCCAGCTTACAGTCATTCGACATGCTCACTCAAAAAGATTCAACCGTTAGACCTTTGCTTCCTGAAGGCACTGATGAAGAGTCTTTAGCCAAAGCGCTTTCGAAAGTTGATGATAGTCAGTCAATACTTGAGACTGAGCAGCTTGAAGGTGCCGCTGTTTTTAATTCTTTATTTGAATCGATTGCCGAAGACCCTCTGGACGATATTCAAGAGATAAGACGGTTTGCCAATGCTCAAAATCTGCATGAAGCATTTGGAGAGGAAGGTGGTATTGAAGTTCTAACATTATTGAATCATATCAGTGAAGATAGTGCTGAAGTTATTCATGGTGCTATAGCTTGTCAAATGGCTGGTATGCCTAAGAAAGCCAATTTATTGTTTGAAATATTTGCTAAACGTCAATTTGTCGATGCGAATGAAGGATATCAGTCACTTCAAACGGAGATAACTAAATTCAAAGGATATGTTGAAGAGTCATCGAAAGCAGGTAAATCAGGCAGAGATAAACGTTACGCTAAAAAAGATAAAGTAGAAGCTTTCGCTATTCAGCTTTATACTCAGAAAAATTATGCTAACCCGCACCAAGCTGCGCAAGCTATTGCAGAGAAAGTGTTAAGTTATGCGGAGAGTATTAATTATTCTTTCACTTCTCCGTATCAAGCAATCAGAACAATCAATTCTTGGTTAAGCAAGTATATTAAATCAACTTCATAAAAATGGATTTTTACAGTGGTTAATAAACAGATCTCTCAAGCTCAACTGCTATTTCCAAAATCGCAGTATCCCCTTTTAAGCACCTACATTGACCTTTTTGTGAAATATATAACTCAACACGATATTTGTGTTTTAGAATCTGACCTTGAAATTATTTCTATTGCGTTGGGGGAAACGACACGTCAGCTTTTCAGGGCTGTTAATTCAAAAGAAAGCGTTCCAGATAAGCTTGAAAGTTTAATTTGTGGTGGCCTTAAACTTAAAGTCGAAACAAAAAAAAGGCTTACAACAAGCCAAACTGAGTTATCAAAAGAAGCCAATAAAGATGTTGTCGATGTTGTTATTTCTCATTACCAATCCAAACTCGATGAAATTGAAGCACTAAAACGGCAGGAGATTCTTGAACGAAAAACTAAAGTTTTATCTGAAGCTAAAGCAAAAGCTGAAATGTTACAGAATCAACTTAGAGAAGAAGCAGAAGCATTCAAAGCAAACCGTGTTGATTTTGACGATTTTGAACTTTATGGCATCCAAAAAAACTCTCGTGTAGATAAGCTTTTGGCTCAACTGCGTAAGAAGGCAATTACTCCTGAAGAGCTTAAATGGTTAGATAGTGTTGGTTTTTCAACTGAACTTGTTATACAAAAATATCACCTTCAACTTGCACACGTTCACTATCAAAACTGGAAACAAAAAAGCTTACCTTGGGAGCTGGTTAATGCCAGTGCTGCATATAGAAAAGCTGAAGTGCTGACAAAAATAAAAAAAGCGTTAGATGAATCATATCCGTTCAACATTCCTAAGAATGAAAAGAAATTAAAATCTGCTTTATTAACCACATATGGTGGCGTTTGTAGAGACCTAAAGGATTATGTGAATTCAATTAAACTTGGATTAGAAGCACATAAAGTGACACCGTTAAATTTCAGGCCATGTACTTTGCTAGGCGCTGTTTACCTTTCAACGGGTGAGTTTGACTTTGGCCATGAGTGGTATGACAAAGCAAAAGAACGAGGGTTTAGCCAAGACGCTTACGATAACGATATTAAATCTGTTTATTCTAGGGTAAGCGATGAAATGAAAAATAGGTTAAAACAAAACCTCGTAGCTACTGGTCACAAATATAAATGGTTATAAATCTATACCGTCACACCCTGTGACGGTACTTTTACACCCCAAGTAATACCTACACACCCTGTGGCGTGAATACTTCAAAATCTTCTAATCATATTATTTACTCCGACATACAAAAACTAATCGGAGTTAACATGAATACACTACTCACCCCTGCGGAAGTGGCGAGATACTTAGGCGTGACAATAGGCACTCTTTCTGTGTGGCGTTGTACTGGTCGCTATCCTCTTAATTTTATAAAAGTTGGTCGTCGTGTGATGTACCGCCAAAGCGATGTTGAAAACTTCGTTAACGGGGGGGGGACAGATGAGTAGTGATGCCTAGCACTTGCTATGCTCAATATCTAAATGAGCATAAGTGCTGGCTGTGATACTGGCGCTTATTTAAATTCCTACGGCTATTGCTTAGTCGTTTACTGGTGGTTTGAATATTACCGCCTCGCATTATGCGCCAACTTGCTATAGTTCGTCTTAAATTGTGAATGGTGGTAATTTTTCAAGCGTAGGCCTTTTCAGAATCTCTAAAGCGAGTAGCTCGGTGTTTTGATACCAAAAACTGTTTTTATCAGCTTTGTTGATAATAGTTGCTGATTAAATCTGTTATTTGGGGATAACCGCGCATACAAATTTTAATGCTTGTTTGCGTTGTACTCCACAATTGTGCGATTGTCGCCACGTGTGTTTATCTGACAATGGCCACTGTACTTTGTCTTTATTTTCTCTGTTGTTCTATCGCAGTTTACCTCGTTTTAACGCTATAATTGCGCCTTATTTTAAGTTGCCAGGAGCAGTGGCTTGTCACACTCATATATTCCGTTTGAACTTTATAAGCGTAAGTGGATTTTTAACCATAAAGATTTGCCTGTGTCAGACGATGATAAGGCGCTAATTAAACCTCTTACCGATAAAAGTGCTATGGAGGTGTGGAATAAGTGGATAAGCAATAAAAGCAGTCGAGCTGAGCAATTTGAGAAGGGCGATTGGCCGTCAAAACAAGATGCTTGGCATGCGACGGAGCACTGGCAGGCTGCATGGGACTCGCTCGACAATGCCCTGCCTGAAGCAATTTTGCAACATATTCAATGGCCTAATGAAACCCTGGTATATTTTTGTTACGAGAAATACCAAGTGATAGAAACGCGCTGGGATGTATTTGTACGTAATTGGAAGTGCTTTTTGTTTTTTGATGATGGCCCAATTTTAATGGCGCCAAAACATAAGCAAGCGTTGATTTTTGAGCAAAATGGCCAGTATAAATTAGGTGTTAGAGGCTAATTGCCTCTAGAACACGCGATAATTAAACCATCTGTCAGTAGCACCTGAAACACAGGGTTCAGGTTTAAGTGTTTTGCTATCACGGATGGTAAATATCCTATTTATTAAAGATTTACAGATTATTTTAAAGAGATTACATGAAACTTTATGCATTAATTGGCTTGGCTTTTTCGGTATGTTTTCCTATGGTGGCACAGGCTAAAATGGTCGCTGACGTTGATGTTGCCGACCAGATGACAGTTGCAGAACAGACTTTAGTGCTTAATGGTGCAGGGGTACGCAGTAAGTTTTTTATGGACTTATATGTTGGTAGCTTATATTTGCCATCGCATGCCAATCAGCTTGATGCTGTACTTAAGTCGCCCATTGCCGTGATTCAATTAACCATCACATCGGGGATGATCACTTCAGACAAAATGCGTACAGCCATTGAAGAGGGGTTTGAGTTAGCAACCGATAATAATATTGGTTCGATTAAGACCGACATTGAACACTTTACGCAATTGTTTGCCGATGAAATTATTGAAGGTGATCAATTTACCTTTGTTACCCAAAAAGGTAGAGGGGTGACCAGCATTAAAAATGGCCAGGTGCAAGGTGATATTGCTGGTGAGGCTTTTCGCCAGGCTTTGTTAAAGATTTGGTTAGGGGATAGCCCTGCTCAAGACAGTTTAAAGCAAGATATGTTGGCGCAGTAAATAACCTGTTAGGTGCTAGGGTGGACTGCGTCTTGCTAAGTTCTAGGGCTGACTGTGTTTTGCTAGGTTCTTAGGCGGCCTGTGTCTTGCTGGGGGCTCTGCGCGACTTGAGCTGTTGCGCAGAGTTTACCGTTTCTAGCCGCGTCCTAGCGGCACAGCGCTCTAGGCTGTTTTAAGAGCCATGGCCTCTAGGTTTTATTAGGCGGTAAAGTCATTACCTAACGTTGAAATGGTCGAGGTTTTGCCTTTGTCATTGTACGTCAAACTTGTGGCGTTGCGACTGGTTTGAAGTGCTTGGGCTAAGCGGTTGATTGTGGCGATGTTGTGTTCAATTAGGCTCGCGTTTTGAGCATTGATATGTTTACATTCACCAAGCAAGGCTTTTGCGGCTTCGACCTTTTGAGCAAATGCAGGTTGCAATGTCAGTTGGTCATGTTCTGGATGTGCCGCAAGCTTTTCATCTGTTGCTTTAAGTAAGCTCATACGTTGCATTTTATCTTTAGCAAGGGTGAGCAGCTTGTCTGCATCTTGCTTAAGCAATGCCTCTTTTTCTTCAATGATAAGCGCTTTAAGCTGAGTCAGAGTTTGGTGTTGGGTGTCTAGCAGTATAGTTATGTTAGTCATATATTACTCTTTGGGTTTTAATATCAACACTTCTCTATGGCGCAAAAATGCACCGACAAAACAAGGTTGAAATACCATAAAGAGTAACGAATTAAGGCTACTCTTTATCGAAAGATAAACCACTCAGTTCAGCTTCAAAACTTGCGATATTTGCGGCTAATTTTTCTGGGTCGACTTTATAACGACCTTCTGAAATGGCTTGTTTAATTTCTGCGACCTTTTTTTGATCGACTTCTGGTAATGCAGCTATTTTAGCTTGAGCACCCTGAAGCTGTTGTGCTTGCGAAGTAATACTAACAGAGTCGCTTTTAACCGCAGCGGCCGATTTTTGTGGCGCAGTTGCGTTAGATTGGGCTGCAGACTGCGTATCACGTGCTGTGCGCATTGGTGTGTTGGTTGCAGTGTTATTTTTAATGTCGATTGCCATGTGAGGCTCCAGCGTAATGAATCAGGTTTTCCTTACAGGCTATCGGCGCCTTGGAAAAAAACTTTAGGTTATTTTACATTCTTACTTCAACTTCGCCAACGCCAATGACAACGGCTTCTAACTGTTTGCTACTTTGGTTGTTTTTTACTCTTATTAGCTCGCCTATATTACCATCTCGTAGGGCTTCACCTAATGTTTTTATTTGTATGTTTGCTGTGTTTGCGTAAATAGAAACCATGTCGCCTTTACACACAAAACATAAGTTTTTATCAATAATGGGTGAGTCTTTGGCGACTCTGCGTTTTACTCGCGAGCCGATTAAACTAGACGAGTCTGAAAAAAATTGACCTTTTATGCTGTACTGATCCACATACATGGTGGTGACATTGTGTGTGTCGATAATGTCATCGGGTGAGAGTAACTCAGTTGCCACGACTACAGGGTATTGGATCTCAACCCTTACCGACAGATACATTTGCCAGGGGTAGTCATAATCTGGCGTGCGACAACCAATTTTAACGGTATTATTGCGGCTTATGTCTCTATCGCTTGCTAACTCGACTGTTATTGGCGGATAGCAACGTGGCGGCGTGAGCCTGCCTTCAAGGTTTTGTGGTATCACATTGACCTTAGCATTTGAGTTTACATCAATTTTTTTCTCTACCGCCTCTTTAGCTAATTGATAAATGGTCGATAATGAGGGAGTCATCGCTTCTTCGTTAGCTATAGCGGGTAACGAAAGTGGCAATAAACACAAAAAACATAAAAAAAATACTTTCATAATGAAGATACTAGCTTGTTTTGCCAGAATACACCTATACTTTGAAAAACAATCAATATGTTGAGCATGTAGACGTATTAATGAGACTACAACATCATATGCCTGACGGTGAATCATTTTGTTATCCTCCGTCAAAAAAGTAACACATCGTTAGTGTAGTAAGGTAAGCAAGTTGTATGCCTAGTTTTTTGATGTTAAGTATTTGTTGAAATGGGTGGCCGTGCAGCACATTAAGTGGTGTTAGTTGCCTGTAAAATGTGTTACTAACAAAGTATCAATTATATTGAAATTTGATTTAATATAATTTAATGACAAATTTATCCTTTATGGGTGATAGTTAACTACAAGGCCGTGTTATGTCGAGCATTTTAGATTCAGTAAATAAACGTACCCAACTTGTTGGGCAAAACAGATTAGAGCTGCTGCTATTTAGGCTTAATGGTCGTCAACGCTTCGGTATTAACGTCTTTAAAGTTAAAGAAGTGCTGCAATGTCCTCCTTTAACGACCTTACCTAAACTAAACCCCTTTATTAAAGGTGTTGCTCACATTCGTGGCTCAACCATTTCTGTCATTGATTTAAGCGCTGCAACGGGAGGGCGTCCGCTGACCTCGACCGAGAATTGTTTTATTATTATTTCTGAATATAACCGAAGTGTGCAGGGGTTTTTGGTTAGTTCTGTTGAGCGGATTATCAACATGAATTGGGCGGCTATTATGCCTCCTCCACAAGGTGCTGGGCGTTACTCTTATCTGACGGCGGTAACCGAAATTGAGGGTGAATTAGTTGAGATTTTAGACGTAGAAAAAATTCTCGATGAAATATCTCCGGTTAAAACGGCTATTAGTCAAGAGGTTAATGAAACCTTAACCATTGATAGAGAACAGCATTATCATATAATGGTGATTGACGACTCCGCCGTGGCTCGCAAGCAAATTATTAGGTCGTTAGAGTCATTAAATTTACAAATCGACACGGCAAAAGACGGTAGAGAAGCGCTGGATAAACTGAAAAGCATTGCCGCAGAAATGGATGATGTGTCGCAAGAGATCCCTTTAATCATTTCTGATATTGAAATGCCCGAAATGGATGGTTATACCTTAACCGCCGAAATTCGAGATGATCCTAAGCTTAAAAAGATCAAAGTTGTGTTACATACTTCATTAAGTGGTGTATTTAACCAGGCGATGGTTCAAAAAGTGGGCGCAAATGATTTTATCGCTAAATTTAATCCAGATGAATTAGCGGCAGCGGTTAACAAACATTTGAGTCTTTAACTGTCTATAATGACAATATGGCAAATTGCTAAGCGTTTTGGGCTTACTTATTTTAGGACGTTAATGTGACAGATAAATCACTTGCTGAAGCAGAATACAACCAGTTTAGACTGTTTTTAGAGCAGCATAGCGGTATTGTGTTAGGCGAGAATAAACAATATTTAGTGCGTAGCCGTTTAGCTCCCTTAATGGGAAAATATAACCTACCTTCGTTGTCTGAAGTGGTGAAGAAGTCGATGAAGCCGACTGAACGCCAGTTACGTGCTGAAGTTATTGATGCGATGACCACTAACGAAACCTTATGGTTTCGTGACCGTTATCCTTTTGACCTGCTGCATAATACGTTATTGCCAGAGTACAGCAAGCTTGGGCGGCCTGTAAAAATTTGGTCTGCGGCCTGTTCCTCAGGGCAAGAGCCTTATTCTTTAGCTATGACGGTACTAGAGTATCAGCAGCGTAAACCAGGTGCTTTACCTGGCGGTGCAACTATTCAAGCAACAGACTTATCGCCTTCAATGCTTGAGCGTTGTAAAAACGCTGAGTATGACAGCTTGGCGTTGGCTCGTGGTTTGTCTGATGAGCGTAAGCGTCAGTTTTTTGATGCTTTGCCATCTGGAAACATGAAAGTGAAAGACAGTGTTAAACGTTTAGTGAATTTTAGAGCACACAATCTGCTTGAAAGTTATAGCTTATTAGGCAAATACGACATCATTTTTTGTCGTAATGTGCTGATATATTTTGCACCAGAGGCAAAGGCTAAAATTTTGCGGCAATTTGCTGCCGCACTTAACCCTAAAGGCATTTTATTCTTAGGTGCGTCTGAATCGATTGCGGGGTTAACTGAAGAATTTAATATGGTTCGATGTAACCCTGGTATTTACTACCAGAAAAAAGTGTAACAAAAACATAGCTTTATTTTTTAATCATACCGGCGATCGCCGGTATGTTCATATAAACAGATTATTCTCTTCTTATAAAATAATTGGCATAACCTTTGCTTTAATTCTATTAGTTAGCTGATGGAGGCAATTTTATGGCGATTAATTTCGATAATGCATTAGGTGTTCACCAATATTCATTGGGTGTGCGTGCTCAACGAGCAGAAGTGATTTCTAGTAATATCGCCAATGCCAATACGCCTCATTACAAGGCTCGTGATGTTGATTTTGCATCTGCTATGCAAGCGGCAAGCTCTCAACAAAAGGGCTTAAGCATGAGCCAAACCACAGAAAAGCATTTTGACTTAACGTCATTAACTCAACAGCATGTGCAATATCGTGTGCCAAATCAGCCTGATACCGGGGATGGCAACACTGTTGATACGCAACAAGAACAGACTGCATTTATGCAAAATGCACTCGAATATCAAATGTCACTGGGTTTTCTTGAGGGAAAATTTAACGGCATGCGTAAGGCATTGCGAGGTGATTAATCATGAGCTTATTTAATATTTTTAATGTTTCTGGTTCTGGGATGTCGGCACAATCTGTGAGGTTAAATACCACGGCCAGTAATATTGCTAATGCTGATTCGGTGTCAAGCAGCGTTGACAAAACCTACCGTGCTCGTCATCCGGTATTTGAAGCCGAAATGGCCAAGGCAAGTAGCCAACAAAATCGATCTCCTGGCGTGTCGGTAAAGGGCATTGTTGAAAGCGACAAGCCGCTTATTAAAGAGTATTCCCCAGATCACCCTCTGGCAGATGGTGATGGCTTTATTTATAAACCAAACGTAAATGTGATGGAAGAAATGGCTGATATGATCTCAGCTTCGCGCTCTTATCAAATGAATGTTCAAGTTGCAGATGCCACAAAATCAATGCTGCAACAAACGCTTAGAATGGGTAAATAGTTTGATTTTTCAAGGAGGCAGCTATGAGCCTAATTAATTCGTATAGTCAGTCATTGCCGCAGACATCAAGTAGTGCGTCAAATACGACGGCTGTGACCAAAAGTTCGGTACAGAGTACAACAACGATAACCGGAAACACGTTTCTTGATTCGATCCGTTTACCTGAAGAAAGCACGATTCCTGAAGCAAATGATCAGTTATTAAAACAAGAAGATTTTTTTGCTCTGCTCAGTCAACAACTGTCAATGCAAGACCCATTTGAGCCGGTCGATAACGACCAAATGATTGCTCAAATGGCGTCATTTTCTACCGTTGATGGGATTTCCAATCTCAATGATGAGATTTTAAACCTTAATACTGTGATGAGTTCAAGCCAGGCATTACAGGCATCTGGTCTTGTTGGACGTAAAGTCTTAATTCCGTCAGACACTGGGGCTATCTCGGCTGAGAGTACGGGCTTAAATGGAGTGATAAGTACGCCATCAGCAATCGATACCATCAGCGTGAGTATCCAAGATGCGTCAGGTCAGTTAATTAAAACCTTTAGCGTTGATGGCAGTGCTGGCGGCAATATTGATGTGTCTTGGGATGGTCTGGACAAAAATGGATTGCCGGTAGAAGAGGGGATGTACTCCATCAAGGCCAATGGCAAAGTTGATGGCGAAACACAGGAGTTAGCGGTATCGACTTATGCTCACGTAAGCAGTGTGTCGTTAGGCACTACAGCTACTGGGGCTATTTTGAATTTGCGCGGTGTCGGCGGTATTAAGTTATCTGACGTACTCGCTGTATCTGAAACTTAACATTATCGCAGTTTAATACAACTGGTTGATTATGAATTAAACCTTTGAGGTGAATTATGTCATTTAACATTGCATTGAGTGGTATTTCTGCCGCGCAAAAAGATTTAAACACAACGGCAAACAACATTGCTAACGTCAATACCGTTGGCTTTAAAGAGTCGCGCGCAGAATTTGCCGACGTGTATGCCAACTCGATTTTTTCTAACAGTAAAACAGCCGTTGGCGGTGGTGTAACGACAACGCAAGTGGCGCAGCAGTTTCATCAAGGTAGTTTACAATTTACCAGTAATTCGCTTGACATGGCGATAAGTGGCGGCGGTTTTTTTGTTACGTCATCGGGCGTGGGAACTCAGGATTTGTCCTACACGCGTGCAGGTGCGTTTAAAGTTGACTCTGATAATTATATGGTCGACTCTGCTGGCAACTTTTTGCAGGGGTTTCCTGTTGACGATGAAGGCAACTCAACTTCAGTGAGTTTAACAACAACGCAACCAATCCAAATACCTGATACTGCGGGCAGCCCGGTTAAAACCAGTCTTGTTGAAGTGCAAATGAACCTCAACGTAGGGGATGAAGCATTAGACCCAGCTAATTTTGACCCAAGTAATTCAGATACATATAATAATTCAACGTCAGTGACAATTTATGACTCATTAGGTGAGTCTCATATTATGACCACCTATTTTGTTAAACCAACAGGTGGTTCATACACTGGTGAGAGTAACTGGGTGGCATTTTATGCTGTCGATGGCGAGCCTGTTGATGTAACCACTGCTGGGAGTTACAGCACTGATACGACTGGTGATGGCATTGCTGACAGCACAGCTACAGCCACGGCAACAAATCCTGTCGATGGCACGGTTTGGAGTGGCGCCGTTATCAAGTTTAATGATGTGGGTGCTTATACAAGCAGTTCACCTGCGACCATCACAACAGAAGCCCTAGGCAGCACAGGTGCAGCAGTGTTAGACCCAGGTGCTGACGGTACGCAAACCATCGAAGTCAGATTTGATAACCCGACTCAATACGCATCACCTTTTGAAGTGACATCACTCAGCCAAGACGGTATTACAGTGGGCCGTTTAACCAATGTGGGTATTGGTTCTGATGGCTTAATCACCGCAAGCTACAGTAACGGTTCAACTGTGCCATTGGCGCGTGTTGCCTTAGTGCGATTTGCTAACGAGCAAGGGCTAACCCAAGTGGGTAATACGTCATGGAAAGCCAGTTTAGATTCGGGTCCTGCTTTAGCGGGTGAGGCCAACAGTGGTACTTTTGGTAGTATTCAGTCATCTGCGCTTGAACAATCTAACGTCGACTTAACCACAGAATTAGTTGATTTAATTACAGCGCAACGTAACTTCCAGGCAAACTCGCGTACTCTAGAAGTCAACAACACACTTAATCAAACCGTGTTGCAAATTCGCTAATTAGTGATGACTCATCATGATTGACACATAAGGTGTTGCCGGCTTCGGCAACACCTTGCCATTTTAGTGTAAAGCTGTTTATCTTATCGCCAAACTGTTGTTTTTTTGACTCCCCATTCCTGCTAGTTGCTAATTTTACCTATTTAACCTGAGCTCGGGATAAGGGATGAACTTATACTATTTAAAATCAACATGTTACCCATTCTCACTTTCAAGCTTGTCATTTGTTCTGCTAACAAGGTGAATTGACGCGTCAATAGCTAGCCTATTGTAAGTCGATTCAACGCAGTGAGCAGGGCAAAGGACTGTTTGAAAGGCATTTATTATCCCGAGCTCAGGTTATTTATATTCAACACGTTATTTTTACCTTAAATCTTAAAATGTCCATTGGCACGATGCTTGCTTGTTTACTGTATATATTCTTTTTGTAAAAAGTTTGACGGAGCAGCAGATGGACAAATTTCTTTATGTTGCCATGAGCGGCGCTAAGCAAGGTATGAATGCCTTAGCTGTGCGCGCAAATAACTTGGCTAACGCAAATACTGATGGTTTTAAGTCTGACATGACTCAAGCTCGCTCTATGCAGGCATTTGGCGAAGGCTTGCCAACTCGTGTGTTTTCAATGATTGAAAGCCCTGGAAGCAACTTTAATGGTGGGCCGATTCGTACCACTGGCCGTGATCTTGACATTGCGGTTAAAGGCGATGGCTGGATAGCCGTGCAAGCCACCGATGGCAGCGAAGCCTACACGCGCGCAGGTAGTTTACATTTTGACAGCACAGGCTTACTTCTTAATAGCCGTAACACACCCATTATGGGTGATGCTGGGCCAATTGTATTGCCTTTGCCAATCGATAGCGTGCAAATATCCGACAATGGCATTATTTCTGTTCGCCCAAAAGGGGCCACCGCGGAAGTGTTTGAAGAAGTAGGACAAATTAAATTTGTAAACCCAGGCAATGATCAAATGATGCGCGGTGAAGATGGTTTATTTCGTCTCATGTCAGGCCAACCGGCACCAAGAGATCCTGCGATTGAAATTGAAAGTGGCGCTATCGAAGGCAGTAATGTGAATTCAGTTCATGAAATGGTGGCGATGATAGACATTCAACGACAATACGAAATGCAAGTCAAAATGATGAAAAATGCTGAAGAAGCAGATCGTTCATCCACGTCTTTGATGAGAATTAGTTAGGAGTAATTATTATGGTTCCAGCGTTATGGATAAGTAAAACAGGTGTTGATGCCCAACAAACTAACATCGCCGTTATTTCTAACAATGTGGCTAACGCCAGCACGGTTGGATTTAAAAAGAGTCGTGCTGTGTTTGAAGACTTGCTTTACCAAACGGTTAATCAGGCCGGTGGTATAAGTGCTGATAACACAAAATTACCTAATGGCTTAAACATTGGTGCGGGTACTAAAGTAGTCGCAACGCAAAAAATGTTTACCCAAGGCAGCATGTTAACCACAGATAACTCATTAGATTTAATGATTGAAGGTTCAGGTTTTTTTGAAGTGCAAATGCCTGATGGTACAGCAGCTTACACCCGTAATGGCCAGTTTAGTTTAGATGAAAATGGCCAAATTGTTACGCCTGGATCAGGTTATGTTGTGCAACCGCCAATTACTATTCCTGACGACGCTACCAGTATTACTGTGTCGGCCGAAGGTGAAGTGTCTGTGCAAATACCCGGTACTGCAGAAAGCCAAGTTATTGGTCAACTTACCATGACTGATTTTATTAATCCGTCAGGGTTAGATCCACTAGGGCAGAACCTCTACACCGAAACTGGTGCCAGCGGTACGCCAATACAGGGCACGGCATCGCAAGATGGCTTAGGAGCGATTCGTCAGGGCGCGTTAGAAACCTCTAACGTTAACGTGACAGAAGAACTGGTGAACTTAATTCAAGGTCAACGTATTTACGAAATGAACTCTAAAGTGATTTCAGCGGTTGACCAAATGCTGTCTTACGTTAATCAGAATCTCTAAGGAGTTATCATGATTAAATACCTTGCATTAACTTCTGTGGTGCTTTTTGCGATGGGCTGTAGTTCTACCCCTAAAAAGCCGATTGCAGATGACCCTTATTACGCCCCGGTTTATCCCGATGCACCGCCAACACAGGTAGCAGCCACGGGCTCGATTTATTTAGATACTCAAGCATCGAGTTTGTATTCTGACATTCGCGCTCATCGCGTCGGTGACATTATTACCGTGACATTAAAAGAGTCGACTCAAGCTAAAAAGAGTGCCAATAACGAAATATCTAAAGGCAGTAACTTGAGTGTTGAGCCTGTTTATGCCGGTGGTAAAAATGTGTCAATTAACGGTATTCCTTTGGATTTAGGCTACACCGACAGCATGGACACTAAGCGTGAGGCCGATGCCGATCAATCGAACAGCCTAGATGGCAGCATATCTGCCAATGTCATGCAGGTGTTAAGCAATGGTAACTTGGTGATCCGCGGTGAAAAGTGGATTTCAATCAATAACGGTGATGAGTTTATTCGCGTTACTGGCATCGTTCGCAGCCAAGACATCAACCCAGACAACACCATAGATTCAACCCGTGTTGCCAATGCCCGTATTCAATACAGTGGTACTGGCACATTTGCAGACTCACAAAAAGTGGGTTGGCTGAATTCGTTTTTCATGGGCGACTGGTGGCCTTTTTAAGGAGTAATACATGAAAACCAAATTGTTGATGTCGCTGATGACTACGCTGTTAGTGTTAACCGCGCCCGTGCACGCTGAGCGCATTAAGGATATTGCCAATATTCAAGGAGTAAGAAGCAATCAGTTGATTGGTTATGGCCTAGTGGTGGGCTTGCCTGGTACGGGCGAAAAAACCCGTTATACCGAGCAGACTTTCCGCACCATGCTTAAAAACTTTGGCATTAACTTACCGGATTCGGTCAGACCCAACTCAAAAAACGTTGCCGTGGTGGCTGTACATGCCGACATGCCTGCATTTATTAAACCGGGTCAAAACCTTGACGTTACCGTGTCGAGTTTAGGTGAAGCTAAAAGTTTACGTGGCGGCACCTTAATTCAAACTTTCTTAAAAGGGGTTGATGGCAACGTTTACGCCATTGCACAAGGCAGCCTTGTGGTGAGTGGTTTTAGCGCCGAAGGGCTAGATGGCTCGCAAGTGATTCAAAATACGCCAACGGTAGGGCGTATTCCCAGTGGTGCAATTGTTGAGCGCAGTGTGGCAAGCCCATTTTCGAGCGGTGATTTCCTCACATTTAATTTACGTCGTTCAGACTTTTCAACGGCTAAGCGCATGGCCGATGCCATCAACGACTTACTTGGCCCAGACATGGCACGTGCTATTGATGCCACTTCTATTCAAGTGAGTGCGCCGCGTGATGCATCACAACGGGTGTCGTTTTTATCTACCCTTGAAAACATTGAAGTTGAACCTGCAGATGAGTCAGCCAAAGTTATTGTTAACTCACGCACCGGCACCATAGTTGTGGGCCAACACGTTAAATTATTACCCGCAGCAGTTACCCATGGTGGGTTAACCGTGACGATTGCTGAAGCGACACAAGTGTCGCAGCCTAATGCGCTAGCCGGTGGCGATACCGTAGTAACCACCAACAGCACGATTGATGTGTCAGAAAAAGATCGTCGTATGTTTATGTTTAATCCAGGCACCAGCCTTGATGAGCTTGTTAGAGCCGTCAATCTAGTGGGCGCCGCACCATCCGATGTACTTGCCATACTCGAAGCGTTAAAAATGGCAGGCGCTTTGCATGGTGAACTTATCATCATCTAAAAATTGTCGGTATGACTATGGAAAAGTTGTCAAATTCTGCGAACTTTCTGGATCTAGGAGGACTAGATTCACTTCGTGTCCAAGCCCAGAAAGACGAGAAGGGGGCACTGAAAGAAGCGGCAAAGCAATTTGAAGGTATTTTTATTCAAATGCTGATGAAAAGCATGCGCGATGCCAATGCCGCCTTTAAGTCAGACAATCCGATGAACAGCCAAACTACAGAGTTTTTTGAGCAAATGCGCGATCAGCAAATGTCAGTCGACTTGTCAAATAAAGGCATGTTAGGACTGGCGGAGCTGATGGTGCAACAGCTTGACCCTAATAATAGTCCGGTAACACCAGCGTCGGTTTTACGTGGTGACAGTGACAATAAAGTCAATCCAAGCATGTTTGTCGCGCAACCAACCGAGCTTGACCAAGAAGCGTTAAATGCCATTGCACCAGCCGATCAAGTGGCGACATCTCATCACGCCATTAATCACCACGAAATGGCAACAGCAATGCCAAAAGAGTTGGCAAGTGTGTTACGCGGCGAACAATTAGCGAGCCAATCATTTGCTCAAGCTTCGTCAGCCATACCGGTGAGCGGAACAATAACCGCTAGCAATGATTTGCCGCCAGAAACCAATAAGCTTAAAGCAAAAGGGGTGGCGGTCAGTGAGTTTACGAGCCCACAACATTTTATTTCGGTGTTGTACCCCCATGCTGAAAAAGCAGCCAAAACACTCGGAACATCTGCAGAAGTGTTAATTGCTCAATCAGCACTTGAAACCGGTTGGGGCCAAAAAGTGATCCGCCGTAACGACGGTACCATGAGCCACAACTTATTTAATATTAAAGCGGACAAACGCTGGCAGGGTGAAAAAACCTCAGTCAATACTCTAGAGTTTGAAAAAGGCATTGCTGTACAGCAAAAAGCCGACTTTAGAATGTACGACGACCTTGAACAAAGCTTCAGCGACTTTGTGTCATTTATTGGCCAAGGCGACCGTTACGAAGATGCGCGCAAAGTGGCCAGCGAGCCAACTCAGTTTATTCGTGCACTGCAAAAAGCGGGCTACGCCACCGACCCACAATACGCCAATAAGGTGATTAATGTAATGAAGTCGGTCAAAGAAGGCCTTAAATCTGTATTACCTCTGGAGACTAAATAATGGCGATTGATCTACTTAGTATCGCGCGCACCGGCGTTATGGCATCTCAGTCGCAACTTGGGGTAACCAGTAACAACATTGCCAATGCCAATACTGAAGGTTATAACCGCCAAACGGCGACGCAGGCCACATTACAATCACAACGTCTTGGCGATAACTTTTATGGCACAGGCACCTATGTGTCTGACGTTAAACGTGTTTATAACGAATTTGCCGCGCGCGAGTTACGCATAGGCCAAACCAGCATGAGCGCGGCAGAAACAGCTTATTCTAAATTAAGTGGACTTGATGAGCTTTATGCACAAGTTGGCAGCATGGTGCCTAATAGCATTAATGACTTTTTTGCTAGCATTAATAGTGTGGCAGATTTACCAACCGATTTAGGTATTCGCAGCGGTAGTCTTGGCGCGGCAGAACAAATGGCCATCAGCATTAACCAAATGCAGTCGCAACTAGACAACCAAATCAAACAAACTAATAACCAAATCGAATCTGTCACCACTCGTATTAACGAAATCAGCAAAGAACTGGCAAACATCAATTTAGAGTTAATGAAGTCTCAAGGCGATAATAACGAGATTTTAGACAAACAAGACGCGTTGATTTTAGAGCTGAGCGAATACGCACAAGTTAATGTTATTCCTTTAGATACTGGTGCAAAATCCATCATGTTAGGTGGCTCAGTTATGCTCGTGTCGGGCGAGGTTGCAATGAGCATGGGCGTGAGTGCCGGCGATCCATTCCCTAACGAGCCTAAGATCACCGCTTCTATTAGTGACAAAACACTGAATGTTGACCCAAGTAAATTGGGCGGTCAACTCGGTGCCTTGTTTGATTATCGAGACGACACCTTAATCCCAGCCAGCAATGAGTTAGGTCAGCTAGCATTAGGTGTGGCCGACACCTTCAATGAAATGCAGTCTCGCGGCATTGATTTAAACGGCAACGTAGGCAGCAATATTTTTCGCGATATTAACGACCCATTAATGGCATCAGGCCGCGCGGGCAGTTATTCAACTAATACCAGTTCAGCTGCGTTATCGGTCAATATTGACGATGTGGGCGCCTTGTCTGGTAGCAGCTATGAGCTCAGTTATACCACCGCAGGCGGATATTCGTTAAAAGATAATCAAACCGGTGAAGTATCAAGCTTAACCTTATCGGGCACAGAGCTTACCAGCAGCGCTGGTTTTACCATTAACGTTGCCAATGGTCCCATTGCCAATGGCGATAAGTTTGAAATCAGGCCCACAGCAGGTGCTGCAGCGGGGTTGACAATGATAATGACTGACCCTAAGGGCATTGCCGCCGCAGGGCCAACATTAACGCCTGCGACAACAAACTCGGGCAACACCACAATTAGCTTAAACAGCATGGACTCAAGTGCCACAGGTTTTCCGGGTACTGCAACGGGCTCATCAATTACGTTTGCGATTGATACCGCCGCCAATACTTATCAAGCATTTGACAGTGCGGGCACTTCATTAGGTACAGGTGTTATTACCAATAACAACATTAATGCCTTTGGTATGGACTTTGACATTACCATTAATGGCACCGCTGTTAACCCAGAGACCTTTACTTTCGATCTCGCATTTGCCGAAGGTAATAACAGTAATGCAGTCGAAATGGCTAAATTGTCGGACGTCAAATTAATGAACAACGGCACTGGCACCTTAACTAGCGTATTTGAAAACACCAAATTAGATATTGGCAGCCAAACTAAAGCCGCAGAAGTACGCGTTGACTCGGCCACTGCTATTTATCAGCAAGCCTATGATCGGGTACAGAGCGAATCTGGCGTTAACCTAGACGAAGAAGCCGCCAATTTATTGCGCTTTCAACAATCTTATCAGGCCGCCGCGCGCATTATGTCTACTGCGCAAACCATTTTTGACACCTTATTAAGCTCGGTTCGCTAGGAGATAAGCCATGAGAATTTCTACCGGACAAATGTTTCAGCAAAGCACTAACAGCATTTTAGAAAAGCAATCAGCCACTAATAGCATCATGGGGCAGATTTCGAGCGGCAAAAGAGTCGAAACCGCAGGTGATGACCCAGTAGCGGCGATTGCGATTGATAATCTTAAGCAAAAGAATACCCTGGTTGATCAATTTATTAAAAACATCGATTACGCCACCAATCATGTCCAGCAAACCGAAAGTCAATTAGGCCAAGCCGACGATTTAGCTGCCAGCATGAAAGAATCTATGCTACGTGCCGCAAACGGCAGCATGACTTCTGCCGAGCGGCAAGTCATTGCCGATGACATGCGTCAAAGTCTTGAACAATTAATGTCCATCGCTAATACCAAAGACGAGTCGGGTAATTATATTTTTGGCGGCACTAAAACTAACGACATTCCATTTGCCTTTAATAATGCCGGCGAGGTGGTCTACAGCGGCGACTCAGGTATTCGTAAAAGCAATATTGCCACCGGCGTACAGGTGAATACCAATACTCCAGGTGATGCCGCCTTTATGAACGCACCTAATGCCATGGGCGACTATGGCGTCAATTATTCGTCGTTACAGCAAGGCGACTTTGTGGTGAACAGTGCCAAAATCACTGACTCGACAGCCTATACGCCTGGTTCTTATAGCGTTAGTTTCGCCGACGACGGTGCTGGTGGGCTTAACATTTCGGTTACTGACAGCGCAGTACCCCCGGTTACAACGGTATCGGCTTTTGACGCATCGCTGCCGGTCACCGTTAATGGCATAGAAATTAAAATCGATGGCGAGCCACAAGCTGGCGATAGTTTCAGCATTGATGAAGTGGCACAAGTCAGTATTTTCGATACCTTCAGCAAGGCTATTGCTTTATTTGAAAGTGGCGAAGACACACAAACGCCAGCAGGACAAGCAGAGTTGGCACAACTATTGAATAACTTAGACAGTGGTGTCAATCAAATGAGTCAGCAGCGGAGCTACACTGGCAACAGCTTAAAAGTGTTGCAACAGTACAGCGACAATCACACTGACGAAAAGATCATTAACACCTCGGCATTATCAAAGTTAGAAGACCTAGATTTTGCCTCAGCGATTACCGAGTTTGAAAAACAGCAGTTAGCGCTTAATGCGGTATCGAGTTTGTTTACTAAAGTCGGCACGCTCAGTTTGTTTGATTATATATAAGCTTGAACAACAGTTATAAAATAGTAGTGATAAATACATGTAATGAAATGCAGAGTGTTTGGACACGGATGTGAATAATCAATATCTGTAAAAGACATTCGAAAATAGCCTTTTATAAAAGGCTTTACAACAGATTAAACAGTTTAATGATTAACCGTTTAGCCAAGCTCCGAGTCTTGGCGTTCAACTAAGAAGAGGAATTTTACATATGGCTATTTCAGTTAATACCAACGTCACATCAATGAAAGCACAAAATAACCTTAATGGTGCTAACAGCAAGTTATCCACATCGATGGAACGTTTGTCTTCAGGGTTACGCATTAATAGTGCCAAAGACGATGCCGCCGGCTTACAAATTTCAAATCGTATGTCTAGCCAAATCAATGGTACAGGTGTGGCAATTCGTAATGCCAATGATGGTATCTCTATTGCGCAAACTGCCGAAGGTGCGATGCAAGAGTCGACCAATATTTTACAACGTATGCGTGACTTATCATTACAATCTGCTAACGGTTCTAACTCGTCATCAGACCGCGAAGCGCTTCAAAAAGAATTATCAGCATTGCAAACAGAATTAACTCGAATCGCTGATACGACTTCTTTCGGTGGTCAAAAGTTATTAAACGGTAATTACGGTACACAATCTTTTCAAGTGGGTTCAAATGCCAATGAAACGATTTCCGTCACTATTGGTGATGTATCAGCCGATGTGCTTGGTAAAGAAGGTCAAACAGTAGCAGGTTTGTATACTGCCGCAGAAATTACTACGGAAATAGGCGTCGGTGATTTCGATTTTACCTACACTCCATCTGGTACCGGTGCATCCGCAGAGACATTAACCGTTAGTATGGGTGATGTAGATGATGCAGCCTCTATGGTTGATGCAATCAATAATGCACTAAATGGTGCCTCTGAACCAACAGGAGTCTTTGCGGTTTTAGATGCAGCAGGGACTGGATTTACTTTTGAAGGCATCGCTAACAATGGTGCGACTTTAACTTCAGGAGGAACCTCGGCGACAACATTCGGCTTAGGTGGCGACGATAGTGCCAATGCTACATCAACGGTAGACCAAATAGATATTACAACAGCGAAAGGATCTCAAAACGCAGTTACTATTATTGACGCTGCATTGGCTGATATTGATGCGCAGCGAGCTGATTTAGGTGCGGTGCAAAACAGAATGAGTTTTACAATTAATAACTTAGGTAACATTCAGTCGAACGTTACAGATGCCCGTAGTCGTATTCAAGATGTTGATTTTGCTTCTGAAACTGCAGAGTTAACCAAACAGCAGATTCTCTCTCAGACCTCTTCTGCTATGCTCGCCCAAGCTAATCAAATCCCACAAACGGCGTTATCATTGTTGGGTTAATTAGTTTATTCACCAAACAGAATTAAAAGCAGGCCAAACGGCCTGCTTTTTGTTTATTGATTTATAACAAGTTTTGATATAAACAAGTAATTTATTCAAAATAGCTAAAACTTTATCTAAAGATTTTCTCGTTAACGCCGTTACAGTGTATGTAGAAAATAAACATTGCCTGATATAACTGACAGGCACTATTTGAGTTAGGTAGAGGGCATAAATTATGGCTATTTCAGTAAACACCAACGTCACATCCATGAAAGCACAAAGTAACTTAAACAGTGCTAACAGTGGCTTACAAACATCGATGGAGCGTTTATCTTCAGGTCTTCGCATTAACAGTGCTAAAGATGACGCTGCAGGTCTTCAGATTTCTAATCGTTTTTCTAGTCAAATTAATGGTCTTGGTGTAGCGACTCGTAATGCTAACGATGGCATCTCTATTGCGCAAACGGCAGAAGGCGCGATGAGTGAGTCTACCAATATCTTACAACGTATGCGTGACTTATCACTTCAGTCAGCTAACGGTTCTAACTCAGCAGCAGACCGCGAATCACTTCAAAAAGAAGTGGCTTCTCTGCAAACAGAATTAACTCGTATTGCCGATACCACATCATTTGGTGGTCAGAAATTATTAAATGGTAATTTTGGCACTAAATCTTTCCAGGTGGGTTCAAATGCCAATGAAACGATTTCTGTAACTTTGGGTGACATTTCAGCAGATGCTTTGACTAAAAGTGCAAAAGTTGCAAGTGGAGAGTTTGACGAAACCAATATGAATGCAGCGATAACTGCTGATAATGTTGAGTTTACTTATACACCAGATGGTGGTACAGCTGAAACTTTGACTGTTGATCTATCAAAAGTAGATGCAAGTGATTATGCTGGTTTTGCCGACGCACTTAACCAAGGTTTAAATGGTGCATCAGAGCCGACGGGAGTTTATGCTCGTGTCAATGATGATGGTGATGGTGTGGTTATTGAAGGCCTCGTTGACGGTGGAGCTTCACTTACTCAAGCTGGTGCTGCGGGTTCTACTGCTTTTGCAACCGCAACAGCTGCTGATGTATCTGTAAATGATATCGATATCAGTACTTATAAAGGTTCACAAAATGCTATCACCGTTATTGATGAAGCATTAGCAACTATTGACAGTCAACGTGCAGACTTAGGTGCCGTTCAAAACCGCATGAACTTTACCATCAGTAATTTAGGTAATATCGAATCGAACGTGACAGATGCGCGTAGTCGTATTCAAGATGTTGACTTTGCTTCTGAAACGGCAGAGTTAACTAAACAACAGATTTTGTCACAGACTTCTTCAGCGATGTTAGCCCAGGCTAACCAGATCCCACAGACTGCGTTGTCGTTATTATAATTGTAAACGCCAGCATTTAATGAAAACAGGCCTTATGGCCTGTTTTGTTATTTATAGCCTTTATACGTGTAACTGCGATATACGGAAGTCATTAGATTCGATGTAAAGGCACTGTTTATACTTAATACATGAATGAGGTGATATTTAAATAAACGAGAAAACAAAACGATTGGACGAACGTTGAGTCAATAATCTTCATTGTCATTCATATTTATCAATCTGTTGTAGATTTTTTAATTATTATCTAAAGTATTTTCAAATCGTGCCGTTACAGTGTATGTAGAAAATAAACTTTGCCTGATATAACTGACAGGCACTATTTGAGTTAGGTAGAGGGCATAAATTATGGCTATTTCAGTAAACACCAACGTCACATCCATGAAAGCACAAAGTAACTTAAACAGTGCTAACAGTGGCTTACAAACATCGATGGAGCGTTTATCTTCAGGTCTTCGCATTAACAGTGCTAAAGATGACGCTGCAGGTCTTCAGATTTCTAATCGTTTCTCTAGTCAAATTAATGGTCTTGGTGTAGCGACTCGTAATGCTAACGATGGCATCTCTATTGCGCAAACGGCAGAAGGCGCGATGAGTGAGTCTACCAATATCTTACAACGTATGCGTGACTTATCACTTCAGTCAGCTAACGGTTCTAACTCAGCAGCAGACCGCGAATCACTTCAAAAAGAAGTGGCTTCTCTGCAAACAGAATTAACTCGTATTGCCGATACCACATCATTTGGTGGTCAGAAATTATTAAATGGTAATTTTGGCACTAAATCTTTCCAGGTGGGTTCAAATGCCAATGAAACGATTTCTGTAACTTTAGGCGACGTTTCTGCCGATAATATAGGTAAAGAAGGAAAGACTATTGTAGGTACATATGACGCCACAGAAACTACCGCGGTTATCGCAGACGGTACATATTCTTTTGCTTACACCGCTGAAGGCGGAAGTGCTGAAACACTGAAACCTGATTTTACAAATGTTACAGATGCAGCTGGTGCAGTCGATGCAATTAACAGTGCCTTAAACGGTGCTTCGCAGACTACTGGGGTATTTGCTGAATTAGATGCTGCTGGCACTGGCTTTAGTTTAAAAGGTATATTAAATAACGGGGACACTCTAGCTTTAACTGAAGCAGCAACATCTGGTACGGTAGCATACACTGTTGGTGCTACTGATTCTGCTAACGCAACATCTAAAGTGAGCGATATTGATATCACCGATTATGAAGGTTCGCAAAATGCAATCACTATTATTGACGCTGCATTGGCTGATATTGACAGTCAACGTGCTGACTTAGGTGCCGTTCAAAACCGCATGAACTTTACCATCAGTAATTTAGGCAATATTGAATCGAACGTGACCGATGCGCGTAGCCGTATTCAAGATGTTGACTTTGCTTCTGAAACGGCAGAATTAACTAAGCAGCAGATTTTGTCACAGACTTCTTCTGCGATGTTAGCCCAGGCTAACCAGATCCCTCAGACTGCGCTATCACTACTATAATAATCACTATTTATTATTAATAGCGATGAGCTAGTGTAAAGGTAACAGATAGGGAGGATCGCTTGCGATACTCCCTTTTATGTTTTAAAACTAAAATAAAGTAACATCCACCTAATAGTTGATGGTTCGAGTTAACGGAATATTAAACTATCAAGTCAATTAAAAACTGGTGTAAATTTTGCTTTGTTTTATAAGGTCAGTTGAGGTGTATCATGGATGTCAATGTAACAGCATCAAACAGTAATATGCATAAAGAGGGCTTAGTCAACTCAGTGAATAGGTCTGTGGCTAGTCAGGTAGATAGCCAGTCTAATGCGGCTAATTTAGGGTTATCAGCCGATGTCATTCAAAAAAATGCTGACAGTGGCCGCACCACAGAGCAAGTGAATGCAGCAACTCAAGTGGATGCAGAAGAGCTTAATAAAGCAGTAAATGATATTACCGAAAGCATGAGCATGATGCAAAAAGGCTTAGCCTTTAAGGTGGATGAAGACTTAGGCATACAAGTGGTTAAGGTGATTGATGTCGCCACTGGCGAATTAATTAGGCAAATGCCTAATGAAGAAGCCCTAGAAATCGCCAAAAAATTAAACGAAGTCACAGGTTTATTGATGAAAACTGAAGTGTAGTTTTTAAAGTCAATAGCAATGTGATTTGTTACAGCCGTGTAGATTATCGGGGCACCAATGAGTTTTATCGATAACCGTATATTGTAATCAGAGGGTATTATGGCATTAACATCAGTTGGTATTGGCTCGGGCATTGATATTGGTGGTATTGTGACCGCGCTTGTTGAAGCAGAAAGTGCTGGTAAAATTGCCCAGTTTGATGCCAACGAAGGCACCATCACTGCAACTATTTCTGGTATTGGTTCTTTGAAAAGTGTGATGTCTGAATTTAATGACAAGTTGGCTACACTCATGGATGCAGATACTTTCGGCAGTCAGAAGGTCGCTTTATCAACTAAAGATTATTTAACTGCGACAGTTGATTCTACTGCAGTGTCGGGCAGTTATCAGGTTAAAGTAGAGCAATTAGCTCAAAGTCAAAAAGTGGGCTCTGGTGTGGTGGCCGATAGCACCAGCACCATAGGTACAGGCTCATTATCCATCGCTGTTGGCAGTAATAGTTTTAATATTGATGTAGAAGCCACAGATACCTTAACAGAAATCATGAACAAGATTAACAGTTCTGATGATAACGATGATGTTACCGCCACCATTATTAACGGTGAGTTAGGCCCCCAACTGGTGTTAGGCTCTAAAAATACTGGTTTAGACAATACTATTAGTGTTACAGCGACTGATACTGACGGCAATACTGGTTTAGCTGATACCTTTACCATGACAGAATTAACCCCTGCTAAAAATGCCATCGCTTATGTTGATGGAGTTAAAATTGTTTCTCAATCAAATGATATAGATGAGGCTATTACAGGTGTGTCACTATCACTAACCGCAGCAGACATTGATAAAACAACAACCCTCACTGTTAGTCGTGATACAACAAAAACTAAAACCGCAATAGAAGGCTTTGTTGAAGCCTATAATACGGTAATGAGTACGATTAAAAGTCTCTCAAGTTACAATGCTGATACTGAGCAAGCTGGTATTTTGCAGGGAGATTCGTTACCGCGTAGCATTCAAAGCCAGATGCGCAACATGTTATCCAGTCAATACAGCACCTCTGATGGTGACAAAATGCTAGCAACTCTTGGTATAACGACGACTCGAGAAGGTTTACTAGAAATTGATTCAACCACGTTAACAGAAGCGATTGACAATGATACAGGCGCCATTGCTGAAATGTTTAGCACCGAAGATACTGGTCTTGCTAGTAAGATGTCATCATATATGGATATTTATGTTAAATCAGGTGGGATTTTAGAAAGCAGAGATTCATCTTTAGATGATCAATTGAGCCGTTTAACCGATAGTCGTGATGCTTTAACTGCAAGGATGGAGGCGTATAGTGAACGTTTGTATGCCCAGTATAATGCCATGGATTTAGTTGTTGCCAGCTTAAACAGTACTTCAAGCGATTTACAGTCTCGCTTAGACTCATTACCTGGTTTGGTGAATAACAACTAGGTTTTATCTTACTGTAATGTTTAGGGGTAGTTGCCATTATAAAGGCAACAAGCTAGTTTTTTTGAATTAAAAAAATGATTTAACAATGACGTGGCAATGGTGTAAAAAGCGATGATAAGTTAAATACCCGTGACACGGATAGAGAATGTTAACGTGCTAGAGCAGAGGTTTTTTTGGCTAACCCAATGACCGAAATTGATAATGTTAATAATAAACTGATGCTTGTTATTGATAAAATTGAAAAATCTAAAGCAGAAGATGAAACTGTTACAGATTTGGTATCAGAATTGCAAGTACTGATTGAGACGCGTCAAAAGTTATTGCATGCCCTAGTGTCTGATACCAATTTTACTGATCGAGCAGTGCTCGAGCAACAGTTTGATTTGACCCAGACATTCATTAAGCGAAGTCGCAAAATAATGGATTTTAGGCAATCCTTGTTGCAGGCAGGCAATACCACTAAACGCCAAATTAATGTGTATAAAGCAATAGATTCAAATAGGTAGGTGTAATTATGCGCGGTTCAATGCAATCATATCGTAAGGTTTCTGTTGACAGCAACATGTCTGTGGCAACGCCACATCGTATTATTCAAATGTTATTAGCGGGAGCATTAGAGCGTTTAGCTCAAGCTAAGCTTGCAATAGAAAAAGGCGACATTGCCAATCGTGGCTTACTAATTGGTAAGGCTATTGGCATTGTTAATGGCTTAAACGGCAGTTTAAACATGGATGCCGGCGCCGATGTGGCCGGAAATTTGACTCAGTTATACGATTACATGCTGCGTAGAATGACGGAAGCTAACATTAATAATGACCCACAAGCCATAGACGATGTAGTGTCGATTTTAAAAACCATTAAAGAAGGTTGGGATGCTATTCCGCAGGATCAACATCACCTGACCTCTGAGGCAAGTTAATCGATACAGCACACTGTATTTACACCAAAAAAGACGCTCTGCGTCTTTTTTGCTTTGTGGCGATTATTAACGGCTCAGGTTTGCTTTAACTGATTATAATTCTGCTATCGCTGACTAAATGGACAATTCTTTGGCTGAAAAAACAGCATTTTCATTAAAATTGTGCCTTGATGTAGATAAAATGTAACTGTTGCTTGCTTCTGACGGGCTGATAATACAATATTTATCATTGAGTTCGTTATTCTTGGCTTTATATAACAGAATCACGACCCTGTTTTAGTAATAATGATAGAATAATGTCAATGTGGTCAGTTTTTTGGCGGCTTTTTTGGCTATAATGTATTTCGGTTTTGTTGCTTTTTTGCAGCGTAACTTTCCTGGATAAAAACCTTTAACAAGAGCTTTTGGCCTTCTGAATGATGCAAATAGAACAAAGAATTTTAATTGTCGGTACCCCATCAGAGCGCGTGACTCGTTTGTGCTGTATTTTCGAATTCTTAGGTGAGCAGTGTGAGTTAGTCTCTAATGAATCTATATTGACATTAATCGAGCAATCACGTTTTCGTTCTGTTGTTATTGTCAACGACAATAACAACACTGAAGACAGCATCAAAAACATTGCATCAATTGCACCTTGGCAACCCATTCTGTTGCTTGGTGAGTCTGAAGTGCACCTGTCTAATGTCTTGGGGCAAATAGAAGAACCGATTAACTATCCGCAATTAACTGAATTACTTCATTTTTGTCAGGTATTTGGCCAGGCTAAAAGAGAGCATACCTTAACCAGTGGTAACCAAACTAAATTGTTCCGCAGTTTGGTTGGGCGCAGCGAAGGTATCGCTAACGTTAGGCATTTAATTAATCAAGTCTCTGGTTCAGATGCGACGGTGCTAGTGTTAGGGCAGTCAGGTACGGGCAAAGAGGTTGTTGCGCGTAATATTCATTATTTATCCGAGCGCCGTGATGGACCATTTATCCCGGTCAATTGTGGTGCTATTCCGCCTGAACTACTTGAAAGCGAACTGTTTGGCCACGAGAAAGGCTCATTTACAGGTGCTATTTCTGCACGTAAAGGCCGATTTGAGTTAGCCGAAGGCGGCACGCTGTTTTTAGACGAAATCGGTGACATGCCATTGCAAATGCAAGTTAAATTATTGCGTGTGCTGCAAGAGCGTGTATTTGAACGTGTTGGCGGCAGTAAAACCATTTCAACAGATGTACGTATTGTTGCTGCAACTCATCGTGATTTAGAAACGATGATCTCAGAAAATGAATTCCGTGAAGATTTATATTACCGCCTTAATGTTTTTCCGATTGAAATGCCAGCCTTGAGTGAACGCCGCGATGATGTTCCCTTGTTATTGCATGAGTTAGTCAATCGGGTATTTAATGAAGGTCGAGGTAAAGTGCGCTTTACCCAGCGCGCCATTGAGTCGTTAAAAGAGCACAATTGGTCTGGTAACGTCCGAGAATTATCTAACCTCGTTGAACGGTTAACGATTTTATATCCAGGCGGCTTAGTTGATGTAAATGATTTACCGCATAAATATCGTTACATTGATGTACCAGAATACTGCGTTGAAATGAGTGAAGAGCAACTTGAGCGGGATGCGTTAGCGTCAATCTTTAATGATGAAGAGCCTGTCGACTTGCCTGAAACTCGGTTCCCGAGCGAGTTACCCCCAGAAGGCGTGAATCTTAAAGACTTGCTGGCAGAACTCGAGATAGACATGATCCGTCAAGCATTAGAGCAACAGGACAATGTCGTTGCCCGTGCCGCAGAAATGCTTGGGATCCGCCGCACTACTTTAGTTGAAAAAATGCGTAAATACGGCATGAGCAAAGAATAACCCTTAGCCTATAATTGCTTTGAATCGTTATTAGCTACTCAACCTTAAAACACATCTACGGATGTGTTTTTTGCTTCTAGAACTAGCACCACCCGCACGTCATCCTCGAGTGCTTTAATCGGGGATCCAGGTGTTTCTTAGCCCCTAGCAGAACGCAGTCCGCCCTAGAACCTAGCCCCCAGATGTTGCACCACCACGCACGTCATCCTCGAGTGCTTTTATCGGGGATCCAGGTGTTTCTGTTGGCTTAGATTTTAGCTCTCAGGACTTAGGGCTTAGGACTTAGAACCTAGCAACCAGATGTTTACTACCCACGCACGTCATCCTCGAGTGCTTTTATCGGGGATCCAGGTGTTTCTATTGACTTAGATTTTAGCCCCCATTTCTTAGCACCTAGCACCTAGCAGGACGAAGTCCGTCCTCAGGCGAGCCTGCGAGTTCCCAGCTCCCGATTCTAGCCTTGGCACACTTAATGCATAAACCTTGTCAAATGTAATTCTTTTGACGGAGTGGCCATGTATTCAGCTCGAGTGATATCAAACCCGCATAGGGCAGAGGTTGAGTTGCCTGCCGCTGCATTGTTTAATGCCTCTGCGTATGCATCGGTTCAGGTGAGCTATCAGCCCAGTGAAGGTGCCATTCGTCAAAGCATAGCGCATACTAAAGTGCCGACACATACGCTAACTGTAAGCGCTCATTCAAGTAAGGCTGCCAATATGTCTAATCAAATGGCGCACATTTTACAAGCGATGCCATCAGGTGTGGTGATTATTGATGGTGATGGTGTGGTCACACTAGCAAACCCCGTCGCCACAGAGTTGCTGGGACGACCTTTACTCGGTGCGCGTTGGTTCGACATTATCCATCGCGCATTTGCGCCGCAAGATGATGATGGTCATGAAGTGTCGCTTAAAAATGGTCGTAGAGTTAAATTAGCCATTACACCATTAGCACCAGAACCTGGGCAGTTAATCGTGTTAACGGATTTAACTGAAACGCGTTTATTACAAAAGAATTTATCTCATTTACAGCGCTTATCTTCACTCGGGAAAATGGTTGCAACATTGGCGCATCAGGTACGTACACCACTTTCTGCAGCTTTATTATACGCGTCAAATCTTGCTAGCCCAAAGTTAACCGATGCAGCAAGACATAAGTTTCAGTCAAAATTAGTTGATCGTTTAAACGAGTTAGAACGTCAAGTTAATGACATGTTATTGATGGCAAAAGGCCGCCAAGACAGCATGGCCGAGTCGGTCACTATGGATGACATCATTACCCACGTCATGGCCAGTTGCGAGCCAATAGCAGACAAGAAGCAGTGTCAATTGGAGTGGGAAGATAGCTCGCATTCGACCATGCTCGCGAATGTTAATGCGTTAAGTTCAGCGGTAAATAATTTAGTGATGAACAGCATTGAGGCTGGGGCGACCAAAATTAAGGTCAGTGCCAGTGAAACCAAAGATGGACTATTATTAGACGTTATTGACAATGGTAAAGGGCTCGATCCTGCGATGCAAAAGCAGGTATTAGAGCCGTTTTTTACGACCAAAAGTCAGGGGACTGGCCTTGGATTAGCGGTAGTGCAATCTGTGGTACGCAATCATGGTGGGCAAATTCAGTTATCTTGTAAACCTGGTATGGGTTGCCATATACGCTTGTTTTTTCCACATGCAAAACATGCACATCATCAGGAGGTGACACATGGCTGAAGCGCATATCTTACTTGTTGAGGATGATGCTGATTTACGTGAGGCATTACTTGATACTTTATTGTTGGCTCATTATGAGTGTGTTGATGTTAGCTGTGCAGAAGAAGCCATTATTGCTTTGAAAGCCAATCAATTTGATTTAGTCATAAGCGACGTGCAAATGGACGGTATTGGCGGCATGGGGTTATTGAGCTATTTACAGCAGCATCAGCCCAAACTTCCTGTGCTGTTGATGACCGCCTATGCCACGATCAACAGTGCGGTAAGCGCAATGAAACTGGGCGCTGTTGATTACCTTGCTAAGCCTTTTGCGCCTGAGGTGTTATTAAATCAGGTGTCTCGTTATTTACCCTTGAAGCAAAACCACGATAAGCCTGTGGTTGCCGATGACAAGAGTTTAGCGTTACTGGCACTTGCACAGCGCGTTGCGGTGTCTGACGCCTCGGTGATGATCATGGGGCCAAGTGGCTCGGGTAAAGAAGTGCTAGCACGCTATATTCATCAACACAGCCAACGAAACGGACAACCTTTTATTGCGATTAACTGTGCTGCCATTCCAGAAAACATGCTTGAAGCCACACTCTTTGGTTATGAAAGAGGCGCGTTTACTGGGGCGTATCAAGCATGCCCTGGTAAATTTGAACAGGCTCAAGGCGGCACCTTATTATTGGATGAAATTTCTGAAATGGAATTAGGCTTGCAAGCTAAACTATTGCGGGTTTTACAAGAACGTGAAGTCGAGCGCTTAGGCGGCCGTAAAACCATTAAGTTAGATGTACGCGTATTAGCAACCTCTAACCGCGACCTTAAAGCGATGGCAACAGCGGGCGAGTTTAGAGAAGATTTATATTACCGTATTAATGTTTTTCCACTTACGTGGCCAGCATTGCACCAACGTCCAGCGGATATTTTACCACTCGCACGGCACTTATTAGCCAAGCATGCTAAAGCATTGAATATGACAATGGTGCCTAAACTTGATGATGCAGCCACACGGCGTTTACTAACACATCGTTGGCCGGGTAATGTTCGTGAACTGGATAACGTTATTCAAAGAGCATTAATTTTACGGGTTAATGATGAGATTGGAGTGAATGATATTATTATTGATTCAGCGGATGTAAATCTTTTGGCGAATGACAACCTTGATGCCGACAAACCTGCAGATATTGAAGGTTTAGGCGACGAGCTTAAAGCTCAAGAGCATGTGATTATTTTAGAAACCTTGAATCAATGCCAAGGCAGCCGTAAAAAAGTCGCTGAAAAATTAGGTATTAGCGCGCGTACTTTGCGTTATAAAATGGCCAAAATGCGTGATATGGGTATTCAACTACCAGCATAACGCGCAGTTTATTCAATAAATATTGACTAAAACAACTTATCGGCAATGTATGCGATAAGTTGTTTTTATTACTGAAATCCTGCTCTATTTCAATCTTGGCATCTATATTGCTTTAACTCCTTATAAGATTATTGTTGTCGTCAAAAAGTCGACGAAAGGGAGTGACATCATGCAGATCAGCGCCAATCCATTATTACAAGAAATGCAATCGCTTCGTGGCGAAATCGCCCCTTCTATAGGCTCATCTATTGCTCCTAATTTAACTCAGCAAGTCAACAATACAACCGGGGCGGATTTTAGCCAGTTATTGTCACAGGCTGTGGGTACGGTTAATGGCTTACAGCAAACATCGTCGAGCTTAGCTTCACGGTTAGACATGGGCGACACAACTGTGACCTTGTCTGATACCGTTATCGCCCGCGAAAAAGCGGGTGTTGCCTTTGAAGCCACAGTGCAAGTGCGTAATAAGTTAGTTGAAGCGTATAAAGAAATTATGAGTATGCCTGTTTAGTCGCTTTCGTTTTAAGCGCTAGGTAATTTTTCCACATCAGACATATAGCAGGTACATATTGTGAGCACAGACGTAATGGTAGGTTCAGATTCAACAATTGACGCCGGTGTCCAGCAAGAGAACAAGTCTGGGCTAATGAGCGGCGTTGGCGGTGCTGACATGATGCGCCAGGTGATCATGATTTTGGCTCTAGCAGTCTGCCTTGCATTGGCTGTGTTTGTCATGATGTGGGCGCAAGAGCCTGAATATCGTCCATTGGGCAAAATGGAAACGGCTGAAATGATCCAGGTACTGGATGTACTGGATAAAAACCAAATTGATTATCAAATCAATGTTGATGTGGTTAAAGTCCCTGAAGACAAATATCAAGATGTCAAATTACTGCTAAGCCGTGCCGGCATTGAAAGTAGCACTCAAACGAATGATTATTTAAGCCAAGACAGTGGTTTTGGTGTTAGCCAACGCATGGAGCAAGCACGTTTAAAGCATAGCCAAGAATTAAACCTCGCCCGTGCCATTGAAGAGCTCAAAAGTATTAGCCGTGCTAAAGTGATTTTAGCCCTGCCAAAAGAAAATGTGTTTGCGCGCAATGCATCAAAACCCAGTGCCACAGTAGTAGTAAGCGTGCGCCGTGGTGGATTAGGTCAAGAAGAAATTGACGCAATAGTTGATATTGTTGGTTCTGCAGTGCAAGGTCTTGAGCCCTCACGAGTGACCGTAACCGACTCAAACGGCCGTTTATTAAATTCAGGTAGCCAAGATGGCACATCTGCAAGAGCACGCCGCGAATTAGAACTTGTGCAACAAAAAGAAGCTGAATACCGTCGTAAAATTGAAGCGATTTTAATGCCGATTCTTGGGCCTGAAAACTTTACCTCGCAAGTTGATGTCAACATGGATTTTACCGCGGTAGAGCAAACGGCTAAACGCTTTTCGCCTGACTTACCCGCTATTCGTAGTGAAATGACAATAGAGCGTAATTCATCGGGTCAAAGTTCTGGCGGTATTCCTGGCGCATTAAGTAACCAACCGCCAATGGAATCAGATATACCTGAAGTGGCGGGTGAGGCAAGTACGTCAACTATTTCGGGTGATATGTCTAAAGAAGCGACTCGAAACTACGAGTTAGACACCACCATTAGTCATACTCGTCAGCAAATTGGTGTGGTTCGTCGTGTTAGTGTCTCGGTGGCGATAGACTTTAAACCGGGGCAGGTTGATGAGAATGGCCAAGTGTCGCGTGTACCACGCACAGAAGAAGAGTTAACCAATATACGTCGTTTACTTGAGGGGGCTGTGGGATTTAGTACTCAACGTGGTGATGCGCTTGAAGTGGTTACTGTGCCATTTATGGACCAATTAATTGAAGAGTTACCCGAGCCTGACATGTGGGAGCAACCTTGGTTTTGGCGTGCGATCCGATTGGGCCTTGGTGCATTGCTTATTTTAGTGTTGTTTTTAGCTGTGGTTCGCCCGATGCTGAAAAAACTGACAAATCCACAAGGCACCGACATGCCAGCAGATACTCGTCCTGGTCATGAGTTAGCCGAAATCGAAGATCAATATGCCGCAGACACGCTCGGAATGCTCAACACCAAAGAGGCGGAGTATAGTTATGCAGATGATGGTTCAATTCAAATACCTAATTTGCATAAAGATGATGATATGATTAAAGCAATTAGAGCACTCGTGGCCAATGAGCCTGAGCTTTCCACTCAAGTAGTTAAGAATTGGTTACAAGACAATGGCTAATGAAAAAGACAAAGAAAAGGCAAAACCTGTTGCATTTGACCCCGAGTCTCTGACGGGTGTTGAGAAAACGGCGATTTTGCTACTGAGTTTAAGCGAGGCAGATGCCGCATCGATTTTAAAACACCTAGAGCCCAAGCAGGTGCAAAAAGTCGGTATGGCGATGGCCGCAATGGATGACTTTGGCCAAGAAAAAGTCATTGGTGTTCACAAATTATTCTTAGACGACATTCAAAAGTTTTCTTCCATTGGCTTTAACAGCGAAGAGTTTGTTCGTAAAGCACTAACGGCAGCATTAGGTGAAGATAAAGCCGGTAATTTGATTGAACAAATCATCATGGGTAGCGGTGCTAAAGGCCTTGATTCGTTAAAGTGGATGGATGCTCGTCAGGTTGCGACGATTATTCAAAATGAACATCCACAAATCCAAACGATTGTGTTGTCCTACCTTGAGCCCGATCAAGCTGCTGAGATTTTTAGCCAGTTCCCAGAAAATACCCGTTTAGATTTAATGATGCGTATTGCTAACCTTGAAGAAGTTCAACCAGCTGCATTACAAGAGTTGAACGACATCATGGAGAAACAGTTTGCTGGCCAAGGTGGTGCGCAGGCCGCGAAAATGGGCGGCTTAAAAGCAGCGGCAAACATCATGAACTACCTTGATACTGGCATTGAAAGTCAGATCATGGAAACCATGCGTGAGTCTGATGAAGAAATGGCGCAGCAAATTCAAGATATGATGTTCGTGTTCGAAAACCTTATCGATGTTGACGATCGAGGAATTCAAGCCTTGTTACGTGAAGTACAGCAAGATATTCTAATGAAAGCACTAAAAGGTGCAGATGAAGCATTAAAAGAGAAAATCTTGGGCAATATGTCTAAACGTGCCGCTGAATTATTGCGCGACGATCTTGAGGCTATGGGGCCAATTCGTATTAGTGAAGTGGAAGTGGCCCAAAAAGAAATTCTGTCTATAGCTCGTCGTTTAAGCGACAGTGGCGAAATTATGCTTGGCGGTGGTGGTGGCGACGAGTTTTTATAATCCTTGTGTCGCGGTATAGCATCATTTGTTTGCCGCTACTCCCGATAGCTAATTAATTAAACATTACAAGTGATTGAATATGTCTGAATCAAAATCGTCTAAAAATGTCCTCAGTGTCGATGATGAAGTTGAATTCAGTCATTGGCAGTTGCCAGATATTACTCGAGATAAAAGCCAAGAGCCCTCGAATATGTTTGGTAAATCACCTCAACCCTATGAGTCAAAAAACGCGGCTGCCGAAAAATCAATGGCACCACCCACCATGGCACAAATTGAAGATATTCGTGCGGCGGCAGAGCAAGAAGGGTTTGAACAAGGCAAGCAAGAAGGTTATCAACAAGGTTTAGAACAGGGGCGCTTAGAAGGCTTAGAGCAAGGCCACCGTGAGGGATTTACACAAGGCGAGCAACAGGGGCTAGAGGCGGGACAGGTTGCTGTTAATCAGTTGACTGAGCAATTATCACAACTTATATCTCAGTTTGAACATCCTTTGTCTGTGTTAGACACTGAAATAGAATCACAATTACTGGCAATGACAATTAGCTTAGCTAAGTCAGTTATTGGCCATGAGTTAAAAACTCACCCAGAGCATATTTTGTCAGCTCTTCGTCAAGGGGTTGACGCCCTGCCGTTAAAAGAACAACGGGTTAAGTTGCGTTTAAACCAACATGATGCCGATATAGTGACGAAAAGTTACCCACCTGAGCAACTTGAACAACATCAATGGAAAATTGAAATCGACCCCATGTTATCTAACGGTGATTGCATTATCGAAAGCGTACGCTCATCGGTTGATTTGCGGGTTGAGCAACGTATCGAACAAGTATTTAATCAGTTAGAAGAACAAGCCAATCAATTAGATAAAAACGCTCAACAACTTAAGTCGACAACGCCGAATTATCAGTCTTTAGAGGTCGACGACTTGGCCTCGTATGATCAGCCATCCGCTGATCTGACTGACGATACGCAAGAGCCTGTTGACGGTAGCGATTCTGATGTTGCACCACAAAGCCAACAAGCTAATTTATCACCGCCAGAGATGGCTGATGAACAACCTAGTCAAGAAGCATCTGTTAAGCCCGATGATATGATTAAGGATAACGGATGAACCAACGCCAACAGCAACTGCGAGATAAACTGATTGTTCACCATAAAAAAGTGTTACCAATGCGCCCGGTAGCCAGTGGCCAATTGGTTAGGGTTGTTGGGTTAACACTTGAAGCAACAGGGTGTCGTGCGCCAGTGGGCAGTTTATGTTCAATTGAAACCATGGCAGGTGAATTAGTTGCAGAGGTGGTTGGTTTTGACGACAAGTTACTGTATCTAATGCCGATTGAAGAGCTGAGAGGCGTTTTACCTGGTGCGCGAGTCAAACCGTTAGGTGAACAGTCAAGTCTACACGTTGGCTTATCATTACTCGGTCGGGTGCTTGACGGCAGTGGCGCGCCATTAGATGGATTAGGGCCTTTAAATACCGATCAACAAGCCGCTCGTCACGGACCGAATATTAATCCGTTATCACGCAGAGCAATTACTGAGCCGTTAGATGTCGGCGTCAGAGCCATTAACTCCATGCTCACCGTTGGTAAAGGTCAGCGCATGGGGTTGTTTGCTGGCTCTGGTGTGGGTAAAAGTGTCCTTCTTGGCATGATGACCCGTGGCTCAACTGCAGACATTATTGTTGTTGGCTTGGTTGGCGAACGTGGCCGTGAGGTTAAAGAGTTTATCGAAGAAATTTTAGGTGAGGAAGGCCGAGCACGTTCAGTCGTAGTTGCTGCTCCAGCAGATACATCACCATTAATGCGTTTACGCGCCTGTGAAACATCGACACGAATTGCCGAGTACTTTCGTGATTTAGGCTACGATGTGTTGTTGCTTATGGACAGCTTAACCCGTTATGCCCAAGCTCAGCGTGAAGTTGCCTTAGCCGTTGGTGAACCGCCAGCCACCAAAGGGTATCCGCCCTCAGTATTTGCCAAATTGCCGCGCTTAGTTGAGCGCGCAGGAAATGGCGGCCCAGGGCAAGGGTCAATTACCGCGTTTTATACCGTATTAACCGAAGGTGATGATCAGCAAGATCCCATTGCCGATGCGTCGCGCGCGATTTTAGACGGTCACGTGGTGTTATCGCGTCAACTGGCTGACTCTGGACATTACCCAGCAATTGATGTCGAAGCCTCTATTAGCCGTGTGGCGCCCATGGTGATCAGTGCTGAGCATTTAGAAGCAATGCGTCGAGTAAAACAAATGTATGCGTTATATCAACAAAATCGAGATTTAATTTCGATAGGTGCTTACTCACAAGGTAGCGATCCGCGAATTGATAATGCTATTCGCCTACAACCAGCCATGAACGCTTTTTTGCGGCAGGGGTTTAAAGATGCGGTGAGTTTTGACGACAGTAAACTAATGCTCTCTCAAATTGCTGCTCAGTGCCAAGGCTAACCCATGGCCAAAACAGATCCTTTAGTTACAGTACTTAAATTAGCCGTTACCGCTGAAGAGAAAGCGGCATTGCAATTAAAAGCTGCTCAGTTTGAACGCCAAAAGCGCCAAGGCCAGCTAGATGCGCTTAATAACTACCGTTTAGATTATATGAAGCAAATGGAAAGCCATACCGGTAGCACTTTACGTGCAAATCAATATCATCAATTTCACCAATTTATTAAGCAAGTTGATCAAGCCATTCATCAGCAGGTTGCAGCTGTAGGAGATAGTGAGAAGCAAGTTGGCTATCGACAACAGCATTGGCAAGAAACCCAACAAAAACGTAAAGCAGTTGAAATGCTGTTAGCCAAGAAAGCAGATAAAGCCCTTATTGCGGAATTGAAACGCGAACAAAAAATGTCAGACGAATTTGCAATGCAACAATATTTTCGCCAACAAAGAAAGTAATACTGCCCCTTTGTGTTTTATCAGTGTCATCACCTCTGCGTTAGTCTGTCATTATGTGGTATTTGCGCATGTGGCATTTAAATTGCTTAATAGTCTTTATTAAAAAATAAAACGTCAGTGAAGTGACAGTATTTAACGTATAAACACTGTTGATGTTAAGCAATGATAGACAAAACGCTATGCATAGCGAACAAAAGTATGCACTTGATAATGGCCTATCAACTGATGATATAACCCCAAACTTGATATGATTTAAGTGGAGTCGATTATGCAGCAGATGAGCAATATTTTACTTGGCGTTGGCAATAAGTCAGCTGATGCCAGTTTAAAGAATAATATGCAAGATGTTGAAAATACATCATTCTTATCTGCTTTTAACCAGGCTAGTGAGCGAAGTTTAGTTGTTAAAACACCCCCTAACAATCTTGACGCTACGCAAGTTGAACCTCCTATTGTTGATGAGAGTTTAGATAATGAACTCAGCATGAACGAAGAGGTTGGAGCAACAGAAACAAGCGATGCTGATATGATTTTTGCTCAACTTAACATGGCAGACTCATTGGGTAAGCGTCGTCCACATGACGGAAATCAATTGCCGCTTATTGATAAACATGCCACTTATACAGATAGAAGCCTGACACTCGAACCCATCGAAAATAGTGTAGACGAGGTTAGCGTCGAATTAACCGGTGTTGATTTTGAGTCAATAGATCTTGAGTCTATTGGTATACAATCAACGAGTGCACAGCTTTTTGAAACCACTACAGCGTCAGTTAAAGACGAGTTTGCAACTGACGTTGATACCTTGGGAGTTAATCAAGCTAATACAGTCTTTACTGATGTTATCCAATTTGACACTCAACTAACATCTAAAGCGGCAATTGCACAGCTTAACCCCGAACAATTAGCCCGTTTAATGGCATTTAGTGAGCTTTCTGCACAAGAGTTACAGGCGTTAGACAGTCAAGAGTTAAATGAGCTTGTCATCGATTTTAATTTACAAGTACCTGCCGTAGATGAGTCAATTCTCGCGATGGCTGAACTTGAAAATGATGCGATCAGTGATGATGTCATTAATATCCTTAATCCTGAGCAACAAAACGAAATCGATAATGCATTGGCGGCAAGTATGATGGGGCAGCCTAATGTCAGCCAGATTAATAGCGTCACAAGCACTTTTGTTAAGTCACAACCCATGATTGATGAGTCTGTTCAATCTACTGTTGGGCAGACAACATCTTGGTCGATAGATCCCAAAAATGTACTTGGTGACAAAACACGTGTTGATGGCAACATTCAATCAAGCGCTTATGATGTGACAATATTAAAACAAGCTGAGATGTCAGTCGTATTAGAGACTGCCGCAACTAAGCGAGTGGTTGATTTTTCAGCCAATATTGCGCCTACTGATGGTGTTTTTGAGATGGTCGGTGATGGCGGTGACGTTGACAGTCAAGTTTTACAAAATCAAAGCAGTTTTACTCCTGTGCATAAAAGTGAAGTACCTCAGTTTCAATTGTCGTTAAGACCGCAAGCCGATGCGACTAATCAGATGCAGGAGATGATCCAGAAGTTTTCTCCGGTGATGAAACAGCAATTAATTACTATGGTCAGTAATGGTATTCAGCAGGCAGAGATCCGTCTTGACCCTCCAGAACTTGGACACTTGACGGTGAAAATACAAATTCAAGGCGATCAAACTCAGGTGCAATTTCATGTTGCGCAGTCGCAAACCCGCGAACTTGTAGAGCAGGCAATACCTCGTTTACGTGACATGTTGGCCAGTGAAGGCTTACAACTAACTGATAGTCAGGTATCGCAAGGTGGTAGCGGACGTGAACAACAACAAGGGCAATCAGAACAGCAAGGCCAAACCGCAGAGTCTCAGTTGGACGAAATATCAGCACAAGATGCAAACTTGATGACAAATACATCAAGGAGTTTACATTCTGCTATAGATTATTATGCTTAAGCAGGTAACCTATATACATACAAATAAAATGACTTATTAATAACAACTGGTTATTGAGCTCGTCATCATGTTAGTCACATTGTTGATTGGGAACCATTATGGCAGAACAAGAATTAGAGTTAGAAGATAGCGCAGCAGGCGGAAAAAAGAAGAATAAACTAGTGCTATTTGGTGGTATTGGCCTGGTCGTTATTTTATTAGGTGCTGGTGGGGCATGGTTTTTTATGGGATCAGATGATCCGGCTCCAGTCGCAGAGGCTGCTAATGCGCCAGCATCACAAGCCAGTGCGCCAGCGGTTGTCGCACAGGCGGACTATGTTGGCATGCCAAGGCCTTTTTTGTTCAACTTACCGGGTGTTGATCGTGCTCGTTTAGTTGAAATTAAAGTGCAATTAATGGTGCGCGGTGAAGATGACAGTATTTTAACCAAAAAGCATATCCCTTTGATTGAAGACGCACTGTTAACCACGTTTAGCGGAGCTGATGTGCAAAAGCTCAGCACCCAAGCCGGTAAAGATGAGCTTCGTCAATTAGCATTACTTAATGTGCAAAATACACTGCAACCAATAACAGGTAAAAAAGTGGTCGAAAAAGTCCTGTTTACTGGTTTTGTAATGCAATAACCAAATGCATTAATTGCTAAGGCTACAATGTGAGTGATTTATTAAGCCAAGATGAAATCGATGCGCTACTGCATGGTGTAGACGATGTTGATGAAGATGACATTGAAGAGAGTAGTGAAAATGCACGCTCTTACGATTTCTCTTCTCAAGACCGAATTGTTCGTGGTCGAATGCCCACGCTTGAAATCGTTAATGAACGTTTTGCGCGTCATTTGCGCATCAGCATGTTTAATATGATGCGCCGTGCTGCAGAAGTGTCAATTAACGGTGTGCAAATGCTTAAGTTTGGCGAATATGTCCATACTTTATTTGTTCCTACCAGTTTAAACATGGTGCGTTTTAGTCCTTTAAAAGGTACTGCGTTAATCACCATGGAAGCACGCTTAGTGTTTATATTGGTTGATAATTTTTTTGGCGGTGATGGACGTTTTCATGCCAAAATTGAAGGGCGTGAATTTACCCCAACCGAGCGGCGTATCGTTCAGTTATTGTTGAAAATTATCTTTGAAGATTATAAAGATGCATGGGCGCCTGTGATGGATGTCGAGTTTGAATATCTCGACTCAGAAGTTAACCCCGCAATGGCTAACATTGTTAGCCCAACCGAAGTTGTGGTGATTAACTCGTTTCATATTGAAGTCGATGGTGGCGGCGGTGATTTTCATATCACAATGCCGTATTCAATGATTGAACCTATCCGTGAATTACTCGATGCCGGTGTTCAAAGCGATAAGCAAGATACCGACATGCGTTGGTCGCAAGCGCTCCGTGATGAAATAATGGACGTCCAAGTCGGCTTTGATGCCAATATTGTTGAACACGAGGTGACATTACGTGATGTGATGGGCTTTAAAGCAGGTGATATTATTCCTATCGATTTGCCTGAACATATTATGATGCGCATTGAAGACTTGCCCACTTACCGTTGTAAACTCGGTAAGTCACGCGATAATTTAGCATTGAAAATCAGTGAGAAAATAGCTCGGCCTGAAACGGTTAAATCAGAACTCCAACTGGTTACCCGTAAAGGGAAGTCCCGAGAAATTTCAGATTTATAAGGTGATGTAAATGAGTACAGAAGATACGGGTGATGATTGGGCAGCAGCCATGGCTGAGCAAGCTTTAGAAGAAGCCCAGCAAGTTGAGCTTGATGAATTAGTTGACGAATCGAAGCCGATAACGAAAGAAGAAGCTGCAAAACTGGATTCCATTCTTGATATTCCGGTCACTATTTCGATGGAAGTCGGGCGAAGCTTTATTAGCATTCGTAACTTATTGCAGCTAAACCAGGGCTCAGTGGTTGAACTTGATCGTGTCGCGGGGGAGCCGTTAGATGTCATGGTTAACGGCACGTTAATCGCCCACGGCGAAGTGGTGGTGGTAAACGATAAATTTGGTATTCGTTTAACGGATGTAATTAGCCAAACTGAACGCATTAAAAAGCTGAAATAACCTTAAAGAGCAAAACCGGCCCAGTACAGGTTTTGCTACAGGTTTACAACACAAGGAATGACCGTGGCGAATATGATATCAATGCTCAGTGTGATGGCCCAAGCATTGACCGACACAGAAGCGACTAGCGCGGCAAACTCTGCAACAACGGCTGTACTCACTCGCACCTCTGATGTGTCAAATACAGCAACACTTGCCAATATGGTTGGCGGCTTGATTGTCGTATTGGCGGTCATTTTTGTATTAGCTTACATCGTAAAACGCCTCAACCTTGTACCTTCAAATGGCGGCGTAATTAAAACTCTGGCTGTAACGCCAATTGGTCAACGCGAAAAAGTGGTGCTAATTGATGTCAATGGTCAGCAATATCTTATCGGTGTGACCTCTCAAAGTATTAATCTCATTGACAAATTAGATGCAGCGGTAGACGTTCCTGACACCTCGTTTGCCAGCCGTTTGAAACAAGCCAAGGAACAGCAATAATGAATAAATACACCGCTGTGGTGGTAATGACCATAATGGCAATGGTCGGCTTATTTATGCCCTCTGATGTGCTTGCGCAAGATGGTATTTTACCAGCGGTAACAGTAACCACAGGTGCCGATGGTGCCACTGAATACTCGGTTACGTTACAGATATTGTTGCTGATGACCGCCATGAGCTTTATCCCTGCAATGGTGATAATGCTGACCTCTTTTACGCGAATTATTGTGGTGTTGTCTATATTGCGTCAAGCGTTAGGCCTACAGCAAACTCCGTCAAATCAAGTGCTAATTGGCATTAGTTTATTTATGACATTTTTTATTATGGCCCCAGTATTTGACAAAATTTATGTTGAAGCGGTTGAGCCTTACGTCAATGAAACCATGACCTTAACTCAGGCATACGATGTCGGCAAAGAGCCTATTAAACAGTTTATGTTGTCACAAGTTCGCACCACGGATTTGCAAACCTTTATTGAAATATCGGGATACAAGGACATTCAATCGCCTGAACAAGCACCGATGAGCGTTGTGATCCCCGCGTTTATTACCAGTGAACTTAAAACCGCATTTCAAATTGGCTTTATGTTGTTCGTGCCATTTTTAGTGTTAGACCTAGTGGTTGCCAGTATTTTAATGGCAATGGGTATGATGATGTTATCGCCTATGATTGTGTCATTGCCGTTTAAAATCATGTTGTTTGTATTAGTTGATGGTTGGGGTCTCGTGATGGGGACATTAGCAAACAGTTTTGGCATATAAGGCCGCTAATTTATGTCTCCTGAATCGCTAATTGATATTTTTAGAGAAGCTTTGTCAGTCATTGTATTGATAGTGTCGGCAATTATTTTACCTGGTTTATTTATCGGTTTAATCGTGGCAGTGTTTCAGGCAGCAACCTCTATTAACGAACAAACTTTAAGTTTTTTACCCCGCCTTTTAGTTACCCTATTTGCTTTGATGTTTCTAGGCCACTGGCTTGTTCAAACCATGATGGATTTTTTCCTTGAAATGGTGAACCTTATTCCTGTGGTGATAGGGTAGTTATGGACATTTTGTTTGATGAAATTAGTCAAACAATTGCTGCTTATTTGTTGCCGTTTTTTCGCATCTCTTCCATGTTGATGGTGATGACGGTTTTTGGTGCCAATACAACGCCATCTCGTGTGCGTTTGCTTTTGTCGGTGGCAATCACGGTTGCTGTCGCACCTGTGTTACCTCCAGTTGAATCCATTGAACTGATAGCCTTTAGCTCTGTTTTTGTGATCACTCAACAAATTCTTATTGGGGTTTCAATGGGGTTTGTGACATTAATGGTGATGCAAACCTTTGTGTTAACTGGGCAAATTATTGGTATGCAAACCAGCTTGGGCTTTGCTTCTATGGTAGACCCAGGTTCTGGTGAGCAAACCCCTGTGGTCAGTAATTTCTTTTTACTGCTCGCGACCTTAATATTTTTGGCTGTTGATGGACATTTATTGATGTTCAGAATGCTGGTGGCCAGTTTTGAAACCATTCCAATTTCAACCCAAGGTATTTCAATTGCTAATTATCGCGCGCTAGCAGACTGGGGCAGCTTTATGTTTGGTGCGGCATTAACCATGTCAATTTCAGCGATTGTGGCATTGTTATTGATTAACCTTTCCTTTGGTGTCATGACCAGAGCGTCACCTCAGCTAAATATTTTCTCGATTGGTTTTCCGGTTACTATGGTCAGTGGTTTGCTGATCTTGTGGTTAACTTTAGGTCCTATCATGGCGCATTTTGATGAGGTTTGGCAGGCTGCACAGTTGTTGATGTGCGATGTGTTACAACTTCAATGTCAATCAGACGCCGCTATCGTGTTCTAAGGAGGGGAAATGGCCGAAAATGACAGCAGTCAAGAACGTACAGAGGAACCCACCAGTAAGCGACTTGAACAAGCCCGTGAGAAAGGTCAAGTCGCTCGCTCAAAAGAACTTGGAACTGCGGCGGTATTACTCGCCGCATCGGTGGGCTTTGCAATGACTGGGCCTTCGATTGCCATTAGCCTTTATACCATGATGAAACAGATTTTCTCCATGGAGCGCGATCAAATATTCGATACCAATTCAATGTTTCGGGTTTGGGGCGTTGTTGGCAACGAGCTTGCGTGGCCATTACTGAGCTTTATAGCCTTACTGGCGTTTGTCTCTTTTTTAGGCAATATCGTATTGGGTGGTATGTCGTTTTCAGTTAAAGCCTTTATGCCAAAAGGCAGTAAGCTCAATCCGCTGAATGGCTTTAAGCGTATGTTTGGTACCCAAGCGCTGGTTGAGTTAACCAAAGGTATTGCAAAGTTTTCTGTTGTCGCCTTGTCGGCATATTTTTTACTCAGCTTTTATTTTTACGATATTTTAATGCTATCGAGCGATCATCTGCCAGGAAATGTATACCATGCATTAGATCTGCTAGTGTGGATGTTTATTTTATTGTGTAGTTCTATGTTGTTTATTGTGGTGATTGATGTGCCTTTTCAAATATGGAATCACAATAAACAGCTTAAAATGACTAAGCAAGAGGTCAAAGATGAATATAAAGATACCGAGGGTAAGCCTGAGGTAAAAAGTCGCATTAAGCAAATGCAGCACGAGATGGCACAGCGACGTATGATGACAGAAGTGCCTAAAGCCGATGTGATTGTGGTCAACCCTGAGCATTATGCCGTTGCGGTTAAATATGATGTGACGCGATCATCCGCGCCTTTTGTTGTCGCAAAAGGGGTTGATGATGTGGCCTTTAAAATACGTGAAATTGCCCGAGAACATAATGTAGCAATCGTGTCTGCGCCTCCCCTTGCTCGCGCCATTTATCATACCACTAAGATTGACCAGCAAGTGCCTGAGGGGCTATTTACTGCGGTGGCTCAAGTATTAGCTTATGTGTTTCAACTACGACAATATCAAAAAGGTAAAGGACGTAAACCCAAGCCTATTCCGTACAAACAACCCATCCCAGATGATTTGCAGTATTAATGCGCAGCGGCATACTCAACCTCAAGTGTGGTAACACATAACAAGCTTGAAAGTAGGCTAAGGTTTGCATCGCAATCCCCCTTTATCCTGCATTCAGTCATCATTCATTGCCGGTCGAGTAAGTTATGGCTTAATTCTTGCTTTCTCAGTTTAATCGCGTCAAATAACAGTCCTTTGGCGTAGTAGACTGACAGTAAGGGTTCATCTTATATGGATGCAAAAGCAGCTTTAGGGCAATTTAAACAAATCAGACCATCTACGTTTAAAGGTATTGGTACGCCTTTACTCGTATTAGCCGCCTTAGGCATGGTCGTTTTACCTATACCGCCATTTTTGCTCGATATCCTGTTTTCTTTCAATATTGCATTAGCCTTAGTGGTGTTACTTGTTGCGATTTATACCGACAGACCTCTGGATTTTGCAGCTTTTCCTACAGTATTACTTGTGGCAACGCTATTGAGATTGGCTCTAAACGTTGCATCGACTCGAATTGTACTTTTAGAAGGCCATAATGGTGGTGATGCCGCAGGTAAAGTCATTGAAGCCTTTGGTTCAGTGGTGATTGGCGGTAACTACGCTGTGGGGTTAGTGGTCTTCTTAATCCTTATTATTATTAACTTTGCCGTTGTGACAAAAGGTGCTGGACGTATCTCTGAGGTGAGTGCTCGATTTACCCTAGATGCAATGCCGGGTAAGCAAATGGCCATTGATGCCGATTTAAATGCCGGTACATTAACCCAAGATCAAGCGCGCATACGCCGAGCTGAAGTGACCCGAGAAGCCGATTTTTACGGGGCAATGGACGGTGCGTCGAAGTTTGTTAAGGGCGATGCGATTGCCGGTATTATGATCCTAGTGATTAACATTCTGGGTGGCTTTGTCATTGGTATTGTGCAGCATGATCTTGATTTCTCAAGTGCGGTTGAAATTTATACCTTGCTCACCATTGGTGATGGTTTAGTCGCGCAAATTCCTGGTTTGCTATTGTCTATTGCCGCGGCATTAATGGTGACGCGCCAAAATGAATCGGGTGACATGGGTCAGATGATGATGAGTCAGATGTTTGACAATCATAAGTCATTAGCGATTGCGGCGGGTTTATTGTTTGTTATGGGTATTGTGCCTGGAATGCCCCACGTGGCCTTTTTGACATTTGCTTTCATTACCGCAGGCGCAGCCTATTTTGTTTACAAACGTAATATTGATAAAAAACAAGCAGCATTAGCTGTTGCGACCAAAGGCCCTGCAGAAGCCAAAGATAAAGAGCCCAAAGAGCTGAGTTGGGATGATGTACGTCATGTTGACACCATCGGTCTTGAGGTGGGTTATCGTTTGATTCCGCTGGTTGATAAGTCGCAAGGTGGCGAATTATTAGGTCGAATTAAAGGCGTACGCAAAAAATTATCTCAAGAACTCGGATTTTTAGTGCCAGCGGTACATATTCGTGACAATCTAGACTTATCGCCTAACGCTTACCGAATTTCACTGATGGGCGTGGTGGTTGGCGAAGCCGAAGTTAGGCATGATTGCGAACTTGCCATTAACCCAGGGCAAGTTTATGGCAAGCTCGATGGTATCGAAACCCGAGATCCAGCCTTTGGGTTGGAAGCTGTATGGATAACGCCTGAGCAACGCGAGCATGCACAAACATTAGGTTATACCGTAGTTGATACCGCAACGGTTGTCGCAACTCATATCAGTCAGTTGTTGAGTAATAATGCTGCTAAATTATTAGGTTACGAAGAAGTGCAGCAGTTAATGGATATGTTAGCCAAAAATTCGCCTAAGTTGGTCGATGGCTTTATACCAGACATTATGCCACTGGGCTCTGTGGTTAAAGTGATGCAAAACTTACTCAATGAAGGAGTATCGGTACGTGATTTACGCACCATAGTACAAACTCTTTTAGAGTATGGCAGTAAGAGTAACGATACTGAAGTGCTTACCGCCGCGGTTCGTATCGCGCTCAAACGGATGATAGTCCAAGAAATCTCAGGACCTGAACTTGAAATTCCCGTCATTACATTGGCGCCAGAGTTGGAACAGATGTTGCATAAGTCAATGCAGGCGACAGGTGGTGAAGGGCCAAATATTGAACCAGGCCTTGCAGAACGCATGCAGCAATCACTTTTAGATGCTGCACAGAAACAAGAAATGGTGGGACAACCAGCCATATTATTGACTTCTGGGATGCTCAGATCCACGCTGTCACGGTTTGTTAAGTACACTATTCCAAATTTACGCGTAATTTCTTACCAAGAAATTCCCGACGAGAAACAAATCAGAATTGTTTCTGCTGTAGGCCAATAGTGATAACGTCAGATTAAAGAGGTGCGTACGTGAAAATTAAACGATTTTTTGCCAAAGATATGCGTGCAGCATTGGCACAAGTTAAAGACACTCTAGGCTCTGACGCTGTTATTATGTCTAATAAAAAAGTCACCGGCGGTATTGAGATAGTTGCCGCAGTTGACTACGACGAGCCTAAAGCCTCCATGGCATCACAAGCGCCAACAAACAGTTTTATGGATCTCAGTGATGATAAAGTGTCTATCGGCGTAAAGCCTGCTGTTAAAGCGCACACAAAAGTGAGCCCACCTCCAGCAGCTGACTCGTTACAAGCATTGCTTGAAAAACAACACAATCGCATGGCACAACAAATGTCAGTTCGCCAAGATGAGCCTGAATTACCAGAGTGGGCTCGTCAATTACAAGGTGCTAAAACGACTAAGCCTACACAGAGTGCGCCAGCAGCAAATCAGCTTGATAAATCAAGCAAAAGCAATAAAAATCAATCAGCAGAGCTCGACTCATTGCGAGAAGAAATGGCATCGTTAAGAAGCTTGCTAACCCATCAAGTCTCTTCGTTGATGAAAGATCATAAAAAACGTTCAGATCCTGTTGGGGCTATGTTAGAAAGTAAATTAGTGTCGGCTGAGTTTTCTCATGCAGTTGCTGCTAAACTAGCTGGACTGAGCCAACATTATACGCCAGTAGATTTAGTACGTGCTTTGCCGCAAAGCTTAGCTAATCTGCTTGATAACCAAGGTGATGATATTGTCAAACGTGGTGGTGTGGTTGCGTTTGTTGGCCCAACAGGTGTGGGTAAAACAACATCGCTAGCGAAAATAGCAGCCCGTTTTGCCGCTCATCATGGTCCAGAACAAGTGGCGCTGATAACAACCGACCATTATCGTATTGGGGCGTATGAGCAATTAGCGACCTATGGTAAAATCATGGGCTGTCCAGTTAAGCAAGCTCATGATTTAAGTGAATTAGAACAAATTTTGTATCAGTTTAGAAATCGCAAGCTAGTGTTAATTGACACCGCCGGTATGGGACAACGTGATATGCGTCTTTATCAACAACTTGATAATTTGACTGCAAATAGTAGGATCCCTATCCGCAGTTACTTAGTGATGTCTGCCACAGGGCAACGCCGTGTTCTACAAGATGCGGTTGAACATTTTAAGCGTATTCCATTGTCTGGGGCTATTTTAACCAAATTAGATGAGTCAGTATCAATTGCAGGTGCATTGAGCGTATTGATTCAAAATGAGTTACCATTGAGTTATGTGACTGACGGTCAACGTGTTCCAGAAGACATGAAAGTGGCTGATACATTAGAATTAGCCAAGCAAGCACTAGCAGCATTAAACGAAACAGAACAACCAACGTCACAAGACACGGCATGGTCACATGACAATGCCTATGCATTTGAGTAAAGATATGACTCGGGATCAAGCAAGTGGTTTACGTATGATGAATCAACCAAATAACGATAAAGTTAAAGTAATTGCCGTATCCGGTGGTAAAGGCGGTGTCGGTAAAACAAGCGTGTCAATTAACACCGCAGTCGCACTGGCCGAAAAGGGTAAACGTGTACTGGTGCTTGATGCTGACTTAGGTTTAGCAAACGTAGATGTGATGCTAGGGATCAGGGCTGAGAAAAATTTATCTCATGTTTTATCAGGTGATGCCGAATTAGATGACATCATTGTACGTGGCCCCAAAGGTATTGGTATTGTTCCAGCCACTTCGGGGACTCAAGCCATGGTGGAATTAACCCAAGCTCAACATGCGGGGTTAATTAGAGCGTTCAGTGAAATGCGTACCCAGTTTGATATATTAATTGTTGATACTGCGGCGGGTATTTCAGACATGGTATTGAGTTTTTCTCGTGCATCGCAAGATGTGCTGATTGTTGTCTGTGATGAGCCGACCTCCATTACCGATGCCTATGCTTTAATTAAGATTTTAAGTCGCGAACATGGGGTGTTTCATTTTAAAATTGTGGCTAATATGGTTCGCAGTTTACGTGAAGGCATGGAATTGTTTGCTAAACTTAGCAAAGTAACAGACAGATTTTTAGATGTGGCGTTAGAATTGGTTGCCACTGTGCCATTTGATGAAAATTTACGTAAAGCGATTCGCAAACAAAAATTAGTGGTAGAGGCATTTCCAAAGTCACCCTCAGCGATTGCTTATCATGGGTTGGCTAATAAGATAATGACTTGGCCTATTCCACAGCAACCCGGTGGTCATCTAGAATTTTTTGTTGAGCGTTTAGTACAACGTAAACCTGTTGATGAGGTGAGAGCGAGTGAATAAAGCCGCAGCGTATACTCAGTTCGATAACAAAACATCGATTGTTGAACAGTATGCACCGTTGGTGAAAAGAATTGCTCATCATATGTTGGCAAGATTGCCCGCATCAGTGCAACTGGATGATTTATTACAAGCAGGTATGATGGGGCTTCTTGAAGCATCATCAAAATTTGATGGCAGTAAAGGGGCGAAATTTGAAACCTTTGCTGGTATACGTATTCGTGGGGCGATGATAGATGAAATTCGCCGCGGAGACTGGGTTCCGCGCTCAGTTCATCGTAATAATCGTCGTGTAGCTCAAGTTATTGATGAACTTGAACAACTGTTAGGACGTGATGCACGAGACACAGAAATTGCTGAAAAACTTGATATGTCTCTCGATGAGTACCATCATATCTTAAATGATGTTTCTGTAGGTAAAATCATAGGCATAGAAGACCTTGGTGTTTCTCAAGATGTGTTGAGCACAAACGAAGAGTCACCAGATGAAGCTTTTGATTCTCTAGCTGAGACTCAATTTCAATCAGCATTGGTTGAAGCAATTAAAACATTGCCCGAAAGAGATGCATTAGTGTTGTCGTTATATTATGACGAAGCATTAAATTTAAAAGAAATTGGTGCCATCCTTGAGGTTAGCGAGTCGCGAGTAAGTCAGATATTAAGTCAGGCTATGCTCAGATTAAAAGCTAAACTCAAGCATTGGACACAAGAATAATAACTAATTATAGAGCAAACGAGTGTCAGCTCACCGGAGGAAACCTTGGACAAGAATATGAAGATTCTTATTGTTGACGACTTTTCAACAATGAGACGTATCATTAAGAACTTGTTGCGAGACTTGGGATTTAACAATACCCAAGAAGCAGATGATGGCTCAACAGCCCTACCTATGTTGCAAAAAGGTGATTTTGACTTTGTTGTAACAGACTGGAATATGCCTGGAATGCAGGGTATTGATTTACTTAAAGCAATCCGCGCAGATGATTCACTCAAACATTTACCCGTATTAATGGTGACCGCTGAAGCTAAGCGTGAGCAAATTATTGCAGCAGCGCAAGCTGGTGTTAACGGTTATGTCGTTAAACCATTTACTGCGGCAACGTTGAAAGAAAAGCTAGATAAAATCTTTGAACGATTAGCATAAGCAAGGATAAGTCATGCAGGCATCATTATCGGGGTTAATTACTCTCGAACAGGCCCAGCAACTTGTTGAACTGCTATCGGCGGGAGAGCAAGATAAAGCTGACGAAATCATCAGGGAGTTAGCACATCCTTTGCAGCGAGAGCTGTTTGAGGAGGTTGGAAAACTCACTCGCCAGTTACACAGTGCGTTAAAGGACTTTCAAGTTGATAACCGTTTATCAGAATTAGCTAAAACCGAAATTCCGGATGCTAAGGAAAGATTAAACTACGTTATTGATATGACAGAGCAAGCTGCTAATAAAACCATGGATGCGGTTGAAGAATGTTTGCCTTTGGCCGATACAATAATCAGCAATATTCAATCAGTGACTCCTATGTGGGATAAATTGATGCGTCGGGATATTGAGCTAGGTGAATTCAAGTCACTTTGCCATGACGTTCAGCAATTTATGTCTAACAGTGAGCATGACTCAAATCGTCTTCGCGAATTGCTCAATCAAATATTGATGGCGCAAGATTTCCAAGATTTAACCGGGCAGATGATCCGCAGAGTGATTGAACTTGTGCGAGAGGTAGAGAGTAATTTAGTGTCAATGTTGACTGTGTTTGGTGAACATACCACTGAATCGCTGCCTACTGTTAAAGATAATAAGATAGAGGCTGAAGGCCCAATCATGAATGCCGAGTTACGTGAAGACGTGGTCACGGGTCAAGATGAAGTTGATGATCTGCTATCAAGTCTGGGTTTCTAATTAGGAGTCAATTTAATGTCATTTGATGTTGATGAAGAGATACTCCAGGACTTTTTAATTGAAGCTGGTGAAATTTTAGAGCTTCTACAGGAGCAGTTGGTTGCTCTTGAAAATAATCCTGATGACAGTGATTTACTAAACGCCATTTTTCGTGGATTTCACACAGTAAAAGGTGGAGCGGGCTTTTTAAGTTTGACTCCAATGGTTGACGTTTGTCACGAAGCCGAGAACACGTTCGATTTGCTACGTACAGGCAAACGCAGTGTTAATGCTGAGCTCATGGATATTATTTTGCAGGCTGTTGATGCCATTAATACCATGTTTGCACAAACCCAACAGGGGCAACAACAAGATCCTGCAGATTCTGACTTACTTTCAAAGCTGAAGTTATTAAGCTCTGGTGCTCCTTTGCCTTCAGAAATGGGCGAGAGCGCTTCTGAGCCAGAAGTCATCGAAGACGCTGTTGAGGTTATTGAACCTGAGTATATTGAAGACATTACCCCACAAGCCAGCGCTGACACAAATGGTGCGGCGATTGACGAAATTGACGAATCCGAATTTGAAGCCTTGCTCGATGCATTACACGGCACAGGGAAAAGCCCTACATCTTCTGCTGGTGCGGCAATAGCCCAAGAAGCAGAGATACCTAAGTCGACAGCATCATCTTCAAGTAGTGATGAAATCACCGACGATGAATTTGAAGCATTACTAGACGAGCTTCATGGTTCAGGGTCTTTTAAAGCTAAAGCCGAATCGGTAAGCGAAAAACCTAAACCTGCAGAACCTGTAGTTGAACCACTAGTCGATTCAGACGAAATTACTGATGATGAGTTTGAACGATTACTTGATGAATTACATGGAAAAGGCGGTGCTCCAGCTGTGGCTGCATCTCCTAAACCAACGCCAGCTAAATCACCAGAGGCTCCTAAAGCCACACCGTCATCGGCTCCTGCGGCTAAACCAGCGCCTGCACCAGCACCGAAGCCCGCAGCTGCGCCAGTTGCTAAACCTGCTGTAGCGCCAAAAGCTGACGTTGTTCAAGAAAAAGCGCCGGCAAAAGCCAATGCGGTTCCGCAAGGTGAAACAACGGTTCGTGTTGATACTGCTCGCCTTGACCAAATTATGAATATGGTGGGTGAATTAGTACTAGTGCGCAATCGCTTAGTGAGTTTAGGCATCACTCGCGAAGACGAAGAAATGTCTAAAGCGTTAGCAAACCTTGACCTTGTTACTGCAGATTTACAGGGTGCAGTAATGAAAACCCGCATGCAACCGATTAAAAAGGTGTTTGGTCGTTTCCCTCGGGTTGTGCGCGATTTAGCGCGCACATTAAACAAAGAAATTGATTTAGTCATGATTGGTGAAGAAACCGATCTAGACAAAAATTTAGTTGAAGCATTAGCCGATCCACTCGTCCACTTAGTCCGTAACTCGGTTGATCATGGTATTGAGATGCCAATCACTCGTGAGGCTAATGGTAAACCTCGCTCGGGCACGATAACCCTATCAGCCAGTCAAGAAGGTGATCACATCCTGCTAAAAATTGAGGATGATGGCGCGGGAATGGACCCCGAAAAGCTAAAACAAATAGCGATCAGTCGCGGTGTGTTAGACGAAGATGCCGCGGCAAGAATGACTGATAACGAAGCGTACAATCTGATTTTTGCACCAGGTTTTTCTACCAAAGTTGAGATCTCAGACATTTCTGGTCGTGGCGTTGGTATGGATGTGGTTAAAACCCGTATTAATCAGTTAAACGGTACTGTTCATATTGACTCAATGAAAGGTAAAGGCACCATTCTTGAGATTAAAGTGCCATTAACTTTGGCGATTATGCCAACACTTATGGTCGATGTGTCTAAGCAAGTGTTCGCTTTGCCGTTATCAAGTGTTAATGAGATTTTCAACCTAGACTTGACTAAAACCAATATTGTCGATGGTCAATTAACGGTGATTTTCCGTAATAAAGCCGTGCCTTTATTTTATCTTGAGCAATGGCTTCACAGCAAAAAAACCAAGTTTAAGCATGGCGATAAAAAGCATGGGCATGTAGTGATTGTGCAATTAGGTACAATGCAAATTGGTTTTGTAGTTGATGCGCTAATAGGTCAAGAAGAAGTTGTCATTAAACCCTTAGGGAGTATGTTACAAGGCACACCTGGTATGGCTGGGGCAACAATTACATCAGATGGCGGCATCGCACTGATCCTCGATATTCCTGGTTTACTTAAACATTATGCCAAAAACAAAAAATAAAAAGTTCCATAATTTAAGGAATTAAATGGCTATAAAAGTATTAGTTGTAGATGATTCTAGCTTTTTTCGACGTCGAGTCAGTGAGATTGTTAACCAAGATCCTGATCTCGAGGTCATTGCTGTTGCTGTTAATGGCAAAGAAGCGGTTGATATGGCTGCAAAGTTAAAACCTCAAGTGATAACCATGGATATTGAAATGCCTGTGATGGACGGTATTAGTGCTGTCAGAGCAATCATGGCCAATAATCCAACGCCTATTTTAATGTTTTCATCCTTGACTCATGATGGGGCTAAAGCAACACTCGACGCACTCGAAGCGGGTGCATTAGATTTTTTGCCTAAGCGTTTTGAAGATATTGCGACCAACAAAGATGAAGCTATTTTGTTGCTGCAACAACGGATTAAAGCTCTTGGACGCCGTAGAATATACCGTCCAAGCATTGCACCTTTGCCTGCGAGTAGTTCAGAATCTCGTCGCCCTATAGGTGGCGCAGAATCAACACTCGCAGCACGTCGACCGTTAACCTCAAGATTATCGAATCACAGTGCAACAAATAGTGCGCTGACATTATCTCAACGTGCTTCTGCTTCATCACCTGTTGAGCGACAAAGCCAACAAGCGGCTCCGGTCAGTTCGTCAGTTGCTAGCATTAGAGCCAGTGGTAAACAATACAAGCTATTACTTATTGGGACCTCTACAGGAGGGCCTGTTGCGCTGCAAAAAGTATTGACGGCATTCCCTGCCAATTATCCTCATCCTATCGTGTTAATACAGCATATGCCTGCCGCATTTACTCCTGCGTTTTCTGCTCGTTTGAACTCATTGTGCAAAATTGAAGTGAAAGAAGCTGAAAATGGTGATGTGATGCGTTCTGGTTGTGCTTATCTTGCTCCTGGTGGAATGCAGCTGATGATTGAGCGTACGGGAATGACCGGGCGCTTAAAGGTGGTCGCAGGCAATAGCGACATGAATTACAAGCCTTGTGTTGACATCACATTTGCCTCAGCGTCAAAAGCCTTTGGTGGTGACGTATTAGCAGTTGTGTTAACCGGTATGGGAGCAGATGGTCGGGAAGGGGCGAGAATGCTTAAATCGGCAGGGGCGACCATTTGGGCTCAAGATGAGGCCAGTTGCGTCGTTTATGGTATGCCACAAGCGGTGGCATCTGCGGGGCTTGCAGCGCATTCTATTTCGCTTGATTCTATGGCTGAGGCTATTTTAAAAGAGACAAGTCGTGGCTAACTCAACGACCTCTCTCACGACTAAGCTGACGTTGGGTTTATTTTTGTGCTTGGTTGCCATTCTAGTATTAGGCAGTTTATATGTCGATTCGCAGCGTAAAATGTCTTTACTCTCAAAAGAAATTGAGCAATTAAAGGCCTCGCAAGTGCTATTGATGGTACCTGAAGATCAAGCTGAACACATTGCTAACTGGTTGTTGAATCATCCTGAGCAAACCCAAGCCATGATAAACCAAACGGGTAAAAATGAAGCTAAAAGTGTGCTAATTGGCCCAGGGGCAGCCGTGGCAACTAATGACCAATTATCATCCCCGGCTGACAGCTCACAGACATTGCCGTCACAAGAGGTTATCGTGTCTGAAAACGCCCAAGGCGTTAAAGTCATTAGTTTGCCTAATGGGGGTATTCGAGTCACGACTCGGGAAGATACCCCACAAAAACAATAATGAGCAATCCATCGAACAGTGATAAGTTGAGAGGCTTTTTTTGAAAGTATGGACAGTGGCAAATCAAAAAGGTGGTGTTGGTAAAACCACCACTGTTGCAAGCCTTGCTGGAGCAATAGCCAAGCGTGGGCAACGAGTATTGATGATTGATACCGATCCTCATGCGTCATTGGGCTATTATCTTGGTATTGATTCAGAAGAAGTGCCGGGCTCACTTTATGATGTATTTGTTAATCATCAGACCTTGACTAAAGAATTGGTTTTGCAAAATGTGATCCCCACTCAAATTGAAGGGCTAGACATCATTCCTGCAAATATGGCCCTGGCAACATTAGACCGCTCTTTGGGACATCAAGAGGGAATGGGCTTGGTGCTTCGCAATTTATTGTCATTAGTAGAAGAACAATATGATGTGGCCATTATTGATTGCCCTCCCGTACTAGGGGTGTTAATGGTCAATGCACTTGCTGCCAGTGAACATATTATCATTCCGGTGCAGACCGAGTTTTTGGCGATTAAAGGCTTAGAAAGAATGGTAAAAACCATGGAGATTATGGGCCGTTCTAAAAAGACACGCTACAGTTATACCGTGCTACCAACCATGTATGACAAACGCACTAAAGCATCACCAATCGCATTGCAATTTTTACAAGACAAGTATGGTCAAACATTATGGCCAAATGATGTGATCCCTGTTGATACTAAATTCAGAGACGCCAGTTTAGCGCATTTACCGGCATCCCATTACTCACCAACGAGTCGTGGGGTTAAAGCATATAATCGCTTGCTTGATTTTTTATTCGCTCGGGAGTTTGCTCATGTCAAAATCGGTTGATGAAACTGTTTTTGATTATTTCAGTTTGTTATTACAGGAACCGGCACCTGCCAAGACCGTAATACAGCCTGAAGCTAAACCAGTTAAAGGAACTACTTCAAGTCCTTCTGCGCCAGCGGTGGACAGCAAAAGTGTGGTAGATACCTACGTTAATAATAAGCCCGAGGCGTTGATGCCAAATGCATCAACATCAAAAGTTATCGGTAGCCGAAGCTTTGCTGAACCTGCAACACAGGTCGATAAATTAGCACTTGAAAAACTCTTGTCTGCTGTGACCCAAGCAGACAAACAAACTGATATTCAATTGCAAATTAAAGCCAGTGCCAAAAGAGTGCGTGAGGCTATTAGTCAAACAGAGACTAAAACTCTTGCGCCATCAGTTGACGGTGTGCAATTACAAAAAACGCCTCTAGCGGGTAAAGAAATCAACTCGTTAGTCGATATAAAAACAGATGATAGTACGCTTAATGCGTTAAAAGACGCTATTATTAAGCATGACAAACTCGCAGAGGAAAAATCTGCCCAGCAATTGCAACACGCCAAGGGTGCAATACCACCCAGTGTGACTCAAAATTTACAAGACGTGTTAGACGATGAGTTTCAGGTGTTATTTTTTAATGTTGCAGGATTAACGTTAGCCGTGCCGTTAGTGAGTTTAGGTGGCATTATCAAGATAGATAAAATCAATCATCTTATTGGTCGACCATCGTGGTTTAAAGGTGTGCAAACACACCGCGACAGTAAAATTAATGTGGTTGATACTTGTGCCTGGGTGATGCCAGAAAAATATTCACCAGAACTGGCAGAAACGGTAAATTATCAATATCTTGTTATGCTAGAAAATAGTGCTTGGGGGTTAACCTGTGAGTCACTGGTTAATGCCGTTAAAATAGATAAATCTCACGTCAATTGGCGTGAAAAACCAGGTAAGCGACCATGGCTTGCTGGGGTAGTAAAACAACAAATGTGTGGTATTTTGCATGTTCAAGCATTAATTGAAATGCTTGATGCTGGTTTAGGTTGTCAGGATTCGATTGACCGAGGTTAACTATGAGCGATTCTAGAAGTGTAGCAGCTGTTGCTGCGGGTAAAGACGATGCGGTATTACAATGGGTGACATTTAAGCTAGACCATGAAACCTACGGCATAAATGTTATGCAGGTACAAGAAGTATTACGTTATACCGAGATTGCGCCAGTACCCGGTGCACCTCATTATGTGTTGGGTATTATTAATCTTCGCGGTAACGTGGTAACCGTCATTGATACTCGGTCACGCTTTGGTTTGCAATCAGCTGAACTTGACGACTCAACCCGAATTGTTATTATCGAGGCTGAAAAGCAAGTGATTGGTATTTTGGTCGACAGCGTTGCAGAAGTCGTTTATTTACGCCGCTCTGAAATAGACAATGCACCAAACGTGGGTACTGAAGAAAGCGCCAAGTTTATTCAAGGTGTGAGTAATCGTGATAATGAACTATTGATTTTAGTAGATCTAGACAAGCTATTGTCTGATGAAGAGTGGGTTGAATTAACTCAACTCTAAAATCAAGGTTGTAACCCAAAAGCCAACCCTTGTATGTTGGCTTTTTTGTTTTGCTCGACTACATGGCTGTATGGGTACATAGATGGGTGATGAATTGTTAATTGCAGCACTAGTTTGCGTGGTAGGCTGCCTGGGCATGGTGCTTTATTTACAGAAACAATCACGCAAGTTAAAAACCAAAGTTGACGCTTTAACGGTTTTGGTCAAAGAAAGTGATCGTCAACGTGAAACCGTAAAGCGTGAATTGCATGAACTTCGAAGCGGTACTATTGGGGTTGGTCGTCGTGTTCTTGAGTTAGAGAAAAAGCTCTCCCAGCAGTCAGACAAGCTCGAAGAAGCCAGTCAACAAGACCCACAAGCTAAGTTATATTCTCGCGCTGTTAAAATGGTGGGCTTAGGGGCTGGAGTGGAAGAGTTAATGCAAGAGTGTGAGTTACCTAAAGCAGAGGCTGAACTGATTTTGCGATTGCATAGAAAATAATCATTACAACGAGTGAAATAAAAACGCCATCAAATTTGATGGCGCTTTTATTTACCTATGATTCAGTATCTACTTGCGGCGCATTTTAGCGACAAACATCCCATCGCTGTCAGCAATTTGCGGCCATATAGTGAGCATGTTGCACAACTGAGCTGTAAATGGATGAACTACTGGCACTAATTCAAATTCATTGGTTTGCGCTAAAAATGCTTCAACCACCTGCTCGTTTTCGCTAGGTGACAATGAGCAGGTTGCATACACTAACTGCCCTCCTGATCTCACTGCAGCAGCACTGCGGGTTAAAATATCAAGTTGTAACGCAGGTTTATCGTTCACCGCACTGGCATCATCTAACCAACGCATATCCGGATTACGTCGCCAGGTACCTGTACAGCTACAAGGCGCATCAACCAACACACCATCAAATGTGCCAGGGTTAACCGGTAAGGCATCCGATGTCCACGGCGCGATTGTAATATTATTAAAGCCTGCACGTTTCACTCGTTTATTGAGTTCTTCTAATGGCTTGTTACGGATGTCAGACGAGGTAATTGTGCCCTGACTTTGCAGATCTTGTTGTAACATCAATGAACGTAACTGTAAGGTTTTACCTCCTGCGCCGCTACATGCATCCCACCACATTTGATCGGCTTGAGGTTGACATATTTGGCCAATAACTTGCGAGGCTAAATCTTGGATTTCAATGTGCCCTTGCTTGTAAACATCAATAGCGTTGAGATTGAGGCTTTTGTGACCGAGGCTAATGGCGTCAGGAAAGTATTGACTAGCAATGGCGTCAACTCCGGCTTTATTCAGTTGCGCAAGGGCAGCGGTGGTCTTCATGCTCTGCACACGAGCCCATATTGGCGGGCGACTGGTCATAGCTTCTACGACTGCGAGCTCATCGGCGGTTGTAATAGGGCAGGTTTGCCAGAACCAGCTAGGCAGTAAATCACTCGGTTGACAGGCGGTTAGGCCTGAAAGCGACGTAAATAACGCAAGTTTGTCACTAATGTTGCCGCTGTTTGTTCTTGGTATTTCTGTTGGCGTCCACGCGGCAATTAAATCCCATGCTTGAGTGATATCGTGCCAAGCATGTTGTTCAAGTGCAGCGCAAGCGCTTAACTGTCTAAACCATGTCACGTGGGGTTGCTCGCTTTGTAACTGACTTAACCAGCCCCACCAACGGAACAAACCAAACAAACTTTCGCGGATAACACGTCTGTCTTTTGAACCATGCTTTTTGTTTTCCCGAAAGTATTGTCCAATAATCCTATCGGCAGGCATTTTGCTGCCCATGACCTGGTTAAACAGCATTTCAATGGTGCTGGCATAACTCAGTGCACGTTTTTGTGCAGGTGTGCTGATATCAATATCAACGCTGTCATTTATAACAGACAGAAAGGGTTTAGCAGAATATGTTTGACTCATTAAATAACCTGAAGTGACTAAATAGCAACAGTATTGGTGCAACGTAATGCAATATGGCGCTAGTTTACCATGCCTTGTGGCGAAAACCGCATTGGTCTGCGGAGTTAGTTGCGGCAACTAAAAATGTGGTTTGGGTTAAAAATCTAACGATAAGGCAAAACACAAGTAGGCCATCAATGAGCGGGTTTGCTCAAACTCGTTACTGCAAAATGCGACAAAGTCTTCACTGCAAACTTGTGCTTTAGTGACGGCTTTAATGGCAATAAAGTCTTTACGTTTAAGCTCATCAATTAATGGGTGTTGGCTGTCAAATCCCCGTGGTGGCCTAACTAAACTGTCACCCGTTAATTCAAAGCCAGCTTGTTTTAACGCTGCTAAGGCTTTTTGATAGCCGTTAGGGTTTTCATCAATGCAATGCCTTATGGCATTTAGTGCTTTGGCTTCGGGATGCCAAATACCCGCAGCAATAAAACACTCATCATTAGCCACATGCACATAAAACCCAGGGGCATGAACATCTTTTCCCTGAAAGTGCCTAAACTGAATACCAACATTGGTTTTGTATGGGGATTTATCTTTACTAAAGCGACTGTCCCGTTGTGGGCGCATTAAGCTGCCACCTACTTTTTTAGCGACTGCGGTAAACCGAGGTGATAGCGCTAAGATAGGGCCTTGCATTGCTTCTATAAAGTCTAGTGCAGGTGTGCGAACCTTGTTTTCATATTCGGCTTGATTTGCCTTAAACCATTCTCTGTCGTTGTTGTTTGCCAGTTGTTGTAAAAATTGAAAACTATGTGTGCTGAACATGGCAGTACCTTTTAATATGATGAATGTCACTGCAATACACTTACTTGATGTGTAGTTGTTTTAGTGGTGCGGCAACAATGCATGTTAACCCAACGGCGTTGGAGTGCAATATCACCTAGAAGGCTATTATTTTAGATTAATCATGTCATTTAACCTGGGCGTTGGGAATCATTTATGCCTTGTTTTGGTCATGATTAGCGCGATTGCCTTGTTGACGCAACGTCTATTGTCATTTGGTGATGTTAATTAGGGCGATTGAAATGCTTATTATTTAATCGGTTATTGTTTTTTGTGGCGTATATTGGCGATAATTTTACAATTAACTTATTTTTTTATGGCTTTGAATGTGGTTTTTAATCTGCTGTAAGCTACTGAGTTGATAGTTTATTTTTTGTCCGAGATGAATGTTAGTTTGATATAAATAAGGATTTAGTGTTAAAATTGATCTAAATACTGTTTTATCCTATTTTTGCTGTTAATTTTTGATGGCACCTTGATCGTAACTTCCCTAAATCACATTCATTCACATTGGTATAACATTTTTTCTGATTAACATGTTAGTGTGTTCAGTGTGGCTTAGTGGCGCTCAACGTTAGCTGGTTTTAATTATTTGGTTGGCGAGAATAGATTGAACAAGGTCACATTGATGATAACAAAGTCACAGCTTGATGGTATTACAGTACATAATCATAAATAGTTTTTATGGATAGATTACACTCTGGAATGAAAATTCCTCTACAAGAAAGGATTGACCATGACTGAACACTCCCTCGGTATAGTGGGTTGGCGAGAATGGGGCACTTTTCCTGAGATTGGCAACGAAAGAGTCAAAATCAAAGTGGATACTGGTGCAAAAACGTCCTGTTTGCATGCGTTTAAGATTAAACCGTTCCAAAAAAATAAACAAAAGTGGGTCCGAGTTTGGCTTCATCCGGAGCAAGACTCAGATCGTGAAGTAGTGTGCGAATTCCCTGTATTTGATCGCCGAGCAGTCAGTGACTCTGGCGGACATGTGACTAACCGCTACGTGATACAGACACCGATTATTATTGGTGACCAACAATTCGACATCGAGCTGACCTTAACAAACAGAGATAACATGAAATTTAGAATGTTACTTGGTCGACGCGCGTTAGAAGGGCGTTTTTTGGTTAATTCAGCCGAGTCATATTTAGCAGGAGAGTAGCAACATGCAAATCGCCATTATGTCGAGAAATCGCAATCTTTATTCAACAAGTCGGCTCAAAGAAGCGGCAGAAGCCCGCGGCCATACGATTAAGATTGTTGACCCGCTTAAATGTTATATGAACATCAACATGAATGCGCCGAGCATCCATGTTCGCGGTGAAGAACTGCCAAAGTTTGACGCGGTCATTCCTCGTATCGGCGCGTCTGTGACCTTTTATGGTACCGCGGTTTTACGTCAGTTTGAGATGATGGGAACACACCCATTAAACGAGTCTGTTGCCATTACTCGCTCGCGGGACAAGCTACGTTCATTGCAACTTTTGTCACGTAAAAACATTGGCTTGCCAATTACTGGATTTGCGAATCAGCCAGCTGATGTGCCTGATTTATTAGACATGGTTGGTGGGGCTCCTTGTGTGATTAAATTACTCGAGGGCACGCAAGGCATTGGTGTGGTGTTAGCTGAAACACGTAAAGCAGCAGAATCTGTTATTGAAGCCTTTATGGGCCTAAAAGCCAACATTATGGTGCAAGAATACATTGCTGAGGCGGGCGGTGCTGATATTCGCTGTTTTGTGATTGGTGATCGTGTGATTGCTGCCATGAAACGCCAAGCGTTACCTGGTGAGTTTCGTTCAAATTTACACCGTGGTGGTTCTGCCAGCATTGTAAAATTAACTCCAGAAGAGCGCTCAACAGCATTACGTGCAGCTAAAACCATGGGATTAAATGTCGCAGGTGTTGATATTCTAAGGTCAAAGCACGGTCCATTAGTGATGGAAGTGAACTCTTCTCCAGGACTTGAAGGCATTGAAAAAGCGACAGGTATTGACGTTGCAGATAAAATCATCCAATTTATCGAAAAAAATGTAAAGCCTACTAGCGCAAAGACCAAAGGAGTCGGTTAATGGCAAAAAAGCACGAACCGTTTGTTATCGGTGACGTATCAGTGACTGCTGGAACACAACTGAGTGTCAAGCTACCTGCTGCAAAACTGTATAACGATACACCAATGGATTTGCATGTTGAAGTGTTTCACGGCACTAAACCTGGGCCCACATTACTTGTGTGCGCAGCTATTCATGGTGATGAGTTAAATGGCATTGAGATATGTCGACGCTTGCTCGGTCGTGTGAATGCTAAAACCTTAACTGGCACCTTGTTAGTTGTCCCCATTGTTAACGTATTTGGCTTTATTCAGCAATCACGTTACCTGCCAGATCGTCGGGACTTAAACCGTTGTTTTCCAGGCTCTGCTAAAGGGGCGTTAGCGAGTCGCTTGGCCTATTTGTTTAGCAGCATGTTAGTGAAACGCGCAACTCATATTGTTGATTTGCATACAGGAGCCATTCACCGCGAAAATTTACCGCAAATTCGTTGTGATACTGACGATGAAACCATGCTCGCGATGGCAAACGCCTTTGGTGCGCCAGTGGTGATGTCTTCAAAAGCACGTGATGGCTCTATGCGTGGTTATGCTAATAGTCTTAATATTCCGTGTATTTTATATGAAGCCGGAGAAGCTTTACGCTTTAGTGATATATCAATTAAATCTGGCTTAAGTGGTGTACTTAATGTCATGCGATGTATTGGTATGCTAAAAGGTAAGGTTAAAGCGACTCACAGTGTTAACGCCAGCCGCAGTTATTGGGTACGCAGTGAAGCTGATGGATTAGTTAATATAAAACTGAAACTCGGTGAGCGAGTCTCCAAAGGGCAGGTGTTAGCTAACATTGTAAACCCTTTGGGCGGTGAGCCATTCTCACTTTTGGCTCCGACAGATGGAATTATCATTGGCAACAGTAATATACCTGTAACCAATGAAGGTGAAGCGTTATTCCATATTGCCCAATTTAGTGGCGATGAAATTGAAATTATCAACGATAATCTCGATGACTTTATGCAGGAATATGCATAACCTGACACATAACACCCTCAAATGATGTTGACTGTAATGGCGTGGAAAGTATTCCACGCCATTTTTTTACCCTAATGCTAGGGCCTGTTGATCTTTCAAGGTTGTTTTTGCAGCGAATGGTTGGCCATTACTCATATACAAGTGCGCGGCAGAGACTTTGAGGTGTAGTTATTCTACATAAAAAGTCGATAACGCAGTAAAAATGATCAACAAACGCTGCCCACAGGGTTCGGCTAAAAACGTTTTACTCTTTGTTGAACGATGCTTTACAAATAAAGAGTTGCTTAGGTGACTAGGCTACAATCCATTCGCCTCGATTAAAAACATATCAGCGTAGATTTCAAATTTGAATGCATCATGTTGGGCTATTTGTAGCATCAAGATTAACCAGAGTTGGAGTTAATCAGTTTATTGTTGGCACTCTAGGAGATGAAGACGCAAAAAAATTAGCGTATAGCATTTTGTATATTTAACATTTTTGTATGCAACTTAATTGTAAAAATTCAAGAAGATACTACACTTAAACTTAGTAAAAGTACGGTTATACATTTACATTATTTCACGCTATATTATGAATTGGTAATTAATGTTTTTATCCCAATCTTTTGAACAGCATAATTGTAGTGTTAGCTCGGGATTGTTGAACTGTAAAGGTTATTTTGTCGTAAATTGTTGGCTATGGCGCATGCTCGAAGTGTAGGAGCGTTGTGATTTAATATTAAAAAGGTGCTAACGCCTTAACAATGGCCAACAAATGCAGCCCATGATGGGCAGCTAAAAACGGTTTTTCTGTGCAGAGTGTATTTTGGCAAAGCATAAATTGCTTTGGTGTTTAACACTATTGGCACCGAGTGACGCGTTGCTAACTCAAATAACATTCAGCTCACCAAGATAGCCAAACCCAAGCTAGCTTGATTACTGATGGTAAAAGATTAATCCTAAACAATACTCAAAGACAAGGAAGTCGGTGCCTATGCGTAATAATCAACCCGTTACTCAAAAACAATTTCATTTTGATGATAATCTTCGCCTTATTTCTGGAACCGATTTACGGGGCCATATCACTTATTGCAATGATGCGTTTGTTGAAGTCAGTGGTTTTGACAGAGATGAATTAATCGGAAAACCACATAACATAGTGCGCCATCCTGATATGCCCAGTGAGATTTTTAAAGCAATGTGGGCTTGTATCTCTAGCGGTAAAGTGTGGATGGGGTTGGTAAAAAACAGACGTAAAAATGGCGATCATTACTGGGTAAGTGCGTTTGTCACTCCTGTGTTTGAACACAATCAAGTTGTTGGTTATGAATCTGTTAGAGTGGTTGCTTTACCCTCAGAGATTACTCGTGCTGAAGCTGCATATTCCCGTATAAAAGCACAAAAGCCCCCGCGGCCATTATCTGCAAAGATAAAACATCATACACTTAAATTACTGCCCGCTTGGCTGCCTATGTTAGTGCTCTGTGGTATTTTGTTTGAATTGTGGGGTGGCCTTGCAGGGTCAATAGGCCTGTTAACTATGGTTATTAGCTGTGGGTGGTTAGGCTATAAACAGCAACAAGACTGGTTCGAGGTGGTTCAACTTAATCCCAATTCGTTTAGTGATTTAACCGTTGCCGAAACCTATTTTGCTGATTTTGGTGCAAAGGCCCAAGCCAAGTTAGCCCTAGGTTGTGAAGTGGCGCGTTGCCGCACGGCAATGACACGTATTGAGGATGCGGCTAAATCCTTAGACGGTATTGTTGAACATACGCAAGTTGAGGCTGAATCAACCGCAAAGGCTGTTGCGCTGCAAAGCGTTTCGACCCAACAAATTGCTTCAGCGATTACGCAAATGTCAACCGCCATTCAGGAGGTGTCAATTAATGTGGAACGCAATGCAGATAGCGCTAAAGATGCGTTAGAGAACGTTAATGAAGGCGCTAAACTGGCTGATCAAGCAAAACATTCTATTGATGAATTAAACTTATCGGTTGCCGACATAGCCACAACTGTTAGAGAGTTATCTGAGTCAACGGTTGAAATAGGTCAAGCTGCGAGCTTAATTTCTAGCATTGCCGATCAAACTAACCTGCTTGCACTAAATGCGGCCATTGAGGCTGCAAGAGCGGGTGAGCAAGGCCGAGGTTTTAGTGTGGTTGCAGATGAAGTGCGTTCTTTGGCATTAAAAACCCGTGAATCTACCGATAAAATTCATGGCATTGTTAATGTATTAACTAAACGGGCTGATAACGCTGTGCAGGTGTCGATTAAGGGGGAACAAGCTGCAACAAAAGGTGTTGAAATTGTTGATAAAACGAGAAATGCACTGTCTTCTATTAATCAATCAGTTGAGCAAATTACCCACTTGACCTTAGAAATGTCTGCTGCCGTTGAACAGCAAAGTGCAGTGGCTGAGCATATTAACCAACAAATTATTGATATTGCTGATTCGGCTGAAATCACTAAAGAGTCGTCACAAAAATCATTGCACAATAGTAGTGAGTTAGGGCAAGCCGTATTGATGGTGCGCTCAATTATTCGCCGCTTTGCAGTGGGTACCTTAGGTAAAAAATAAAAACGGCACTTTCTAATAAACCTGAGCTCGGGATATTGAATGCCTTTCAAACAGTCCTTTGCCCTGCTCACTGTGTTGAATCGACTTACAATAGGCTAGCTATTGACGCGTCAATTCGCCTTGTTAGCAGAACAAATGACAAGTTTGAAAGTGAGAGCGGGTAACATGTTGATTTTAAATAGTATAAGTTCATCCCTTATCCCGAACTCAGGTTAATAAGGATTAGTATTACATACGACAAGGCCAGGCTTTATTGCCTGGCCTTTTATTATGCTTTAGCATCTTATACCATTCCGCATTAATAAGTGACCACTCAGAATGCGTCCAGCGGTTTTTGATTAAGGCGTCGCTATGTAGTAATGGTTGTTCCCTTTCAAATAGCGAGAACGCAGAGCAAAAGCCGCTGGGGCATTCCTTTCAGGCGAGTTTTAAAAGGGCTTACACTGCGTTGCATGACTTCGAAAGAGAATAACTATTCATTCAGTCATTCGCCTTGTTTAAGCCCTTTTAAATTCTCGCTGAGAGATCACTTGCTAACGCGGAATGGTATTAATATTTTGATGATGGTCATTAACGGTCAGTGTTATACGTTGCTCAAACTATGTTGCCCTTTGGTTATGATATCAGCATGACGGCTCTATTTTTTAATCTCTAATCTCTAATCTCTAACCTCTATTTTTAAGCACCAGCAGTTGGCTCTTACAGCTTAAAGCGTTCCACTGAGGTGGTTAATGAATGAGCCAGTTTATTTAGCTGTTCACTGCGCTGCGCCATTGTTGTTGACTCACTGGCATTTTGCGTGGCAGCGTCAGCGGTTTCTGTCATGGTTTGCTCAATTTTCTGACTGTAACTGACCTGTTGATCTGCAGCTTGTGTAATACTTTGGCTCATGCCATTAATCAGTCTTAATGCCGCTTCTATTTGTTCAATAGCATCATGTAAAGATAGGCTTTGCTCTACACATTCATTGGCTTGATTTTGGCCTTGAGAAATGGCACTGACCGCTTTGGTGGTTTCTTGCTGGAGTGCAGTAATCATTGTTTGAATTTCAGCAGTAGATAACTGAGTTCGTGAAGCAAGTGAGCGTACTTCATCGGCCACTACCGCAAATCCTCGTCCGTGTTCGCCCGCTCTTGCTGCCTCAATGGCCGCATTAAGTGCAAGCAGGTTCGTTTGATCGGCAATCGCACTGATGGTCGTTAAAATACCTCCAATATTGTCGCTGTGTTGGCTTAGCTTAGTCATAATGCTCACTGAATCCCTCAAGCCCTTTGACAAAGCATCAATTCGAACACGGTTATCATTGGCGATAGTTTTCACTTGAGCCCCTTGGACTGAGGCTAATTTTACGTGTTGCTCTGATTCTAATGCTTGCTCATTCACAGTCATAGAGCTGTGGTGTATTTGTTCTGCCAGTTGTTTTGCTTGTGCAATATTACTGATTTGCCCAACCGCAGATTGGGATATTTTTTGGCTTTGTTCTTGCGAGCGAATGGCTGCATCATCAAGTAAATGAGCGTCTCGATTGATGTCTTGCAGTAACCCCGTTAGATCATCTGTTAATTTATTGATGTTTTCCATGAGCTCACCAAATTCATCGTCATTGCGCTTTGTTAGGCGCCGCGATAAATCGCCACTGGCAATACGCGACAAGGCTCGATTACTGGCCTGTAATGGGCCTAACATTGCATTTGAGGTGAAGTAATAAATAAAGCCTGCCATCAGTACAAACACAACGGCCATTAAAATGGCGAGTGTTTTTGCTGTGGTTACTTCATCGACTGCAAGCATTTGCATATCGTTAAAGCCTTGGTTAGCGAGTTGAACAAGCTGATCTAATTGCTGGTTTGTTGATTCAAATAGTTGATTTGATTTTATATAACTTGATTCTGCTTGCTGAAATTGCTCAACCACTTTCATTTGTGCTTTGTACAAGTCACCCGGAGCATCGACTAACACCAGGAGTTTAGCTAAATTGGCATCGAAGTCTGCTAACAATTGTGAAACAGGCAGCGGTGCAGCTTGTTGCTTGAGATAGTTAGTGTTAGTGGTAATGTTACCAAGCAGCATTGCCACATCTTGTTTGTGTATTTCTACTGCCTCAGCAGTGGTTAAACGACCAAGCTCGGTGACTGTGTTGCCTAGGGTAAATAGCATGTCATCGATACGAACTCCTGAACCGATAACGGCCTCAAGTAATTGTTCTTCTCCTGCAGGGGCTTCAACAATTTCTAGATCGATCATATTGTTGCTGGCATCGATTTTAAGATTATCAAATTGTTTTTTAAGTGAACTGAAATTATTTTTACTTTGTTCAATGGCCAATTTGGCACTAAACATAGTTTGAGAGACATCGGCATATTGTTGGTAGACATTTTTTGCCTGGCTGAGGGCTTGATTCATTTGAGGATGGTTTGCCACTTTTGTTGACAAATCCGCTAATGCATTCGAAAAATCTTGCTGCAAAGCCTTAAATTGCTTAAAACTTATCGCAATATCGTCGTTGCCTATTTGTGAGTATGCCAAGCTTTCTGTTTTGGCCATTTTCAGCAAGGTAATTTGTAATGCCGTAGATTGGTTTTGGACTGGTACCGCTAATACTTCAATATTACTATTCGCGGTTTGAATTTTACTCAGTGAACGGTAAAAAAAGCTGCTGCCAGCAATTAATAAGATGCCTATTGAGGCAAATCCCAGAGCAATTTTTTGTTTAATCGTGAGCGTAAACATGGTCATTGAGTGTCTCTTATTATGAGCGCTGTACAAACAGAGCAAATTTATTGTGTAAGACTTTTTATCGCGTTGTTAAATAAATGTAATTGTTGTTGTAAGGTAAAGCAATGTTGCGAAGCCATTTATTCGTTTGATTAGCATTGCGGTTTCGTGTAAATCATCGTTATTTACATGTTGTGCTTAATATGTCATGCCATCGTTATGTAAAGTGAGGTTAATGTGAGTGTAAAAGGAATAGTGTTTAAGCAACATAATGGTGACTTGACTGTCACGCCATCCAAAATTATTTGCATTGGGCGTAATTACGTTGACCATATTCATGAGTTGGGTAATGACATTCCCGATGACATGGTGGTGTTTTTAAAACCTAATTCGGCCATCACAGACACCTTAAACAGTGAGATGGGTGAACCCCTGCATTATGAAGCCGAGCTGTGTTTTATGGTAAAGGATGGTCAATTTAGCGCCGTTGGTGTTGGACTGGATATGACCAAGCGTGAATTACAGGGCAAACTTAAAAAGCAGGGCTTACCGTGGGAGCGCAGTAAAGCGTTTGACGGTTCTGCATTGTTTAGCGAATTTATGCCCATCACACCAGCGCAGCAAGATTGGTGTTTTCAATTAACCATTGATAACGTGGTGACTCAACTTGGGCATCAGCAATTAATGACTTACCAGCCCCAAGCCATGTTTACTGCCATCAATGAGTTTATGAGCTTGAACGACGGCGATATTGTGATGACCGGTACCCCAAAAGGCGTTGGTGTTGTTTTGGCCAATACATCGTTTGAAATTAGTCTGTGGCCAAATGTGCCGTTTGAGGTATTTGAAACAGCGCTGTCTGGAGATAAATCGATGGTAGAACTGTGTGGTCAAGCCATGTTAGTTAAGCAGTGGCAAGCCGTTTAATCTTTATACCATTGCGCATTAATAATTCTCGCTGAGATATCACTTACTCAGGCGCAATGGTATTAATGCTTTCAAAAAGACCCTCTTAGCAAAGAGGGTCTTTTTTCATTCATCGTACAGTTTGGCATTATTTCAGTAATGCAACGGCTTCCATATCAAGCTCGATATCAGTGCAGCCTTTCGCGCAATAAATGCCAGGCGCTTTTGCGCTTGGTTTGGCATTTTTACTATTGGGTGGCAATTGCAATGTGAGTGGCTTATTGCAGTCGGTACACGTGGCGCTGTTGCCTTTTAGCATGCGTTTTATCAGGTTTTTTTGCTGGTTGAATGACGCTGATGTGGTGTCATTTACCGCTGAAAAATCGAGTTTTTGTGTGTCGCTCATTATGCTTCCTTTATCTTGAACTCAGGCTATTTCACCTGATCCACGGGGCGCCAACGTTGTAATGCAACGGGCAGGCTCACACCTTGTGCGGCAAGTAGATTGACTCGTGCTAAGTAAGCTGCGCCATGCATTAAGTGTTTTGCTAAATCGACAGCATGTCGTTGAGTATAATCGTCTAAGTAACTGCCTTTTGCCCAGGCGTTAAATGCACCTAGTGCAGGTCCGGCCCAGATTTGATAATCCATTTCACGGCCTGTTTCCCCAGTGTTTGACCAACGGCTTGATAGCCCAAGGTACCAGCGGAAAATTAATGCCATTTTGCGCTTAGGGTTATCTTTAGCGCGCTCGATTTGCTTAGGGTCTCGCTCATTAAAATGCGCCACTGTACCGGCCCAAATATCATCTAAGCTTGAGCGAAACACTTGTTTTTCAAGTTTTTCACGCTCATCGCTCGGGATGGCTTCTATTGAGTCATAACGAGTGTAAATTTCGTATAACTTGTTAGCGCGCATCGGGAACAAGGTGCCGCGTTTGACCACTTGCAGTTTAACACCCATTTCGAACATATCGGCTGCTGGCGCCATGGTGACATCGGCCATTTCTGTGGTGGCCAATAATTTACGCGTATGCTCACTGGCCCCGGCTTCAACACAAGCCTGGTTAATTGAACCTGTGACAATAAATGCTGCGCCCATGTTAAAGGTTGCTAGGGCAGCATCGGGCGTACCGACACCACCACCGGCGCCTACGCGGATGGGTGTTTTGTAATTGTACTTGGCTTGTACTTCATCTTTAAGCGCCAAAATAGTGGGTAATAAGGTCACTAATGGGCGGTTATCGGTATGACCACCAGAATCGGCTTCAGCGGTAATATCATCCGCCATCGGCACTAATTGTGCTAGCGCCATTTGCTCTGGCGTAATAAGACCTTCATCCACCAGTTGTTGCAGTATTTTTACCGGGGCTGGTTGCATAAACTTAATTGCCACTTCGGTGCGGCTAATTTTGGCGATAACTTTGTTGTCTATTTGAATATCACCTTGAGCATCACGGCTTAACCCTGCTGCGCGGTAATAGACAATTTGCGGTGTTAAGCCCAAAAAGGCTGAGGCTTCAACGGTGCGTACTTTGTGTTTTAAAAATAGCTCAACGCTACCACGCTCGAGCGCGGGTTCACTTGGGCTATGGATTAAGTTAAACGCATAGGGCCCATTTGGCAGGGCAGCTTGAATGCGCTTAATGGCTTGCTCAACGCGCGAGGGAATGAGTCCCGCGGCGCCAAACGAGCATAAAATACCCGCCTGACCTAATGCGATAACTAGCTCTTCAGAAGCAATACCATTGGCCATGGCTCCAGCATAATAGGCATATTTTACCCCATGAACACGGCGAAAATTACTGTCACCTAAACTTTGGGTGCCAAGCGCTGGGGCAAAGGCGCTAACGGGCAGGGCATGAGCATTGGTGATGGTATCTGTCACCACTTGAGCTTGCTGTGCAACGCCTAAACCTTGCTGAGCATCATTGACCACATAACAGGCTTGCGACAAGTCTTTAAGCTTTTTGTTGATCCCTGCTGGATCAAAACTAACGTGCTGCTGGCTCACTTGCCAAGGCCATGGAGAAAGCTTTTCGTTTTTTAATTGGGTTGTCATTATGTTTTCCTTGAAAAGCTAGGCTTCTTCAATACAAATAGCGATGTCTTTTACTTCGTAAATGCGTAAACCATCTTTACTTAAATTGGCGTCGCCAATAATGATGCGTTTGCCGTTTTCGTCTTTGACGGCACTGATGTGCACATCTAACGACATTTGTTTGTTCAGTGGGTTAATTTGGCCACGGTATTTCCATTTTATATCAGACAAAATCTGGCCGAACTTAGGATTGGTAAAGCCAGCGCCTAAATCGTTAGTAATCGCGTAAGTTTGCATTAACTCGATGATAGCTTCAACGCCTAATGACCCTGGCATTACCGGATCTTGATGGAAATGGAATTGGAAAAACCAATCACTTGGGTCAATGGTGCGTGATGCAGCTAAATAGCCCTGCTTATACTTGCCGCCGTTATTGACGATTTCAGCGGTGTCGATAAAGTTAAGTTGGCCACCGGCTAAGCGGTAATGTGGCTGGTGCGCTGGCGCATTAAACAGCCGCGATTGCTTATCGAGTAAATTGACAATGGTGTCGGCAGCAACATTATTGTCGACATGCCAGGGCTGAGTGATTTTACCGTTATCGATGCCAAGCTGGTTTTTAAGCGCGTCAGCTTTAAAGTAGCCAAATACAGCGCCGCCAGTGTAAAACGGCTCGCCATCGACACTTAAATCAAAGGTAAAGTTTTGAATAATATTGCTGCCAGCAATCACGGTAGATAATAAGCGTGAGTCATTAACAATGGTTTTGCCGCGTAAATCCACATGGCGTAACAAGGTGCCGTGACCATCTAGGTTACGGAAAAACAACTCCTGCCCAGGGAAGCCTAACGTTGTGCCCATGTAGCCAGAAATAAAGCCATTGGGTTGCAGTGATATTTCCATTAACACCGAATAAGGCATCACCGCTGGGTGGCTGTTTTTAGCAAAATACCATGCATTTGCGGGCACTTCGTATTCAGCTACACAGGATGACGGTTTTTTCAGCTCGCCGCGCTTACCGTTAATGTCGATTACCCGAGTGGTCAGCTGTAAATCACCGCATGGGGTGCGCGGCGGGATTAAGCCTTTATAGATGCTAAAGTCTGGTCCAAAGCATTTTTCGATATCGCCAGTGGCAAACTCAAACATGTGATACGGCGTAAATGGCAGGGTATCAGGCACGCGGTTTGTGTATTTAGAATCAGCACTGACTTGCGGCGCTTCAACGTGTTTAAGCGGAATAACCCCTTTGTTGGTTGGCGCGCTGTTGTCGGCAATTTTCGCCATTAACGGGGCGGCATCTTGCTGGCTGACAGCGTTATTGACGTTGGTGCCAGCCACTTTAGTTGGCTTGAAACTGGTGCCTAGGTTGGCATTCGTGCTCGAATGACTTAAATAGCGAGTGCATTGGGCTTCTTCTTTTATCATCACCCCAAGGTTTTGGAAGTCGACCACCACTTTGCCATTGAGCAAAATATCAATATTGGCTTTGGCGTATGGGCGCGGCGAAGTACCGATTTCGGTGACTTCCATTCGGTAAGTTAACTCGCCGTGTTGTGGTAATACCTGGCCACGGCAACGTACTTTTTGTGAGGCATTTTCGAGCGGCTGGAAACGGCCGTTTTCAACTAAGGTATGCATACCAATGTGCAACATAAAGAACTGCAATAATTGGCCACAGCCTTCAGCCATTAATGAGCCGGCCATCACCTGATCGTCTTTAAAATGACACGGGAAGTACCAATGGTCTGGCGCTAATTGTTTGTGGCCTTCAACTAACCCTAGGCCCCAGGTGCCGCCATGGATTTGTAAGTTGCTTACGCGCTCGATCATTAAGAACTTTTCTGAGGCAAAACACAGCGATTTTTGCATGCCCGTTTGCAGCTGGTGGCTCACGTGTGCGCCGCCAAAGCAGCTGCCAATATCGCCGGTTAATAAATGATGAATTTGGCCATAATCAAACGCTGTTTGCTGACAGTTTAGCAAAGGAGTAAACGTCGGTTTATTTGGGTTGTTAAGCACTTGCTGACGCAGCTTAATTTCATCTTCTGTTTGGATAACCCCTTTACCATCGGCTAATTCTTTGTCGGTAAAGAAGCCCGCACAACCGCCATCCATTTTTAAAATCATCTTGTCGCCGACAAAACATTCGTACGAGAAGAAAAACAATAAGGTGTCGCCATTGCGGGCAAAGTTGTTGATTTTAATGTCATAGCGTAAGGTGTCGCCGCCGCGTGGTAAATCGCCCAAGAAGGTAAGCGTGCAATCAAGCAAACGGTACACCCGCTCGCCTTTGTTTTCAAAATCGATGCCTAAATAGCTAATTAACATTAAATCGCACTGGCCCGACTCAACTGCAACTGCCCAAGGGATTTGACCATCAACCAGATACGGTGCATCAACAGGGATGTCGTACTCTGTGGTCATTGAGCAAGGTTTGTATTGATTTATGGTTGCATCAAGTTTGGTGACTCGCGACACCAGTAAATAGTCGGTGGTGGGTAAGCGCACGCGCCGCGAGTAGCTGTCGATAATGGCGTAGTCTGGGCCAAACACCTTGGCGATATCGCCTTCGGCATATTCCACTAAATCGGCATAGTTCCAAATACAGGGTTTATCTGCCGGGAACGGTGCGTTGTAAGTCGGAACCTGCGCATGGTTAGGTTTACGTTCTGCCAGTACCGATTGTGGTTTAACGTAATGCTCAGCTGGCACTTTGGCAGTTAACGCGGGTGCTATTGTTTGCGCTGTTGCAGCTGACGTTATTGAGGCGAGTTGTGATTTTAACAAGTTATCGGCGACTTTTAAGCCTGCCTCACGGCTGGCTAAAAATGCGAGGTGGGCTTGTTGTGCCAGCCATTGGTTTTGCTCAAAAGCCGTTAAGTGTGCAGGTGGAATGGCCTGGCTAGTTGCTTGAGTCGAATGAGTGTTGTTTGGTGTTTGCCCCGGCGTGCCAGGGGGTGGTGCAAAATGGCTTACGGGCATAGTCGGCTCGTTTATATTCATGTTTGTTGGGGCTTGTTGCACGGTATCGCGCTTAATCGACGCGCATTGGCTAATCATTTTGTCGATGGCGGCAACTGGCGTGTCGACAATATGTTGATAGATATCGCGGCCACCTAAACTCACTTGTTTAATTAAACTCAGCTTGGCGCTTTTTGTCAGTTGCTCTGTAAGCGGCTGGGTTAAGCGGTTAGCAAGGGCCTGTTGCTGTGAGGTATTAAGCGATAAACCAATGCGAGAGTATTGGTTTTCACTGGCGCTGATCACCTGCGCACTGATGTCAGCTTGTTGTAGTTGCTGGCTTTGGATCAGTGCATTGAGCAAACTTGCCATGCCAGAGGCGGCAAACGTGTGCCCAAGCAAAGGTTGTACGCTTGATATGCTGCTGGCGTCAGCAAGTTGAGCCAATTGGCGAGTTAACTGCTGCCCCAAATCTGACTGTTGGCAAAGCGGAGCGATATTGAGTTCATTGATATCGCAGGCTTGCTTTAGTGTGACCTGTTCTTGCTTAGCAAACTGCACGCTATTAATACTGGCGTAGCTGTCGTTGAGGTGCGTTTGCTGTAATACAATGGCGCCAGCACCTTCACCAATTTGAACGTTATTGGTTTGTAAGCCTGCTGACTTAAGGTTAGCACTGTTAAGCAAACCGTTTTCAATACTGCCAGACAAATCAACCGCAGCAATAATGACTGCATCGAGAGGCTCTTGCAGTGAGCCCATGGCAAATAAGTTTTGCGCCACATCAATACAGCGATTAACCGATTGTTCAGCGGCCGAAATCGTAAAGGCGGGGCCGTTAAAGTCCCACAATGACGAAATCCGCGACGCCATAATATTACCAATAAAGCTGGTGTATTGGTTTAGTTTGGCCGCATCGAGCACGCTGTCCATGGCGATGGCTTCTAGCGCTTGGTATTCATCGTCACTGAGCTCAATACCCTGGGTGGCTAGGCTTTGCGCAAGCTGGCTGTGTAAGTTCACGCGGCCACGAAATTGATGTAGCTCAAGTTCGGTTTCCATGGCCACTAACACGGCCACTTTACTGCCAGGATTAAGCTTGGCGTTTACAATGGCTTCGTCGGCGACTTTTATTAATAACAGCTGCTGCGAAATTAATCGATCGTCTTCATTAGGCGGCACTTTAAAGCGTAAAAAGTCAAAATCGAATTGATCAATGTAAGCCCCTTGTGGCACTTGCTCTAAACCATATTTGGTCAACAGTTCTGGATGCTTGTTAATGCCTTTCCAGCGTTGAGTGGGCAATGGTGTAAACAAGTGTTGCTTGGCGCGAATACGCTCAGCCAGCTGATTAATACTGCTGCATTGGCCAAAATGAGCTGCCATACCGGTAATGTGCATGGGTTGCTCACTGGCGTTAACTAATTGCGTTGGCGTTGACGATGTTACCGCTGTGTCAGAGTAGGACTCTAATAGCAAATGCGCGTTACAGCCACCAAAGCCAAATACTGATACACCCGCATGGCGTGAGTTGTTACCTGCTTTATCTGGCCAAGGTTGCACCTCGCTTGGCAAGGTTGCCTGACCAAATAAGCCATTAGGTGAGGCGATAGGTGCGCTGATATTAATACTCGGTGGTAGTAAACCTTCGCGCATGGCAAAGATCATTTTCATGATGCCAGGCATACCCGCGGCAGTAAGCAAATGCCCGAGGTTTGATTTAGCCGAGCCAATTAACGGTGTGGCACTGCCATTGAGTTTGCCTTCAAAAAAACGCTCCATTGAGGTTAATTCAACTTTGTCGCCTAATGGTGTTCCTGTGGCATGGCATTCAATCACTTCAATGCTAGCAGGGGTAATGCTTGAGTCAAATGCCGCAGCTTCGCGATAGGCTCGCTCAAAGGCTTGTACTTGGCCTTTGCTGTTGGGGCTGAGCACAAACTGGCCCTTACCGTCGTTTGATAAACCAATGCCGCTTACGAGGGCATAGATATGGTCGCCATCGCGCTGGGCATCTTCAAGGCGCTTAAGCACTAATACACCAGCGCCTTCACCGGCAAACAAGCCTTTACTGTTGCTGTCAAACGGCGCAGAAATACCATGGTCTGGATAGGCATGAAAAATTGAAAATCCCATATTGATAAAAAAGGGATCTGCGCCCGAAACTGCGCCAGCCAGCATGATGTCGGCTTTGCCCGTGTGCAAATAATCACAGGCGAGTTTTAATGCGTAAACTGAACTTGCGCAGGCGGCGTCTAGGCTTAATTGCGCGCCGCCAAGCCCTAGGGCATCAGCCACGAGCTTAGAGGCATTGTGAGCCACTGCGCCATTGCGCCAATTGTATTGCTCTGTTTGGGGCGACAAGCCAAAATCTTGCAGCACAAAATGAGGTTGCTGTAATTTGGTTTGTAAGGCTTTTTCGACCACGCTGTGGTACAGCGGCACAAACAATTGGTTTGACTTTGCCGTTGGGAACGACAAAGTGCCCATGACAATGCCGGTGCGCTGCAAACAGGGGTGGTTTAGGTCGTTAATCCCGGCATCGGCTAAGGCATTACGTGCGGTATCGGTAGCCCATAAAAAGCTGTCGTCTAGTCCTTCAAAGGCACTGGTGTTGATACGGTAACCATTGGGATTAAAGCTAAAAATTTGAATATAGCCGCCTTTATCACAATAAAAACGGTCAGACTGCCCTTGAACACCAATATAGTCGCTTGGGGATGCATTGAGTTTGTGCGCACTAATTTGGCTACGAGAGTCTTTTTTATCAATTAAATTTTGCCAAAACCTTGCTGGAGTATCGGCATCAGGGTATTGATTGGCTAAGCCTACAATGGCTATTTTGGGAGTAGCTTGAGAACTCAATGAGGTTCTCCTTCTGATAAAGTGTCACTAAAAACAAGAGGTGAATGCTTGGTATCGATGAATAATGTGTCGTTAATTACGTCTTGTAGACTATGAATAAACGGGGTTAATGACATCGGCACTCTGTGGGTCATTAACTGGGCTAAACATTTTAATAAACTGCTGATGTCGTCAGCGCCTTTAGCATTAACGGCTAATGCCTGCGCTTGTACCTGGCTTGTTTGTTGGCCAATAATTTTATCGATTAAGGTGGCGGTTTGCCTGTCGGCACCGACCTCAACAAATAAGCGACTCCCCTGACTAATCGACTGCTTGATAAGCTGGCTAAAATCCAGTGGATGGCAAAAGGTGTCGGCAATTGACTTGGCAATAGCATGGGATGTTAATTCAACTGGCTGTGTTTGGGCGGCCGATAAAAACTGAGTGGCTGTCGGCAAGGCTGCGGCTAGAGGCTGTAAGTAAAACTGTTTTACATCGTCAACAATATTAAGTGCTGCTGGGGTATGCATTGCAGTGACTCGATTGGCGGCAATACCGCGTTTGCCGGCTTGTTTTAGTAAGGCTTTAATGCTTTCTTCGCAGCCGGCTAACACTAAGCTGTCGCCCTGAATAATGGCAATATGAACACGTGGGTAATTGGCTAAATGCGGCCTGATTTCGGCAACCGAGGCGCGGGTCACAAAGCTGTTCCACACTATGGGTTGATCATTGGTTAATTGCCAGGCTTGTCTGACACAACGCAGTTCGCCAGCAATGTCTTGATTAAAAATACTGCTGTTTTGGGTGGCGTTAATTAAGTGGTGTGGTGCATGCCATACCCCTAAACTGGCCCACATGGCGGCTTCGCCCATTGAGTACCCAAGGGCGAATGCTGGGGTAATGGCAAATTCATCCTGCAATATTTTACTGAGCATATAACTTGCGCCCACACCGGCAATGGCAAGCTCGCTCAGGCTCATGTGGCTATTGGTTTTTTCTTGAGTGGCATAAATGGCTTGAGTTTGCAGCATTGCGGGGAGGTTGCCCTCAGCCTCTAACTTGGCAAAAACGTGAGGGAACACATGACCGAGCTGGCTAAACATTTGCGGATAAACCGTGCCGACACCTGGGTAGACAAAACTGAGCCCTTTGGCACCTAATGGTGAAGCGGTAAAGCAACTGCCTGCAGGTGTTTTGTAGTGAAAGCTTGTGTTGTTAAGCGTTGAGGCGTTTTGAGTTTGTTGAGTATCAAGTGTCTCAAGCATGGCAGATGCTTCTTGTTGTAAACCGCTTTGACAGGTCGCCATTAATACCAAGGCATAAGGCGCTTGCGATTGGTATTGTTGCCATTGTTGGTGGATAAATTTAAGCAGGCCTAGCTCATCGCATGGCTTGCTTAATGCGTCGCAAAGGGACGTTAATCGTGTGTGTAACTGGGCAATATTTTGTGCTGATAGTGGCAACATTAAGCGGTTTGCGGCCAATAATGGTTTAGCACTCAGTAATTGACTGCCCTGAGTGAACACGAGCGCGAGTACACCGATGTTACTTGGGTAACACAAGCTGGCCACGCGACTTTGGTGGGCTGGTGTAAACCAATAGTCTTGACTGTTGGGTATACGTCTACAGGTAATGTCGTTAATCAGTGCGATGAGTGCATTGAGTGCATTATTAGCCTGAGTTAACTCTACCACTTGAGGTTGAGTATGTTGTCTTTTGGCATGAACCAGTGCCTGATTAATCGCTTGTTCGCTGTTGTCACCACAGCCTATTGCGTTTAAATAAGCATGAGCATGTAAGCCGTTTTTAGCCGCAGTGATTGCCGGCATAATCCACAGTTTATTGCCCAAACTTACAATATCGCACTGCTGATTGCCAAGCAGGCTTGCCGCGTTGATCAGCACAGCTTCTAACGTCTGAGTGCCTATCGCTTGATAGTCTACCGCCAGTTCTGAGAGGGATAAATAGTTTGCTGGTTTGGTATTAGGTGCAGCCAACAACAAGGCCAAGCGCATAGGCTTGGCTTGTTGCTGTTTGAGAACAGCTGTTAACGCAGCTTGTTGGTCTGCGGACATCGCATTGACTGAAAGGGTCACACACTGTCCTTGCTGTGCTGGTTTGCAGGCTGATTCTCATGCTCATTCTCATGCTGATTCTCATGCTGATTAATAAAGGCCTGATTCAGCGTTTTGCTAATGGTGATTTTAGCCTCACGCATTTGACAGCTTAAACGTCCATCTTGATGGTACAAGCTCACATTGGCCACGAGCATTCTGCCGCTGTGTTTTATCACCTCAAGTTGAATGTAGCCCTGATCGCCGCTAGCAAATGGCGCCACAGTGATAAATTGCCCCATTGATGATGGCAAACTGGCGGCATCGTATTTAAGCCTTGCCCAAACCAACATGGCCTGCAATAGCAAGTCTTCGGCAAATATTTGGCTACCACCGGAGACTGCCGACGGTGCAAAGCCTGGACAGTCGTTAGGGTTAATTTGCGCTAACTGAACCTGACACACGAGTTGCTCATCATCAAAGCTCAATACTTGCTTAATACCCTGCAAACGCGGCCCATGGAACAAGGTGCCGTTTTGATACAAGGTGTTGCCAGCGTGTATTGCGGGTATCTGCGCTAGTTTTTGCAGCACGGTTGCCGGTAACGATGACTGAGCAACCGCGGTGGGCGTTAGCGCGTCATTGACGACTAATGTTGCTTGATATTGTGGCTTCATCGCTGCGTCTGGCTCATTTAACGTCCTGCTTGAGATTAGCGCGTTCAAGCCCGCGCCAGTTTGGGTGAGTTGCAGTTGCAGTAAATGGGCTTGGTCGGTGTCAAAAATAATCCCTTTAAGCAATTTATAGTCAGCAATACTCACTGGCACATGGCACAAGGTTTGCGCGGTTTCACGCATCCACTGAATCGCACACACTGTTGGCAACACTGGGTTGCCGGCAATGCGGTGATCGTTTACAAATACAAGCTCATTAGGTTGCAGTACCCGAGTCACCGTAACGGTTTGGGTGTCAGCAGCCAAATATGGTGCAGAAAACGTCAGCGAACCCTCTGCGTGTGGCAAAGTGTTCGCATTAGGCTTTTTTGCAGTTGTATCCTGTGTGGCCGAGCCTTGCATGTCTGAACCAATCAGCATCTGCACGCTTTGCGGGCTTAATAAGCTGTGAGCAAATAAGTTAGCGCCTGCTTGCAGTGGAATTACGTATACACCACGTTCAACAAACATCTTTTTCAGCGCTGAGCTCACCATGCCACCATCCCACGGGCCCCAGTTAAAGCTCATGACTTTGGCTTGGGGTAATTGGGCGGCCAATTTTAATGCGGTTTTATTGAGAATTTCATTCGACATCGCATAGTCGCTTTGACCTGTGTTGCCATAAAACCCAGCCGCCGACGAGAACATAGCGACTAACTTGATGTGCTGTGGATCAAGTGCGTTAATGATACTTGCTACGCCAGTCACCTTGGTGCTGTACACCCGATTTAGTTCATCCAATGTTTTGTCTTGAATGTGTTTATCTGCCAATACCCCCGCGCCATGAATGACGCCATTGATGACTCGGTTTTTACCGTTAGTATCGGTTAATGCTGCAAGTGCGGCTTTAACGGCATCTGGGTTGCTAACATCCATTGCCACATATTGGGCACTGGCGCCCACTTGAGTAAATGCGCTTAAGGCTCGGTCAATCTCTAAGCTACTTTGTACTGGCCACACTAAGGCATCAATTTGCTTTGGTGTGGGTTTTTCGCCTTGGGATTGAATGTAACTAATGGCGGCAGCTTTAAGCTCTGAGGCTTGTTTGCCTTGGGCCCAAGCTGGCATGTTTTTACCTAGGTGCTGACTGCGACCGGCAAGTACAAAGTGCGATTGGCATTGCTTGGCTAAGGTGAGTGCACATTCAAACGTGACACCTTTTGCGCCACCAGTGACTAATAGTGTGTCTTGTTGGGTTAACACTGCAGCAGGGTAGTGCGAGGTGTCGGTTTTTGCTGCAACCAATGTTGCGCGCCCTTGCGGGCTTATGCCCACTTCGGTAAGCCGTTTAGCATTGGGCGCTGCAGCATTAACATCAAACAGCTCAGCAATAATGGCATTGGCAAAGGTTTTGGCGTCAATGTCATTGGCGATATCAAGCGCGCGGCAAAATACATTTGGCCATTCATGGCTTAGTGTTTTGGTTAGCCCAGACAAGGCTGCTTGGTTTAATTCTGCTTTGCTGAGTGCTGCGCTATTAAGGTAGCCAAAGCCACCATCAATACGGCTTACGGTCACGTAACTTAAGCGTGATTGCAGTGGTTTTGAAAATTCAGCATGCAGATGTTTCGCCCATAAAAAGGCGTTATCAACAGCGGCTTTTGCTGCCACATTACAACTGACTAAATCTTTGCTATTTGCGTTAAACTGTGGTTGTAAATGCACAAAGCCCGCAATAGGGTGCGTTGCCGTAATTGCCTTAATGACCTTGGCAATTTCGGCATCATCAATGCTGCTAAGTGTATAGCTGCTAATGTCACTGCTTAATGGTGAGTGAGCAACGCTGATGGTGTCTGGATTGCGAATAACAGCGACGGTTAAGCCTTTGGCATGGAGTTTTTCAGCAAGTACACCGGCATTATGACCGTCATCTGTGATGACAATGCAGCTGTCTGTTGAATAACATGCTTCTAGTTTATCCGCCGCTGGCAACTTTTTTAGCGCGACCCCACTGTGTGGTGGTAATGCTGATGTGTCTACAAGGGGTGGCGTTGGCGCAGTAGTGATGCTCGCAGCAGGCATGCCGAGTTGACCTTGCATATAGCTGACGATTTCGCCCAATGTGCGGCACTCGGCTAAATCTTCTGGACTCAGTTCAGGTAAGCCCGGCAATTCATCTTGTACTGTGCCTAAAATCTCCACGCGCTTGATTGAGTCGATACCCAAATCAGCTTCCATGTCCATGGTGAGCTCGAGCATTTCGGCTGGGTAACCGGTTTTATCGGCTACTACTGTCATCATGGTATTGAGCACTGTTTGTGCGCTTAAGCCTGATGCTGGCGCTGATGTTTGAGCCGTTGATGCGATTGGCGAAACTGATAATTTAGATTGCATATAGTCAACAATCTCGCCTAATGTGCGGCACTCGGCTAAATCTTCCGGGTTGAGTTCTGGTAAACCCGGCAATTCATCTTGTACTGTACCTAAAATCTCGACGCGCTTGATTGAATCGATACCTAAATCGGCTTCCATGTCCATGGTGAGCTCGAGCATTTCGGCTGGGTAACCGGTTTTATCGGCCACTACTGTCATCATGGTATTGAGCACAGTTTGTGCGCTTAAGCCTGATGTTGGCAATGATGTTGGCGCTGATGTTTGATTAGACGCTTGGACAGCTGCAGTCACTGGCGCTGCTGACGCAGTTGAGGCTGATAGGGTTGATTGCATGTAATCAACAATCTCGCCTAGGGTGCGACACTCGGCTAAATCTTCTGGGCTGAGTTCAGGTAAGCCCGGCAATTCATCTTGCACTGTGCCTAAAATCTCCACGCGCTTGATTGAATCGATACCTAAATCGGCTTCCATGTCCATGCTAAGTTCAAGCATTTCGGTTGGGTAACCGGTTTTATCGGCCACTACTGTCATCATGGTTAGCTGCACGGTTTGTGCGCTTAAGCCTGATGTTGGCGCTGATGTTGGCACAGATGTTTGATTAGACGCTTGGGCAGGGGCTGCTTCTGTTGCTTGCGCTGCTGACGCAGTTGAAGCTGACAAGGTTGATTGCATGTAATCTACAATCTCGCCCAATGTGCGACACTCGGCTAAATCTTCTGGGCTAAGTTCAGGTAAGCCCGGCAATTCATCTTGCACTGTGCCTAAAATCTCCACGCGCTTGATTGAATCGATACCTAAATCGGCTTCCATGTCCATGGTGAGCTCGAGCATTTCGGCTGGGTAACCGGTTTTATCGGCCACGACTGCCATCATGGTATTGAGCACTGCTTGTGCGCTTAAGCCTGATGTTGGCACAGATGTTTGAGCGGGTGTTGTTTGCATTGTTGGCGCTTGAACTGCTGCTGACGCAGTTGAGGCTGATAGGGTTGATTGCATGTAATCAACAATCTCGCCTAGGGTGCGACACTCGGCTAAATCTTCTGGGCTGAGTTCAGGCAGGCCCGGCAATTCATCTTGCACTGTGCCTAAAATCTCCACGCGCTTGATTGAATCGATACCTAAATCGGCTTCCATGTCCATGCTAAGTTCAAGCATTTCGGTTGGGTAACCGGTTTTATCGGCCACGACTGTCATCATGGTTAGCTGCACGGTTTCTGCTGATAAACCTGTTGATGCACTGCTAACGGCTGTAGGTTGAGCGACCTGAGCAATAGGCTCTGGAGTAACTGGCGCGGGTGTCGGTGCTGGCGTGACAGTCGCTGGCGCAGCTTGAGTCATCACGGGTGTTTGGGGCGCTGTAACCATTTGTGGCGCGGCTACCATCTGTTGAGCTGCAAGGGTGTTGGTAAGCGTCGTTGCAGGGGTTGCAGATGCTTGTCCTTGTAACATCGCCAATGCTGCCTGACTCGTTTGCGCCTGTAGCGTTAAAAATTGGGTGTGGCTTTGCAGGGTTTGCGCCTGATGCTGGTGGAATAACTCCATCGAACGTTGCAAGCTTTCTGGGATCGCAACTCCAGATGATGCCATTTGCGCCTGGGCTGTCATCAAGCTATTAAACGTATCGCCATATTGTTGAGGAATGGCTAAAAACTGCTGATGCAACGTCGCGGTTTGTTGCTGGGCGGCAAAAAAAGCACTTAAACTGTCATTGCTGACGGCGTTATTAGCTTGTGCACTTGTTTGACTCGCGTGTGCTGGCTGTGCTGTAGTCGCTTGAGCAACAGGCGCTTGCGCAGATGCTGCAGGCGTACTCGGCACTTCAACATATTCGGTTTTGATCACTTGTTTTTCCACTATTTTTTCCACAATTTTCTCAACAGGCACTTCGACCGTCTTACTGGTTACTTGGCCTTGTTGTAATGATTTTTGCATTTTACTTTGGGTGGCAGGGCTGATGTAGTTTTGTGCTGTCAGCTTAACGTTCATTGGCGACACGTTGGCCAGCTCTGCTATAGGTGCTTGGTAAGGATCCACCTCAGACAGTGGTAAACCTAATACTGCTAATTGGATTGCAGCTTGGCGTAATTGAGTATCACTGCTGCCTTTAGGGTTAGGGTTTAGGCTAACGACACTGACAGTTTCTGGCTTGTTACCTAACGTTGCCTCAACCAGTTTTTGTAAAATATTTTTTGGCCCAAACTCAACAAATACTCGGGCGCCAGCGTCATACATGGCAACCAATTGCTCACTAAAGCGTACCGACTGCAGCATATGCTCGCTAAAGGCGGTTTGAATGGCTTTACCATTACTTGGGTAAAGCTTGCCAGTACCGTTGGCGAACAACGCCACTTTAGGCTTAGCAAATTTAACCTTGCTAATGGCCTTAGCAAAAGGCTGCTGAGCATGGCCCACTAATGGTGTATGGAATGCGCCTGATACCGGTAATGCAATGGCTTTAAACCCTAACTCAGCAGTAACGGCTTTAGCTGCCTCTGCGCAAGCTTCAGTTGGGCCTGCAATCACCAATTGTGTTGGTGCATTGTAGTTAGCCACTTTTACGCCATCAAAGGCACTAATACAGCTTTCAAGCTGGTTTACACCTTGCTCAGTTGCTTGTGGCGGCACAATAATGGCGTACATGGCGCCAGGGTCTTGATCGGCGGGCGTGGCAGCCATGGCCTGACCGCGAGCAAAGGCCAATTGATAATAATCAGCTTGGCTAATCACCCCCGCTGCACACAAGGCAGATAGCTCACCAAAACTGTGGCCGGCGACCATGTCAGGGCTAAAACCAGCTTGAGTGAATAGTGTATATTGGCCCATGCTTACGGCACCAATGGCGCTTTGGGCATAAGCAGTATTGGTTAGTGCCGCTTGTTGTGCGGCAATGTCTTGTGCTTCAAAAGCCGGAATAGGGTACATAATTTGCGACAATGGCGTTTGTTTATGCTGGGCAAACACTTTGTCTGCCTGCATTAACTGCTGGCGCATTTCAGGGTAAAAACACGCAAGCTCAGTCGCCATGTTAACGTATTGTGCCCCTTGGCCTGCAAACAAGGCTGCCACCTTAGGTGCGGTATTGTTATTGCCTAAACTTGCACTGCGATAACTTGCGCCAGAGGGTAATTGCCAGTTATCGGCATCATTGTTGGTTAACTGGTTAAGGGCTTGAGTGAGCTGCACAGTTAGGTCGGCAATTGAGGCCACAACTAAGCCTAATCGGGCCGATGTTGGCGCAACTTGAGCAATAGCAAAACGTTGCCCAAGCTTTTGCAGTGCCAACTCTTGGGCGTTCGCCTGGCTGATATCAATCGCATTAACCTCTGCTTGCAATTGAGTCAGTTTACCTTGCAGTTCAGCCTTGTTATCTGCACTTATCAGCAAGCTTTGCGGCACCGTGCGTTGACGATATTTGTCATTGCGGGCATGATCTTGGCGATATTCTTCTAATACAATGTGGAAGTTAGTACCACCAAAGCCAAACGAGCTGATACCTGCTCTGCGTGGGGTGTCGTCAGGGCGAGGTAACCAAGGACGCGTTTCGGTATTAAGATAAAACGGTGAATCACTGATGCCCAGCTTAGGGTGTGGTTTGCTGACGTTAATCGTTGGTGGCAATACTTTGTGGTGCAACGCCAAGGCCACTTTAATGACTCCGGCTGTGCCAGCGGTAGACTTAGTGTGACCGACTTGAGACTTGACCGAGCCAAGTGCAATATGCTGTTGAGCGTCATTATCTTCAGCAAATACTGACTTTAAGCCGTTAAACTCAGCCACATCACCTGCTGCGGTGCCTGTACCGTGCGCTTCAATAAGGCCGACAGTGTGCGGCGCAAAGCCTGCGTCGTCGTAAGCGCGTTTTAATGCTTTAGCCTGGCCTTCTGGCCTTGGAGCATAAATGCTCTTAAATTTACCGTCAGATGATGAGCCAATACCTTTAATTACCGCATAAATTTTATCGCCATCACGTTCAGCATCGTCAAGGCGCTTTATGGCGATCATGCCAATGCCTTCGCCGATCATCATGCCTTTTGAGTCGATATCAAAAGGTTGGATAGTGTCGTTAGTGGTAAACGCTGGGGTTTTTGAAAAGCTCATATACATTGACGGCGAGTTGTCGGTACACACACCGCCAGTGATCATCATGTCACTGCGCCCTTCAACCAGTTCGGTAATCGCCATACGCATGGCAGCAAGTGAGCCTGCACAAGCGGCATCGACAACACAGTTCATGCCGCCTAGGTCAAAACGGTTAGCAATACGCCCAGCAATTACGTTGCCAAGCGACCCCGGGAATGAATTTTCTTCCCAGTGGATATATTGGTCTTGAAACTTTTTAATCAGCATTTCGCTGTCTGCGTCACTAATCCCGCTGTTTTTGAATACTTTTTTTAGTACCGGGTATTGCAAGCGACTGCTTAAACTGTGGTTAATTTTTTGGCCGCCGCCCACACCAAGGGTGATACCGATGCGGTCGGTATCGTATTGTGCATCAACGCCTGCGTCGGCTAACACTTCTTTGGCAACGACCAATGACAATAATTGCGAGGTGTCGGTTAATTCTAAAATATTAGGCGGCAGGCCAAATTCCATTGGATTGAAATCAACTTCAGGTAAAAAACCGCCACGCTTACAATAGCTTTTATCTGGCGCAGATTTATCGGCATCGTAGTAATCGTCGGCGTTCCAGTGACTGTCTGGAATATCGACAATGGCATCGATTTTTTCGCTGATTAAATCCCAAAATTTATTCAGGTAACGCGAATTGGCAAATATGCTCGCCATACCGACGATGGCGACAGGCATGTCTTTTAAGCGCTTGTTGAGGCGTTTATCTTGATGACTGGATTGGCTCATTTGAGTCTCCGTTTGATAACTGAGGTTCAGCTATCTGATGTTGGGATTCAGCCGCATTGGCAGCTGACTGACTTACTCCGGGAAAACGAGCAAGAAAAGTGTGATAGTTACGTACTAATAATTTTCGTAAATGAAACGGGCCGTGCTTAAGTACATAAGCCATATAACGATTGCTCGCTTGGGTATGGCTGTCTTGATAAATGTCTAAGTAGACCCAGTCTGTGTCTGCATCAAGGCCAAGCAATACTGAGTAAGCTTGTTTTGGACTGTATTGCTTGGGAATGCTTAATGACTCAACTTGCACCACATTATCGACACTGGCTATGGCTAAGGTGTCTGCCAGAGTTTGTGGGTTGACGGCATAGGTTACTACGTCTGTGCCCTGGGTAATGGGCAACTGATTGAAATAACGCTCAGGTACAAATGCGCTATCTACTTCGTCGAGTTTAGACACGCCGTGACGTTTTAAGCATCGGGCCAGGCCTGAGCGGGACACATTAGGGTTAATAAATTGTTGAGTAATGCTTAACAACCTGTCTAGCGGCATTTTGAGCTGATAACGCAAACCAACCACGACATATTCTTGCATTGGCGTTAGGGTGGTGTTGAGTTTATGCGGTGTGTTGGGCGTATTATCAATTGAGTTACGTTTACGCCATTTACGCACAGTGGCTTCACTGATGTTAAGGATTTTAGCTAATTGGCTCACGCTATATTCGGATTGCTGAATAAATTGGCGCATCTGTGGCGTTGTGGTCGCATTACGGTGTTTTACCGTTTTGGGACGTGGCCGAACCCCATTGTGATTGGGTGCTGGATGTGAATTTATCTTTTTTGTCATCTAGACAGGGGTTCCAAATAATCTAACGGGACGTTGGCTCTCAAGACTCGTTCAAGTTAGCTAAATATCCATTTATGTGTATTAAGAACAAGCAGGTTACCTGAGGTTTCACTTCGATACAATCACCCGAGACTAAAAAGAATGTGACCGGATGGCTGAGTGATGATGCAAGTGCCTTAGTGTTGTTACTTAGTGACGTAATAATTGGCGCAATATTAGATAAATAGATTGTCTTTTGGTCAGATTACTATAGTTTGGTCAGTCTTACGTTTTGTCACTTATCCCCGATACTTGGCCGAGCACGACAACTAGGCCTGCAAATGACACATTTACGCTTAAGCTACCAAACAGTTGAGTTTGGTAACATTGATATTCACCTGTGCACTTTACGTGATAAGCAAGAGTTTTCTGATCCAGATGGTATAGCTGAAAAGCTGGGCATATCGTCAGCTACTTGGCCGCTTTTTGGTGTTGTTTGGCCCTCTAGTTTGGTGCTTGCCCATCATATTGAGGGATACCATACAGGCAGTAAACGCATTCTTGAAATTGGCTGCGGCATGGCTCTGAGCAGTTTGTTATTGAACAAAAGGCATGCCGACATAACCGCAACAGATTACCATCCTGAAGTGGGTAAGTTTTTATTGCGTAATACTGAGCTTAATCAAGATAAACCGATTAGTTACGAACAAGCTGATTGGGCCAGTAATCAAGATCATTTAGGTTTGTTTGATTTAATTATTGGCAGCGATTTACTCTACGAAGATGAGCATGTTGAGTTGTTAGCTAACTTTATTAATGCCCATGCAAATGATACTTGTGAAGTGATTTTAGTAGACCCCGGCCGAGGCAAAAAAAATAAGCTGTCGACCAGAATGATTGCATTAGGTTTTAGCTCTGCCCAACAAAAACCGTTACACACAGACTATTTACCAGAAGCATTTAAAGGCCATATATTGACCTTTTTGCGTTAAAACACCTTGGCACTGGGGCGCTTTTTCTGACCTGATTGATGGCAAATCAGCTATAGGTTGCTACATGATTGCGCTGGCTTTTGATGAGCATTGCTATTAACAGCAGGTCTTTTATTGCTGCTGTTAATAGCAATCAGCACAAAAATGTGATCTTTTACTGGTTAGCATCGCTTATCACCTCGTTAGACGAGTTGTTCTAGAACAACTCGCTCGCTGCAATTTCAGCCTTGTGCTAAGCGATTTTTCCGACGCAATCTCTGATCACTTATTTATCCTGATTGGTATGCTTTTTATGCTCATTTAGCTTGGGAAAAAGTCAATGGCCCAAATCGTGGTCATGACCGCCACGTTTTCAGCCGGGAAGGTGATTGAACGGAGCACCAAGGTTAATTGACGCTCTAATTTAGCATCATTTAACTCACTTGATTTAATGCTCACCTTGCTAATACTGCCATTAGGTTGAATGACAATTTCAAACATCACTTTACCTTTTAAGAACGGATCTTTTCTAAGCGCACGATTGTAGAGCGAATAAAGCCGCGACTTATTAGCCTCTAATGTTCTCCTCAGTGCCGCTTCAGAACGTTGCCCTCCCTGACTTGCTTGACTGGCCTTTTCTGCCACGGCGCCTTGGCTGGCTAACACTTCTTCTTTTGCCAGACGAATTTGCTGGGTTTCGTTACCGCTTAGCGAGCCAGATGACACTGTTTGGCTAATGGTTGATTTTGCCAAACTGTCGGTTTGTTTATTAGCGGCTCCGGCAAGTAGGTCACGTTTTACTTTAACCTCTTGGCTGGTGGTTTGCTCAAGTTTACGCTGCGCCGTTGGGGTAACATCAAAAGCGTCGCGCATCGAAAATAGCTCATCTTTCATGGCGGCTAAGCCTGATGTGCTGGCTTTTTCTTTAGCGGCCTCACGGGTTGTTGGTTGCACCACTTGAGGTTTTACCACTGGCTCTATCGGCTTTTCTACCACCTTGTCTTCTGGCGGAGTGGGTTCGGGCTCAGGCATAGGCTCTGGAGGCTTCACCTCAGGTTTGACCGGTGGCGGTAGCTGCTTTTCTTGCAAGATGATTTTGGCCAATTGCGGCGGTACCTGCTCTTTCACTTCACGTGGCAGTTCAACTTGTTCAAGCATGGGCACCACAACGGCAAACACCAAATAAACCAACAGCAAGGCCCACAAAATCAGTTTAAACAGTTTGTCTTGTTTGCTGGGTTTAAATAAGTCGCCTAAATCATTAAAGCTATGAGTAGTTTGATGCGGGTGAAAGCTTGCTGTTGTCATATTAGCCCTCACCATTAGCTTGCTTTGCTTGTTGTTCAACCGCTAACGAAATATCACGGTATCCCGTTGCTGCACAGGCGGCCATTATTTGTTTTAACACCACATAAGGTGTTGCGGCATCGCCAATAATAGTGACCGCTCGGCCGTTTTGTTGTTCGGTTTCCGTCAGCTCGATACGTTTACTGGCTTGGTAGGTGAGTTCGGTGGTTAAGGTTTGAATAAACTCAGGGTTTTCTTGTTCAGTTAACCCTTGTCCATTTTCACTTTTTTGCCAAATAGCCCGCTCTTGTACTAACACAGTGTCGGCGATGACGCTGATGACCAGGTTTTCAACGGGCAAGGTGTCAGCCACAGAGACTGGCAAGCTGATCTTTTCAATATTTTGCAATACGCGCACTTCAGACTGGTTCACAATTAAGAAAAACACCAAAATCGTGAAAATATCCATTAAGGCGACAAGATTAAGCTTGCTACCCGCCTTTAAGCGTTTGTGATGTTTTACTAATCTGCGGCTTCTGGCCGATTGCTTCATCATTGCTTGGCTCCTACTGCTTGTCCATTAGCCTGCGGTGAGCCTGAGTCACTGGCCGCGGGAGCATCACCAAGCGAGATCATAGGAAACAACTCAGCATCAACTAAATTAGCCGCAACCACGGCTTTGAACGAGCGCACTGTGTCCATGGCCGACACTATGGTTTGATAGTCGATGGCTGGGTCGAGCAGTAATACGATGTCGTTTTTTTCGATTCCTTGCTGCTGAAAGGTCAGCTTTAAGTCTTGCAGGTACACAGACAGCGCAGCAAAGTCGTAACCTTCGTCTGTGACATCAAAGCGTTTTAGCGACATGCCTGCTGGGTAATTTAATTCCAGGCGAGCAGGGGTGATCACAAGTTCGAGTATTTTAGGTTCTTGCTCATCTTGGGCTTGTTCAGCCTCAGACAAAACCGGCAATTGCAGATTTAAAATACGCACTTGTGAGAACACCAAACTCAGCAGTAACACTGGTACTAGCACAATCATCAAGTTCATGAATGAGGTGATATCCAGTTCTGCGTCTTGGGTATTGGGGCGACGGTGGCGTCTCATACTCATTAGCCTCGGTTGTTATCCGTTTGCTGCTTAAATGACAACGAATTAAGCAGTTTGATACCTGCCATTTCAATTGAGTCAACTATGGTGGCCGTTTTAGTCTGCAGGCTTGAGTGAAATAAAATCAGTGGGATAGCGGTGATCAAACCAAATGCGGTGGTGTTCATTGCTACCGAAATACTCGATGACAATAAGTTGGCTTTTTCAGCAGGGTCGGCGCTGGCTACGGCCGAGAAAGCGGCAATGAGGCCCATGATGGTACCGAGTAGCCCGAGTAACGTTGCGATATTAGCCAGTGTGGCAATAAAGGGAGTGCGTTTTTCAAGGCGCAGCATGTATTCCATGACGGTTTCTTCCATGGCGTATTCAACATCTTCGCGGCGACTGGCACTTGATATACGGGCAATACCTGACTGTAATACATCAAACACTGGTGCTTTATGATTTTGTGCGTGTTGGCTAATGGTATTGATGTCGCCGGTTTTGAGGGCACTTTTAATCAACGAAAAGGCTTTTTGGTTAGTGCGATGCGCTGAGCTTAAATATAACCAGCGTTCAATGGTAATGGCTAAACCGACCACTAACACTAAGGCGATAGGGTAGATAAATGGGCCGCCATTTTGTAAAAACGCAATGATATGGTCGGTAAAACTCATGTGATGTTCCTTCTATTTTTTTGTGTTGAACCCATGGCATTGTTGGCGACTTAGGTTCTGTTATTTTGTATTGGCTGACTCAGTGCTTGTGTTGACTATTGGTGTTGTGCTGGTTATTTCTCGTTTTGTTGGCTGCTGGCAAAATCTCTGACTTGTTGCCTAAATGCCTTAGGGTTAATGGGTTTAAATTCAGGCAGGGTAAGCCGCATGTCTTTGTTGTTGATCTCTATTGGCGTGGTGATCCCTTGCCAGGGCATGATATACAGCACTTTAGGTTGCTCTTGTGAACCAGTGACCTGGCTTTCGATGACAACTGGCTTGTTTGCTTGTGTTGTTTGTTGTGTTGCTGATGCATCATTGGCAACCACCTGTGCAGAACCCCCAAGCAACACCATGGCGCTGCAAAGACAAGATGTGGCATAAACCATGTTTAAGCGCTTCATTTACTCTGCTCCATTTGTGTCGTCTGGTGTTAACTCTGCGCGTTGAATTTTGATGTCAACACCTGCCAGCCAGCGTTTGGCTTGTTCATCATTGGGCTGATTGGCCAAATAAGCCATGTAGTATTGGCGTGCCTGCAGTAACTTACCGCGATACAGCTCTAATAATATGGCTAAGTTTAATTGTGCTTGCGGGTATTGTGGCCACAGGCTCAGCGCCGTTAAATAGCCTTGTTCGGCCTGAGCATATTGACCTTGTAGCCGAGCAATATTCGCTTTAATTTGGTGTGCATAAGGATTGCTATTATTAACAGCAATGGCTTGGTCAAGCAACGCATCTGCTTGGATTAATTGCTGTTGATTTATCGCGATAATGGCTTTATTGACATAAGCACCAGACAATTGAGGTTGCGCTGTAATAATCTTATCAAACAAGGTGTTAGCAGTTTGCCATTGCTGGTTTTTCATTTGCTCAATGGCTTGTTGGTATTGACTCAATACCGATGCGGGAATATCCGCTAAACGTTGCGATGCTTGTTCAAGGTACACATTTCGAGTATCGGTTGAGCCTGCACTCATACTGGTGCTGTTGTTGGCATTTTTTGTATTGAGATTAACGAGGCCGACAATGTCTTTATCCATGCCATTTAGGCTCGAATTTGTCGCGGTTTGTTTATTGGTTTTTGTCTCGCTTGGTGATGAGCTACAACCGGGTAACAGCATGAGGCCTAATAGCGTCATGAGTGCCAGTGTGGAGGTCGACGAGGCGTGTATTAGTTTAATGGATCGCATCGATCACCTCGTGAGTGAGCTCTTGTTTTTGATAAAGGGCAGGGGACATTTGTGCTAAGCGTTCAAAGCTTTTGGCAATCCATTGATCAATAATATCATCCCATGCTCTTTGAGTATTGCTGATATGAATTTCAATGGCTTTTTCTTCAAACGGGTAAGCCAGTTCTTCGAGTAAAATTTCGTACTCTTCTAAAGCTAATTCATCTAAATCGCCAGGACGTTGAGAGCTCATCATGTCGCTTGCCAATTGCCGATACATTTCAGCGAGATTGTACGTTGCATGGGGGACATATTTTGCCAGTTGAAAATCGAGTACTTGTTGGTAATAACTAATGGCTTTTTTCATAGCGTCTTGCTTGCGTTTTAGGCTTGTTTGCAAAGGGACGTTGAGTTTTATGGCCGCAAAACTGCGTTGTTCTGCTTCGCCTAACGCAAAGGCGGCAATTGAGGCAAGCTCAACTTGGCGCGCTTGAATGGCATTGGCATCACTTTGCCGTTGCTGGCGATCAAAACTGAGTATTTGTTTAAACCAGTAATATTGTTTGTTGGCGTCGCCACTTTGTTGATAAAACTCACTGATTTTAAAGCGAACTTCTTGTGCTACATCAAATGGTTGTGGATAGGTTGTTGCATATGTTTTAAAAGTAGACAGAGCCTTGTTGTTATCGCCCGCTTTTAAATAATAGTCTGCTGCCGTGTATAACGCTTCGCGTTTCAACGCCCCTGAATCTTCTTTAGCGACAATCAGCAATAATTGTTCAGCCGCGAGATCCCATTGTGAAAGTGCTTCATAAGATTGGGCTAATTTTGCTGGAATTGCGGCACTAAACGCATGATTAGGATTGCGTTGCTGAAATGGCTTTAATACCTCGACCGCGTCTTGCCAGCGTTGTTGTTCAAGTAATAAGTTGGCGGCGTCAAGTTCAGCATTAACGGCGTATTGTGATTCGGGCACAGCTTGAGCGACGCGCAATAACTGGCTAACGGCTAATTCTGGCTCGGTTTGTTTCACTGCTTGCGCTTGAAAATAAATACTTGAGGCCAACAGGTTGCGCATTTCTGACCATGAGGGGGTCTGTGGATCTGTGTATTGCAGCGCTAAAATATATCCTTCTTCAGCCCGAGCATATTGTTCTTGCTGATACAGGCTATTGGCATAAAGTTGGCTGACAAACTGGACCTGTTTTTGTGCTGTGTCTGACAATGGTCTGGCTGTTTGCACAGTGTTTGAGCTGCTTGTCAGTGGCGTAATACCATAAGCTTGCAGTACAAAATCGGTATAAAAGGTCAAATTAGCCTGGTCTTGACTGTCAAACGAATATTGCGCCGCATTAGTGGCCAATTGTAAGGCGCGCTCATCCTGTGGGTATTGATTTATGAACTGCTTGTCTAATTGATTGCGTTTGCTAATGAATGCCGTGACCTGCTCTGTATCATTGGTGCCTTGCTGTGCTATCAGTTCACGAATAGTCACCGTTGTGGCGTAGGCCGATTGTTGCAAGATTTTAGTTAAAGCCGCTGATGACTCCTCATCTGCATGGGTGTACGCAATGGCATAATAGCTGTCTAGTGCTGCTTGGTATTGCTTTGCTTCAAAGTTAGCGTCAGCAAAAAGATACTGATCGTGAATAATGTCTTTGCTCAGTAATGGCTTAGCCTGAGGCAATTGGGCCAGTTGTAAATAGGTGTTTAATGCGCTGGCGGCCTTGGCAAAGGCGTTAATGCGCTCATTGCCTTGCAAGGTTTGTGCGTTGGCATATAAACGGCGGCTATGCTCGTCACTAAAGCTAAGTAAATGCGGTAATAATTCACTTTGGTGTGCCGTTGAAGCATTTAGCCAAAATGCACTGTTTAAGCCGTATTGGTTGACATAATCTTGTTTGAGCTGATGCATGGCAGTAAATTTGCCCTGTTGCTGGAATAGGTCGAGCAAGTCCAGTGAAAAGCGCGCCGCCCAAATGTTGTTTGGGGCCAAATCAATGTAAGCCTGATAAGCGAGCTCAGCATCATGATTGAGCTTTTTGTCGAGTAAAAAGGTGGCTAAGTTGGCAAATAACACATGTTGATATAAACCAATATAGGGCAGTGATTGATTGTCTTTAACCAATGCCACCAACGACTGTGCTTGCAGTTGTTGGCTTAATGAAATACTCAGTACTCGCTGTGTATCAATGGCGAGGTTTTGTGCGCGACTGCCTAGCTTTTCAAAGGCAAAATCATCCGCGGTTAAACTGGCCACTTGTGGGGTGTTTTGTTGGCTCGCCACTAGTGCTTCAAAGACTTGCAAGAAGGCTTTGTCAGCATTGGCAAGTCGATTAAGTTTAAATTCAGCCCAGCCGAGCATGTACAAACTATTGAGTTGATATTTTTGATTATCTGAAGCGCTTAAAACCTGTTTGTAAGCTTGAATGGCTGCTGAATAACGCTGCAAATTATAATAAATTTCGCCGCGTCTAAAGTTAAGTTCGGCAAGATAAATCGTTTGCGGATAGTGTTGCAGTAACGATTCAATTTCGGCCAAACTTTCATCCAGTTTGCCTTGTAAATCGAGCGCTTTAGCTAATTGATATTGTAGGTGCTCGTTTTCTGTTCTTTGTGGATAGCGCTGTAATAATTGTCGGTATTCATCGATTAATTGTTGCAGTGCAGCATCATTTTTTGTCAGCTGCGCAAGGACTTGGCTGTCTGCCTGTGATGCATCATCTAGGTCGGTATAGGATTGTGCTTCAAATGATTCGGTATTAATTTGCGCTAAACGGTATTCCACATGAGTACGAATTTCTGGATCGGGTTCTAATGTCAGTAATTGTTGGTAAATACTTGCTAGAGCAGCACTGCGTTGCGATTGGCTCATTTGAACCGCGGCAACTTGTTGCTTGCTGGTTTTATTGGCTAAATCGCCTAGGCTGGTTCGTTTACTTTGTTGTTTATAGTCCGCTTGTCCGTGACTAAGACAGCCTGTTAGTAGCATACCCGTGACAATAATCAATGCGCTTGGTGTGTATGATGAGCCAGACATTAGCGCACTCCTTTTGCTGCGGTATCATCAGTTGGTGCCGTTGGTGCCGTTGGTGCCGTTGGTGCAATAGGTGATGAGCCATTGTCAGCGTTTGACATTTGTTCTAATACATTGGCCATTTGGTGGCGTGTCGTCAGTAATAGTTGTTGTAATGTATATTGCTGTTGCTGTGCAAATATACTGATTTTACCGCGGATCTCCCGGTCAGTTTTATCGCGTAGCTGGCTAATATTGTCCCCAATGATATTGATGTCATTCTGGCTTTGCTGTTGGCGTTGTTCAAAGTCAGACAATAAGCGTGGATTGGTTGATAAATCACTAAAGCGACCGGCTTGTAATTCGAGTTGTGTCAGCTGTTCAGATAATTGCTTCAGGCTTTGTTTGTGCTGCCAAAGTCGCTGTGGAAATGTGCTTTGTAATTGCCAATGCAGCACACCTTTAATGCGGTCCAACCTGAGTTGTTCATCGTCAGTATTACGCTGTCCAGCTAATTTTCCGAGTGTTTTTTGGCTGTCGTTTATCCGGTTTAACCATTGCTGTTGGCGCTGATTGGCAAAGATTTTCCCATCTTGTTGAGCTTGTGCTTGTTCAATTTGCTCGGCAATGCGCTGCGCTTGCGTGTTTAGGCTTTTAATGATGTCTTGGTAAGCCAGCTGCTTTTGTTGCTCAATGACCTTGGCCTGACGTTGAGTATTAAGCACTAGGGTGTCTTTTAACCATTGGTTGTTAATGTGCTGCTTTTGGACATTGTCATAAAGTAAATCAAGACTGGTTAATGTGAGATAATCGGTCGCTAATTGCGGATCATTTAATGCTTTTTTTAGCCATGGCGAATCAGTGTTAAATGTCGTGGTGTTCATCAGTGCTAGCGCGTCTGATTGTTGGGTTAATGCCTGTGAGTGTGGTTTCGGTGCTTGGATGGCAAGATCGGTGACATTGTTAATCGTACTGACTGTGTGTGCAAATTCATCAATGTCGGCAATTTTTTGCAAATACCATTGTTCGGCTTGCTGATACAAGGTTAAGCCTTGTGCTAACGATTGCTGTTCGCTGACTTGTTTGGCTGTTAACAGCGCCGCTTGCCAAGCTAAATTGGAGTACGGATATTGCTGCTGTAATAGGCTCAGCAAATTAAATGACATGTCATATTGCTGCTGTTGTTGGGCCGAGTAAGCAAATAAAAACAGTGCAGATTCAGCATACGGGCTTTGCTCAGGAAAATCGGCTAATTCTGTATAGGCTAAATCGTATTGTTGATTGGCAACATACAATTGAGCCAGTAATAATTTGGCATAATCATTAATAGCCTGTTGCTGTAACAAGGCATCTTTTACTTCAGGTCGCAGTTCGTCGTTGTCATCAAAAATATCAGGCTGAGCAAAAGGGTTAAACAGGCGTTGCCAAAAATTGACTTCAGGTGGTTGCCATTGTTGTGTTTTAAGTTCCATTAATAGCGGTTGAGCTTTGGCATATTCTTGTTGCTGCATGTGTAATAACGCTTGGTTTAAAGCAATGTAGGCAGCGGCAGAGTTTGCGGGTGCTAAGGTATTTGTTGTGCTTTGTTGTACTTGTGCGCTTAATGGTGGCGTATCTGGCCAATAAGCTAACTGGCTCAGTACATGGTATTGTTCAACATAGGCTGGTAATACCGTGGATATTCTGGCTAAAGTACGTTTTGCGGTTTCTGTGTCGCCTTGTTCAATTTGTTGCTCGCCAAGGTTTAATAATGCAATAAGTAATAATTCATCTGGTGATGCGCTTGATGTTGTTTTACTTGTGTGTGTTGTGGTGCTTGCTTGGTTTTGTTCAAAGCGAATTAATGTTTGTGTTGCTTGTTCGTGTAAACCAATTGCCACTTGCAGCCCAGCTTCAAACAGTTGGCTGCGGTCAGAATCAATGCCTTTGCGTTGACGATTAAGGCTAATTTGTCTTAATGCGGCACCATAGTCACCAGCAAAATAAAAGTACAATGCTTGACGATAAAATTTGTCTTCTAAATCAGTGGGCGTAGCGCTTAGGTTTGAGGTATTGTCTGCAGCATGAAGTGCCACAGAACACATCAGTGTTATGCTGCCTATAATAGTTGCAAAGCACCATGCTGTTAGGCGCTGACACATGCGGTCTACACAAGTCCTGGGGGATGATAGGTTAAAGGCCATTATGCTTTACAATGCCCACTGTTCGACTTTGATATCAGCACGATAGCTTGATTCGTTGTCTTCGACTTTAAGTTCAATCATCACGGTTTCATCGGTTTTATCAAAGTTATGGGTTATGGCGCGCTGTACTGTGCGACCTTCAGCATCGTTTCCGGTAAAAATGGCGGTCAGTAGGTGCGGGCCTGTTTTGATATTACCTAAGTAAATACGTTGAATGCCGCCTTGTTCTAATGCTTTACGTTGACGCTCGGTATACAAAAAGCCGCTGACGTTATTGTCGTCAATTTTAAGTTCTACACTGTCAAGCTTAAGAAAACGCCCAATGTCGACCGAGACAAACACAGCAATTTGAGTACTGGCGGGAAACAGTAAATCTTCTTCCAAAATAAACAAATCACGATTGAGCTTTAATACCTGGCTTTTAATGTTTTCAAGCTCAGATGCCAACGCACCTTGACTGCTGTCTTTTGCATGCACTGTTATGGCCAATAGGCTTGTAAGCAATGTTGTTATTGCCAGCAGGCGAGTTAAAAAAGCACAATATTTACGCACGGTAGTCATAGTATTAAGGCCTTGGCGATTACGTTGTTGGGGCATTGTGTTATCGAAAATCTGAAATCTAACCATTAAAAGTACACGCTAACAAAGGCGCGGATCACATTAGCTGAAAAGCCATAAAATGGCTCGTTGCCGACGCCGCCTTCAGCGGTTGGATCCCTAAAGTTATTGTATTGAAAGTCAATATAATCCCATTGTATCGAAGCCTCTGAGCGAGTGTCTGCAAATGACATAGAGGCTGGCAGCAGGTAGGTGATCCCTAAACCATAGGTAATATCGCTAAAATCACTTAATTCTTTGTCGCGAGCGAGGTAATTTTGTGCGTCACGATAGGGAAATAAATCACTGTAAAACTCCGCCTGGGTTTGCTGGTAGTAACGTACTTTGAACTCTAGCTCTAGGCTGTCGCCAATAGGATGTCGGTAACCAACTTCAACATCGCTGGCGGTGATTTCCCAACTGTCGTTAAAATGGCGGTAGTGAAAAAACAGTGCGGCGCGGTAAGGTAAAAAGTAGCTGGCCGATAATTTGGCCGCAAACGAATTGCGAGTCTCTGGGTACACTTCGGCTTGATATCCCACTCCTGACGGAATGCTGTTGTCGACATAACGCACAGTACGATATGGATTATTTAAGTAGCCGCTGTCTGCTATTGCCTCAACATTGAGGCTGGCGCTAAGGTTACGGGTTAAAATTTGATTGATGCCCGCACGAATACGATATTGTTCGCTTTGTTCTTCAAACTGGTCATCGCCGTTACGTCTAATTTCATTGTCGCCGTAGGATAAGCCGAGGTTGATATTGGTTAAATCACCAAAGGTGTCTTGTGACACATTGACACTAAATGACTGGGCTAAATAATCGTCTTCATCACTTTGGCGCAAATTGAGTGACATTAAGGTTTTGTCGTGCAGGTATTCAACGCCAATTTGACCTTCGTGGCGTTTTTCGCTGTAGGGACTGGCGGTGCTGACAACGTCGACTGACGCAGATGAGATGCTGTCTAGATAATAGTAAGCGGTAATCGCCACCGATTCAGACGCCTTTTTTCGCAGCATGACTGACGGACCATCAATGGTCATGCCACCACCTTCGTAGCTGTGGTATAACACATCGGCACGATCTGGGTCGAGAACCGCAGCTTGCGCCGTTAAGCCACTCATTGCTAAACATAATGTCGCGAAGAGTTTAACGCTGTTATTAAGCCATTTAGTTACAACCACAGCCACCTCCTCCAGTGCCTTCTGCGCCACGAGCCGATTCACGGCCCTCAAGTACGTGAGCCACATGCATACTCGCGCTTGGATGACGATTCATGCGCATAATTGGGTCGGCTAAATTTTGCCGCTCGTAGGGTTTAACCCAGGGCTCAATGCCCATGCTCGAGCAACCACCTAGGCCAATAAGGCTGAGTAGGGCGATAGCTTTAAGCGTTAATGCGATAATGCGAGTGGGTACTGTGAATGTCAGCATCGATTTACTCTCTGATCAGCTGTTTAATGGCTGCGGCGTATTTTTGCTCGTAACCATCTTGATAACCTTGAAACACAAAGCGAACCTTGCCATTGCGATCAATCATCACTGTGGTCGGCATGGCTTCAACCTGATAGGTTTTAGACAAGGTGTTAGTTTGGTCAAAAAAGATTGAGAAGCTCAAATCAAGATCGGCTAAAAAATCTTTACCTGCCTGGTTTTCTTGCTCAACATTGACGCCCCATACCTGCACGCCTAGGTCTTGATATTTGTCTTGTAGCTTTTGCAGTACCGGCATTTCTTTGCGGCAAGGGCCGCACCAGGATGCCCAAAAGTTGATTAAGATAATCTCACCGCGTTGTTCGGCTAGGTTAAGGTTAGTACCTTGCTGATTTTTTAAAGTGAAGTCGGGCGCCGTGTCACCGATAGTGAGCGCGTGTGCCTGCAATGACACCTGGCCTAACAATAATAATGCACCTAATGCAATAAGACCTTTACCGCTAAATCGACTGAACAACATGGTATTTCCTTTTCTAGCTTAAACGGTTAAACGCGCTGATAATCATAGGTATCATTAAAAATAAAACGACACACCTGTGGCAAAATTCAGGTTATGGGTTGTTTTAGATGAACCTGTCACTTCGGTATTAAACAGGTAATCGCTCATGCTTAAATCCCATGCTATCCAGTCTGTTAAAAACACCCGATAGTTAGCGGTTAAGTTAACGGTAAACTGTTCGTCACCGGCAAATTCGGTACTGCCACCACCTAACTCAACCGAAAAGACACTATTAAACACTGTGTCTTTGCTAAAAAAGATTTCACCAGGCAACAGGTTATAACCAATATTTAACCCGTAATACGTTAATTCGCGCTCGGCATCGGTTAGCAGTGGTGCAGCATTGGCCAGTTTTTCAAAACTGGTTTCACCGGCTTTTGCTTGGGCATAGCGTGCTTTAACATAAAAATGTTCGCTGATGTGATAGCCCAAGTGTGCGCTTATCCATGGGCTTGACTCAAAGTCTTCAATCGACAAAATGCCGCCTTGAATACCCACTTCAACATTTTCCGTGTCGAGTAGGTCGTCAAACACATCGCGGCGCTCTACATCAGCTTTAACTGTGTTAGCGGTATTATCAGCGGCAAAAGCAACTGAACTTGGTGTTAATACACTGAAGGCTAAGGTGCTTACAGTGAGTAACGGCATTAAAAAAATACGCTGAATCCTATTTTCCATGTTTGGATCTCTTCATTTTCATCTCGGTCTGTTAAGGCTAACGAGAGTTTGTATTCGGCGCGCAATATAAAATTACGGGCAAGGTGGTATTTAACGCCAGCAGCGGCACTCATTAGCGTGCTGCGGCGCGATTCTGTGTCGGCTAACACACTATGCGGTTCGGTATTAATCACTCCTGCACCCACCCCTAAATAAGGCACAACCAGTAAGTCGGGGATAGGGTGGCTTAGTAACATGACTTCAAACACATCACTGTCAGAAATGCTACCTAAGGCTTTACCTGCTGAGAGTTCAGCACTAAAAACAGGGGTGAAGGCATAACCTGCAAACACGTTGTAAAAGTTAGCGCCTTCGAGGTCGCCGTACATGACCCCAGCTTCAAATTGACGGTTGATTACCTCTTGTGAGGTGATTAAGGTTGGGTTTATGGCGTTGCCATCTTGTGATAATCCCTTTAGATCATCTTCATGAAACCACCCCTCAACACCGCGTTTGTCTTTAACTTTTAACCATGTGGTTCGTTTAAGTAAAACACTGACCATTTCGTTTTTTTCAATCACAGATACCACAGGATAGCCAGCGCTTGGACCGGATCTCAGTTCAACAAACGGGACGTCAATGCGTAAGCTCGGGCCATCGTTAGCGAGCAGTATTGGGCTTAAGCACAATAATGTCAGTAGCAGGCAAGTGTTGCGTATGTAAGTCAGCATAATTCCCTATCGTCAAGGCTAATGGGCCAGTTGTGCGGTTGGCTCAGTGCGTTATTCGTCCTGTGAGTAAAATGGTGTGTTGTAATATTGTGCGCCAATGTCGAGCCATTCATTGAGTAATTTACGCTCATCTGCCGACAACATATTTTGGTGGGTGGTGTTATTCATCACCTCAAAAAATGCATTGCTAGAACGTGCGCCGTTTGTTGACAATATCGCCGGTACATTGACCGTAGTTAACACCGGAATAGGATTACCATCTGCGTCAAGGATAAGCTCGCCATTACTGTCTACTTGATAAACTACATTGCCATCGGCATCGAGCACTTCAACTAACCTGTCAATTAAAATACCGTCGACCACTTCTTGCTCTACGTCATTAAAAAACAGCTCGCGGTATGAGGTTAAGTGTGCAGCCTGATCGCTTGATGCTGTGTTTGCTAATGATAATTGCCCTGCAGGCACCTGGGTTGCACCGTCGGCATCGACAATGTTGTGGCAGCTAGAGCAGGTGTTATCGGCGATAACCGTTTGGGTTGCGGTATCAATCACGGGGCGGGCGACATCCCACAGTGGCTGAATGTGTTCAACATAGTTAATTTGTATCCGGCAATAAGCTGTCCAATTGTTAAAGCATTCACTGCCATTTGGTGCCGGTGTCGCTAAGTTATTGTAACTGTATTCGATATTTGGATTTACAGCAGACAACACTGGGTTTGTCCAAATGTCGGTGTATTTTATGCTTGCCGTTAGCTCTGCGAGGCCATTAACCATTTCATCGGCTTCGGCCATGGTTTGCCCCTGCTCGGGAATGATACTGCTTGTGGCATTAGGGTAGGCAAATCCACCTATGGCGCCACTATTAATGCTGGCAGCCTGTGCGTCAAGTCTGCCATGTGGTAGTGAGCTGTTGGCGGTATGACAACCTACGCATTCTAGGGTTTCACCGGGTTTAAGTGTAATCCATTGACGATGACGTCCACCAATACGCTGGCCGTTGATATCTAATACACTGATAGCGAGCGGTACATTGGCTGGCACTTTAATTTTAACCGAACCATCGGGTTGAATTGGGCTATAGCCAATGATTTCGCGCATCAGTTGATTGTTACTGCGACCAAAATCTGTGTTAGGTATGTCGCGTACGTCATCGGGCGGCATAGGCACGCCACGCACAATGCGTAAAAAACGTGCGGGTAAGTTGGCCGCAGGTGTTTGCGATGGGTCACTTAAACGACTAATGCCGCCAGCATTTGCTGTGCTGTCAACACCGTCAAAGTCATACACGCTACGAATGTGAATGGCTCCGGCTAATGCTTGACTCAGTTGCGAGTCTAATTCGTTACCAACGATTTTATCAGCAATAAAGGCTTTGGGCTGGCTGCTCGGTTGTAACACCACAGACTCTGTAAGTATTGTTCCTGGGGCAGTTGTGGCGACCAATTGCTGGGTATTATTGGCGTTATTAAGTAGCCATAGCTCGTATAATGGGTCTGCTTGAATCAGGTTTTCATCGGCCAGTTGCTCTGCGGTTAATTGACCGCAAGCACGAACCACATCATTGATCACTACGCGGCATAAATCCCAGCTCATTAAGTAACGTTGGCTGGTGTCGGGCAGGGGAAATAAATGATTTAATCTGCCACGAAGTGCTAATTCTGTTGAAAATGAAAAGCTAAATTCGGCGAGTTCAACATCTGTAATTGCACTGCCTTGTGCACCTGAATTTGCGGTAGCTTGCTGGGCATCGATGTAGTCATCAATATCTATCAATACTGGGCGTTTTTGAATCACAGTATTGTCTTGCGATGTCAGTAACATCAATATTTCACCGCTAGGTAATTGTTGTGGTTTAACAAAGTCTATCGACTCGGTTTGCCCCTCTAAACTGAGCTGATGAGAATGCCAGCCAAACACCAGTTCATTGTTTGTTCCATCGGGGTTCATGCGGTAAAGATTAACGCCATGGTCGGCGCCCATTCGGTCCCAGCGGCTGTATAATATCTGCCCGTTTTGCAGGACTAATGGGTAAAAGTCGTGGCTTAAATTAAAGGATAATTGTGTAATGGAGCTACCATCAGGATCCATTACGTGAATGTTAAAGGTTTCTGTGTTGCGGCTTTCATCTAATGCGGTGTATTGCGGTTTACCTTCATCAAGCAAAATAGCACGTGACAAACGCTGACGAGTAGAGGCAAACACAATTCGGCCGTCGGGCAAAAAACTGGGCATCAGGTCATCGCCTTGCTCGGCGGTGATATCGTTTTTAATCACGCGCTCTAGTGTTTGGCTGGCGACACTATAGCGCCAAATATTCCATGAAGGCTGTTCATCATCGTCAACGCCTTCAAGTTCTGGGGCTCTAATTGCCATGAGCATTTGTTGGCCGTCGTCTGAAATAGACAGATCGCGTATATCGATAAGCTCATCTTCGCCAAACACACTGGCGGTTAAATTGGTTGCAGGAGAATCGGCAAAGGCATTACGTTTTATTAGTAATTGCGCACCAGGATTGAATTGGGCTGGATTTAAAATCGCAAATTGTGCTGGTGCGCCATCGATAGTGGTTAAGTCGCGCTCAATGTAAGCCACCGGATATTCAACAACAACGGGATCGGGCTGCTCGTCTTTAATGGCTGTTTCAGTATTACATCCTAGTAACAATGTTATTACTGTCAGCATGATGATGTTGTAGCCTAATATCGGCCTCATTCGTTTTCCTTAACCGTTTATTGTTATTATATGTGCATGAGTAAAACCCGATTGCGCTTGACATTATTGCCTTGTAGGCTCAGTGTTTCAACACTTTTTATTAAATACTTTTAATACTTTTTTTTGACGGTTATAGGCACTTTTTTGGCGTCAACTAATTGGCTGCTAGTGTCAAAAAAATTAACAAAATAAATACTTTTATTGTTGGGCGTTGAATGATTTAATCTGCAGCAACAGGGCATTATTTTGCTCAAAAAACACTCAGTATAGTGTGGGGTGTTTTTATAACATAACAATACGCCACACAAAGAAGAACAAATGGGCAATATGACATATCAATGCCATTTAATTGTGAGGCAGTTAAGTGTGAACAAGGAGACAGTATGAAGCAACGACTTCGTACGATAAAAAGCCTTAGCTTATTATCTTATTTAAACAATATGATGCCGTTTAAGTGCGTGGCAGGCGCATGGACGCTTAGCCTGCTGTGTATGCTGTCGGTGAGTGCAACAGCAGGCAGTTTAGAGCAAGCTAAACAGTTACATGACCGCATTGCCGGTGTGGCGGCCTCGCAGGCAACGATTGAGAATATGGCGGCGTTATTAGATGACGGAAAACCCATTGAAGCCGCTTATTTGGCAATGGAAACCCCCGCGTTTTATTCCACAACGCTTAAGCTTTTTGCGACCCCTTGGACCAATATTGACCAAGATATTTTTGCACCATTAAATGATTATTCTGCCACTGTGATTGGAGCCGTGAGAGACGATGTTGATTTTAGAGAAATCTTGCAGGCTGATATGGTGTATGTGGGCAAAAACAGCCTGAATTTACCGGCTTATAATCGAAATAATAACGACCATTATCAAGCCTTAGAAGATCAGTTTATTGACTTAAAAGAGGGGCTTGAGCGCACCACGCAATCGAGTTTAAATGGGTTGCCTTCATCTGCTACCGCTGGCGTGTTAACCAGCAGAGCGGCCGCAAAAGAGTTTTTTTATTTAGGCACAAACCGCGCGATGTTCCGCTTTACCTTAATGAACCATTTATGCACAGATCTTGAGCCGCTAAAAGATAATACTCGTCCAACGGATAGAATACGCCAAGATGTTAGTCGCAGCCCAGGTGGCGACAGCCGCTTGTTTATAAATAATTGTTCAAGTTGTCACAGCGGCATGGACCCATTAGCCCAAGCCTTTGCTTACTATCAATATGAGTTTAATTTGGATCAAGATCCTAGCGGTGAAAATGGCGCGATTGTTTATAACACCAGTGGCCAGACCGATCCTGATACCGGCACTCGCGTTCAAGGTAAGTACCACATTAATGCTAGCAGTTTCCCCTATGGCTTTGTGACCCCAAACGATGATTGGCAAAACTACTGGCGTGAAGGCCCCAATCAAAAACTGGGCTGGGACAGTGGTTTGCCAGGTCAAGGAAGTGGTGCAAAGTCCTTAGGGCAAGAGCTGGCTAACAGTAATGCGTTTGCACAATGCCAGGTAAAAAAAGTCTTTAAGTCAGTCTGTTTACGTGATGCAGAAAGCCAAGCCGACATTGCACAAATTAACGCAACCACCGCTTCTTTTAAGCAGAATGCGTATCAACTTAAGCGAGTGTTCGCTGAAGTTGGCAACTACTGTATGGGAGAATAGACATGGAGTATGTATTGATTAAACGCCTTGCTATTGTCTCATTATTTGTTGGATTGACTGCTTGTGGTGGCGGTGATGTCGAAGAGAATCCACCTGCGGTGCAAACCCCTACCTCAGATGTCTATACCGGACCTGCAGCCGCAACCGCAGACATTCAAAAATACAAGACGTCGTTATGGGACAACATATCAACTCAAGATAAATGCGGAGCCTGCCACACAGAAGGTAATCAAGCTCCGTATTTTGCCAGTCGTAATGATGTTAACGATGCTTATGCCGCCACCAACCCGCTGGTTGATTTAACCGATCCTAAAGCATCGCGCTTAGTGACTAAAGTTGCTGGAGGCCATAATTGTTGGCTTGCCAGTGATTCAGCCTGCGGCGAAACCATGACCCAATGGATAAAATTGTGGGCCGATGAACGTGTCAGCACAGCCAATACCATTGAGTTAACTGCCCCGGTGATCCGCGATCCTGGTGCGAGTAAAAACTTTCCGGATGACAGCAGCTTATTTAGCCAACACGTTTACCCAATCGTGAATCAATATTGTGTGTCTTGCCATAACGAAAGTGCGCCAGCTGCGCAGTCGCCGTTTTTTGCCAGTAATGATATTGATCAGGCTTACGAAGCAGCAAAAGGGGTGATGAATTTAGATGAACCTGCACAATCTAGGCTTGTTGTGCGTTTGGGTTCTGAATTTCATAATTGCTGGGATAATTGTGTCGATAACAGCATCGAAATGCGCGATGCCATTATTGCGCTCAGTGAAGGCATTGAGCTTGACGAAATCTCGCCAGATATGGTGGTGTCTAAATCATTACGCTTAACCGACGGCATTACCGCCTCAAGTGGCGGCCGTTTTGAAACCGACGTGATTGCCCTTTATCAATTTAAAACAGGTGAGGGCACAATAGCTTACGATACCTCTGGTATTTCGCCTGCTGCTAATTTAACCCTCAGCGGCGATGTAGACTGGCTAGGAAGTTGGGGATTGTCGTTTACCAATGGTAAAGCACAGGCGAGTACAGCAAATAGCAAAAAAATCCATGATTTAATTACAGCAACCGGTGAGTTTTCGATTGAAGCCTGGGTAACCCCTAATAATGTGACTCAAGAGGGACCTGCTCGTATTGTCACGTATTCAGCAGGTGATGATGCTCGTAATTTTACCTTAGGACAAACCCAATATAATTATGACTTTATGCTCAGAACTGAGGCATCAAGCAGCAATGGCGAACCGGCGTTAAGCACCCCAGATGCAGATGAAGTGCTGCAAGCAACTTTGCAACACGTGGTCATGACCTATAACGCCACTAACGGCCGCAGTATTTATGTCAATGGTCAGTTGATTGATGTGGTTGATGAGGACATTGCGCCATTAGCAAACTGGGACGACAGTTTTGCATTAATTTTAGGCCGAGAAGCGTCAAACCAACATGTGTGGCAAGGTGATATTAGGTTACTTGCTATTTACAATCGCGTCTTAGCGCCCGAACAAGTACAGCAAAACTATGAGGTTGGTGTTGGTGAAAAGTTCTTTTTACTGTTCTCGATAAGTCATCTCATCGATTTACTTAATACCTATGTGATGTTTGAGGTCAGTCAGTTCGACAATTACAGTTATTTATTCAGCAATGCTGCAATTGTGAATATTGATGGCACACCAGTGAGCACGGGCTTTGATATAAAAGGCATTCGGATTGGCATTAATGGCAAAGAAAGCCCTCAGGGTCAATCTTATGTCAATCTTGACCTGTCTATTTCGGCAGGGCAAGCGATTGCAGAGCCGTTTTCAATCTCTTCATTAGGTACCATTATTGCACTTGAAAAAGGCGCTAGTCAGGATGAGTTTTTCTTAAGTTTTGAACAACTAGGCGAGCACAGCAATGTGGTGTTACCTGGAGTGTTTGTCACACCTGCAGAAGTGCCTGCCTCGACACAGTCTGCGCAAATTGGTATGCGAAATTTTGCTGAAATTAATCACAGTATGAGCGTACTAACCGGAGTGGCTCAGCAATCAAGTAAGGTGTTTGACACCTATGAGCTGGTTAAACGTCAATTACCCAGCATTGAGAACATTGAAACCTTTATTTCAGCGCAGCAGATGGGCATTACCCAATTAGCGATTGCTTACTGTGACACGGCAATTGAAGATAACACCATACGCAGCAATTGGTTCCCTGATGTTGATTTTACTGCAGAGCCCGCTGTGGCATTAAGTGCTGCGCAAAGGGGTAACTTACTTAATCCATTAATTAATCAATTAATGCCGTTATCTTTGGGTAATCAACCTAATCAAAGCGATGTGTATGCAGAGTTAGACAGTTTAGTGACTGGTTTGTCGGTGTGCAGTGGGACCTGTAATGCCGAGCGCACTCGCACCATTGCCAAATCAAGCTGTGCAGCGGTATTGGCCAGCGCTGTTATGTTAGTGCAATAGGGAGGCGCAGATGACAAATCCATTAATTTGTGTCCAACCCAAACAGACACTATTGCGCTTAACAGCAGATAACAATGTAAAACTGATACAACAAGGATCCAACAATGCCTAAGCCAAAGCACTTTCATCCAGACAGTCCATTGTTGTTTGCTGATCATCGTAAACCCATGACAAGGCGTGAGTTTATTTCATCTGGGTTATACAAGGGCGGTGCTGCCGTTGCGGGGTTATCGTTATTTAGTTTATTTGCCAACCCGAATAATGCGCATGCGGCTTTATCGCCAGATCTTGAAGCATTAAGGGGCTCTTGCGGTATTAGCGTTCAAGGTGCAGGTAAAATTCCGTTTATTAGTTTTGATTTGGCTGGCGGAGCTAACATTGCCGGCTCAAATGTATTAGTTGGCGGCGCGGGTGGTCAGCAAGACTTTTTATCGACAGCGGGTTACAACAAGTTAGGCTTACCCGGTGATATGGCGCCATCAATTGCCAACCCTAATGCTGGGATGTCAGATTTTATCAATACCGATTTAGGCCTGGCATTTCATTCTGACTCGGCGTTTTTACGCGGTATTTTAGAAAAAGTGTCTGCCGACACGGCATCGCGCATAAACGGCGCCGTGATCCCCAATCGCTCAGACAACGACACCGGCAACAACCCGCACAACCCAATGTATGCCATTGCGGCGGCGGGCGCGAATGGTTCGTTAATGCCGTTGGTTGGGTCGCGTAATTCCGATTCGGGCGGCAACTCAATGGCGCCCACCAGTTTTATTGATTTGAGTAAACGTCCAACGAAAATTGACCGTCCATCAGATGTGACCGGCTTAGTGGATGTGGGCGATTTATTCAGTTTGTTGTCGCAACGTGACGCTGTGGCGGTAATGGAGAGTATTCAGCGCATCAGTGCGCAAAAAATGGCGGCGGTGAATACCCAGATCACTCGCGATGATGTGGTTAAAGATTTAGTCAATTGTGGTTATGTTAAAAGTGCCGATCTTGCCGATCGCTTTGGCGACCCTTCAACATTAAACCCATTGTTAGACCCTGATATTGTTGGTCCTGGGGGGATTTTTGGTATCAACGAGTTTGATGCAGAGTCTGAGTTTCAAAAAACGGCGTCGATCATGAAGTTAGTGGTTAACGGCTTCTCTGGTGCTGGTACCGTTACTATGGGCGGATTTGACTATCACACTGGTGAGCGTGCCACCGGTGAATTACGCGATTTACGCGCAGGGCGCTGTATGGGGGCATGTTTAGAGTATGCCTCGCGCCGCAATATGCCGCTAATGTTGTATGTGTTCAGTGATGGTTCGGTTTCAAGTAATGGCCGTATTGATGACTCAATGGAAGGCCGTGGTAAAGGTGAATGGACAGGCGATAACTCTTCAACTGGCGCCTCGTTCTTTTTGGTGTACAACCCATCAGGCAGACCACAATTAATGGGTGGTACCTCGAGCCAAATGGCCCAAAAACAACAAATTGGTTTTATGCGCTCTGATGCATCTGTCGACACCGCGTCGGCACCTTCTGCCAATAACGTGAATTTGTTAGTCGAAACGGTATTGCTTAATTACATGGCATTACACGGCGAGCAGGGGCAATTTACCACTGTTGCCCCAAGACAAGGGTTAGGCAATGCCACTATGCTTGATTCGCTAACCGCGTTTCAACCGATAGTGTAGTTACTTTTTTGCAAGATAATCAAAAGGAATTGTTAATAGTGTGCTCGCATGGATGCGGCAGCATCACTTCAAGTTCGCTTCTGTGACACGCCGCAAGTACATCCTTGTAAGCTTGGCCATGACGTCCATGTCATGGACGGTCACAGCCGCGCTGGCACTCGAGGTTCTATGTCTTCATTGCTGGCGGTTTATTGGCTTGATGTGTAGCTAAATATAGGCTCATTGATGTGGCAGAATCACCTCAAGTTCAAACACTTCTGTAACACGCTGCAAGTACATCCTTGTAAGCTCGGCCATGACGTCCATGTCATGGACGGTCACAGCCGCGCTTAAACTTGAGGCTCTATTTCTTCGTTGCTGGCGGTTTATTGGCTTGATGTGTAGCTAAATATAGGCTCATTGATGTGGCAGAATCACCTCAAGTTCAAACGCTTCTATGACACGCTGCAAGTACATCCTTGTAAGCTCGGCCATGACGTCCATGTCATGGACGGTCACAGCCGCGCTGGCACTCGAGGTTCTATGTCTTCATTGCTGGCGGTTTATTGGCTTGATGTGTAGCTAAATATAGGCTCATGGATGCGGCAGAATCACCTCAAGTTCAATCACTTCTGTGACACGCTGCAAGTACATCCTTGTAAGCTCGACCATGACGTCCATGTCATGGACGGTCACAGTCGCGCTTAAACTTAAGGATTAATATCTTCGTTGCTGGCTGTGTAGCGGCATAGATGTGAAGAGAAATATCAGCTCATGGATGTGGCAGAATCACCTCAAGTTCAAACGCTTCTGTGACACGCTGCAAGTACATCCTTGTAAGCTCGGCCATGACGTCCATGTCATGGACGGTCACAGTCGCGCTTAAACTTAAGGATTAATATCTTCGTTGCTGGCTGTGTAGCGGCATAGATGTGAAGAGAAATATCAGCTCATGGA
>NZ_JAKILA010000003.1 GCF_023283885.1 Shewanella basaltis
ATATAACAAGTTGCTCAAGTTCGTTCGTAAACTCACTGGGACAATTACCAGTCGGCTTGGCGCTTCGCGCAATCCTAGCCAACTGGTAATTGCCCCTTAGCAAAGCGTTATAGGCCATGATGATCGAATTATTTTTAGCCTCAACCTTAGTGTCATTTGTTAATACCGAAATGTATGAGGTAGATTCGTGCATAGGTGAAAAATTTGCGTTGATTGAAGCTGTAAACCCTCAATGGCCGATACATTCTGAAAGATTCTTAGGTGTCGGTTACGTTGATTTTAATGTAACAGTGAATAGCGAAGGCAAGGTTTTTGAGCACCAAATTACTCGCTCTCAGCCAATACGAATTTTTGATAGGCAATCACTTCGTGCGTTAAAAAAGTGGAAATTTAACTCATCGAAGCATGCAGAACGCTGCTTTGATGTGACTTTTAAATACGATTCGGAGAAATTTGAGTAATAGGCTTATAACAAATGCCTTAAGGCTCGCAAACTCGCAACGGACAATTAACAATGGGTTATTGTCGCTGCGCTAAATAATTTTAACCCATTATTAATCGCCGCTTAGGCGAGCGTTATATGCCTAAGGAACCCATGCGCGAAAATTTGATAAAGTCAGCTATTATCGGCTCTGTTCTTGGTGTCGTCATTGGTCTGTCTCAGATAGACTCTTCTGGCTTTGGGCTTATCTTTTCAATATTTGCGTGCATAATTTTGGGGCTGGTTACTGTTATCCTTATTGAAGACAAGCCTCATTTATATTCCTTATCAGCAATATTTTTTACTAGCCTGTTTCTTTTGGCATTTTATGGTCTAAAGGATGGAGCTATCTACACATTGGGCGTAGCTGGTTTATATGGGATGCTTTCTGTGCAAATGTTTCAGGCTGTTTTTACGGCATGTGGTAATGTTAAGTTTTTGGTAGAGAAATTTATCAATAAAAAGTAATAGGCATATAACAAAGTGCTCAAGGACGGACACAAAAGTTTGGCTTGTCGTTCGTACCTCACTAATTTTAGCCAAACTTTTTTAGCCGCTTAGCACGGCGTTAAGTTTCTAAGGAACCCGATCATCAATAATTTTCTAGTAAAAACAGCAATAGCAATTTTTGCAATACTATTACTTTGGTTTGGTACGTTGGGCTATGGAAAGCTTAGAGATAATTCTTCTAATGTTGCAGTTCAAAAATACATTGCAGCAATTGACGATTACAAGGTTGCTAAGGGTACTTACCCACGAAACCTTAATGACCTGCAGGTTACGGTAAATAACCATGTACTTGGTTTTTTGCCAGCGAATGATATTGTTTACAAAAAAACTAATAGTGAATTCATCATATACTATGTGCAATTTCCATTAGGCCCGAGCTATGTATATTCAAGTCAATCAAAGCAGTGGTTCTATGATGAAATCTGACAACTTAACAAGTTACTTAATTTCGTTCCGGCCACAAACAACGTGGCCTCCACGGGACTGCCTACGCTACGCTGCGGCAGCCCATTAGTAATGCGTTAATCATTGACAACCTAACCGATAAAGACTTAAATGTCATATATCGACTACGAATGTTCACTTTCTGAGATGTGATTTTTCGATTAGTTATTGATTATAATGAATTTTAGTTTTATTTTGTGGCTGATTGTTTGGGTTCAAATCCCTATCCCTCCGCCATATTTATCGAGAAAGCCTCATCAGAAATGATGAGGCTTTTTTGTTTTGGCGAAAGATAGGGATTTAAACTCTGGGTTCCTCTTTGATTACAAGCAAGCTATCCCTCCGCAAGATCCAAGACTAAATGCTAAATCGACAAACCTAAGGGCTTTTTTGTTTTGGTGAAATAGGGGATGCGATTAATGCAAGCGTCCCTTTTTCTGATGACTGGTTAACAATAATGTTAACCGCCAACTTAACTTGTTTTAGCCAAAAGCTCTTTTCTGACAATATCTGCACCGGCAGTTAAGGCGTTGAGTTTACCTCTTGCTACTTGGTGAGATAACGGCGCCATGCCGCAGTTGGTACAAGGGTAGAGCTTATCAGCATCAACAAACTGTAAGGCTTTGCGTAAGGTGTCTGCCACTTCTTGTGGTGTTTCTATGGTGTTGTTTGCTACATCAATTGCGCCAACCATGACTTTTTTACCGCGAATGAGTTCAAGTAGCTCAAGTGGCACATGAGAGTTGTGACATTCGAGTGAGATGATATCAATATTCGATTGTTGCAGTTTTGGAAACGCTTGTTCGTATTGACGCCACTCTGACCCTAAGGTTTTTTTCCAGTCGGTATTGGCTTTTATGCCATAGCCATAACAAATATGTACTGCTGTTTCGCATGTCAGGCCTTCTATGGCGCGCTCTAAACATGCGATACCCCAGTCATTCACTTCATCAAAAAATACGTTAAATGCCGGTTCATCAAATTGGATAATATCGACTCCTGCAGCTTCTAATTCTTTGGCTTCTTGATTGAGTATTTTGGCAAATTCCCAGGCGAGCTTTTCACGACTTTTATAATGGTCATCAAATAGCGTATCAATCATGGTCATGGGGCCAGGTAGCGCCCATTTAATGGGTTGTGTGGTTTGTTGGCGTAAAAATTTCGCGTCTTCAACAAAAACTGACTTTTGCCGACTTACAGGCCCAACAACCGTGGGGACGCTGGCATCATAACGGTCACGAATTTTAACGGTTTTACGTTGTTGAAAATCAACGCCGTTGAGGTGCTCAATAAAGGTGGTGACAAAGTGTTGCCGCGTTTGCTCACCATCACTGACGATATTAATTCCAGCTTGCTGCTGGTCGTGTAATGACAAACGTAGTGCATCTTGTTTACCGGTGACTAACTCTTCACCTTGTAGTTTCCAGGGGGACCAAAGTGTTTCAGGCTCTGCAAGCCATAAAGGTTTAGGTAAACTGCCTGCCGTTGAGGTTGGTAATAGCGTGTTTTTAAGTGATGTTTTCATAATTTTAATGCCATAAATTGGGTTAAGGTTTAGCGTAGCGATTACGCATAATTCGCAGACCATTGCTCAAGCACTGCTTGATAGGGTTTAATAAAGTGCTCAGCTGCAAATTTGCCTTGTTCACTAGCAAGTTGACTACGTTCAGCGCGATCGTAAACAATCTGAGTGAGTGAGTGGTCAAGGTTGTTTAAGTTCGGTTGATAGCATTTACCGGCAACGGCATTGGCATTATAAATCTCAGGGCGGTAGATTTTTTGAAAGGTCCCCATGGTGCTAATGGTGCTTATTAACTCTAGGTGGCTGTAATCATTGAGTAAATCACCAATAAAATAAAACGCTAGTGGCGCTACGGTATTTGGCGGCATAAAGTAACGAACGTGTAGGCCCATTTTTTGAAAATATTGCTCCGTTAACGACGACTCATTAGGGCAGTATTCAACCCCTAATACGGGATGTTGATTTTCTGTGCGGTGATAGGTTTTGTTATCAGATACACTGAGGCAGATAACCGGTGGCTTAGCAAAGTGCTGTTTGTAAGCATCTGAATTCACAAAATACTTAAACAACTTACCATGCAGCTCGCCAAAGTTAGTTGGAATACTAAATTGAGCTTGATTTTTGTTATGTTCTGGCAGTAAAACGCTAAAGTCGTAATCGCGTAAATAAGATGAAAAATTATTGCCAACAATACCGTCAATACGTTTATTGGTTTTGTTGTCAACAATCGTGGTTTTCAAGATTTCAATCGACGGGAAGGGTTGTCCACTGTCTGCTATATCCATATTGACCGAAATGATCTCAAGTTCGACAGTATAACGATCGCCTTTGGGGTTATCCCAATGCGCTAAGGCATTAAAACTATTGTTTATCATGGTTAACGCGTTGCGTAAGTTGGCTTGACGACAATTTCCACGGGCTAAATTAGCAAAGTTAGTGGTGATGCGCGTTGTGTCTGAGGGATGATAATTTTCATCAAGACAAATGCGATTAATTGTAAAGGTAAATTGTGTATTCATGATGTTTAAGTTCCCCATTGTCTTATACCCACTCGAGCCGTTGCCTAGCGCTTTAAGACACTGCTCATCTCGCTGAAGATTGCAGTGCCTTTTTCAAACTGACGGCTTAATTAACAGCTTAATATCAACTCTAAATAAGCTTGTTTGCTAAGCGTTGAGTTATTTATACGTGGTTTATGACGTGAACAAAAACGGGTTTATTTCACCTGCTACATGAGCGTAATTCATCATCAGCAAACAGTGTGATCAGCATAGGTCGTCGCCTGACGTTAACATGGGTTGTTAGCGACTTTTTCGTCGTCCCAGCAATGTTTTTGAACCGGGATCCAGGTGTATCATTAATCGTCGTCCCGGCAATGGTTTTGAGCCGGGATCCAGGTGTTTACGTTGTACTTTTGTCGTTTATGGCCAGCGGCCACAGAATTTAGCTGTTTTACCTGCTTGGCCTGTTAAGGTTTTCTATTTTACTCCGTGATGCTTGTGCCTTGGTGAAATACCATTTTCCAACAATCACCATATTTTTTCCAAATGCTACTTCGACGGGAATATTTGCCCTTACTTGAGTTCGACGACCTATGAAAGGACTTATAAGTCAACAAGCAAACATCAACTGCAATAAAGCTAAATTCAAAATCTTGACCTTTAGCTTCCCATCCGTTCTCTTTTGGCAATCTCTCCAGTACGTCTTGTAGATCTATGACAACACCTGCAGATGTAATTTCCTTAAACTCTGGAGCCAGCCGACTTTTAAGTTCACAAACAGAACTTCGTACATCACTTCTAAATAGTGATTTTTCTAACTCTACTATCTGTGATGCTATATCCATAGAGACCTTCACTCCGCAGTAAGCGGACAAAATAGTGGGTTAAATGTGTAGCGGGGGAGAATTTAACCCGCTGTTTTTATTATGTTTAAATGTCTTATTATCTTTGCTTTGGAAAGCCTGGAACTTTAGCTGTTTGCATCCCTTTTTTGTGCCATTCAGTCTGCTCCGAGCAAAATATTTGAGCGTCTAGTCTTATTGATGGCTCTCCATTTAAACTGCCAGCAGGAACAATTAAATATTTACCACTTTGCGATATAAACGGTAACCCAGACGCACAATGTTCACAGAAGGCTTTCGAAAAAGAATGTTGTGGATGATCATAGCGTTTTATTTTTTCAACACCGTTAGTCCAATTTATATTATTAGGTGAAGTGAATAAATTTGAGGCATGTGCACTACCTGTTAATTTTCTACATTGTTCACAATGACAAAAGAAAAAATTACTGAAGCTATTTTCTAGTGTAAATTCTACGTCGCCACAGCAACAACTACCTGAAATTATATTAGTCATAGTAACCTCCGTGTTAAATAAATGATTGTAAACATAATGCCTAGCGAACCGGCGGCGAAGCCATCAGGTTGCGAGCTTTGTAGGTGATTGGTGGATAGTGCCAAGTAGTTCTAATACTTCCTTATATTTTGGAGGAAAGCGGCAGCCACCCTTGGTAAATACATTTAGATTTTTATGCTTAATGTACAGACTGAACCCTAAGCCATCACATATAAGCCCAGGCTCATTCTCGGGATATTTTGGCTTCCAATCAGCTACCCCTAGTGAAATAAGATCTGCAACGAGGTTTGCCTCCTGAGATTCGGTTAATTGGACTGAATAAATTTCCGGCACATGCGGAATAACGTTATCCATGGTTTTATCATATTTAAAGTGGTCATCTATATGAATATACAAGCCGGATTTAATATAAGTTTGGTGCTTGTAAGACTGCATAAAATGACCCTCTTCAAAATTTAAAAGAAGTCCTTCTGCATTGGCTAATCCTGATAGAAAAAATAGAAGAATTGCTCGAATCATGTACTCACCTAACGCTTTGCTAAGCGGCTAAAAATGGCTGGCTATAATAGCGGGGAACGAAGCACAGCCAGCTGTTTGTGTTAGTTTAAGTAACTTGTGTACGCCCAGCATGGGCATGAACTAATGAGGTGAAAGTCCTCTGTAGGAAGGTCACCGTTACTCTTATTTATTAGAGAATAACATACTGTTATTAAACGTTAACTACTAGCGAATGGCAAGGGCTTAATCGCGAGGTTTGGTCCGGAGGAAGCCGCTAGCCTTTTTATTGATAAAGAATGCGAGCTGATGAACAAGAACATCATATAAGGCGTAGGCTAGAGGTGAGTTGGCAAGGTCAGCCCCGCGAAGCAAGGGTACAAGAAAAACCCAAAAACAGGCCACCCATTTTTAAGCAGTTGTTGTGTGGATGGCTTATCCCACGAAGTGTTTGGTATCACAAGCAAAGGCCCATGGCGAAGTTCGAAAACACCAGGTATACAGCAGGCGCTAAGTAATGAGTACCTTAAGAGAGCAGGATTATATTCATTGAGAGACGGATGGATCGCAGTTCATTATTGTAATAAATAGCTAACCAAAAAGTGAGTTAGGCCATTTCTTTAAAGAGAGTAAATGAACCGCCCTGTGCGGAGCCGCATGCAGGGTGGTGTGGGGGCTGGAGGCTAGATACCTCCGGCTACCCGATTATGCGTCAAATGCAACAATGTCTCTGTTTGTGTTTTCAAAATAATCCAATAATGCGTCGTAACCATTTTCTAGCTTAATGCCATAGTGAGTTTCGTTTAATGGTACAACTAGATGAAATCTAAGTTCTCTATTGCCAACTGTTTCAATACTAGGCAAATCATCCAAAGCCATCGCTGGGATAGTTATTAATAGTGCAATCCAATTATGGTCATTAAAATAGCTATTCTGCGTTTTTACGGTATGCATTGAACAAAGATGAGCCGTTTGCTCATTGTATGACTGCACGGAAGCTAATTCTAAAGAAATCTTTTTAGCATCTCCGTCTGAGAAAGTTAAATAGCAATCATCTGATTCTAAAGGAAATGAGAAAATAAGGTTTATAGGATCTTTATCTTCTCCAACCTGAAAATATCCAGCCCTATAACCATTTGGAATTTCAAAGGCTTGCAAGGGCTTTTCGGAGCCTAATGCTTCTGATAGGTATAGGTATAATGAGCTTTCAAATTTAGAAAATTTCATACTTAGTCCGAATTGACGTATAACGCCTCAATAACCGGCGCAGCTTTGCTGCGTCCGGCGCCTGCAAGGCGCGTAGTTGATTGACTTGTGTACGCCCAGCATGGGCATGAACTAATGAGGTGAAAGTCCTCTGTAGGAAGATCACCGTTACTCTTATTTATTAAAGAATAACATACTGTTATTAAACGTTAACTACTAGCGAATGGCAAGGGCTTAATCGCGAGGTTTGGTCCGGAGGAAGCCGCTAGCGTTTTCACTGATAAAGAATGCGAACAGATGAACAAGAACATCATATGAGGCGTTCATTATCCTAACCAGAGAGTTTAGTTAGGGGTTCTAAATGAACCGCCCTGTGCGGAGCCGCATGCAGGGTGGTGTGGGGGCTGGAGGCTAGATACCTCCGGCTACCCGATTATACCTGTTTCACGAAAAATTCAGATTTACTTTTTACAGGGCTGCTCAACTTAACACCAACCTCACCAGTTTCTAACTCTTCAACATCTTGGTCATTGACTCTAAGAGATATTATTTCAACTTTACTGTATTGGTCATTTTTCTTGATATATAGGCTCATCCCTTCAGCCAGTCTGACCCCATCGAGAACTAAGATTGCCACAGTTCCAGAAGAAAAGTATTCCTGTGGAACACCCAGAGATACAAGATTTTTTGGCTTTAACTCAATAAGCCCATATTCAAACAGGCAATCGCGAACCTCGTTCTTTAGAATCACCCCGCTTTCAATCAGAAAGTACGCATTATATAAATCATACGTGGTAAGCAGCCCTCGCTTGTCTAAAACTGCATCTTTTATCTGGTTTTCGGTAAATGGAGGGTTGTTTCTTGTTTTTGGTGGCATATACCGTTGATGATTTACAATATATAACCCGTAAACATCAAACTTATTTCTCTGTTCTGCTCGTCGATATCTTATTTTACTAACTTGGGAGCAATCTTTATCTGTTGACGTTCCGCCAACCCCTTTGATTTCAACAACTAAAAATCTGTCCCCGCAATCCACTTGAATATCTTCTTCCAGCAAATCTGGATTCGTCTCATCAAGGTTAAGAACACTAGGAAACTCAAGCCAATTAAGATAATGCTCCACTGCTGAAACAAGTTTGTCACCAGACTCTGATATCATTTCTCGTAGAAATGAATAACGCTCCCTAACTTCCTCAATCGCTTTCTCATTAGCCTCAACTTCAGCTATGTATCGTTTTTCGATATCGCCTCTCTCATTAACCAACTCTGCTTCGCCAGGCAACAGGTACTCACCGTTGTCAAGCCAGCCGAACTGCCCATGATAAGGAAATAGGTTTGGAAAAATTTCTGACAAGTAATTATTGAACAGCTCTAATAAAAATGACTTTTTATCCTTAATGCAAGGAAATACTAGAACAGCTCCTTTGGAGTGGGCGTGATAAAACGAGATTATTTCATCATCGTTATTGAGTAGTAGTGGTATGAAATTGTTATCTTCAACCTGCTTGTTACTGTTATCCCAGTGGGTTGGGTGATGAAAAGCCAGCTCATAGCTTGAGTCTACAGAATATTTTAGAAGTAAGGACGTTAATTTTGTATCCTTATCTGGAGATTTCATTTTTTTGCCAGTTTTATTGTAGCAATAAGGGAAGCCATCATAAAACTGAGTATTATTAATTTCCGTTTGGTTTGTAATCCTGTTTTCGTAGGAATTTATTTCAACTTCCTGGTAGTTTACAGTCTCCTGTGAGCTAGCAAACACAATAACTATTGATTCTTTCTTCAGTATGTCGTTAATTTCTTTAGAAAGAATTCGAGTTGCATATGCTCTCGGGTTAAATATCTTTTCTGGGAAGGAACTGAGAAGTGCATATGTAGATTGCCCAGTTACATTGTCTAGTGAAATTTGGGTACTCTCGTAATCTACTTCCTCATAAAAATCCATGTTAAACACAAGGATGTCATGCTCATGTAGGTTTACTGGCTGAGAATAGTTTAACTTTAAAAAGTGTTGCTGGTTTCTTTGGTTGTTAGGCACTCGAACCAATTTACCTAGTGTACCGACGCTACAGTTATACGAAGCGTCTTCAAAGCCTCCTAGAACTGATTTATCTAGATCAAAAAGACAGATTTGAGGAGATTCATGGATGGATTTGTCATCTTTTTCCATTTTGACTTCTTTTTCTTCCGTAGTGTCCTGCTTCTTTCTTCCAAACATCTAAGGTCCTTTTAAAAGGTATAACGCTTAAAGCACCGGCGGAAAAACCAGAGCGAAGCGGCGGTTTTTACGTCCGGTGCCTTTACTTGTTAGCTGCACGCCGCATACGCTGAGCAAATGCATACAATGAAGACAGCAACTCTTGAAATTGATTATTAATTTCTTTGTGGTTTGGTTTCCATTGAAACTTACCACTCTGATCCGTGGTTTGACCTAGAACTAGATCATTAAGGCTGCCCATCCCTCCGCTACCTGATAGTATGGTTTCAGCACATCGCTGGTACTCACCACTATCAAAGGCCGCTAAAGCCTTCTGAAAAAATTGCGACCACCGACTTCCATCTTGCTCAAGCAATTCAATCATTAGGACTAGATCTTTTCTAGTTTTATCGTACATAACTTCCTTAAGGCAGCTAACAGCTTATTGAACAACAAACTAAATCTAAAATCGGCCGTTCAAGTTATTGATTAATAACATCCTACATTTGCTAACTTATTGTTGTAAAGCAGTTTTAGTTAACTCTACTGACAAATAAAAGTGGGCTTGCGCATTAAAAGTGGACCCAAGATGTTACAATAAATAAAAATCCACTTATTTCAGTGTATTACAAAATAAACAAATTATTCATCGTACTACTTTAGTTTACTTATTAGCCGATTTGCCTTAAAAACACGCCAAAAACCATTACAACTGTTTTTGTGGCCCGAGTAGAATTCAGTTGAATAAATGGAAATCAATTAATAAACAATATCTTATGGACGCTTTTTGTTTTTATAAATGAATTTTCATATCTTTAAAAATTCCTAAATTCAACTCCTAAATTGAGGCCGTTGAAGAAAATGACGTGAGCTAGCCATGGATGGCGAGCTAGCTTTAGAGGGGAAGGGTCGTTCCTTGGCATCCATGCCACCACGACATTCGTGAATCCATTCACATCCGACTCCCATCTGAAGCGTTAGCATTTTCATTCTTTACCATAAAGAGGTGGCCGAAGAACACTCAGACGAAGTTAAAAGCTGGATTTAACCACGTCGCGAAATTATCTCAGCTGTTTTTTAGTCAATAATGATAATTTTGAGGTGACGGCTGGGCCAATTCTTTTATAAAAAGTAAAGAGGGAACAGCCGTTGGTTTCCTCTTGGTCTGGTGTGGGCGAAGCGCCACGACGTTAGTGGCCGCAGGCCATGAGTATAAAAGTACAAAGCTAACACCTGGATCCCGGCTAAAAACATTGCCGGGACGACGAGAAAGTAGCTAACAAGCTTCTATCCAACAATGAGTTAGATGCCTCAGCTTGAAATGCCTAAATTCAACTCTGAACTTGAGGCCGTTGAAGACTCTTTACAAAAGAATACGTGAGTTGACCAACGCATGCACCTCACTAAACTACTCTTTAAAACTTGCTGATAAGACAAACATTAACAGCTTCATCATGGTGGTTTGCGAGCCGACCGTCCGACCCATGGACGGGTCGGTCGAGCTACATGGATGTACTAGCGCGTGTCGGTAAGTGAATGCCATGTTGAAGCCAAATAAAACCTTACAGCTATATGTTTTGCAATGTGTGAAGCGCCACGACGTTAGTGGTCGCAGGCCATGAGTACAAAACAAACACCTGGACCCCGGCTAAAAAGCACTGCCGGGGCGACGGTTAAATTAGCCTGCGTCAGTTACAACTTACTACCTTAATTTGGTGTGGGCGACGCGCCACGATGTTAGTGACTGTAGGCCATAAGTCAGAATCTATCCCTATGACAGATTATCAATTTTGTCGATATAACAAAGTCTGCTTTTCATTAGTACAAGCTGTCGTTACCATAGGTTGGGTTATCTTAGGCTCTTTCAAATAATACAGCGCAGGCCTTCGGTATATCTGCTAACCAGTTCCATTACATAACTTGAATAAATCGACTGATTGTCGATACGCTGAGCCATCAAGTTGTGAACAAACCTTTTACTTAATTAACCAGGTATCCCTATGACTAATCAACTGTCCCAGCAAACATCAGCAACGGTCGATACCGTCGACGATCTCGCTAAATGGGTAAACTACTCGTTGATGAACACGCTTAAGCGTGATCCTGATGCAACATCTGATGGTGCTGATCATAGGCCTAGGCAAGTCTTTTCGGGCCACTATGTTCCCGTTAACCCCACACCGATTGAAAAACCTGAGTATGTGGCACACAGCCATACTTTTTTTAAAGAATTAGGGTTTGCCGACAGTATGGCGCAGTCGTCTGATTTTATGCGTTTGTTTTCTGGTGATCTTACACATGTCCCTGAGCCAATGAGTAAAGTGGGTTGGGCGTGTGGTTATGCATTGTCGATTTATGGCACAGAATACATTCAACAATGCCCATTTAGAACCGGTAATGGTTATGGTGACGGCCGAGCTGTGTCTGTGGTTGAGGCGGTTATCAATGGCAAGCGTTGGGAGATGCAACTTAAAGGTGGTGGCCGCACGCCTTATTGCCGTGGTGCAGATGGCCGTGCGGTATTGCGCTCAAGTGTGCGTGAGTTTTTAGCGCAAGAGCATATGCATGCGTTGGGTGTACCCACGTCTCGCTCGCTCAGTTTATATGTGTCTAAAACCGACACGGTGCAGCGGCCTTGGTATTCCGAAGGATCGCGTGAGCAAGACCCCGACCGAATGATCACCGAGGCGGTGGCAATTTCCACCCGTGTGGCGCCGTCATTTATTCGGGTAGGGCAGCTTGAGCTTTTTGGCCGCCGCGCCCGTAAACATGAACATCCGCAAGCGATGGCAGAGCTTGAACAGCTGGTGCTGCATTTAATCGATCGTGAATACGCTGATGTTATTGACCCGCAGCTGTCTTTAAACGACAAAGTACTCAAGCTTGCGTATGAGTTCCGTCACCGTTTAACCTCATTGGTGGCTAACTGGATCCGTGTGGGTTACTGCCAAGGTAATTTTAACAGCGATAACTGCGCAGCGGGTGGCTTTACCCTAGATTATGGCCCGTTTGGTTTTTGTGATGTGTTTAACCCACAATATCAACCTTGGACCGGCGGCGGACAGCATTTTGCGTTTTTAAATCAAGACGCCGCTGCAGAGCGTAATTTTTTGATGTTTTGTACTGCATTAAGCCCATTACTGGCCAATGAAGCCGATGCTATAGATGGGCTTCAGCAATTGGTTAATGATTTTGCTACCGATATGCAAACAAAAATGGAGCAGATGTGGGCGGCTAAATTGGGGCTTAGCACGTTTAACGCGCCGCTGTGGGCTGAGCTTATCAGCCTAATGCAGCAAACATCCGTGGATTACACCCTGTTTTTCCGTGAACTCTCGTCGTTACCTGATGATATTGAGCCGTTAACTAAAAGCTTTTACCGAGATTTGTCGCAAGGGCAAGGATTAGCGCAACGCTGGTCGGCGTGGTTAGCACAGTGGCATTCGCTACTAAGCAGTGAGGCAAATAGCCCTGTAACAAATAGCCCTGCGGGCATGACTGACACGACCATACCACGCAGCCGTGACGATATCGCTAAGCAGATGAAACAAATTAACCCTAAGTACAGTTTACGCGAGTGGTTGTTGGTGCCAGCATATCAACAAGCGAGCCAGGGGGATTATACCTTGCTGCGCGAATTACAGGCGGTGATGACCAATCCTTATGCTGAGCAATCTCAAGAGGTTGAGGACAAATACTATCGCCTTAAGGCATCTGAATATTTTGGGGTCGGTGGGTGTTCGCACTTGAGCTGCTCGTCATAACGTTTAGTTAACGATTTAGTATCGACGACAAACTCGATTGGTGAATTGATAAATAAGAGTAGGAAGGCTTAAGGCGTTGCCTTCCAAAATTCATCTAAACTGCCACAATCTGTTTTTCCATAAAGGACATCACCATAGTCAAACTGCCTGGTATAGAGTTCAAACATTGAAAAATGTTCTATCCAAACAACGACTCCGTCTTTAATACCGTAAGAATAAGACGGTCTGTTGTAGGTTAATACGTTGGTATCGATTACAGAATGAGTTTGCTCAGGCTGACCTAATACGGCGAGTATATGTGTTTCTGTGTCGCCGAGTTGAATGGTGCTTGCTAGCTCGTAGCGATTCGTAATGGTTTTCTGCTCATTTTCATTTTTTCCAGTCATTTCATCATGAATCATAAAAGGTGCAGCGACGAGCAGTGCGGGTGAATACACAATGAGCGTTAAGGTATTGGCTATCACTGTATTGGCTGGCGTTTTGTCTGTGGTTGCTTTTGGATGATTAACGCGAAAATTAAGCCCCTTACTTAATTGGTCTTTTGATTTTATCCAATCGTGGTAGGGTGTTATCCCTGCACTTAGCCAGTGTTTTCTTTTGGTTTTAAACAGTGTTCTGCAGGAGAATAAGTCACGAACATCGTCATCTAACATGACTGATTGTAATGTGTCGTCTTTAAAGTAAAGACCGATGTTGACGTTGGTGTCGACATTGATTGCTTCAATATAAGAGTAAGTACTCTGATTTTCTATAACATCAAATGCATTAATGCGCGGGTAAGTTATCAGTTTGAGGACATCTTGCTTCGATTTACCTAAAAAAAGTTTTTTAAGGATATGCTCTTGCGCTGAAACGTACTGTTCAGCCGGTATGTGTTCTATTGGCTGTTGGGTACTACAACCAGTGAGTAATACCGTGATCATCATTACCATTCGTAGCATCGAGTTTTCTCACTTTCGAAGAATGTAGCAGTATTATATTGATCCGTGGGCAATGTAAATAACCTGAACTCGGAAACAGTCCTTTGCCCTGCTCACTGCGTTGAATCGACTTACAATAGGCTAGCTATTGACGCGTCAATTCGCCTTGTTAGCAGAACAAATGACAAGCTTGAAAGTGAGAGTGGGTAACATGTTGATTTTAAATAGTATAAGTTCATCCCTTATCCCGAACTCAGGTTAAATAACCTAAGTCCCAAATCTTAAAACCCAATGCTCTGTGCATAATAAAACGACAATTGACATTAGCTGTTAATGGCTAAATGTTAATATTTAGCCATTAACGGCTAAATTTATCGATAGGGCTTGGATTATTAATTGCTATTAGCCAAAAAAGGCTAAATTTGCATTATTAGCCTAAAATGGCTAAATTGGTATTAGTCTGCAAACAAAGGAGCGTTATGTGGAGCCTATCTATAAACCCATCGCGGTGATTGTCGGCGATGTTGTTGACTCAACCAAGCTTACATCAACCCAATTTGAGCACCTGCTTGAACGGATTAAATCGATTCAGGCATGGATAAGTAAAGGGCATAGCGCCAATGCGCACAGTATTGAGCGCGGAGATGAATTTCAGTCTGTGGTGCATGATATTGAAAATGCCTTGCGATACACGATTATTTACCGAATTGGCATAAAAGCACTGGGTAAAGCCTTTGATAGCCGCATTAGTTTTGCCATTGCTGCGCATGCTGAGCTGCGTGAGTCGGTGTCGGAGTCAATGGGGCCTGCCTTTGTGCTTTCTGGGCGAGGACTTAATGGCCTTAAGCATGACCGATTATTGTTTAACTCAGATAATGTGGCTTTGGCAGAGTATTTTGACTTGTTGTTTAAGTACCTTGATAAGCAACTGACCGAGCTAACTGCGCGCCAATGTGAAGTCATGCTGCCCATGCTGCAAACACTTAATGAATTATCAATTAGTGAGTTAGCAGAACAGCTTGATGTGGCGACTGCGACTGCCAGTAAGTCACTTAAAGCGTCAGGCTGGCCATTGATTAATGAGCTAAATTGTCGCTTTGTCGACAAAGTTGCGGAGCTCAACTATGACTGATTTTTTCGGTGTGCTTATTCCATTTTTATTGATTCACATCATCTGTGATTTTTATCTTCAGCCCGACAGCTGGGTTGAGGCTAAAAAAGCACACACTTACCGTTCAGCAGAGTTGTATTTTCACTCGCTGTTACATGGCGTTGGCTTAATACTGCCAGCAATGGTGCTAGGCATCGATTGGCGTTCAACGTTTTGCTTAGTGGTGATTGTTGCCGTGACGCATTTTGTGATTGATTTATGGAAGGTCACGACACCCAAGGACGATAAGTTAGCCTACTTTGTGATTGATCAGGCTTTGCACGTGTTAGTACTGGCCGCGATTGCGTTTCATGTCACCGATGGGGCGTCGATTGAAGCAGTGTTACAGCATGAACATTTTTTTGATGGCGTGCTAGTGGTGTGTGCTTATTTGCTGATCCTTAAGCCTACATCCATTGTAATCGGCGCTGTGTTAAGCAAATATCCTATTGTTAACTCAGCAGACGTTAATGAAGTAAAAACAGAAGTTGGTGGCGATATTGATACCGATACCGACACTGTTACTCAAGCTGTAACTGATACTCAAACCGCGACGAATACGCCAATTGCTACAAATAGTGCCGCGCCTATTACATCGGTTAGCCCTGTTAACGATGAGTCGACAAATGTGAGTGGTTTAGTTGCGGGTGGCGAATTGATTGGTTACCTAGAACGATTGTTAATACTCACGTTTACGCTGGTGGGCAGCTACGCCGCTGTGGGTTTTGTATTAGCGGCTAAGTCGATATTTAGATTTGGTGAGTTAAATCAGTCAGCTAACCGCAGCATGACAGAATATGTACTCATTGGCTCGTTATTGTCGGTGGTGATCACCACTCTTATTGGGGCATTGGTTTCATTAGGTTTAGGTGTAAAACTTAAGTAACCATCTGGCAAAGCCATCAAAAAAAGGCCTCTAATTCAAGAGGCCCATCATCTTATGAAGATTAAAAGCGATACCTATAATCAGCGTTTATCCCCATTCCCATAGCAGATAGACGCTGAGTATAGTCACCAGGCATTATGCAACGCTCAATATAAAGCAAGCTAGTGTGGTGCATTTACATCAAAATTACCTTTGTCTGTATTCCATTACACAAGGTTAACGTCAGGGTTTGTTGAGATGATGTATCACAATCAAATCAGACTTAACCTCGTGTTGATTTTGCAAAACCTTCACTTCGGTGGCAACTGAAAATACGCCATCTGCGACAATGTGTCGCAGGAGGACAGGCTGATTTATGTCTATTTTTGCGATTGTCGATTGGCACACAAACAGACAGCCCTTTTAACGTACAGCGGTAAAGATAGGTTTGCATGTTGAATTAGCCCGTCAGAATGGTTGCAAGAGTTGCACTAAAGGGCAATGTACAAAGCATAAATTGTCGACAATTTATGCTTTCTAGGGTTGTTATTCATTGTATAGCTGCTATATTGTCGACAACTCGATATAAATGACGATGGTTTTAAGCCTCTTATTAAATGCCCAAGGTATTGTAATGAACCAGCCAATTACTTCAGCAGATAAAACCTTTATTGCCCTTAGAGACGATATAGTCGAAGGTCGTATTCAGGCTGGCTCTAAATTGAGCGAAACTGAATTGTCGACAAAGTATGCCGTGAGCAGAGCCGTGATCCGCGAAGCGATTAACCGTTTAGAGTCTTGTCATATTGTTGAGCGCAAAGCCAACGTTGGGGCACGTGTGGTGGCATTGTCACCCCAGGGGCTGATTGAGTTGTATCAAGTGCGCGAGTCTCTAGAAGGCATGGCAGCACGTTTAGCGGCAACCAATATGACCGACCAAGAAATTGATGATTTAAGCGCGTTATTACAATCTCATTTTGATGAGGTCAAAGGCGGTGAGTCTTATTATCAAGAAGCCGGTGATGTTGATTTTCATTATCGCATCATTTTAGGCAGTAAAAACAAGCACCTCATTTCAATGCTATTTGATGGCATTTATCACTTAGTACGCATGTATCGCGTGCAACTTGGCATGGCTGGGCCGCGAGTGACCACAGCTTATGATGAACACAAACACATTGTTCAGGCCATTTTAAATCGTGACGCAGAATTGGCTGAAATGCTGATGCGTCGCCACATTTTATATTCTAAAAACAGTATTGAACGTAAATTATCGTAACACTTGCCTGTGGCGTTTGGCGCGCACAGCCGTAATTGTATAGAGGGAAATATCATGAGTGCAGGTAAAAAATTTCGTCAGGCGTTAGCTAACAATAAACCGCTGCAAATTGTGGGAACGATTAATGCGTACGCCGCAATGATGGCTAAGCAAATTGGCCATCAAGCCATTTACTTGTCGGGCGGCGGCGTAGCAAATGCCTCTTACGGTTTACCTGATCTAGGTATGACATCACTTAACGACGTATTGGTTGACGTACAACGTATCACCTCTGCCTGTGATTTGCCTTTGCTGGTGGACATTGATACAGGTTGGGGCGGTGCATTTAATATTGCCAAAACCATTCGTGACATGGAAAAAGCCGGTGCAGCAGCCGTGCACATGGAAGATCAGGTGGCGCAAAAGCGCTGTGGGCATCGTCCTAATAAAGAAATTGTGCCAGTAGATGAAATGGTCGACCGTATTAAAGCGGCAGTAGATGCTCGTACCGACCCTGACTTTTTTATTATGGCGCGTACCGATGCATTTGCTCAAGAAGGTTTAGCCGCCGCCATTGAGCGTGCTAAAGCGTATGTCGCAGCGGGCGCAGACGGTATTTTTGCTGAAGCCATTAAAACGGAAGAACACTACCGCGCCTTTGCTGAAGCATTAGATGTGCCGATTTTGGCGAACATTACTGAGTTTGGCCAAACCGAATTGTGGAATAAACAACAGTTAGGCGAGTGGGGCGCGGCCATGGTGTTATACCCATTAAGCGCATTTAGGGCCATGAACAAAGCGGCTGAAAATGTCTACAGTGCGATTTTAACCGATGGCGATCAAAAGGCCGTTGTTGGCAGCATGCAAACGCGCATGGAGCTTTATGATTACCTGGGTTACCACGCGTATGAACAAAAACTAGACAGCTTATTTGCCGAAGGCAAAAACAAATAAGCGAATAAATAAAGATAAACAACAAGACTCAAAACCCCTACATATGTGTGTCCTTGATGGGGGCACACAGCAAGCATAAGAAGGAAAAATATCATGGTAGACAAGAAATTATCGGGCGCAGGATTACGTGGTCAAAGTGCTGGCGAAACCAAATTATGTACTGTTGGTAAATCAGGATCTGGCCTGACTTATTGCGGCTACGATGTGTCAGACTTGGCAGATAATGCCACCTTTGAAGAAGTTGCTTACTTATTATTTAATGGCGAATTACCCACTCAAGCACAATTGAGCCAATACAAAGCCGAACTTACTGCGCAGCGTGATTTACCCGATGCGTTAAAAGCGGTACTTAAACTGATCCCCGCTGACGCTCACCCAATGGATGTAATGCGCACAGGCTGTTCATTTTTAGGTAACCTTGAGCCTGAAGTGGATTTCAGCCAACAAAACAAAGCTGCAAATCGTTTACTTGCCGCCTTTCCGGCCATTATGTGTTACTGGTATCGCTACAGCCATGAAGGCGTAGAGATTGATTGCACCACAGATGAAGATTCTCTTGGGGGGCATTTCCTCAAGTTGCTGCGCGGTGAAACGCCATCAGATCAACATCGTAAAGTGATGGACGTGTCATTGATTTTGTATGCAGAGCACGAGTTTAACGCCTCAACCTTTACTGCACGTGTATGTGCCTCAACCTTGTCTGATATGTACTCATGTGTCACGGGCGCCATTGGTTCATTACGCGGGCCATTACACGGCGGCGCTAACGAGGCTGCCATGGACATGATCCAAAAGTTCAGCTCGCCAGCTGATGCCAAAGTTAAAATGGCAGCCATGCTTGAACGTAAAGAAAAAATCATGGGCTTTGGCCATGCGATTTACCGCGAATCTGATCCTCGTAATGTGATAATTAAAGCCTGGTCTGAAAAACTGGCCCACGAACATGGCGACACCTCGTTATACGACATCTCTGTTGCGTGTGAAGAGTTTATGTGGGACACCAAAAAGCTATTTTGTAATGCTGACTTTTTCCATGCCTCGGCTTATCACTTTATGGGCATTCCAACAAAACTGTTCACCCCAATCTTTGTTTGTTCACGCTTAACCGGTTGGGCTGCACACGTTATGGAGCAGCGCTCAAATAACCGCATTATCCGCCCAAGTGCAGATTATATCGGGAGCGAGCCTCGTAAAGTTGTGCCCATTAGCCAACGTTAATCCACTGGCCGAGCCAAATGGCTCGGCTTTGTCGATTTTGATAGTCGATCACCCAAATTGAATTAACTGTGGATCTTGTTATGAATACTCAATACCGTAAATCCTTACCCGGCACTCAGCTCGATTATTTTGATACTCAAGAAGCGGTAAACGCTATTGAGCCCGGTGCTTATGCCAAATTGCCGTACTGTTCGCGCGTGTTTGCCGAAAACTTAGTGCGACGTTGTTCCCCCGATATGCTTGTTGACTCGTTAAAGCAGTTAATTGAGCGCAAGCGCGATTTAGATTTTCCGTGGTTTCCTGCTCGTGTTGTGTGTCACGACATTTTAGGCCAAACCGCTTTGGTTGATTTAGCCGGCCTGCGTGACGCTATTGCTGAAAAAGGTGGTGATCCGTCAAAGGTGAACCCGGTTGTACCAACACAATTAATTGTCGACCACTCGCTTGCGGTTGAACATGCAGGATTTGAAAAAGACGCCTTTGAGAAAAACCGCGCCATTGAAGATCGCCGCAACGAAGACCGTTTTCATTTTATTAACTGGACCAAAACGGCGTTTAAAAACGTTGATGTTATCCAACCGGGTAACGGCATTATGCATCAAATCAACCTCGAGAAAATGTCGCCAGTAGTGCATGCCCTTGATGGCGTGGCATTTCCAGACACCTTAGTTGGCACCGACAGCCACACCCCCCATGTTGATGCGTTAGGTGTAATCGCCATTGGTGTTGGCGGGTTAGAAGCCGAAAGCGTGATGCTTGGCCGTGCATCTTACATGCGCTTACCTGATATTGTGGGGGTTGAAATTACCGGTAAACCACAACCGGGTATTACCGCCACCGATATTGTACTTGCATTAACAGAATACTTGCGCGCCCAAAAAGTGGTGTCGTCTTATTTAGAATTTTTTGGCGAAGGGACCACCCATTTAACTCTTGGCGACCGTGCAACCATTACCAACATGACACCAGAATACGGTGCCACCGCAGCAATGTTTTATATCGATAAGCAAACCATCGACTATTTAACCCTTACAGGCCGCGACGACGAGCAAGTTAAATTGGTTGAAACCTATGCTAAGCAAGCGGGGTTATGGGCTGACACCTTAACGGAAGTGGAATACGAGCGTGTGTTGCATTTTGACTTATCAAGCGTTGGGCGCAATATTGCTGGGCCATCAAATCCGCATAATCGAGTACCCACCTCAGAGCTTGCCGCTCGTGGGATCAGTGGCGTGGTTGAAAACGAGCCGGGTAAAATGCCAGACGGTGCTGTGATTATTGCAGCTATCACCAGTTGTACTAATACCAGTAATCCGCGCAACATGATTGCTGCCGGCTTGTTAGCCCGTAATGCCAATGCTCGCGGTTTATTGCGCAAACCTTGGGTTAAGTCATCACTGGCGCCTGGCTCAAAAGCGGTGCAATTGTATTTAGAAGAAGCAGGGTTATTACCCGAGCTTGAAAACTTAGGTTTTGGGATTGTGGCGTTCGCCTGTACCACCTGTAATGGCATGAGTGGCGCATTGGATCCGGTTATTCAGCAAGAAGTGATAGACCGCGATTTATACGCCACCGCCGTGTTGTCGGGTAACCGCAACTTTGATGGGCGAATTCATCCTTATGCTAAGCAAGCATTTTTGGCCTCACCGCCATTGGTGATTGCCTACGCTATTGCTGGCACGATTCGATTTGATATTGAAAAAGATGTGCTCGGTATCGACAAAGACGGTAACAGCGTTACCTTAAAAGATATTTGGCCGACCGACGAAGAAATCGATGCGGTGATTAAAACCAGTGTTAAGCCAGAGCAGTTCCGTAAAGTGTACGAGCCGATGTTCGACATTAAAGTGGAATACGGTAGTCATGTTAATCCGCAATACGACTGGCGACCACAAAGTACCTATATTCGTCGACCTCCTTATTGGGAAGGCGCATTAGCGGGCGAGCGCACCATGAAAGGTATGCGTCCGTTAGCGGTATTAGGCGACAACATTACCACCGACCATTTATCGCCATCTAACGCGATTATGCTCGACAGCGCCGCAGGTGCCTATTTGCATAAAATGGGTCTGCCAGAAGAAGACTTTAACTCGTATGCTACCCACCGTGGTGACCACTTAACTGCGCAGCGTGCTACGTTTGCTAACCCTAAATTGTTTAACGAAATGGTGCAGGAAAACGGCAATGTGCGCCAAGGTTCGTTAGCCCGTATTGAGCCAGAAGGCCAGGTTACTCGCATGTGGGAAGCCATTGAAACCTACATGGAACGTAAACAGCCGCTAATTATTATTGCGGGTGCTGATTACGGCCAGGGCTCGTCACGGGACTGGGCAGCAAAAGGTGTTCGTCTTGCCGGTGTCGAAGTGATTGTGGCAGAAGGTTTTGAGCGTATTCACCGCACCAACTTAGTAGGCATGGGCGTGTTACCGCTTGAATTTGTTAAAAGTGAGAACCGCAATACCTATGAGATAAACGGCACCGAAACCTATGATGTGGTTGGTACACCTAAACCCGGTGCCATGTTGTCTGTTGTGATGACCCGTCTTGATGGTGAGCAAGTCTCGATTGCGGTTAAGTGTCGTTTAGATACCGCTGAGGAGTGCTCTATATACGAAGCTGGCGGCGTACTGCAACGCTTTGCGCAAGACTTTTTAGCCAGCGAAGTGGCGAGTTAATTAACGTTGCTTTTTGGTATATCGGCAGTGTGATTAGGCTGCCGATTTTTCATTTTTTGTAGGATGTTGTTATGGCTCATTTACCACAAATTAGAATACCCGCTACATATATGCGCGGCGGCACCAGTAAAGGGGTGTTTTTTAAGTTAACGGATTTACCTCAAGCAGCTCAAATCCCTGGCCCTGCACGTGATGCATTATTACTGCGGGTCATTGGTAGCCCAGATCCTTATGGTAAACACACCGATGGTATGGGCGGTGCCACCTCAAGTACCAGCAAAACGGTGATTTTGTCTAAAAGCACTCAGGCAGATCATGACGTTGATTACTTATTTGGTCAGGTTGCCATAGATAAACCCTTTATTGATTGGAGTGGTAACTGTGGCAATCTCACCGCAGCAGTGGGCTCGTTTGCCATTAGTAATGGCTTAGTCGATCCAAGCCGTGTGCCGCATAATGGCACCGCAGTAGTGCGAATTTGGCAAGCCAACATTCAAAAAACCATTATTGCTCATGTGCCTATCACAGACGGTGAAGTACAAGAAACCGGCGATTTTGAACTCGATGGCGTGACTTTTCCAGCCGCCGAAGTGCAAGTGGCGTTTTTAGACCCCGCAGACGGTGAAGGGGCAATGTTCCCTACGGGCAATGTTGTAGATGTACTTGAAGTGCCGGGAGTAGGCAGCTTTAATGTGACCATGATTAATGCAGGGATCCCGACGATTTTCCTAAATGCAGCTGATATTAATTATCAAGGTACAGAACTGCAAGATGACATTAATAATGACGATAAAGCATTAGCCATGTTTGAAACCATTCGCGCTTATGGTGCGGTCAAAATGGGATTAATAAAGCACATTGATGAAGCCGCCGCGCGTCAACACACGCCTAAGGTGGCGTTTGTGGCCCCGGCAAAAGAGTATGTCTCTTCAAGTGGTAAAGCGGTAAGCACAGATGACATTGACCTTGTGGTACGCGCATTGTCTATGGGCAAATTACACCATGCGATGATGGGCACTGCCGCAGTGGCGATTGGTACAGCGGCCGCTATTCCTGGCACCTTAGTCAATTTAGCCGCAGGCGGTGGTGAGCGCAGTGCTGTGCGTTTTGGTCATCCGTCGGGCACATTACGTGTTGGCGCAGAGGCTGAGTTCATTGATGGCCAATGGCAGGTCAAAAAAGCCCTGATGAGCCGCAGTGCTAGGGTATTAATGGAGGGGACGGTTAGGGTGCCTCAATTGCCATAGCGATTTTTTATACCATTGCGCGTCAATAAGTCGCGAGTGTTGGGCTTACATTGCATTGTATGACCTCACCACAATTCATTCGGTCATTCTTTTTGTTTAAGCCCTTGCTGAGTTATCACATTATTAATGTGCAATAGTATTACAATCAAACATACAAAACCTTGGTTATGCCGAGGTTTTTTTTGGCGCTTCATTTTGCATATAAAAATTTTTTTTGTTGAGAATATGTAAATAAAAACATGTTAAATCAGATGGTTATGTTGTGATTTTGAAATTATTAAAATGTGTGATAAACATCAAAAAAGTGCTTGATTCAACAAGAAAATTAGTATGTTATATGCAGAATTTACAGAGGTTAATGACTCATATTTATCAGTATAGATGTGGTTTTATCGACGAACCTTGATTGAGGAACAATGTTGTGAACCCTCGTTAGTGTTATTACAACCTTTAAGGTTTAGGTTATAAAAAGAAACCTGACGTTTATTACAGTTCACGTATCACCGTGAAGCACATTGCAATCATGTTTATGTTGGCAATGTATTGAAAAGAAGGAAATCATTATGGTTGAACACATTACCGGCATGCTGGCATTAATCGGTGTGCTATCGCTTTTGTGTCAATGGGTTGGGTGGAAATTACGTTTACCAGCCATTTTGCCACTGTTATTGTGTGGTTTATTATTAGGGCCTGGCCTGGGGATTTTGAATCCTGATGCTATTTTTGGCGATTTACTCTTCCCGATTATTTCATTAGGGGTTGCGGTTATTCTATTTGAAGGCGCCTTGACGCTTAATTTTAAAGAAATTAAAGACCATGGTCGTATGGTCACAAACTTAGTCAGTGTTGGTGCCTTAGTGACCTGGTTGGTTATTGTACCTGCTGCCCACTTTTTGATGGGATTTGAATGGAGTATTGCTGCACTGTTTGGCGCCTTGGTTGTTGTGACCGGACCTACGGTAATCGTGCCAATGCTGCGAACGGTTCAGCCAAAGTCTAATCTTGCCAGTATTTTGCGTTGGGAAGGTATTGTTATTGACCCTATTGGCGCATTAATGGCGGTATTGGTATTTGAATATATTGCTGTATCAAACGATCCGACCACCCATGTGTTGCATGCGTTAGGCTTAACCTTAGTGATTGGTTTTGGTTTAGGGATTGCAGCGGGTTACTTCATTGGTATTGCCATTCGTAACAATATTTTCCCGCATTATTTACGCAACACAGCCGTATTAACCATTATGTTAGGCGTGTTTGTTGGTTCTAACTTGCTTCAACATGAGTCAGGTTTATTAACCGTTACTGTAATGGGTATTTTACTGGCTAACATGCGCGGTGTAGACATTGCAGACATTTTAGAGTTTAAAGAAACATTAACGGTATTATTGATATCGGCATTGTTTATTTTGTTGGCAGCACGACTCGATTCAGGTGCGATGCTTGATCTTGGATTTGGTGGTTTTGCGGTTTTATTAGTGGTGATGTTTGTTGCTAGACCATTAAGTATCTGGATTTCTGGGCTTGGAACCAATTTATCTTCAAAAGATAAGTGGTTTTTAAGTTGGGTCGCGCCACGGGGTATTGTTGCTGCTGCTATTTCGTCTTTATTTGCGATTAAGCTTGAAGCCATTGGATTAGAAGGTGCGTCATCGATTGTTCCTTTAGTGTTTTTAATCATTATTGGTACCGTTGTTATTCAGAGTTTAACCGCTGGCCGTTGGGCAAAGTTTTTAGGGGTGAAAGAAGGGTCAAACCAAGGGTTGCTTATTTTTGGTGCGTCTAAGTTTTCACGTGAGCTAGCGAGCTTGCTAATTTCTAAAAACATTAAAGTGGTATTAGCAGACAATAACTGGGACAGTATTCGCCAGGCACGCATGGAAAATATTCCGGTGTATTTTGGTAACCCAGCTTCTGAACACGCTGAAACCTATATGGATTTAAGTGGTGTCGGGCGCGTACTTGTGATGTCGCCATATCGCCAATTAAACCCGCTAGTGACTTTCCACTTCCAAGATTTGTTGGGTGTTGAAAAGGTATATGGTTTAAACAATGCTGACAGCGGCAGTGCTCGTCACCAATTGTCTGAATCGTATTTAAAACGTTTGTGTTTATTTGGCGAAAACATCTCGTACGCAAAAATTGCTAGTCTAATGGCAAAAGGTGCGGTGTTAAAAGTGACTAACATTACTGAAAACTTCACCATTGAACACTTTAGAAAGCGTTACGGTGAAACGGCTATGCCTTTAGTTTATTTAACTAAAGAAGGTAAAGTGAAAGTGCTTTCTGGTGCTGGTCCGTTTGACTATCCAGTTGGGATTGAGTTGATTAGCTTATTGCCACAAGAAGCTCAAGAGCAAGCCGTTATCCAACGTGCGTTAGATGAAGAAGCAGAGCGTAAAGCAAAAGCCTTAGCAGAAGCCGAAGCGAAAGCGGCTGCAGAAGCCCGTGCGATTAGAGAAGCAGAAGAAGCTGAACAACGTGCAATTGAAAAAGCCCGTCGTAAAGAAGAAGAACTTGCCTTGTTTGAAGAGCAAGAAAAAGCGCGCCTGCTCGCTGAAGAAGAGGCTGCTTTAGTTAAAAAAGAAGCCGCTGAAATGGCCAAAGAATTAGCTGCGCAAGAGAAAGCAAAAAAAGCTGCAGCAGAAAGTACTGAAGCAAATGAACAGGTATCATCTGAAGATGAAACCAAACCTGAGTCGCAGGTTGATCCTAAATCGGTTTAATACCAATTAGGATAAATAAGTGATCAGAGATCGCCCAGGAAAATCGCTTATAACAAGGCAGAAATTGTAGTGAGGTCGTTGTTCTACCTCTAGCATTTCTAACGTGGTGATAAGCGATGTTAACCAGTAAGCATGATCATATTATTTTAATGTGGATGGTTAAAACAAAGTGTAAAAAAAGGCTTAGCAATGATTGCTAAGCCTTTTTTATGTGTGCGATGAGCGACTGGATTGGTCACATCATTAATGGAAATTAGTTGGCTAGGGTCGTTAATACCACTTCGTGATGATCTTTGGTTTTAAATTTGTCTAATACATGGCTTATTTTGCCGTCTGTACCAACAATAAAGCTTAACCGATGAATGCCGTCGTATATTTTGCCCATGAATTTTTTCTCTCCCCACACGCCAAATGCATCTGCAACCGCATGGTCTTCGTCGCTTAACAGTGTGAAATTGAGTGCTTGTTTTTCAGCAAATTTAGCCAATTTAGCCACGGGATCTGGGCTGATACCAAATACAGTGACGTTTAGGTCATCAAGTTGTGCTTTGATGTCGCGTAACCCTTGTGCTTGTACTGTACAGCCAGGTGTTGAGGCTTTTGGGTAAAAGTAAACTAATACGGGGCCGTGGGATAATGCTTGCGTTAAAGTGACGGTTTCGCCTGATTGGTTTTGCAAGCTAAAAAGAGGTGCCGTGTCACCAACTGTTAATGTGTTCATATTTTTTCCTTGTCAAATGAGTGGCGGATAATACGATGACAATCTGAATTAGGTTCATGGTGTAAACACCTAAAACTCAGTGATTAAGGCGCCGCAATGCCTTGCATTCGCTTAATTGAACATTCAAGCGATAAAGACTCTGCTAACTCGTGAATGCCTTGCTCAAGCTGTAATAAATCGACTTTGTCAGGGATATTGATGGCTAGTAAAATCGATTGCGTTTTGAGGTTGTCGTTGTCATCTGCATGGGAACGGACGGCGGCTAAGTCTAGCCCGCGATCTGCAAGAAACTGGGTAATGCTTTTCATTGTGCCGCGTTGGTCTTCACCATTAAAACGAACTTCAATACGTGAAATAAAATTCTTAGGTGTGTGTTTTGATGTGCGCTTCATGACGGTCATTAATTCAAGTTCGACACTTAAACTGGGCAATAAACTTTCAATTTTTGTAATGGCAGCCCATGAACCCGATATCATCATAATTAAGGTAAACTCATTACCAAATAGTGCCATACGACTGTCGACGATATCGCAATCACATTCACTTGCTAATCGTGCTAAACGACTGACTAAACCAGGGCGATCAGCGCCCATTGCCGTAACGACCAGATAGTTGGTCATGGATTTTCCTCACTGTCGATAACGTTGAGTGAAACACATGCTTAAGCATTGCGTTTACATGCGGGAAGTAATGCTAACATTTATCTGTAAAACACCTCAAGATACTAACCTATATCGCTCACATTAATGTGATTATTTTTTCTAAGTCATGCTTAAAAATGCTAGCTTATCCGATTAGATTAGCCATAAATGACTTATTTCGGATTATGCTTGTCGTAGTGCTTGTCATTAGTGGTTGGCATCAGTAACATAGCGAATCCTGAAACCTTGGGGAAGATAGATGATAAACGGAAGCATCGTAGCCTTAATCACACCAATGAACAGTGATGGCACAATAGATTACGCAAGTCTTGAAAGGCTTGTAGAGTTTCATATCGAACAGGGCACTGATGCCATTGTTGCTGTTGGTACGACCGGTGAGTCGGCAACATTACCAATGAAAGAGCATGCTGCTGTTGTGGCTCAAACCGTTAAGTTTGCCTCAGGTCGAATTCCTGTTATAGGTGGTAACGGCGCTAATGCAACAGCCGAAGCAGTTGAACTGACTAAGTCACTCAACAATACTGGTGTAGCGGCCATGCTTGGTGTAACCCCTTATTATAATAAGCCCACACCAAAAGGCTTAATTGCCCATTATAAAGCTGTGGCTGCAAGCACTGATATTCCGCAAATTTTGTATAATGTGCCTGGCCGAACGTCGGTTGATATGAAGCCAGAAACCGTAGCTGAATTAGTGAGTGTTAAAAACATTATTGGTGTGAAAGAAGCAACCGGTGATGTGAGCCGTGTGGCGCGATTACGTGAGCTGTGTGGTGAAGACTTTTTGCTCTACAGTGGCGATGACGCGACCGCAAGAGAGTTTTTATTGCTTGGCGGTAATGGTGTCATTTCGGTAGCCAATAATGTGGTTCCACGTGCATTTAAAGCCATGTGTGATGCCGCATTAGCAAAAAATGAATCATTAGCGAAAACGATAGATGAACCTTTAACAGGTTTATACAGTTCATTATTTTGTGAAGCTAACCCAATCCCGGTTAAATGGGCGGTTCACAAAATGGGTTTAATCACTCATGGACATATTCGTTTGCCTTTAACTGAACTTTCTGAGCAGTTTCATGGTCTGTTAATAGAAACAATGAAACAAGCCCAGATAAAGGTATAATAAATTCATGTTTAAGAAAGTGACTCCATTACTGCTTGTTGCTGCTGTCTCAGCTTGCAGTACGCCGTTAGACCGTCGTCAGGCCAATGGCGATGATGATTTCATTAATGCTGAAACCAAGCCGTTATTGACTATTCCTGAAGGGCTAAACACCCCAACTTATAGTAAAGAATATGACATTCCGCCTGTCGGCACTAAATCAGATAAGTCGTTAATTGGTAAAAAGCTCGATATTCGAGCACCGCTTCAGGTTTTACCGATGGCTGAGGGGACTTATATTGAAGAGAGCAGTGATAATATGCGTATTATCATTGACTCAATTGACAATAATACTGATTTAAAACAAGAAATATTTGACGTTATTAAAGGCTATTTAGCTAAAAATAACATGAAGTTGAGTCTTGAAGATTATAGCGCTGGCGTTATCGAAACCGATTGGATTGAGCACCAAGAAGTGATTGAATCGAGTTGGTGGGGCAGCGATAAAGTGTATATTCTGCGTCAACGTTATCGTTACAACATTGACGTTAAGCCGCATGGTCGCTCAGGTAGCGTAGAGATAAACCTACTCGACCACCAAGAGCTGTATAACGGTGAAGATCAACAAATTATCCTAAGTGGCGATGACAAACGCCGTTATACGACAGATATGCTTAACAATGCCATTGTTTATATGAGTATTGAGCGTGACAAAGCTATTCGTGCAGCTCGCATTGAGAAAAGCCGTGGTATTAATGTTGATTTAGTCACAGGTACAGACACTGATGAGTCTTATTGGTTAGCTGATGCTAATTACAACTCTGTGTGGGAGCGCCTGCGTTTAGTGCTACCAGAGATGGGCTTTGATGTGGTTGATATGGACACCAGTAAAGGGCTGTTCTTTATTAATTTAGTGGAAAGCGGTGGCTTTTGGAGTTCGCTGTGGGGCGAAGATAAATTATCATTGAAAAAGGGTAACTATCGCCTAATGCTTAAAGAAGCAGAAAACGCAGACCAAACCAAGATTTTATTGCGCGATGTGGAAGACAATCCACTGGACAATGATGCGATTACTGAGGTTTATCAAATTTTGTCAGATTTGATGCAAGAAGACCGTAAAGTACGCTAAATATACGCGGTAACATTTGCTATTTTGAAAAGACGTTCAATTTGAACGTCTTTTTTTTTGTGCCAATTGTCACAATTTGTGTCAAGTGTAAGGTCTTTGTAACAAATTAACGTAAAAATATTCACTCTAAAGTCAGTTTTAAGCAATAAATATGCAGATTAATGGTTTTTTATGCGTATTTTGTGAGTAAAACCCAGTTTTGAACCTTAAGAACTGTAAATTCGTAGTGTGTACTCGAAAGTAAAACGCCTTGAAGCAGGCGTGTTGCTGAGTACAATCACATTACTAGGGCCTGTATCTTTGCGGCAAAGCCACCTTGACAGATCAACAGGCCCAAAACATCAGCTAAAGACTTATTCATTTACCTTGGATGGTTACGGAAAAACAATGAAAAAAATCATATTACTGATCGCCATAGTGTTAATCGCGCTGTTCGGTTATTTCTCTTATCAACCAGAAACAAGCCAAGTTCAACGGCCGCGGGTGATCCCTAATGTTGTTGTGGGTAAGGTAGAAATGATGCCTATTCGCGACGAAGTTGAAGCACTTGGCACGGGGAAAGCGTTTGAGTCAATTATCGTTACCTCAAAAGTGGCTGAAATCGTAAATCAAATTAATTTTGATGACGGTGACATTGTCGAGAAAGGTTCGGTGTTGGTGTTATTACGCAACGATGAACAAAAAGCCAAAGTTGCTGTGACTGAGGTAAAGTTGGCTGAAAATATACGTGAACTTGACCGTATCAGTACCCTTGTGAGCAGCAAGACCGTTGCAGAGTTAGAGCATGACCGCCTACAAAGTTTAATTGATACCACCCGTGCAGAAGTGGCACAGGCAAATGCAGCGTTAAATGATCGTATTATTAAAGCCCCGTTTGCAGGTCGACTCGGTTTACGACAAGTGAGTGTCGGAAGCTTAGTCACCCCTGGTGAGCAGATCAGCACCTTAGATGATGTCAGTAAAATTAAATTAGACTTTTCAGTTCCAGAGCGGTTTATTCAGGAACTTAAACCCGGAAAACTCGTAGAAGCGCATGCAGTTGCTTATCCTGGCAGAGTATTTAAAGGTGTTGTGACATCGATTGATAGTCGGGTTAATCCTGAAACTCGTGCCGTGCTCGTGCGCGCTGTGCTGCCCAATGCCGATTTTAGTTTGCTGCCAGGCATGCTAATGAAAGTTAAGTTGATAAAACAAAGCCGTGAAGCACTGCTAGTGCCAGAAGCTGCGATCATTCCAATTCAAAATAAACATTTTGTCTATACCGTTAATGAAGACAATAAAGTGGTGCAACAGCAGGTCACCTTGGGGATCCGTTCTCGTGGTTGGGCTGAAATTACTGAGGGTTTAGCCGCAGGTGAACAAGTCATTATTCGCGGTATTTTAAAGGTCCGTCCAGGTGATGAGGTTAAGGTTCAGCAAGCAGAGAACTTTAAGTTTGCTCAAGTCGAAGAGATGGAGACATCGGCATGATATTAACTGACTTATCGGTTAAAAGGCCGGTTTTTGCATCTGTTATTAGTATTTTACTGATTGTGCTTGGTTTAGTGTCATTTGGTAAATTACCACTACGTGAATACCCTAACATCGATCCGCCGATAGTGTCTGTTGAGACCAGTTATCGGGGGGCGAGTGCTTCTGTCGTAGAAAGTCGAATCACTCAGCTGGTTGAAGACCAAGTTAGTGGTATTGAAGGTATTCGTAACATTACTTCTTCAAGCAGTGATGGCCGTTCAAGTGTCACCATTGAATTTGATATTAATCGCGATATTGAGGCAGCAACTAACGACGTACGTGACCGCATATCGGGTTTATTAGAACAATTACCTGAAGAAGCCGACTCACCCTCTATTTTTAAAGCTAATGGCAGCGATGAAGTGATCATGTGGTTAAATTTGGTCTCTGATCAAATGGACACATTACAGCTAACCGATTATGCCAATCGTTACTTAGTTGACCGTTTCTCTGTGATTGATGGCGTGTCTACTTTGCGTTTAGGTGGCGGTAAAGTCTACGCCTTGCGGATCTGGATAGACCGTCAAGCGCTTGCATCACGTAACTTAACGGTGGCCGATGTTGAAGATGCGCTGCGATCTGAAAACGTAGAGTTGCCCGCCGGTTCAATTGAATCAAAAGATCGTCACTTTACCGTTCGTTTAGACCGTGTATTTAAAACGGCAGAAGATTTTTCTAACTTAGTGATCACTCAAGGTGATGACGGCTATTTAGTGAAACTGTCTGATGTTGCCAAGGTTGAAATTGGCTCTGAAGAAGAACGCATCATCTTTAGAGGTAACAAAGAGTCGATGATTGGTTTGGGCGTGAGTAAGCAGTCTACAGCCAACACATTAGAAGTCGCGCGGGCAGCAAATGCGCTCGTTGATAAATTAAATCCGACCTTACCAGCTGGCATGGAGATTAAACGCTCTTACGACAGTTCAGTGTTTATTGAAGCGTCAATTGACGAGGTGTATCAAACCTTATTTATTGCCATGATATTGGTGATAGTGGTGATTTATTTGTTCTTAGGTTCCGTAAGAGCAATGTTAATTCCGGCAATTACAGTACCTGTGTCTTTGTTAGCAACATTTATTGTGCTCTATGCCTTAGGGTACACCATTAACTTATTGACGTTACTGGCCATGATATTAGCCATTGGCATGGTGGTCGATGATGCGATTGTGATGCTCGAAAACATTCATAGACGTATCGAGGAGGGGGATTCACCTTTAAAAGCGGCCTTCTTAGGAGCCCGAGAGGTAGCCTTTGCCGTTGTTGCGACCACATTAGTCCTTGTTGCTGTGTTTATGCCTATTACCTTCTTAGAAGGCGATTTAGGTAAACTATTTAAAGAGTTTGCGGTGACCATGAGTGCGGCTGTGATATTTTCAAGTATTGTAGCTTTAACCCTAACACCCATGATGTGTTCTAAATTACTCAAAAGTGCAGATCAAGATCCTTGGTTAGTGAAGCAAGTCGACAAAATGATGGATACATTAGCCGATTGGTACTTAATTACCCTGCACGCAGGTATTAAACGACCTGTGTTAGTGTCTTTAATTGTACTTATCTCTTTTGCCTTGAGTGGTTATTTACTCAATAAAGTGCCACAAGAGTTTGCCCCACAAGAAGACCGTGGATCGATGTTTTTGATGGTTAACGGCCCGCAAGGTGCAAGTTTTGAATACATTGAAAAATACATGGACGAGGTTGAAGGGCGATTGATGCCACTGGTTGAAAGCGGTGATATTAAACGTTTATTGATAAGAGCCCCACGAGGATTTGGTAATTCGGCTGATTTTTCAAATGGTATGGCAATTATTGTGCTCGAGGATTGGGCTGAGCGAAGAAGTGCTAATGAAATTATTGGCGATATTCGTAGCCGACTAGCCGATTTGGCGGGGATAAGGGCATTTCCAATCATGCGTCAAGCATTTGGCCGTGGTGTAGGAAAACCTGTTCAGTTTGTTATTGGTGGTTCTAGTTACGAAGAGCTAGCCGATTGGCGTGACACCATGCTTGAAAAAGCACAGGAAAATCATAACATCGTAGGCTTAGATCATGATTATCAGGAAACCAAGCCCCAACTTAGAGTGGTGATTGATAGAGAGCGCGCCGCAGATTTAGGTGTGTCTATTTCGCATATTGGTCGTACACTCGAATCTATGTTGGGTTCTCGCCTCGTGACTACGTTTATGCGTGAAGGCGAAGAGTATGATGTGATTGTTGAAGGCAACCGAGATAACCAAAGTACTGCAACAGACATGGAAAACATTTATGTGCGTTCTGAGCGCTCTCAATCGTTAATTCCGCTGTCTAATTTGGTGTCTATTGAAGAGTTTGCCGATGCGAGTTCACTAAACCGCTACAATCGTATGCGTTCGATTACCCTTGAGGCTAATTTAGCGCCAGACTATAGCTTAGGTGAAGCATTAGATTACTTAAACGATCTCGCTGCAACCTACTTACCCGCTGAAGCCGTTATTAGCTACAAAGGCCCATCATTGGATTATCAGGAATCCGGAAGTTCTATGAACTTTGTCTTTGTGCTGGCCCTAGGGATTGTGTTTTTAGTGCTAGCTGCCCAGTTTGAAAGTTATATTCACCCAATGGTGATCATGCTTACTGTGCCTCTAGCAACGTTAGGTGCTCTGATTGGTTTATGGTTTACTGGGCAAAGTATCAATATTTACAGCCAAATCGGTATTATCATGTTGGTCGGCTTGGCGGCTAAAAATGGTATTTTGATTGTGGAATTTTCGAATCAGTTGCGTGATCGAGGCGTTGAATTCCAGCAGGCAATATTGCAAGCATCGACTCAACGTTTGCGTCCTATTTTGATGACAGGCATTACCACTGCGGCAGGAGCGATACCATTGGTTATTGCATCTGGCGCAGGGGCTGAAACCCGATTTGTTATAGGCGTGGTGGTATTGTCGGGGATTTTACTGGCAACATTTTTCACGTTAATTGTGATCCCTGTTGCTTATAGCTTGTTTGCACGCAACAGCAGTTCACCTGAAGCTGTCGCAAAACAGTTAGAAATAGAGTTAAAAGAAGACTAGGGCCTGCTGATGTTTGCTGGTTGAGTATTGTTCGAGTTAAAAACCTGTTTAGTCGAGCATTGAAAGATCTACAGGCCATAGAAACTAATTTAACCTGAGCTTGAAATAAGGGATGAGTTTATACCATTTAAAATCAATATGTTACCCATCTCGCTTTCAAGCTTGTTATTTGTTTTGCTCACAAGCGTGTTGACGCGTCAATATCTAGCCTATTGTAAGGCGATTCAACGCAGTTAGCGGGGCAAGGGACTGTTTGAAAGGCGTTTATTATCCCGAGTTCAGGTTATACCATTCCGCATTAATAAGTGACCACTCAGAATGCGTCCAGCGGTTTTTGATTAAGGCGTCGCTATGTAGTAATGGTTGTTCCCTTTCAAATAGCGAGAACGCAGAGCAAAAGCCGCTGGGGCATTCCTTTCAGGCGAGTTTTAAAAGGGCTTATACTGCGTTGCATGACTTCGAAAGAGAATAACTATTCATTCAGTCATTCGCCTTGTTTAAGCCCTTTTAAATTCTCGCTGAGAGATCACTTGCTAACGCGGAATGGTATTAATTTACACACGCGTGTGTAAACTGCTAAAAAGCCAGTCACCTAAGTGACTGGCTTTTTGTTGTTAAGGGTATTATTTACGGACGTAAAATAAGACAACTTGCCGTTGCGGTGGCTAACAATTTACCGTCTTCAGTTGTTAATGTACCCTCTGAAATACCTAGAGACTTTGACAGGTTCATCAAATTACCTTTTGCAATTAAGGTTTTATTTTGAGGAACAGGGCGCACCATTTTAATATTTAAGTCGATAGTCGAGTAACTCACACCTGCAGGCAAGGCTGAATGAACGGCACATGCGGTTACTGTGTCTAATACTGTGGCAGCAAAGCCACCATGAACGCCGCCCATAGGGTTGAGGTGACGATCAGTTGCCATGGCTTCAAATATGACTTTACCTTCACTGACATCAATTGCTGTCATAGGCATTGTTTCGCTAATAGAAGGGGCAGGTATTTGGCCATTTAACATGGCTTGCATCAGTTGAAGTCCTGTAAGGTGTTTCATTATTATCCTTTTACGTTATCTGGATTAATACCATTGAGTATTAATAAGTGACCACTGAGAATGTTTCCCGTTGTTTTTAATTAACGTATCGCTTTGTCGTCGTGGTTATTCTCTAGTTAACCTCAACTCTGGATAAGAGATGTATTGATAACGATATAAATCAATAGATTGACTAAAATCCACTGTCAAGCTTGTGATTTGCTTTGCTAACAAGGCGAATTAACGCGTCAATAGCTAGCCTATTGCAAGTTAATTCAACGCAGTGAGGAAGGCAAAGGACTGCTTGAAAGGCGTTTGTTATCCAGAGCTGAGGTTAGTTAAATAGCGAGTAAGCAAAGTCTAGAAGGCTTTCACCATTAAGCACAAATGTGATCATTCTTGTTGGTTAACATCGCTTATGACGTGGTGAGCAATGTTGAAGGTTGAACAACTAGCTTGCCGCAATTTCTGCTTTATTTTAGCGATAAAAAAAGGTAAAGCACATGCTTTACCTTTTTTACATCAACTTATTGTTTAAGCTGCTTTTTCTTGCTTGGCTTTCGGGGCAAGTTGAGCGCGTAATTCATTAGTGTCAAAATCATCAACGTTAATTGACTTAAGACGACCAATTTCAGCACGTTCAAGTAAAGCGATCTCGCTGTCGCTTAACACGCCTAGCGCTTTACCTTCTGCTGCAACTTTATCCAACCACATAAATGGTAGACGTTTACCCGCAGCTTTGCAGACTTTGTCGTACAATGGCTCAGCCGCTAAGATATCTTTAAACGTTTGTTCTTGGATACCCACAGCATTGAACTCAGATGCAGTCCAGAACTGGCCTTTACCTAAACGGTCTCGGCTAGCACATGGTGTTTGCATTATCTTAGCGACCTTATGATCTAATACATCACTAGGGCGCTTGATAGGGCGACCAAATGGGAATATTACAGCACGTAGTGCAATACCAAGACCCATTGGGAAGTTGTTCAATAAGTCATCTAATGAGTCTTGTAATTTGTATAGTGAGTCTTCAACAGCCCATTGTACAAGTGGCAAGTCTTCAGTTAGACGACCTTCGTCTTCATAACGTTTAAGCGTTGCTGAGGTTAAATACAACTGGCTCAATAAATCGCCTAAACGAGCAGAAATACGTTCTTTACGTTTTAAATTACCGCCTAATGTCGCCATTGCTAAATCAGATAACAATGCTAAGTTAGCACTGAAACGGTTCATTTGTTGGTAGTAACGCTTGGTTTTATCTGAGTACGGGCTATTGGTGAAGTACGAAGACGTCACGCCCATCCAGAAACTACGCACAAAGTTAGAAGTAGCAAACCCAATGTGACCAAATATTGCAGCGTCAAAGTTGTTTAAACCACGATTTGCATCAGTATCAAAGGCTGATTCCATCTCAGCCAATACATATGGATGACAACGAATAGCACCTTGACCATAAATAATCATTGAGCGGGTTAAAATGTTTGCACCTTCAACAGTGATGGCAATCGGTGCAGCTTGATAGCCACGGCCTAAATAGTTATTTGGGCCAAGACACACACCTTTACCACCATGAATGTCCATTGCATCAATGACACATTTTTGCATTCTGTCTGTTAAATGGTATTTAACAATGGCAGAGATAACCGATGGTTTTTCGCCTAAGTCGATAGCGGTTGTGGTTAAGGTTGCTACTGCATCCATAAGGTATGCATTACCACCAATACGTGCCATTGGCTCTTCAATACCTTCTAACTTGCCAATAGGCAATTTAAATTGGCGACGGATACGTGCATAGGCACCGGTTGCAACCGCTGCGGTTTTTACGCCACCAGCAGAGTTTGACGGCAATGTAATACCACGACCAACAGATAAACACTCTACTAGCATTCTCCAACCTTGGCCGGCCATTTCTGGACCACCAATGATGAAGCTTAATGGTACAAACACTTCGTTACCGCGGGTCGGGCCATTTTGGAACATACAGTTCAATGGGAAATGACGACGGCCGGTTTCTACTCCTGGGATGTCAGTTGGAATTAACGCACACGTGATGCCTAATTCTTCTTTATCGCCCAATAAATGTTCTGGGTCACGCAGTTTAAACGCAAGACCTAATACCGTGGCTACAGGAGCTAGGGTTATGTAGCGTTTGTTCCAGGAGAGCTTCATGCCAAGCACTTCTTCGCCTTGGAATTCACCTTTACATACCACACCAAAATCTGGAATTGAACCTGCATCACTACCCGCTTCTGGGCTTGTTAGTGCAAAACATGGCACTTCTAAACCTTTGGCTAAACGAGGTAAGTAGTGATCTTGCTGCTCTTTAGTACCATAGTGCTGTAATAATTCGCCAGGGCCTAGAGAGTTAGGTACGCCAACGGTAGAAGCCAACTCACTGCTCACGCCTGCTAATTTTTGTAACACACAAGATTGTGCGTAAGCAGAGTACTCTAAACCGCCATACTTTTTCTTAATGATCATGGCAAAGAAGCCATTATCTTTAAGGTACTGCCAAACGTCTTGAGGCAAATCGCCAAGCTCATGCGATACTTGATGTTGATTTACCATTTTACACACTTCTTCAACAGGACCATCTAGGAAAGCCTGTTCTTCAGCGCTAAGGCGTGCTTTAGGGTAATTATGCAGTTTGCTCCAGTTAGGGTTACCGGCAAACAGATCTGCTTCCCACCAAGTTGTACCCGCTTCGATGGCTTCTTTTTCGGTAGAAGACATCTCAGGCATAATGCCGCGATAAACTTTTAACAGTGGACGACTGATAAAATTCTGTCTGAAAGATTTAATGTTTAGAGGCAGTGCGATAACAAGGAAAACTATCCAAGCAATTACACTAATAATGTCCATTGTGCTGCCAACGACCATAACAACTGCCGCAGCAATTGTTGTCGATAATAGCGATACTCTAAGGTATGCCATTGCGCCGAGCACAAAGATCATCGCGATGATCCAAAGTAGGGTGGTCACTGTACTTCTCCTTAAAGCTATTTATGTGGGCAAAAATAGCTTATTTATTGTTGATCTCATTCACAAGAAAGATTGTGGTCAGACCTGTGTCACGTAAAAGTTAACCTTATGTAGCCTTGAATACAAGTGTTTTTCAAACAATTGTTTAAATATTTCCGTGTTTGAAATATTCCACTCGATAAGCATAGTAGATACAATACGATCCACTTATTAAAATCGCTCAATTTAGCGTAATTTAACAACAATACAGGTAATTTTAATGTGCGAATTACTGGCAATGAGTGCCAATGTACCAACCGATATTGTATTCAGTTTTACAGGTTTGGCTGAACGAGGTGGTGTAACAGGTCCACACGTTGATGGTTGGGGGATTACGTTTTATGAAGGCAAGGGTAATCGTACTTTTAAAGATGCTTGCCCAAGTAGCCAGTCTCATATTGCTGAATTAATTAAATCTTACCCCATTAAGAGTGAAATTGTCGTAAGCCACATTCGACAAGCTAATCGAGGTTGTGTGTCTCTTGTTAATACTCACCCTTTCACCCGAGAACTGTGGGGGCGCTATTGGACTTATGCACATAATGGTCAACTAACTGGATATGAACAAACGTTTGCCGGAGTTTCACGCTTTCAACCCGTGGGTGATACTGACAGCGAACTGGCTTTTTGCTGGATTTTAGAATCTGTTGTAAAACAGTTTGGTGAACACGAGCCGCACAATATGCAGCTTGTTTTTGATTACATAGCCCAACTTGCCGACGAAATTCGTGAGCTTGGCGTATTTAATATGTTGCTGAGTAATGGCATCGATTTAATGGCGTATTGCACCAATAATTTATGCCACATCACCCGTCGCGCTCCTTTTGGTCAAGCAAGACTCATTGATACTGATGTAGTCATCGACTTTAGCAAAGAAACCACGCCTAACGACGTGGTCACTGTTATTGCAACCAGGCCATTAACTAACAACGAAAATTGGGTTGTGTTGTCACCTGGTGAGTGGAAATTATTTAGGCAAGGTGAGCTAGTCCGCAGCTAGACGTTTAATTTCTTCAAGTTCTGAGTGGCTAATCTCTGTGTTGCTTTTATTGTCGTTGCGCTCGTTTTCGATGCCTGCGGCATCAACAGACAAAGGTCCATCGACCACGACTGGCGTCATCGGCGGTAATGGTTTTTCGAAGTGGTAGCTAGCTAATTGAATATCTAATTGCTTGCTGCCCTTCGAATAATGACTTAATCGCACAGGCAGGTAGGCAAGATCTGTGGCCATCCAAAAGTAAGTTTGACGTTTTTTTGCTTTTTTCGCCTCGCGAATGACCTCTACTTTGACCGTGTCGTAAGTGCCACTGGCGAGGGTGACTTTTTCTGTACCTAGTACACGAAATTGATAGTCATCGACTTCTTTTTCTTTAACCATTTTATAATCTAATGGTCTTAAGTTAGCTGCTAAGTCCATTCTAAATTGCAATTGCACCATAAGAGGGTCAAATACTTTATCTTCGTATGGCAGTTTTATTGCTTCTTTTTTATAAATGGTATGAATAAACTTTTGTGCTTTGGCAAAAGCGGTTTGCTCGTTGTAGTCACTGCCTGTACCGGTTCTGTCATGCACGTATCTAAAAGGCACGAGTTTGCCATTTTCTAGGGTAAATTCACTTTTAAGGTGCCGTTGATCAGATAACATGAGTAAACTCACATCACTATTAAACTCATAGGTATAAAAACCGCTGTCTGAGGCAGGAAGTCGGTAATTGGCTTCGCCAAGTTCAATATCACCATAAAACACTGTGTATTTAGCACTGTGAGCCGTTAGGGGGGATAAAATGGCCGATTGTACATCAATAGTTAATGGGTTTTGTGTGGCGTGTTGCTCTATTTTTTGCTCAATTGCTAAGGTGTCTGATGCACTCAATTTGGTGGTTGATTCTGTATCAGCATTTGATGATTGAGAGCCAGCAGCACTCAACACCACAGGTACTGGGCTGATAAAGCACATCATAATCAGTAAGCGAGTTAATTTATTGACCAATGTCGTTTTACCTCAACCATTAATAAAAGTCAGCCGTATGATATTAAAAGGGTAGCCCCATCACCAAGGTAGCAAGATCTGGCTTCCATTGGTATTGAGACAACGAAATCTTGCCAGCGTTCACTGTTATCCCTTCTAACCTTAGTAATTCTTGCTGTGTACGAAACGATTCACTGTCTTTTGCAAATGATATCTTGCCTTGGCTATTAATCACTCTATGCCAGGGCAAAGGCTGGGTTTGGGGCGCTAATTTTAAGGCTTTTGATACGTACCTAGCCCTGCCAGGCAATCCTGCTAAATCGGCAACTAATCCATAAGGTAACACAGCGCCGCGAGGGATAAGATTAACAATAAACCATATTCGCTCCATTGGAGTCAGTTTATTCATGTCCTTGCAACCTAAGGGGATGGTATATCTTCATTAGCAATTGATAATAAAAAAAATGCAGTTAATGTACAACTGCAATATACATGAAGGATTGTTAAGGGGGCGCCTTAGAGTACCGTTAAGTAGATACAGAAAAAGTGACTAAACGCACCACCGAGTACAAATAGGTGCCAAATAGCATGATTAAATGGAATGCGTTTACCAACGTAAAAAATAACCCCAAGGCTGTAAAATAAACCGCCAGCCAGTAATAAACTGAGGCCTAACTCGCTCATTTGGCTTTTTAAATCACCCATAACCGTGACGCATAGCCAGCCCATAATTAAATATAGCAGCACACTAAATACTTTAAATCGGCCTATAAACAAGGTTTTAAAAATAATACCGCCAAGTGCAAGTGACCAGATTGCAATTAACACTATTGTTGCCTGAGTACTTTGAATACTGATCAACATTAAGGGGGTGTAAGTACCCGCAATTAAAGTATAAATGGCACAATGATCAGCCATTTTAAAACGTTTACGCCATAAATGACTTTTGCTTGAATGGTATAGCGTAGATGCCATAAATAACACCACAATACTCAATCCATAAACCACAATGCCGCCTAACTGTATCAAAGACAGGTCGGTTGAGGCTTTTAATAGCATTAAGATTAACCCTACAATACCAGCAACAACGCCAAGAGCATGGGATATGGCATTGGCCTGTTCTTCTTTATCGCAATAGTCTGATATTGAGTGAGCAGGGGCATGCTGGTCTGTTGATAATGTATCTGTGATTGAATTCATACTATCCTGTTTATTAACGTGGATGGATTTTGAGCTAGGGTAGTTTATCAGTCTAATGGGTAAAATACCATATTTAGGTGAACACGTGTAAGCTGAAATTGAGTTTGTTTTTTTGGTAATCTATTCATGCTATTACGTTAAAATGAGTGTAGGGGTATGGTTATACCATTCCGCATTAATAAGTGACCACTCAGAATACGTCCAGCGGTTTTTGATTAAGGCGTCGCTATGCAGTAATGGTGTTCCCTTTCAAATAGCGAGAACGTAAAGCAAAAGCGGCTGGGGCATTCCTTTCAGGCGAGTTTTAAAAGGGCTTATACTGCGTTGCATGACTTCGAAAGAGAATCACTATTCATTCAGTCATTCGCCTTGTTTAAGCCCTTTTAAATTCTCGCTGAGAGATCACTTGCTAACGCGGAATGGTATTAATATACATAAAATAATGCAAGTCGAGGCAAGGAAAGCGTTATACTGATAACCTTTGTGACTGTTGCTGTGATGTATTGAGAATATCGTGCAATACTTGAACAAGTAAACACAGCATTATTTGTCTATTAAGGTTATTTTTACTCATTATGAACACCGGGATCCTGTATGTCGGATAAAATGTTACCTCCTCAGCAACCACACATACCAACGGGCGACATTAGAGTTGCACCAGTTGCAACACAGATACATACCCAGGTTGAAGATAGCCATACCGATGAGTGTCAACAAAATAGGCACCTTGAGTACATTAGGTTTAATCATAACGTTACGCCGTTTATTTCAGCAGAGCACACAATAGAGGATGACAGCCTTAAACTGCATCAACAACAAGTTGCCGATGATATTCAATTACAGTTTAGCGGCGCGGTTTCATCTTCTCAGGTAAACAACACATTATTACTGAGTGATGAAGACACAAGGTTGGCAAATACAGGTCTGTGGCAAAAAGGTATTAGGGCAATAGGAGAGCATAGTTGGCTTGCTGTATTCACTATCCACCTTGTGGTGATTTTGATAGCACTGATATTTGGCCGTGTCGATATCAGCGGCTTAGACAGTATTCCATTAGAGCCTAAAGCTGCAACGTCTTTACCGCCATTAAAGAGCTATTTAATTACTGAAGCACAATACAATAAGTTAGTTGAGCGTGCGCAACAATCAAGCACACAAGCGCAGCAAAGTGACCAACAAAATAAGCCAAACAGTAACACTACCGAAGAGTAGCCTATTAACAGGGCGGGTTATGACAGTTTGTTATATTTAAAGCGATTCGCGACAACAGACCAACATAGCGCACATAGCAAGCCGCATATCAGACCCACTAGATGGGACTCTGTGGCCACCCTGGCGTTAATTAATTCAGTGATACTTTCTGTAGCGCCAAAGTATTGCTCGTAGGCCACCTTAGCGATGACACCCACAAGCAGTAAGTAGCCAGAATAGTAGCCTTTGCGAATATCCATCATTGCACCAAAGGCAAATAAACCATGCAACATACCACTTAAGCCGACATAGGCTTTTAAACCAGGGTAGAAAAGATATAACCCAATCCCTTCGAGTAGACATAAACACACAAATAACAAAACTAGTTTTTCAGGGTGACGCTTGTAGTGTACTTCGTGTAAAAACACAATGACCCAAAAACCAGCAAGATTCATCAACAAATGCCAAAGATTAGTATGTAATACATTTCCGGTGATTAAACGCCAGATCTCGCCCTGAGAAATATTGTCATATTGGTAACTAAGATAGTGATCTATCGGCAGTATGGCAGGAGTGGGAATGTCAGCAGCAAACAGTGCGATACAGAGTAAACTGATCACCACCAAAAAATGATAGGGTCCTACAGCGTTTGATTGTCTGGCCAAAATTACCTCTAACAGTCCTTAGTTCAGAGTCAGTATAGATCTTCAATGAGCCATGATCTATAACAGGGTTTCAAGGTTATTTGCAGCCAATGGTTGGCCGCATGCCTTGATTTAACAGTGTTAGCGTGAACATCATTCCATTAGCCAACATTAACAGCGGCTCAATAAGGGGCGTTTAGTTACCCTCATTTACCGTTATTTGAGTATAACATGGCCTAGGTATTCGTATTACCCCATTTTACTGTTTAAAGAAGCCATTACCGTGGCTTGATTTTGCAAATAATCGTCTAGTCCGCGTTGACGAAGTAAACAGGCCGGACAATCGCCACAACCTGTCCCTACAATACCGTTGTAACAGGTTAGGGTTTGATGTTGTACTAAGGCTAACTGTTGGTATTTATCAGCTAATGCCCAGGTTTCAGCCTTATTGAGCCACATTAATGGGGTCACAATCTTGATTGGTTTGTCCATGCCAAGTGCCAGTGATTGTTGCATCGACTGAATAAATTCATTACGACAATCTGGGTAGCCAGAAAAGTCAGTTTCACACACCCCTGTGATAATGGTATCGCAACCTAATTGGTAGGCATAAATTCCTGCTAGCGTTAAGAATAAAATGTTACGCCCTGGCACAAAAGTGTTAGGTAAACCATTATTCATGAGTTCATGCGACACAGGGATGGCATCTCGGGTTAATGCTGAAATAGCTAACTCGTTTAACAGTGTGGTGTCCATCACTTTATGACTGACTAAATTGAGCTCAACAGCTAACGATTTTGCGACTTCTATTTCTTGACGATGACGTTGACCATAATCAAAGGTAATGCCATGCACTTCGTCATATTGTGTTAACGCTTGGATGAGGCAGGTGGTCGAATCTTGTCCGCCGCTAAATACAACTAATGCTTTGGTGGTGTTAGGTGTTGTGTTTGACATGAATATACTCTTAACGCTCTGATAAACAACTGTTGATATAAGCTGTGCTTTTCAGAAAAAATCGAAAAGATATTTTACCTAAGGTGAGCCTAAGTGCAAAGCAAGCTGTGTAAATACTTGCAGCTAACGGTAAAATCCTCTATAAATGCCGCCCTGTTGTCTGTCTGGTGATATTACCCCGCAATAAAAGTAAGGTTAATGATGAAATATCCAGTTAACGAAGTATTTGAAACAATACAAGGTGAAGGCTCCTTTACTGGGGTTGCGGCACTTTTCGTTCGCTTACAGGGCTGTCCTGTTGGGTGTGCATGGTGTGATACAAAGCAAACTTGGGATGTGTTAGCAGAAAATAAGGTCAGTGCTGAACAGGTTATACAGGTTGATGGCACCATTGGTCGCTGGGCAGAGCATACTGGTGCGACATTAATTAACGCATTTTTGGAAAAAGGCTTTACCGCCAAGCATATTGTATTAACGGGTGGCGAGCCGTGTTTATATGATTTAACTGAAATGACTCACGACTTTATTGCAGCAGGTTATCAAGTTCAAATCGAGACCAGTGGTACGTTTGAGGTTAAATGCCATGACGCCGTTTGGGTGACGGTATCGCCTAAAGTGAACATGAAAGGCGGATATAAAGTCCTTGAGCAAGCATTAGTGCGCGCCAACGAAATTAAACACCCAGTGGCTACAGAAAAACATGTTGAAGAATTAGATGCACTGCTTAATGGCATTGATTTAACCGGCAAAACTATCTGCTTACAGCCAATTAGCCAAAAAGAACGTGCCACCGCATTAGCCATGAAAGTCTGTATTGCCCGCAACTGGCGCTTATCTATTCAGACTCACAAATACTTAAATATCGATTAAATTAATACTGCTTGTAGAATTAATAAAGCAATGCCGCGGATAATCTGCGGCATTGTTGTCCTTACGCTATGAAAAATTAAATCAACAAACCACTGTCATCAAATTGTTGCAGCTTTTGGCGGTAATGCTCAAAACAGCCAATGTTGCTGTCGATCCATTGCGGGTTATAGTAAGTATCTAAATACCGTTCACCAGCATCACAAATTAGCGTAACAATAGACCCTGTTTGTCCCGCCTGACGCATTTGAGTGGCTAACAGTAATGCGCCGTATAAATTGGTTCCTGTGGATGCTCCTGTTTTACGGCCAATCAGCTGCTCTAACCATTGGATGGTTGCAATGGATGCTGCATCAGGTATTTGCAACATATTATCCACCACACCTGCAATAAACGATGGTTCGACACGTGGTCTACCAATTCCTTCAATTTTACTGCTCTTGTTACTGACTATACTGGCATCTCGCTGATGAAAATAGTCATAAAAAACGGAGTTTTCTGGGTCAACAACACACAATTGAGTCGACTGTTGTTGGTAGCGGATATAACGACCAATGGTTGCGCTAGTTCCGCCTGTTCCGGGGCTCATTACAATCCAACTGGGAATAGGGTGGGGTTCTTTTTCCATTTGGTTAAAAATAGAGTCAGCAATATTGTTATTGCCACGCCAATCTGTTGCACGTTCAGCGTAAGTAAATTGGTCCATATAATGACCATTCAGTTCACGAGCTAACTTTTCTGACTCGGCATACATTTGGTTACTATTTTCGACAAAGTGGCACCGACCACCATAAAATTCAATTTGCTGAATTTTCTTTTTCGCTGTGGTTTGCGGCATTACCGCGATAAAAGGCAACCCCAGCAAGCGCGCAAAGTAGGCTTCTGAAACCGCTGTGCTGCCAGAGGATGACTCTATAATGGGGGTACCTTGTTTAATCCAGCCGTTACAAAGGGCATATAAAAAAAGCGAACGAGCCAACCTATGTTTTAAGCTGCCTGTTGGGTGAGTACTTTCATCTTTAAGATAAATATCTACGCCCACAAGTTGCGGTAAATCTAATTTGATCAAGTGTGTGTCAGCAGAGCGTTGGTAATCCGCCTCAATTTTTGCAATGGCCTGATTGACCCAAGATGTTGGCATGAGAGAAACCCGTTATTCCAAAAGGGCATAAATCATAACTAAAATAAAACGTGAAAAATAGTATAGATGTGTAATGACATTTTACTGCATAGGCAGCCAAAGCTAGTAACAGTAACATACACGGTTAGGCAAGATGGTGAGATAAGGTGGGGAAACGCAATACACAAAGGAATGAAGGTAAAATGGTGGAGGGAGAAGGATTCGAACCTTCGAAGGCGGAGCCGTCAGATTTACAGTCTGATCCCTTTGGCCACTCGGGAACCCCTCCACAGCGAAAGAAAATAACAAAGAAAAGATGGTGGAGGGAGAAGGATTCGAACCTTCGAAGGCTGAGCCGTCAGATTTACAGTCTGATCCCTTTGGCCACTCGGGAACCCCTCCGCGCTTTTTCTTTATCACTTACTTTACTTTTACACTTTTACACTTTAACGCTTTTTGTTGGCAACGGTCATTACCAACAAGTACAACAACGCAAATGGTGGAGGGAGAAGGATTCGAACCTTCGAAGGCGGAGCCGTCAGATTTACAGTCTGATCCCTTTGGCCACTCGGGAACCCCTCCTCAATTGCGGCCGCCATAGTATGCACAAACCCTTTGTATGTAAAGTCTAAAAATGAAAATTTTTTAAAGTTTTGATTTAATTGGTCGATAAAATATCAATGCGCAGTAGTGGTGATGTTTTTATATGCAAATTGGGTCAACATTAGTCAATGAGTTACAAATAGGTAGCCGATTAAACGAGGCGATTGAACATAATCGTCGCGGAGAATTTGGTTTACTATTGGCGATGCTATCGTCAGACACTCGAGACATGGCTCAATTTCAATTTGACCTTGAACTCAACACAGACCAAAAGCTGCGAAAACAATTTGCTCTCCCTCCTGCACAGCGGCTGGTTGATGATATTTCCACACATCCCAACCCAACTGATAACGCGCATGTGTTTTTACACCAAGGCGCACGCCAGTTTCAATTACAGCAAGCATTAACGCCAGAAGCCTTTGTTATTCGTGGTAAGCAACCCGATGCAATGGTGGAGGTATTGAGCAACTGTGATGAACTGACTAAACGTAAAGCGCTTAATCTTTATCAACAGCATAATGTGATAGAAGACATGCATTTTCTTGAACAGTTGGCAACGCAGCGTAAAATTAGCCAGACCATAGCGTCAAGTTATGCTTAGGGTTAAATCTGCTATTTGTGAGCTTGGCAAATATAAAGGCCATTTGTTTCGGTTAGGATATTGCTCACTAACAACGCGTTGAGGTAGTGAGATGATTAAGCAAATTAAAGAGCAACAAGCCAATAACGTCAATGACAGTTGTGCAGACTGTGGCAGTTTCGTTGACATTGGTGCGGTGGTAGAAGCCGATGATACCGTGTTGCAACTCAGTTTTAGTGGTAGTGATGCCTTGTTAAAAGCCAATACACTTCAAGAAGCCGCTTTACAGCGTTTTCCTGAAACCAAAGTCACAGTCACTCAACATAATGATCAATACGACCTAGTATTGGCTTTTGAATTTAGCGTCGAGAAGATGATTTTTCAGCTAGAGAACTCATTGTAAACTGATAGGCTTGCAAATAACCTTGTGCAAATAAGGCGCAGTGCTTTTGGTATTGATGAACCGTAAATCAATGGTTTAGTTGCTTGCAAATTGAGCGAGTATATTGGCAATATTGCGACGATTTCATTGCTGTGCAGCTACAAAAAGTGTAATCTTCACGCTCAGCATTGGAGTATAGTAGCGTATGCTGATGTTCAGTTATTTTGATTGAACCCACGTTACTTAGATGCCTGCATATTCATGATGTGTGTAAAAATATAAAACAATAAAATCATTTTAAAATGATATCAAAAAACCCTTAAACAGCTATTTGTCGTTAAGCTTCGGGAATTAAATGAATCGAAAAGAGCAGCAGCACTTGTTGGAATTAATTGTAAATTCCAGTGCTAAACAGCAAGGTGATTTTACCGCAACCTCTGAGTTGGTTTGCCAACACTTAAGAGTTCAATTTGATGCTTCGTTTGTGTCTGTGTGGTTGCTCACTGACAATGATGGCGAGCACAATGTCGTCGGTAATACCAACACAAATGATTTGCATATTTGCGCTCAAAATTTAGTGGCAAGTTGTGTGGTTGACACACTTGAGCACCACCCCTCTTTACGCCAAACCACAAGCATAGACCCAGATTTCTTTAACCAACTTCGTTTACATCGCTACATACTGTCAAGTGACGAACATCAACAACAGCTTGTAGAGCAGTTTTCGGCTTATTATCAACAGCATAATATTAGTAGTAGCCTAGATGTTGCCATTCGGATTAATGGCCATATAGAAGGGGTGCTGTCGATTGAACACACCGAGCCGCGAAAGTGGTTAAAAGCAGATATTCAGTTTGCCGTTCAGTGCGCAGATCAGTTGGCGTTAACCCTAGCGACTCGATATACATACGACAGTAATGAGCAAATTTATTTATTGCGTAACGCCGCTGAGCAATCAGAACATGTCGTGATGTTGGTCAATACCGACACAAAAATTGTTGAGTATGTTAACGGCGCCCATGAAAAAATGACAGGTCTTGCCAGACAGTCGATTGAGCACCATAGTGCACTTAATCTTGATATTTTTAGAACAAATCCAAGGTTATTGGATGTCATTGTAAAAAAACTGCATGATAAAGAAGTTGTTAAAGGCAACATTAAACTGAGCCGCGTCGATGGCAGCCAATATTGGCTCAATTACCATATCACGCCATTTATTACCGAATTAGGCAAACACTACGCGTTAGTGTCAAGTTACGATAATTCCAGTGAATATATCCATAAAGCAGAGTTAGAACGCCTCGCTTGGCACTGTAATTTAACCGGATTACACAATCGTAGTTACTTTACCCCAGTATTAGACCGTGCCGTCGATGGGCATCTCATCTTGATCGATTTGATGGGCTTTAAACGTTTTAATGACACCCATGGGCATGAGCAAGGGGATGCGTTGTTAATTGAAGTGGCGCGTCGTTTGAAACATTTTTCTTTGACTAACAAGGCGATAGATGTAGCCAGAGTCGGTAGTGATGAGTTTGCTATTTTGCTACCTAACAATGTGGTTAAAGCCGGCGATACACTTGCCGACATAGAACAAATAGTTAAGCGTCTTTATTTAAATTTACAGATACCGGCGGTGATTTCCCGAGAAAAAGTGGAGCCTAAACCTGCCATCGCGGTGGTTGATATTCAATCGGTTGCTGGGATGTTTTCTCCTTTGTCTTGTGCCGACATCACCTTGCAATACGCAAAAAATAAATCTGAAATGCATTATCAGTTTTTTAATGCGGATTTGCTCGATGCCTTTACCTACAATGCCGAGATTGAGCGCGATTTACAACAAGCGATTAAAGGACGAGAATTTGAGCTTTATTATCAACCTTTAATGGACTTGCAAAGCAATCAATATATTGGTGCTGAAGCGTTAATCCGTTGGCATCATCCTAAAAAAGGCGTGTTGTACCCAGGCTCATTTATCAATATTGCTGAACAAACCGGGATGATTATCCCTATGGGTGAATGGGTACTTGAAACCGCCTGTAAGCAGCTTAATTTGTGGCAGCACAAAAATGTTAATATTGCCATGCACGTTAACGTAGCGGCAAGGCAGTTTTTTAGTGGTAATTTATACGAGCAAGTTTGGCGTTTGGTTACCCGTTATCGCATCAAACCTAAAACATTAATTTTAGAAATTACAGAAACAGAATTAATGGGCGATATTCGCTTTGCCATAAACCTGTGCCACGAATTGGCTGAACTGGGTGTCGGCCTTGCCATTGATGATTTTGGAACGGGATACAGTTCAATGAAGTATTTAAAACAGTTCCCCATATCTAAGTTAAAAATAGATCGATCATTTATCATGGATATTTCATCGAGCCGTGAAAGTCGTGAAATCGTCAGTGCAATTATTGCCATGGCAAAGGCATTGAATATCTCATTGACAGCAGAAGGCGTTGAGACCAAAGAGCAAGAAGCGTTTTTATCGTCTAGTGCATGTCATCATGCTCAAGGATACTTATACAGTCCAGCGGTGAGAGTCAGCGAATTTACCCAATTTATTGATAATCACAGCGCTTGGGCACCACTGCACAATTAAGAGGTTAGTGTTGCGCAGCAGTGTTTAAACTTTTTACCACTGTGGCATACGCAAGACTCGTTACGATTGGGTAAACGGGCTTGCATCTGTTTTCCCGTCGTGTAGAGCCAATGTCCATTGAGTTGCACAAATGACGACATCTCATATATCGCATCAATGTGTTTATTTGCTATGTACCACGCTTTAAACGTCACATCCCCTGTAGTATCAAATGGCGAGACCTTGGTAATGTGTAACCCTAACCATTGCGGACAATCTTTGGCTAATTGTTCTACGGTTAATCCTTGCCGAAAATCGGGGTGATGAGTCGCTATCAAATAGTCAAATTTGCCCACCACAAATGCGCAGTACCGTGAACGCATTAACTGCTCAGGTGATGTGGCTATCGCTTGTGTTAAATGAAGCGGTTGGCAGCAATGTTGGTATTGAGCCTTGCTTGCACAGGGGCATAGCTCCGCCGCGCTTATGTTAGGCTGACTCATGGCTTAACACTCGTTTTTGTGATGGCAGTGGTGTTAAATTGGCGGCCATAATACAGATCAGGTACCGGTTTCGCATCATAATAAAATTTAGCTAAAGCATGGGTGTTTGAATCAACGCTTATTTGCCACTGACCTTTGTTATCCTTAGCAAAGACGGTTACAAATTTACCTGCAAATTCACTTACAGGTTCGCCCGAGTCTTTACCAGGATGAAAACGGACAAGATAATAACCAATGTCAGTTGCACTATTTTGGTCGACATGACGTACTGTCACTCTAAAATCGACTTCTAATTTGGCTTGTTTACGTTTAATTTTATCAAAAAATCGTGTGTATAATTTTAAGATATTTTGTTTGCCTGAAATAATATCCTTTTCTTGGGTTTCAGGAACGTATACTGCATTGTCTGTATAAATATGTTCAATACTGGAGAGGTCGAGCTGCTCAAAAGCTTGCGATAATTGGGTAAAATTAGCATTTAATTGCTTATGGGGTAGCGATTCTGCCGCGGCAGAATTAAATAAGCTTATGCTTAAACATAGGCAAAGTAGAAAGTAAGTGTTAATACCTGTGTTAAATCGAAATAATATTTTTTTCAATGTGTTTTCTCTATTTTATAGGTGAACGTGATACCCAAAACACTATACCGTGAGCGTAACTATAAATTATTCAATGATTTTGCCAAGCGCATAATCTTTACAAAGTATGTAGGAGGTAACCCATGTCTTTTAGTGATGATGATTTATTTTTACGAGAGATGGCCGATGTCACCCCCTTAAAAGCTGACAACATGAGTTTATCATCACAAACTTGGCTTAATCCATTAAGTGTTACAGATGCTCAGTTAGCCAAAAGGGCTGCAGCACAACAACATGAATTGTTACAGTTATTACCCATAGATCCGCATTTGATTCAGCCACTGCAACCCGATGACATTGTCAGCTACAAAGCCGATGGTATTCAAGATGAAGTGTTTAAACAGTTAAGGCTGGGTAAATACCCCATCAAAACCGAGTTAGACATACATGAGTATCGGCTCAAGCAAGCTCGCGACAGCTTGGTTCGCTGTGTATTGAGTGCTTACGAGCGAGGCGAGCGAAATGTGCTGGTTATCCATGGTAAAGGTTATAAAAGCCTGCCTTATCCTGCGTTGATGAAATCAGCCGTGTGTCATTGGTTACAACAAATCGATCCCGTAGTGGCTTACCATTCTGCTACGCGCCATCAAGGTGGGGTTGGTGCTGTGTTTGTTATGTTAAAAAAATCACCGCAAAAAAAGATTGAAAACAGTGAATTAAATCGAAAAGGCAGTGGTTTTAGATAAAAAACGGGCGCTACAATGGCGCCCGTTTTGTGCATGTTATTAATAACGCGTTACCATCCACACTGACGATTAGCTTCAGTGTTTTTCTCATCAAGCCAAACCTTTAATGGTGCAAAATAATCGAGTACGGCTTTGGCATCCATTTGCTTGGTACCAGTAACAACATTGAGGGCTTCTGGCCATGGTTGGCTGGCGCCCATTTCAAGCATTTCATTTAATTTAGCGCCTGCAGCCTTGTTACCGTAAATACTGCAGCGGTGAACCGGGCCAGTATCGCCGGCAATATCGCACAGTGCTTTGTGGAATTGGAACTGCAACACATGGGCTAAAAAATAACGTGTGTACGGAACGTTGCCCGGCACATGGTATTTAGCGCCTGGATCAAAATCGGCTTCACTGCGTGCAATAGGCGCTTTTACACCTTGGTATTTTTCACGTAAGTCCCACCAGGCTTGATTGTATTGATCCGGTTTTATGGTGCCATTAAACACTTGCCAGCGCCATTGGTCAATCATCAGACCAAATGGCATAAATGCTATTTTATCAAGTGCTTGCTTTAATAATAAGCCAATGTCTTTTGACGCATCAGGTACAGTGTCGAGTAAGCCAATTTGTTGTAAATATTTAGGTGTAATCGACAGCGCAATGGTGTCACCAATGGCTTCATGAAATCCGTCATTCGCTGAGTTTTTAAAAATAAACGGTTGATTTTTGTATGCACGTTGATAAAAGTTATGACCTAACTCATGGTGAATAACCGTAAAATCTTCAGCATTTTTTTGAATACACATTTTAATACGGATATCGTCTAGATTGTCTAAATCCCAAGCCGATGCATGACACACAACATCACGGTCTTGTGGTTGTACAAATAAAGACCTGCTCCAAAAAGTGTCTGGCAGCGCATCAAAACCTAAAGAGGTGAAGAAGCCTTCAGCTTGCTTAACCATTTTGATTTCATCATAACCATTTTTAGCCAATAACTCTGTTACATTGTAACCAGGGTCTGCATCTTCAGGTGCGACAGTGTTATAAATGGTTCCCCATTGCTGCGCCCACATGTTGCCGAGCAAATGAGCTGGAATTGGCCCAGTGTTAGGCGCTACTTCATCACCGTATTGCTCGTTTAATTCGCCACGAACATAACAATGCAATGCGTCGTATAGTGGTTTTATTTGGGTCCATAAGCGATCTAATTCAGCTGAGAATTCGTCAGGCTTCATGTCATATTGACTGCGCCATAATTCAGATAAATCGGCATAACCCAGATCTTTAGCTCCTTCGTTGGCGAGTTCAACTTCACGCTCAAATAAAGGACGCATCGGCTTGGCAATTTCGCGCCAGCCTTGCCAGGCTTCAAGCAAGACCGCAGGGTCTTTTGACTCAGCCATTAAATTAGACAACTCAGGTTGAGTTAAGCAGCGACCGTCGGCAAAGCAATACTTACCTTTACCGTACATTCCATTGAGTTCTGATGCAATGCTGGCAAGCTCTGCATTTTTGGCAGGGTCAAGTGGGGCTGGTAGCACTAGACTGCTGCGTAAACTGTTTAGTTTTCTGGCATTGACGGCATCAAGTTCAACGTGGGCATACTTAGCGGCTTCTGTGGCGTATCTTACCGATGTGGAAGTGACTTTTTCGCCCATGGCGGCAGACAAGGCTGCGGTATCATCGGTAATAAAGTTAGAGTAAATCCACTCTGCACGATTCGCTTCAACGTTTAAGCTGGCTAAATCAGCTTCAGCTTTATTGATAAACTCGATGGCCGCAGCACTGTCAATTTGCTGTGCTTGTTCAGCCGCAGGGGGGGGCACTTGTGCGGTGTCATTACAGGCACTAAGTCCTAAAGCGAGAGACACAAAAAGTGCAATTTGAGACGGTTGTTTTAAAGGCAACTTCATTATATTGGCTTCCTTGTTTTTATTATCGAGGTCAGTGTACCTAAAAATAGGATTCATTGCATATAAGTTAATAATCTGGTGCGTTTGTTACGCTTTTTGTTGTTTTTTTTTAGTGGAAAAGCCAATAATTTCGATTGACATCTGTTCGCTCAATGATTAATTTAAACGAGTGTTTAAATTAACTTTGGGTCATGGAATGGCAAGCCGTACTGATACAAAAACAAGAATACTCGATGCAGCTGAAAAGTTGTTCGCTGAAAGAGGTTTTTCTGAAACTTCGTTAAGACTGATCACCAGTAAAGCCGAAGTCAATTTGGCATCGGTCAATTACCATTTTGGTTCTAAAAAAGAATTAATTCGCGCAGTATTAGCAAGATACCTTGATGTGTTTATGCCAAGTGCATCAATAGAAATTAATCGTTTGCATCTAGCACCTGAGCATGCCTCACTAAACGAGATTTTTTCTGCTTTAATTAAACCGTTACTTGAATTAAATAAAGTGCGTAATGGCGGAACAATTATTTTTTTGCAGTTGCTAGGTAGAGGCTATATTGAAAGCCAAGGGCATTTGCGTTGGTTCATTACCACGCATTACGGTGAACATCTCGCAACATTTGTGAAAGCCGTTGCCGCAAGTGCGCCGCACATTCCGCAGGCAGAAATGTTTTGGCGTTTGCATTTTACCCTAGGGACCATTGTGTTCACTATGGCATCAGCAGATGCATTAAATGAAATTGCCGCAGCAGATTATGGCGAACATAACAACACTGAAGCAATTATTCGTAAAGTCATTCCCTACATGGCGGCCGGTGTGGCTGTCCCTGTGTTAACAAACTAAGAAGGTATAAAATGAGTATCGTCATATTGCTACTGATAGCGATCATTGTCCTCTTTGGCGTACGAAATATACGGATGCAATTTATTACTCGTCCGGTGTTTTCGTTCTTCAAAAAAGTCTTGCCACCTTTGTCGAGCACCGAGAAAGAAGCCATGGAAGCGGGCGATGTGTGGTGGGAAGGGGAGTTATTCCGCGGCAAACCAAACTGGAATACGTTACATGGTTTTGGTAAGCCAACATTAACGGCAGAAGAACAAGATTTTATCGACAATCAAGTGCAAACCGCGCTTACCATGATTGATGATTTTGATATTGTTCATAATCGCAAAGATTTGCCACCAGAATTATGGCAATACTTCAAAGAAGAAGGTTTCTTTGCGTTAATTATTCCTAAAAAATACGGTGGTCGTGAGTTTTCGGCTTATGCAAACTCAACGATTGTGGCCAAAATTGCCACACGCAGTGTGAGTGCCGCTGTAACTGTAATGGTACCGAACTCGTTAGGACCTGGAGAGCTATTAACTCATTATGGTACCCAAGAGCAAAAAGATCGTTGGTTACCGTCGCTAGCGGTAGGTAAAGACATTCCGTGTTTTGCTTTAACAGGCCCAGAAGCAGGCAGTGATGCTGGCGCCATTCCTGATGTGGGTATAGTATGTCGCCGTGAGTTTGAAGGTGAAGAAACACTGGGATTAAGCTTAACCTGGAACAAGCGCTACATTACGCTTGCACCAGTGGCAACAGTATTAGGCTTAGCGTTCCAAATGCGTGACCCAGATGGGTTGCTCGGTGACGTTAAAAACCTTGGTATTACTTGTGCTTTGATCCCAACGGATCACGAAGGCGTTGAGATTGGCCGTCGTCATAATCCATTAATGATGGCATTTATGAATGGTACAACAAGCGGTAACGATGTCTTTATTCCACTAGATTGGATTATTGGTGGCCCGCAGTTTGCGGGTAAAGGTTGGCGCATGCTAGTTGAATGTTTGTCAGCAGGTCGCGGTATTTCATTACCTGCGTTAGCTACGGCATCGGGGCATGTCGCAACGAAGACAACCACAGCTTACAGCTATGTACGTCAACAATTTGGTATGCCTATCGGTAACTTTGAAGGTGTACAAGAAGCGATGGCTCGCATTATTGCCAATACTTACCAGCTTGAAGCTGCGCGCCGTTTAACGACACAAGGTATTGATTTAAAGGTTAAACCATCTGTTGTTACCGCTATTGCTAAGTATCACATGACTGAACTTGGTCGTGATGTGCTTGAAGATGCGATGGACATTCAGTCTGGTAAAGGCATTCAATTAGGACCTAAGAACTATCTAGGCCATGCATTTATGGCTAACCCCATATCGATTACGGTAGAGGGCGCGAACATTTTAACCCGTTCTTTGATGATTTTTGGTCAAGGCGCGACCCGTTGTCACCCATACGTATTGGCTGAAATGGAAGCCGCAGGTATGGAAGATGAAACCTCTGCACTAGATCGTTTCGATTCATTGCTACTGGGTCACATGGGTTATGCCATTGGTAATGCATTACGTTCATTTGGTAATGCGTTAACTGGCAGTCGTTTTGCCAGTGCTCCAGTGAGTGGTCCTACACAACAATATTACCGTGACATGACGCGTATTTCGTCATCACTTGCAATCATGACTGATCTGTCAATGTTGATTATGGGCGGCGATCTTAAACGTAAAGAAATGATTTCTGCGCGTATGGGCGATGTATTAAGCCAATTGTACCTAGCGTCTGCTACGTTAAAATTGTTTGAAGACAATGGTCGTCAGCAAGACGATTTACCTGCAGTACATTATGCAATGACAGAGCGTTTGCACTTAGCTGCTAAAGCATTAGACGATGCTATTCGTAATTTCCCAAGCAAAATTGCGGCTGTGTTGTTACGTGTATTGATTTTCCCATTGGGTAATCATTTCAACGCGCCAAGCGATAAAGCCGCGGTAGACGTGTGTAAAGGTATGCTAAAGCCAGGACCTGCGCGTAATCGTATCACCTTTTTGTGTGGTGAGTTTGATGGCGACACAAGCGGTATAGCTGAAGTAGAAAATGCATTCTTGGCAAAATATGCTGCAAAAGACGTGTATAAGAAACTCAAAAAAGCGCAACGTAGCGGTCATCTAAAGGCTAAGCTACCAATGCTTGAACTGTTTGATGTTGCCCTTGATAAAGACATCATTACAGAAGCTGAACACAAGCAACTTGTTGAAGCCGATGCTCTGCGTTTAGCCGCAATCAATGTAAATGATTTCGATAAGCTGTAATTGACGTAACATAGTGTGATAACAATTAAGCCCTGACTCTGTCGGGGCTTTTTATTGCCGGTATCAGGTGGTCCATAAACACGGCATTAACATTTTATTAGTAGTTTATACTCTTCACTGAAGTGATTAACGGCGGCTATTAAGTCATGTTCATTAGGTGATGAACCCAATAACAGACATTGCCGACTGGGCAACGTAAGTTGACGGCATTGATAATACCATTCCGCGTTAGTAAGTGATCTCTCAGCGAGAATTTAAAAGGGCTTAAACAAGGCGAATGACTGAATGAATAGTGATTCTCTTTCGAAGTCATGCAACGCAGTGTAAGCCTTTTTAAAACTCGCCCAAAAGGAATGCCCCAGCCGCTTTTGCTTTACGTTCTCGCTATTTGAAAGGGAACAACCATTACTACATAGCGACGCCTTAATCAAAAACCGCTGGACGCATTCTGAGTGGCCACTTATTAATGCGGAATGGTATAAACAGCAATGAAATTATGATTGCGAGAATATGGCAGAGGCAAACGACAGAGACTGACGTCTGTTGATTAAGGGCAATAAAAAAGCCAACCGCGAGGTTGGCTTTGTTTTTTACCCCACTGATTCGCGATTAAACGCTTATGGGGCTCGTAATTAGCTTATTAAGCGACAACAAGTACTTTACAAGTGTTAGTGCCACCAATGGTTTCCATAGCATCGCCTTTGGTCATTAGTACCATATCGCCACTGGCTAAATAACCTGCTTTAACCATGCAATTTAAGGCTTGCTGGGCTAATTCGTCAGCAGGGTAGGCCGTAGAGTCAAATTCAATGGGTTGCACGCCACGATATAATGCCATGCTTGCAAGGGTTTTTTGATGACGAGACAAGGCAAAAATTGGCAAACCAGAACTGATGCGTGACATTAACTTAGCTGTTGCGCCAGATTCAGTTAACGAAATAATCGCTTTAACGCCCGCTAAGTGGTTAGCAGCATACATGGTTGAAAGCGCGATAGTTTCTTCAACAGAAGTAAAGCTCTGGTCCATACGGTGTTTAGACACTTTAACACTTGGGTGCGATTCTGCGCCTAAACAAACGTTAGCCATGGCTTTCACGGTTTCTTCTGGGAAATCACCAGCGGCAGTTTCAGCAGATAGCATCACGGCATCAGTACCGTCTAATACCGCGTTAGCTACGTCCATCACTTCTGCACGTGTTGGCATTGGGCTGGTGATCATTGATTCCATCATTTGGGTTGCAGTGATCACTGCTTTGTTCAATTGACGTGAACGTTGAATTAAGCGTTTTTGCACTGCAACTAGTGCTGCATCGCCAATCTCGACCCCTAAATCTCCACGAGCAACCATGACAACATCTGATGCTTTAATCACATCATCCATCGCTTCGTCAGTTTCAACGGCTTCGGCACGTTCAACTTTAGCAACGATTAATGCCTTGCTGCCAGCTTCAACAGCCAGTTTACGCGCAAGATCCAAATCCGCACCGGTACGAGGGAATGATACTGCGAGGTAATCAACATCAATCATGGCAGCTGTTTTAATGTCAGCCATGTCTTTTTCTGTTAATGCAGGAGCGGTTAAGCCGCCGCCTTTTTTGTTGATGCCTTTGTTATTTGACAAAGGGCCTGCAACTGTCACAGTAGTAAAAACTTTGCGGCCTTCAACACGTTCAACACGCAATTGCACACGACCATCGTCAAGCATCAAAATATCGCCAATGACCACATCATCTGGTAATTGCTTGTAATCAATACCAACCTGCTTCTCGTCGCCTTCACCTTTTGCTAGTTCAGCATCAAGGATGAATGCATCGCCTAAGTTTAGCTTGATTTTTTTGTTGTCTTTAAAAGTAGAAACGCGAATTTTAGGGCCTTGTAAGTCACCTAAAATGGCAACATGCTTACCCAACTCTTTAGCAATGTTGCGCGCATCTGTTGCACGCTTTAGGTGGTCTTCTGGAGAACCGTGTGAAAAGTTAAGTCTCACTACGTTAGCACCTGCGGCGATAATTTTACGTAAATTGTCATCGCGATCAGTTGCTGGTCCAAGAGTTGTAACGATTTTAGTTCTGCGGAACATGAGATACTCCGTTAATGAAAAGATAGATTTTGTGTTAAATAGAATTTGGTTATTAAAAGTACATTAGCTATCTTAGTACTTAAATGATGTAACTATATTAACAGACATTCTTAATTAATGTAGTAAAGTTACAAACAAAAAGACGTTTTTTAGTGTGTAATTTATGTGACAGATAAGTGATTTTTACAATAAAAAAGACCAACCGGGGTTAACCGTTTGGCCTTTGATGGCATTTTAACCCCACAGTTTGAATACTACATCGGGATCAAAACTCGCATAATTGTGTAATTAGTTAACAACCCTAATAACAAAAAAGCGCCTAAATAGTGAGATCTTTATTCACGCGTGACTCTTTTAATACTTCTTTTACGCGTTTTAAGTTGTCACGGAAACGCGGTCCGCGGCGCAATGTAAAACCAGTGGCCAGCACGTCTATTGTCACCAGCTGCGCTAAACGAGAAGCCATAGGTAAATACATGTCGGTATCTTCTGGTACTTCCATGGTCACAGGTAACGTACACTCTAATGATAGAGGTGAGTTACGCGCGGTAATGCCTATCACTGCAGCGCCGTTTTCACGGGCAATACGGGCTATTTCGATTAATGATTTAGTGCGACCAGTGTGAGAAATTAATACCACCACGTCGCCTTCGTTACAGTTAATGCAACTCATACGTTGCATTAGCACGTCATCAAAACAAATGACTGGCACATTAAAACGGAAGAACTTGTTTTGTGCATCATGTGCCACAGAAGAAGAAGCACCTAAACCAAAAAACGAAATTGTCTTGGCTTGCGTCAATATATCTACGGCTTTATTGATGGCTGCTGTATCAAGACTTTGACGTGCGGTATCGAGCGATGCCATTGAAGATTCAAAGATTTTTGTTGTATATGAATCTGGAGAGTCATCTTCTTCAACGTGTCGGCTAACATAAGGTGTACCGTTAGCAAGACTTTGTGCCAAATGTAACTTAAAATCAGGGAAACCCTTAGTGTCTAAGCGGCGGCAAAAGCGGTTAACGGTGGGCTCACTTACATCAGCCATTTTGGCTAACGTCGCGATGCTAGAATGTATAGCTGTTTGCGGTGAGGCTAATATGACTTCGGCAACTTTACGTTCCGATTTACTAAACTGGGTAAGGCTTTTTTGCACCTTTTCTAGGGTATTCATAAGCAAGCATCCGCTAAATAGTAGCTAAAAGTAGGTAATGTAGTTTTATACCATAACTTACAGGAATTTCGTGATTTAAGTTATTTTTTTACCTTTTACACGATCCTGTGATTATTTTTCAAGACGCAGATCACGGTTAAATGAGTCTTAAGCCTTGTTATAGGTGGAAAATCATACCAGATATTAGATGCAAATGACTAGGTTAACAACAACGCAATATTTGTAAATTAAAGATGCAATATTCAAATTCTGTTGTTATATTACAACAAAAGTGTGTTTTTATTCATCGACCGAATTCGAACATGGCGCGCACACATCATCAGGAGAGTTTTCAGCAATGGGCAAATCAATTGGAGCCAAGGCTTGTGACTTCGTACTTTTTGGTACAAAAGGCGATTTAGCGAGGCGTAAGTTATTACCTTCTTTATATCAGCTAGATAAAGCAGAGCTACTCGATAAAGAAACCAAGGTTATTGGTGTTGCAAAAGATGCATTCACCCGCGATGAATTCATTGCGCTTGTAACCAAAGCATTAAACACGTTTGTTAAAGACGACATTTGCCCAACCACGCTAGAGCGTTTCCTGAGTCGTTGTCACTACATCGGCACCAATTTTACCGAGCCAGAAGGTTATCAGGCCTTCCATGACTTACTTGAACCAAGTAAGCGTGTCATGGTGAACTATTTTGCCACTCCGCCTTCTATTTTTGGTGCCATTTGTCGCTGCTTGCATGAGCAAGGGTTAATTAAACCAGATACCCGTGTGGTGTTAGAAAAACCCATTGGTACCGATTTAGCCTCTTCGCATGTGATTAACGATCAAGTGGCAGAGTTCTTTAATGAAAACCAGGTTTACCGTATTGACCATTACTTAGGTAAAGAAACAGTACAAAACCTAATCGCACTGCGTTTTGCCAACTCATTATTTGCATCTAAGTGGGACAACCGGACTATCGACCATGTCCAAATCACTGTTGCTGAAGAAGTGGGCATTGAAGGGCGTTGGGGTTATTTTGATGGCGCAGGGCAAATGCGCGACATGATCCAAAACCATTTATTACAAGTGTTAACCCTTGTTGCAATGGACCCACCCGTAAACCTAGACGCTGACAGCATCCGTGATGAAAAAGTAAAAGTGCTTAAATCTCTGCGTCCAATTAACCAAGACAATGTGTACGAAAACACTGTTCGTGGTCAGTACAGTGCTGGCTTCTTAAAAGGCTCACCTGTACCAGGTTATCTTGAAGAAGACGATGCCAACACGAATTCTAACACCGAAACCTTCGTGGCACTGCGTGTTGATATTGATAACTGGCGTTGGGCTGGTGTGCCTTTCTATTTACGCAGCGGTAAGCGTATGCCATTTAAGAGCAGCGAAATTGTGGTGTACTTTAAAAACCCGCCACACAATTTGTACCGTGCCAGTTACCGTAATTTACCCCCAAACAAGTTGACCATTCGTTTGCAGCCTCATGAAGGGGTTGAGATCCAGATGATGAACAAGGTACCGGGTCTTGAGCAAAAACAACGTTTGCAAACCACTAAGTTGGATTTAAGTTTCACTGATACCTTTAAAAACGAACGTATTGCCGATGCTTATGAGCGTTTACTACTAGAGGCCATGTTAGGCAACCAAGCTTTGTTTGTGCGTCGTGACGAGGTAGAGCAAGCCTGGAAGTGGGTTGACGGGATTATTCAATCCTGGGAACAAAGCGGTGAAAAACCAAAGCCTTATCCAGCTGGTACTTGGGGACCAGTAGCGTCGGTGGCATTAATTACCAAAGACGGTCGTTCGTGGGACGAGTAAGGAGCAGATATGATTAAAGAAACCGTATTTAAGTCGTTTGATTCGCCCGCCGATCTTGAAGCCAAGCTTGCTGATAAGATTGCCAAGCAGTTACAAGATGCTGTTGATACACGCGGAAAAGCCAGTTTAGTGGTGTCGGGTGGTTCAACGCCACTTAAATTATTTAAACTGTTAAGCCAAAAGTTGGTTGACTGGAGCGATGTATACATCACCTTAGCCGACGAGCGTTGGGTTAATGCCGATGAACAAGACTCAAACGAAAGGTTAGTTCGCGAGCACTTATTGCAAAATCGTGCAGCCAGCGCAAAATTTCGTGGCCTAAAAAATATGTTCGCCACTCCTGAAGCGGGCTGCGATATGACCAGTGAGTCATTAGCAAATTTTCCACGTCCGTTTGATGTGGTAGTGCTTGGTATGGGAACTGACGGTCACACCTGTTCATGGTTTCCGTGCAGCGCCGAGCTCGACAATGCGCTGACCACAAAAGATTTATGTGCTGCTGTTAATCCTACAACAGCCCCACATGCTCGAATTACGTTATCTAAAGATGCCATTTTAAATAGTCGCCAAATTTATTTGCATCTTGTCGGTGAGCCAAAATTAACTGTATATCATCAAGCACTTGAAAATGATGATGTTTCCAAAATGCCCATTAGAGCCGTATTAGCGCAGCGTAAAACGCCCGTTGATGTGTTCTATAGCGCGTAAGGAGTTTTACCATGCATTCTGTAGTACAAACCGTTACTGATAGGATTATTGCTCGCAGCCAACAATCGCGTTCAAATTATTTATCAGCTTTAAACGATGCAAAAGCTAAAGGCGTTCATCGCAGTGCGTTAAGTTGTGGCAACCTTGCTCATGGTTTTGCCGCTTGTCAGCCTGCGGAGAAAGAGTCTTTACGTCAACTGACAAAAGCCAACATCGGAATTGTGACCGCATTTAACGATATGTTATCGGCTCACCAACCATACGAAACCTATCCAAACATGCTAAAACAAGCGTGTATGGATGTGGGCAGTGTTGCTCAGGTTGCCGCGGGTGTGCCAGCCATGTGTGACGGTGTGACTCAAGGCCAGCCTGGCATGGAGTTAAGTTTATTAAGCCGCGAAGTGATTGCCATGTCTACCGCGGTTGGCTTATCGCACAACATGTTTGATGGTGCATTGTTACTTGGTATTTGTGACAAAATCGTACCAGGTTTACTGATTGGTGCATTGAGCTTTGGTCATTTACCTATGTTATTTGTGCCAGCTGGCCCAATGAAATCAGGTATTCCAAACAAAGAAAAAGCCCGTGTTCGCCAGCAGTTTGCTCAAGGTAAGGTTGATCGCGCTGCATTACTTGAGGCCGAATCAAAGTCTTACCACAGTGCAGGTACTTGTACTTTTTACGGTACCGCTAACTCTAACCAGTTAATGTTAGAAGTGATGGGCTTACAGCTACCGGGGTCATCGTTTGTAAACCCAGATGATCCTTTACGTGACGAGTTAAGCAAAATGGCCGCTAAGCAAGTGTGTCGTTTAACGTCAATGGGCACGCAATATACGCCAATTGGTGAAGTGGTTAACGAAAAGTCAGTTGTTAACGGCATCGTAGCCTTATTAGCAACCGGCGGTTCAACTAACTTAACCATGCACATTGTTGCCATTGCTCGTGCAGCAGGCATTATCGTTAACTGGGATGACTTTTCTGACTTATCTGCCGCGGTACCATTGTTAGCTCGTGTTTATCCAAATGGTCATGCAGATATTAACCATTTCCATGCCGCTGGCGGTATGGCCTTGTTGGTTAAAGAATTACTCGATGGTGGTTTGATCCACGAAGATGTTAATACTGTTGCCGGTTACGGTTTACGTCGTTACACCCAAGAGCCTCGTATTATCGATGGCGAGTTAAAGTGGGTTGAGGGCGTGACTGAATCGTTAGACAAAGAAGTATTAACCCATCTTGATTCGCCTTTCCAAAGCAACGGTGGCTTAACCTTACTTAAAGGCAACCTAGGCCGTGCGGTGATTAAGGTATCGGCAGTGCCTGCGGGCAATCGTGTCATCGAAGCTCCTGCTGTAGTGATTAACGATCAAAACGAAATTGATGCCTTGTTTAAATCTGGTTCATTAGATCGTGATTGTGTTGTTGTGGTTAAAGGCCAAGGCCCTAAAGCCAATGGTATGCCTGAACTGCATAAACTCACGCCATTTTTAGGAACCCTACAAGACAAAGGGTTTAGAGTTGCATTAGTGACCGACGGCCGTATGTCTGGCGCATCAGGTAAAGTCCCAGCTGCCATTCACTTAACGCCAGAAGCCTTAGACGGCGGCTTAATTGCCAAAGTTCAAGATGGCGATATGATCCGGATCGATGCGACTACAGGTGAATTAACCCTGTTAGTTGACGAGAAAACGCTTGCAAACCGCACCGCAGGGATTGTGGACTTACACCATTCAGCGTACGGCATGGGCCGTGAATTGTTTGGTGCGTTACGTCGCAGCTTAAGTAGCCCAGAAACAGGTGCTCGCAGCACTAGCGCGATTGATGAATTATATTAAAAATAAAGGAAGTCGGTAACATGATTGAACCTAATAACTGGTTACTTCAACCACAAGAAGTGTTTAAACGTAGCCCAGTAGTTCCGGTTATGGTGATAAACAAACTAGAGCATGCTGTGCCTTTAGCGAAAGCTTTAGTTGCCGGTGGGATCAGTGTTTTAGAAGTGACGTTACGTACTCCTTGTGCACTCGAAGCGATAGCAAAAATTGCGAAAGAAGTACCAGAAGCCCTTGTCGGTGCTGGCACGATTTTAAACGAAACTCAGCTTAACCAGGCAGTGGCAGCAGGTTCGCAGTTTATTATCACACCAGGTGCTACGGTTGATTTATTAAAAGCGGCGAAAAAGGGTAAAGTGCCTTTAATTCCAGGTATTGCCAGTATTTCTGAAATCATGGTGGGAATGGAGTTAGGTTACACTCACTTTAAATTTTTCCCTGCAGAAGCATCTGGCGGTGTGAATGCACTTAAGTCATTCTCTGGTCCGCTAGCAGACATTCGTTTTTGCCCAACAGGCGGCATTAGCCCAGCCACTTACAAAGACTACTTGGCACTGCCAAATGTTGATTGTATTGGCGGCAGCTGGATTGCTCCAACCGATGCTGTAGACAATGAAGAATGGGATCGTATTACGCAGTTATGTAAAGACGCGCTAGCCGCGCTTTAATTAACCTTGTAATGACATCACGTTAAAAACCAGCTAATTAGCTGGTTTTTTTATGGTTTTTTGTTTCATATAGTTGCTAGCATATGGCCTACGGCGTCAGTCGCAGAAAGCCATCAGTAAAGTCGAGTCAGGGTAACTGTTTATAAAATGAAGTATTGGTAAAATCAGTCTAAGCATCATCAAATTCACATCACAGGAATAAGCATGAAAACCATTGGCATGATTGGCGGTATGAGCTGGGAGTCAACGCTAAGCTATTATCAGGCGATTAACCAGGGGGTTAAGGCAGCTTTAGGTGGCTTACATTCAGCGAAGGTGTGTTTGTACAGCGTCGATTTTGCTGAAATTGAAGCTTTGCAACATCAAGGGAGATGGGATGTAACTGCCAACATATTAGCTGATGCTGCGCTAGCGGTTGAAGCCGGTGGCGCTGATTTTGTACTGATTTGTACCAATACCATGCACAAAGTGGCTGATGAGATACAGGCAAGAATTTCGATCCCGATTTTGCATATTGCTGATGCGACTGCCAATGCACTACTGGCCGATGGCATCACTAAAGTGGGTTTGTTAGGCACTCGCTTTACCATGGAACAAGACTTTTACAAACGCAAGATTAGCGATAATTACCCCATTGAAGTGATTGTGCCCAGTGCCGATGACCAAACGCAAATTCACGACGTGATATATCAAGAATTGTGTTTAGGAAAGATTAACCCAAAATCACGAGAGGCTTATTTAACCATTATTGATAAGTTGTTTGCTCAAGGCGCGCAAGCGGTGATTTTAGGCTGCACTGAAATTGCCTTGTTAGTGCAGCAACAACACACTCAAGTCCCCTTATATGACACTACTCAAATCCATGCTAACAGTGCAGTATCGTTAGCATTAACATAAAAACGCCTTAAGCGCTGTGCAATTAAGGCGTTTGTATTACCGTTTATATAGATTAGTCTTTATAAGCGCGGCCATAGAAGCTGTCTAATAGCACTTGTTTAATCTCGCTAATGAGTGGGTAGCGAGGGTTAGCACCTGTACATTGATCGTCAAACGCATCTTCTGCTAACTCGTCTAACTTGGCGATAAAGTCAGCTTCGTTAACGCCGGCTTCTTGAATAGAGGCGGGGATCCCAATGACCTTCTTAAGCTCTTCGATTTTCTCAATGAGCTTTTCCACTTTTTGCTCATCTGTTTTACCACCTAACTTTAAGTGCTCACTAATGGCAGCATAACGACACAATGCTTTAGGGCGATCATATTGACTGAACGCTGCTTGCTTGGTTGGCATGTCTGTGGCGTTAAAACGAATCACGTTAGTGATGAGCAAGGCATTAGCTAAACCATGGGCCAAGTGGAACTCAGCACCTAATTTGTGCGCCATTGAGTGACAGACTCCCAAGAACGCGTTGGCAAAGGCAATACCGGCAATGGTGGCGCCGTTATGGACTTTCTCACGGGCGATAGGGGCTTTTGCGCCTAGCTCATACGCGTCTGGTAAGTATTTGACCAGTAAATCGAGTGCTTGTAATGCCTGGCCGTCACTGTATTCGTTTGCCATTACACTGACATAGGCTTCTAATGCGTGCGTTACTGCGTCAATACCGCCAAAGGCCGTTAATGACTTAGGCATGTCCATTACTAGGTTTGGATCAACAATGGCCATACTTGGTGTGAGTTCATAGTCTGCAATGGGGTACTTTATACCTGTTTCTTCATCTGTGACTACCGCAAAAGGGGTCACTTCTGAGCCTGTGCCTGATGTGGTTGGTATGGCCACCATTTTGGCTTTACGGCCCATTTTAGGGAATTTATAAATACGCTTACGAATGTCCATAAAGCGCAGGGCTAAATCAGCAAAATCAACATCTGGGTGTTCGTACATCACCCAAATGATTTTGGCAGCATCCATAGGTGAGCCGCCACCTAATGCAATAATCACATCCGGTTGGAAGCTTTGTGCTACTTTTGCACCTTGACGGACAATGGCCAATGTTGGGTCAGCTTCAACTTCGTAAAACACTTCGGTTTCTAATCCTTGTGCTTTTAATATCTTTAACGTTTCGTTGCAATAGCCATTATTAAACAAAAATTTATCGGTAATGATTAACGCACGTTTTTTGTCGCTTATTTCTTCAAGGGCAATCGGTAAACTGCCACGGCGGAAGTAGATTGATGATGGAAGCTTGTGCCACAACATGTTTTCAGCCCTCTTAGCGACCATTTTTTTGTTGATTAAGTGGCTTGGGCCAACGTTTTCTGAAATTGAGTTACCGCCCCATGAACCACAACCTAAGGTTAACGATGGTGCTAACTTAAAGTTGTATAAATCACCAATGCCGCCTTGTGAGGCTGGGGTATTAATTAAAATTCGTGCGGTTTTCATCCTAAAACCAAAGGCTTTAACTCGTGCTTGTTGGGTATCTTGATCGGTATATAAGCCAGAGGTGTGGCCAATGCCGCCTAAAGTGACTAATGCTTCAGCTTTGTCCATCGCGTTATTAAAATCTTTGGCTTTATACATGCCCAATAATGGTGATAGCTTTTCATGGGCGAAAGCTTCGGCATCATTAATGTCTGTGACTTCACCAATTAATACTTTGGTGTGGTTTGGTACTGTGATACCTGCCATAAGGGCAATATTGACTGCACTTTGGCCAACGATGTCAGCGTTTAGGCCGCCATTTTTAAGGATGACATTTTGCATTGCGGTGGTTTCGGCTTTAGATAACATATAGCCGCCGTGGTGAGCAAAGCGCTCTTTTACTTGTTTATAGATGCTTTCGACAACGATAACGGCTTGCTCAGAGGCGCATACCACACCGTTATCAAAGGTTTTAGACATTAAAATGGAGCTGACGGCGCGTTTAATGTCTGCGGTTTCATCAATCACAATTGGCGTATTTCCGGCACCAACACCAATGGCAGGTTTGCCAGAAGAGTAGGCGGCCTTTACCATGCCTGGGCCACCGGTGGCCAAGATTAAGTTAATTTTTTCATGGGTCATTAATTGATTAGACAGTGCCACACTGGGTTGATCTATCCAGCCAATAATGTCTTTTGGTGCGCCTGCCGCGACAGCGGCATCGAGTACAATTTTCGCTGCGGTTGTGGTTGAGTTTTTGGCTCTTGGGTGCGGCGAAAAGATAATGCCGTTGCGGGTTTTTAAGCTAATAAGCGCTTTAAATATTGCTGTTGATGTTGGGTTAGTTGTGGGCACAATTCCACAAATAATCCCCACAGGCTCGGCAATGGTGATGGTGCCAAAGGTTAAGTCTTCGGCCAAAATACCGCAGGTTTTTTCATCTTTGTATTTGTTATAAATGTATTCTGAAGCAAAGTGATTTTTAATGACTTTGTCTTCAAGCACGCCCATTCCGGTTTCAGTTGCCGCCATTTTGGCTAAAGAGATACGGGCATCGGCAGCAGCAAATGCGGCGGCCCTAAAGATTTTATCAACTTGCTCTTGGCTAAAATTAGCAAATTGGGCTTGTGCTTTGGCAACACGTTCTACCAATAGATCAAGCTCTTGAGTGTTGGTGACTGTCATGATGGTTTCCTCTAAAAATATTCAGCAAATTGTTTTGCAAAACATTCTTTGTAAATAAAATTACAGCCTTAGGGGCCTTAATGCTGTGATCCTGACCACACAAACACCATAAATGTAATTTTATTACGTAATTTTGATAGGTCAGCTGACTTAATTTCCCATTGCTATCAGTGAATGTTTGACGATCACACATAACGGCCGTTAACGAATGTGACAGCTAATGCTAACTGTGCTTGTTAACACTTCAATGACATGCAGACAATCTGTTATCAAGCTTGCCAAATTAGATTGTTTTATTAAAAAAACTGAGTGATTTTAGCTAAATAAAAATCACATCAAAGCCCTAAGATTAGCTAATAAAAACAATATTACATTGAATTTAAATAACATTTTATTATCGCAAAACCTACATAAGCAACAGCTAAAGCTTGTTTTGCTCATTTAATGTGAGAAATGTGATTGACATCAATATAGAGAAGAGGGAATATGTTGGTTGTGAGCATTTGCTCTTGTATCGGGCAAATGTTTACCGGTTGGTTGTAAAATACGTAATCATCTTGGATAAAAAGTGCTGTTGCTCGATTTTCTATCAGTAAAGGCTGTTTAACTGTGGGGTGTTAGGTCAAAAACCAATGTAATATAGTGTGTCAATTTACTTGGTTTAATAAGGCTGGTTTATGGTTTTAAGCCCACAATTAGTTATTTTCGATTGCGACGGTGTTGTTATCGACAGTGAAGTGATTAGTGCAAATGTGTTGATCGACAAGCTAGCACTGCTAGGCGCAGACATTGATATGGCATTTGTTCAGCAACATTTTTTAGGTTGCCAATTTGCCACCGTAGCAGAGAAGATTAAGCATTTATTGTCGATTTCGTTGCCTGATGATTTTGAACACCAATACCGAGAGCAACTTTTAATCGCATTTGAGCATGACTTAACCGTGACACAAGGGGTTAAGGATGTGTTAGCAAGGCTGGATGTTCCTTGTTGTATTGCAACAAGCAGTAGTTTAGCGCGAACAACTAAAGCCTTGTCTGTGGTGGGGCTAACTGATGTATTTGCTGGGCGTGTTTTTACTGCTAGCGATGTTAAGCACGGCAAACCTGCACCGGATTTATTTTTACATGCAGCAAACTGCATGGGGGTGGCTCCCGAGCATTGTTTAGTCATTGAAGACAGTTTTTTTGGCGTGTCGGCTGCTGTGGCTGCAAAAATGCCGGTGATTCATTATGTTGGTGGTGGGCATATTAGTGCGCAAGCACATCCTGTAGCAACAGCCTACCCACAAGTTCCAGTGTTAACTCACTGGAATATTTTTGCACATTTAGTGCCAAACATAATGCGTTAAGACTGAATAAAAGGGACTATCATGGACAACAAATCAAATTCGGAATTGGCGCGTTTAGAAGATGCAGCAAGAGCTGCTTGGCTTTATTATGTCGCGAAAAATACCCAAGATGAAATTGCACAAAAATTAGAAGTATCTAGGCAATCTGCACAGCGCTTAGTCGCGTTAGCTGTGAGTGAAGGATTAATAAAAGTTCGTTTAGAGCATCCAATCACTAAGTGTATGGAGCTAGGCGAGCAATTGAAAAGCACATTTTCTTTACTAGAATGTGAAATTGTCCCGAGCGATCCTATTGATAATGCTTCTGTGCATGGTTTAGCACAAACTAGCGCTGCGGTTTTAGAGCGTTATTTAAAATCTGAGCAACCAAAAACATTGGCATTTGGTACTGGCAGGGCACTGAAAGCATGCATTGATGAATTACCTTCTATGCAGTGTCCGCAACACAAAATTGTCTCGTTATTAGGTAACATGATGTCAGACGGTTCAGCGTCTGCATTTGATATTGTCGTTAGCATGTCTAATAGGGTACAGGCTAAACATTACCCAATGCCATTGCCTGTAATTGCTAATTCGGTTGAAGAGAAAAACTTATTACATGAGTTAACGCCGGTAAAAAGCATTTTGTCTTTAGTTGAACAAGCAGACGCCACTTTTGTTGGTATAGGTCAAATGAGTGGGCAGTCGCCGCTAATGCTTGATGGCTTTATCAATCAAATGCAATTGAATGAATTAGTTAATGATAGTGCTGCAGGTGAGATTATTAGCTGGGTATATGATCAGCAAGGTAGATTATTAGATCATCCAATAAATCAGTTGGTAATGAGTTCACCTTTAAAAATTAATGCGAGCAAACCCGTTTATGGTATTGCAGCAGGCAACAGCAAGGTAGATGCCATTTTAGGTGCATTGCGAGGTGGATTAATTAATTCGTTGATTACCAATGAATACACAGCTGAGCAAATACTCCTTAGAGTGAATAAATCTATTTAATAAGCAAGTTATAGTGAAACACTAAAGTGGTGAGTTAAAGTAAAGCGTTAAAAAAGCGGTAATACAGACAAAAATAGCGTTAATCAAATTGATAGTGTGGCTCTGCCATAATAATAAAAGAAAATGGGGTTATTATTTCAAATTGTAGAAATAATAAATAGATAAAAAGTAAGGTATTAATTTTATCATCGTTTCTGGTGAGGGATTAATTCACCTTAATATTAGTAGGAATATAAAAATAATGACGACAAGTCACCAGGATCCTTCATTTCATCAAATGAATGAGGAGCAACTTCCTGTAGCAAAAAATAAGCTACACGGATGGAAACATTTTGCTGGTTTATATGCCGGGGAGCATGTGGCCGCAACAGAATTTGTTATTGGTGCGACCTTTGTGGCTTTAGGTGCATCAACTATTGATATTCTTCTGGGATTACTCATTGGTAACTTGTTAGCCATGTGTTCTTGGTGGTTACTCACAGCACCTATAGCCGTAGAAACACGTTTAAGTTTATACAACTACTTAAATAAAATTGCTGGCGACTCAATGACTAAGCTCTATAACTGGGCTAATGTGATTATTTTCTCAGTGATTTCAGCCGCCATGATCACTGTGTCATCAACTGCAGTACGTTTTCTTTTTGATATTCCTGCCCAATTAAATTGGTACCCTAGTAGCCTGTGGTTTGTGATGATTGTGCTAGCTGTTGGCTCGATTGTTGTTTTGGTTGCCATGTATGGGTTTTCAACCGTTGCTGATTTTTCTAAATTGTGTGCCCCTTGGTTGTTTGTGATATTTATTGCGGGCTCGTTTAGCTTATTTCCTGAGTTGTCAAACCATGTTATTGGCTCAACTACGCTAAACAGTTGGCAAGACTTTATGACCATTGGTGACAGTTCTATTTGGACTGGCGTTAATGATAAAGGCGAAAAGGGTATTGGTTTATTAGAAGTTATTGGCTTTGCTTGGGCAGCCAACTCTATAACGCACTTTGGTTTAATTGACATGGCTATTTTCCGTTTTGCTAAACGTAAAAGCTATGGACTGTTTTCTGGTGTAGGCATGTTTTTTGGCCATTATCTAGCTTGGATTTCAGCTGGTATTATGGGCGCAGGTACAGCTGTATTATTGAAAACCACGATTACACAACTTGATCCAGGTGATGTTGCATTTCATGCATTAGGTTTTTCTGGTTTTGTTATCATTATCATTGCAGGTTGGACTACTGCTAACGCTAACCTTTACCGTGCAGGTTTAGCGGCACAGTCTATTTTTGTTAATCAATCGCGTGAACGCACTACCGCAATTGTGGGTTTAGTGACTGTGGTTGTTGCATGTTTTCCGTTTGTATTTACTCAAATGTTACCGTTATTAACTTATGCCGGTTTATTAGTGGTTCCTGTTGGTGGTATCGTTTTTGCTGAGCATGTGTTATTTCCAAAAATTGGTTTAACTCGTTATTGGGCGAAGTATCAAAACTTATCAAAAAGTACCCCTGCCATTGCCACCTGGGCGTTAGCATTGATATTTGGTTTTGGGTTAAATAGCCTAGATGTCATTTCGTTCTATTATTTATTTATTCCTACTTGGATATTTACCATTGTTGTTTATACCGTATTAGCTAAAAAGTATGGTGCTGATTTAGATTATTCTGACGCTATTTTAGCGGATGAAAAAGAGCAGCAACAAATTACACAATACCAAGATGCTATGGCGCAAGATGATAAAGAGGAAGTACAAGATAAGAGTAAAATAACCCTGTTATTGAATGTATTTGCTTTTGTCTCTTTAGTGATTATTGCGTTATTGGCTGTCAATGTGATGTTTTATAGTCCAACAATGGATACTTACGCAGAAAACAAATCCTTATTTGAATCAGTTTGTTTTGCCTGCACAGTGATTTACTTTAGCTGTTCATACTTTGCATTAAAACGTCATAAAAAATTAAATTCATAAAGAGTATTTAGTGTCTTACGCCTATTTAATAGGCGTAAGTTAGACCTGTTATTGATATTGCAAATATTAACCCATTTTATTTTACGAGGCATGAGTATGCAGCACGCTCAACAAACAAACGTTAAACTTAACACGCTAAGTCAGCAAACATTATCGACTTTACCTGCCGATGTTGATGTACCTAAATATGATCGTAGTAAATTAACCGCTGGAATCGTGCATATTGGTGTGGGTGGGTTTCACCGTGCTCACCAAGCAATGTATATTAATGAATTGCTAAAAAAACCAGGCTCTGAGTCATGGGCTATTTGCGGTGTTGGTTTATTAGAAGCGAACCGCAGTTTACGTGATGTTTTGGTCAAGCAAGATTATTTATATACCTTAACTGTGCGTCATCCAAATGGCAAAATTGAACATCAAGTGATGGGTTCAATGATTGACTTTTTGTTTGCGCCAGAAAATAAACAGCAGGTCATTGATAAGTTAGTTAATCCACAAACTAAAATTGTGTCATTAACTATCACAGAAGGGGGTTATAACTTTAATCCAGCAACGGGTGAGTTTGATTTTACAAATCCTGATATTGTCCATGATATGGCTCATCTAGATGACCCTATCACCGCATTTGGCTATATCACAGCGGCGTTATTGCAACGTAAAGCTAAAGGAATGAAGCCTTTTACCATTCAGTCTTGTGACAATATTCAACATAACGGCGATATGACTCGTAAAATGTTGCTCGCTTTTGTCAGTAAAATTGATGCTGAACTTGGCCAGTGGATAGAGTCAAGTGTGGCGTTTCCTAATGCGATGGTTGACCGTATTACACCTGTAACAACCAAAGCTGATATTGAATATGTAGCATCTGCTTATAATGTACAAGATGAGTGGCCAATTACCTGTGAAGCCTTCACTCAATGGGTTATAGAGGATAATTTCAGTGATGGTCGTCCTGCATTAGATTCTGTTGGCGCGCAATTTGTCACAGATGTGACCCCCTTTGAGAAAATGAAAATTCGTTTGCTCAATGCTGGTCACTCAGTACTTGGATTACTGGGTTCAATTCATGGTTATGCCACCATTGATGAGTCGGTAACCGATCCACTGTTTGCTGCATATTTACGTAAGTTTATGGACGATGAGGTTACGCCGTTAATTGAGCAGTTACCGGGTATTGACTTAGAACAGTACAAAGACACCTTGATTGAGCGATTTGCTAACCCAAATATTAAAGACAGTTTGGCGCGTATTTGTTTAGAAAGTTCAGCAAAATTACCTAAATTTATTATTGCATCAATTAATGAAAATATTGCCTTAAACCATGATACGTCATTAGCGTGTTTAGTCATCGCAGCCTGGTGTTTATACAGCGACAAGCGAGTGGATCAACAGGGTAACCAACTTGATATCAACGATCAAATGGCAGCTCAATTACATGATTATGCAAGTAAAACTGAGCAAGACGCACTTTCGTTTTTACAGTTAACTGATTTGTTTGGTGATTTAAATAACCAAGCAAGTTTCTGTAAAGATTATCGCCAAGCTATTGCTTCGCTCTATGCTCCTGGCAGCGACATTAAATCGATTATGCAAGCTAGATTACAAGCAAAAGGGTAAACCTTATGAATAGCATCTTAATTAATCAGAAAGCCAAAGCTGATATTAATGTCAGCTGCTTTGGTGAAGTGTTGTGGGATTGTTTTCCTGATGGCAAGCGAGTGGGTGGGGCGCCACTGAATGTGTGTGTCAGGCTTAATGCTTTAGGGATTAAAGGGTCAATGATCAGCGCAGTAGGTGATGATCAACTCGGTCATGAATTACTGGCATTTATTGATGAACGCGGGGTTAATCGTGATTGTATCGCCATTGATCCGGTTAAAAGCACCAGTACCGTACAAGTGACATTAGACAAAAATGGCTCAGCATCTTACGACATCGTTGCGGATACTGCCTGGGATAATATTGCCTTAACAGACAAGGTGATTGACCAGGTTAAACATGCGGATGTGTTTGTGTTTGGCAGTTTAATTGGCCGAAGCCCAGTGTCTTTTGCCACGTTAACCGCTTTAGTCGAGTGTGCTAATTTTAGCGTGTTTGATGTTAACCTTCGTGCGCCGCATTATGATGTTGACAGCATAGTTAAGTTGATGAATAAAGCTGACTTTATCAAATTAAATGACGATGAGTTGTACGAAATTGCCAAAGCAATGGGCTCACGTTTTAATTCGTTAGAGCAAAATTTAGACTTTATTGCCGCCCAAACAAAAACGCACTATTTGTGTGTCACTAAAGGCAGCCATGGTGCGTTATTAAGTGTAAATGGCAATAAGTTTTATAACTCAGGTTATCTTGTCGATGTGGTTGATACTGTTGGTGCCGGTGATTCGTTTTTAGGCTCACTCTTGTATCAATTGTGCAGTGACACTAACCCGCAATATGCTATTGATTTTGCCTGTGCTGTTGGTGCTATGGTGGCACAGTCAGCCGGTGCTACGCCGGTACTAACTCTTGAGCAGATCACTGGGTTTATGCAACCCGTTTAAGCCAGGCGTTGCACAAGTTATGGGCGTGATATAAAGCGTTTTTGTGTTATCTAGAAGTGAAGTGTCGTGTGTCGTTTGGGTTAGTTCCCCTTTATTTAACCCGCTAGCGCTTGGGTCTTTACCCAAGCGCTTTTTTCATCTTTAGCCAACGACATTAGTGCTCGTTGTTTATCTCTAAAATACCTGCAGTTTTAGAACCAAATAACTGTTGGTGCAAGCGACCGGCAAATTCATCTGTCATCCCTGAAATATAATCTGCAATAACCCGCATTGCATTGTTACCGTTATGATTTGCCTCAATCCAACGCTCACGCGTATTGACGGGCAGCAAGCGCGCGGGATCTGAGGCGAATGCCTCAAACAATTCCATAATGATTTGTTGCCCTTTGTATTCGAGCATCTGGATCTCTGGTTTGCGGATAACATATTTAAACACCAGCTGTTTGAGTACCTGTAATGTGCTAGCAAAGTCTGGCTGCAACTGGGCGTTGTATTTTAATAAATCGGCTTCAAACTGATGATTGGTTTCAATGCCTATGGCGGTAACAAAACCGTTAACTAATGTGCCGATGGCGTCTTTACGCAAATGATGTTCATGGGAAAACAGTTTTTCGCCAATGCGAGATATTTCAGCTTTTAACCACTCATCATCAATGTGTTGTAACTGATCAACCACATCATGTTGCCATTGGCGCTGGTTGACAATGCCCATAACGATGGCATCTTCTAAATCATGCACTGCATAGGCAATGTCGTCGGCTAATTCCATTATTGAGCAGTCTAATGATTTATAGCGTGTTTTTAGGTGAGGATAGTTAACATTAACCGTGCTTTGCTCGCTGGTAATAAACTGTTGTTTGTCACTATCGCTTAATGCTGATAACACCCAATCACAAATCGATTTATCGTCGTCGAACAAGCCTTTTACCGGAGGCCAATCTGCCGGTTTTAATTGGCGATGATTAGTTATTGCCGGTTTGTGTTGGTCGATAAATAATTGAGAATACACAGCGGGGTATTTCATAATGCCAAGTAAGGTTCGGCGCGTTAAGTTCATGCCCCATGACGGTGTGTAGGGTTCTAATCTTGATAAAATACGGAATGTTTGGCCGTTACCTTCAAATCCACCATGATGGCGCATCATGTAGTTGAGTGCCACTTCGCCGCCATGACCAAAAGGCGGATGGCCAATGTCGTGGGCTAAACAAATTGACTCAATTAAACTCATGGAGTTAAGCAAATATTTAAGTTCGGGATATTTACGGCGTAATTGTGCAGTAATGCCTGTGCCTATTTGCGATACTTCAAGCGAATGAGTTAAGCGAGTACGATAAAAGTCATTCATGCCAACGCCGAGGACTTGGGTTTTGGCTTGCAAGCGTCTAAAGGCGGCTGAATGAAGTATGCGTGCACGATCACGTTGAAATGGGCTGCGGTGATCATTGCGTCGCTGTTTGTCTTCACCTAATAGGCGCTGGTGCCAAATATTGTCTTGCTGCTCTGTTTGATCGGGCATAAATATCCTTACAGCATTTGATTGATTTCATCTAAATTGAGGGTAAAGCTAGGCACAAAACAGTCTCTAAAATACTGTACTGCTGGATTTGGGTTGGTGTCTAACATGTGTTCTAGGCGTTTTTTTGCACTATTAAACTCACTGTTACCCGCTTTTTGCTCTTCTAAACACTTTAAATAGGCGCAGAGTGTATCGGCAGCTTTAACAATGGATTTGTATTGAGGATCTGCTTGTTCACCAATAAATAGGCAGCGATAATCGTCTTTAAATTCGTCTGGCACCATTTCGAGCATGCGCTGCTCGGCAATCGCTTCAATTTTTTTATACTCGGCTTCAATTTCTTTATTGAAATACTTCACCGGAGTGGGCAAGTCGCCGGTTAAAATTTCGCTGGCGTCATGAAATATTGCAATGGTTGCCGCTTGATTTGGGTCTAAATGGGTACCGAACTTTTTATTACTGATAATCACTAAGGCATGTGCAACCATGGCTACTTGTAATGAGTGTTCTTGCACGTTTTCGCGGCGCACGTTGTACATTAATGGCCAACGTTGGATAAGTTTCATTCGGGCTAAATGGGCAAATAGATGACTCATGAGATTCCTTACTGCGCTCAATCAACAATAATCGATATATATTGTCAGCTTACCTGAGCTTAGCAATAAAAAAAAGCGACTGTTTAGTCGCTTATATTAATATGCATTAACCCTTTGCTTACTGGCGATAATCTTCTAAAAAGTCGCCAAATTCACGCAATGCCTTACTCAGATCTTCTTTATGAGGTAAAAACACGACACGTAAGTGATCGGGTTCAGGCCAATTAAACGCAGAGCCTTGTACCAGTAGAATTTTTTTGGTTTTTAATAAATCGAGCACTAGGCGTTCATCATCTCGAATATTAAACTTTTTCATGTCTAATTTAGGGAAGGCATACAGGGCACCTTTCGGTTTTTTACAGCTCACCCCAGGGATTTGATTTAGCAGTTCGTAAACCGCATCGCGCTGTATGGTTAATCTACCGTTAGGAAGGATAAGTTCGTTAATTGACTGGTAGCCACCTAATGCAGTTTGTATTGCGTGTTGGTTAGGCACATTGGCACATAAACGCATTGATGCGAGCATTTCTAGCCCTTCAATATAACTTTTTGCCGCTTTTAAATTACCCGATAACATCATCCAACCGACACGAAAACCCGCAGCACGGTACGCTTTAGATAGGCCATTAAAGGTGACAGTTAAAATGTCGTCAGACAAACGCGCAGCAGGAATGTGTTTTGCTTCGTCGTATAAAATTTTATCGTAAATTTCATCGGCAAATAAAATCAGATCGTGTTGGCGACATAACTCGATAACCTGCAATAGCAATTCTTCGCTGTACACTGCACCCGTTGGGTTATTAGGATTAATTAATACAATGGCACGGGTGCGGTTACTTATTTTACTTTTGATGTCGTTTAAATCAGGAAACCAATCGGCTTCTTCATCACAGCGATAATGCACCGCTTTACCACCGGCAAGGTTTGCTGCAGCGGTCCATAATGGGTAGTCAGGCGAGGGGATGAGCACTTCATCGTCTGTATTTAACAGCCCTTGCATGGCCATAACGATAAGTTCTGATACACCATTACCAATATAGATGTCTTCGATATCTACGCCAAAAATCCCCTGTGCTTGATAATGTTGCACAATGGCTTTGCGTGCTGAGAATAGCCCTTTAGATTCGCAGTATCCTTGCGCACTTGGCAGGTTTAAAATCACATCGCGTACAATTTCTTCAGGGGCTTCAAATCCGAACGGCGCAGGGTTACCGATATTTAACTTTAAAATACGATGACCTTCGTCTTCTAAACGGCGGGCTTCTTTATGCACAGGTCCACGAATGTCGTAGCAAACAGAGTCAAGTTTATTGGATTTGATAATGGGTCTCATACTACTCTCAATAACTAAATACGGCTTAAGTTAGCGAACCATAACGAATTTATTGGCTTTGGGAAAGGGGCAAATGCGTAAAATGAATAATAATATTAGTGTTAAATGCTAAAACGCCGGGTAAATTAGCCTTTGCTTTAGTATTTTATGCTGTTTTGTTGGCTTGTTTTAGTGTGACCATGGTGTTTCATAACAAAAAAGCCAGCACGTAGTGCTGGCTTTTGCTGTGTTAACTAACATTATGATTATTTAAACCATAAGGCTAGCTAATTGGCGCTTAAACGCGCTTTTTGAACTCGCCAGTGCGAGTGTCAATTTCAATCTTGTCGCCCACTTTAACGAAGTCAGCAACAGTAACAGTACCACCACCAGTGATGGTCGCTGGCTTCATGACTTTACCTGAAGTATCGCCACGAGCAGAAGGCTCGGTGTAGATAACTTCACGTACGATGTGAACCGGTAGTTCAACAGAAATGGCTTTGCCGTTGTAGAAAGTCACTTGACACTGATCTTCCATACCATCAACGATGTATGTAGCTGCATCACCTAGGTTGTCAGCTTCAACGTCGTATTGGTTGTATTCTTCATCCATAAATACATACATAGGATCAGCAAAGTAAGAGTAAGTACAATCTAGACGCTCTAAAATGATATCGTCTAACTTGTCTTCACCTTTAAAGGTTTGTTCAGTGCCAGAATCGAGCAATAAGTTTTTTAATTTTAACTTAACGATTGCAGCGTTACGGCCAGAACGAGTTGTTTCAGTTTTCTGAACAACCCATGGGCTGCCATCTAACATGATCACGTTGCCAGGACGGATTTCATGAGCAGTTTTCATTGTACTATTTCCTATATATATGGACTTTTTATATTTACAGAGCAGTATCTTAGCTATTTTTAACGAATTGAACTAGTCGACTCGCAAGATCTGCATCATCTAACGCGTTATTTGGCCAATTAAGCGCATGTTGCTGTAACGGCAAAATAACAGAATTTAATTGTTGCCAGTGGTTAACCACGGCATGTTGATCATCTTGATTGAAGGCCAAATTCAGCTTACACCAAGTGGTCGATATTTCTGCCGCAAGATTATCGCAGTAAATCTTCATAAAAGCTTCTAATTTTACCAGATGATAATCATCTTCTTGCGGATAAATGTGCCAAATAAACGGTTTTGCGGCCCATTGTGCTCGTAAAAATGAATCTTCACCGCGCACAATATTAAAATCACAGCTCCATAGCAAGCGATCAAAGCCAGTTTGGTCTGTCATGGGTAAGATATGCAGAGTCAGATTGCCGAGTTTAACATGTTGACCGGGTATCAAATTGTTTGTTTCACCGGGAATAAAGGGCGCAATGCTGGTTAAACTGCGCCCTTTAGGAATGAGTACATGGATTGCGGTTGTTGAAGTTTGCCACAGCCTGATTAATGCGGTTAAGGCTTCTGTTTCATAACTAAACACGCTAATAACCGTGTCATGGTGATTAATGCCTGTTAAGCCTAGTTGTTTAAATAGCGTCATTTTATTATTGAAGTCGGACTGCCATTGTTCACGCTCTTTAAACAGATGTTGCTCACAAATTAGCCCACCGGTTTTGCGATTAAAACCGGGGAAATAAAACCATTTTTTTACCCCATTAACTTGGGTTGAGGGCAAACCATGGCAACCATCAACCCAATCTTCGGCACTTAAATATTCAAGGTTTAGCCAGTGTGGTGCTAAACTTTTTGACTGCTTATGGCGTTGCTCAATGATCGTTTTTACCTGTTCAGGTAATTCACAGGCAAAGGCTTCAATAATCACGCTACCGGCTTGATACTCTATATCTAAAGGATTATTCCATTGAAATATATTCACGCCATTAAACGTTTGTTGGCGTTTTGTGGCAATTAAGTTGGGTAAAATATGCGAGAAACTGTGGAGATCATCGACCCACAAATTAACTTTAATGTGATATTCAGCTGCCAATTGCTTGGCAAGACGCCAAGTCACGCCTATGTCGCCATAATTGTCGACAACGGTGCAAAAGATGTCCCAGTGCGAAGCGGGTGTAGCGATTTGAGTTGTCGACATAATATTGACTGAGTAGGCATATTAAGTAGTAAAAAAGCGGCTATTGCCGCTTTTTTGTTAGGGGATGACAAAATTAGTCTGCTAATTCTGCTAAACACATTTCTTCGTAAATTTGTTTAACCCAAGCGTCTACACGTTCTTCAGTTAACTCTGGTTGACGGTCTTCATCAATACCTAAACCGACAAAGTGTTTATCGCCTACCATACCTTTAGAAGCTTCAAAGTCGTAACCTTCTGTTGGCCAGTGACCGATAATAATGCCACCACGTGCTTCTACAATGTCACGGACCATGCCCATAGCATCTAAAAAGTATTCTGCGTAGTCTTCTTGGTCGCCACAACCAAAGATAGCAACTAATTTATCCGTGAAATCAATTTGTTCTAGTTCTGGGAAAAAGTCATCCCAATCACATTGAGCTTCGCCGTAATACCAAGTAGGAATACCAAACATAAGCAAATCATATTCTGCGATTTGCTCTTTGGTGCTCTTTGCGATGTCTTTGACATCGACCATGCTTTTACCCAGTTTTTTCTGGATCATTTTGGCTACAGCTTCGGTGTTACCTGTGTCGCTACCGAAAAAAAGACCTACAGTTGCCATTGTCTATCCTTTAAATATCTAGTTCGCGTTGTGCGATGTTCTAAAAACGTCTCAGTTGTCGAGTTGCTGTTGCAGAATAAATTCGATTAACTGGCTACGGCTGATGTTACTGTTCAAAGCTTGTTGGTTCAAGGCATCGTATAAATCTTGTGACACTTTTAACTCTATTCGCTTTAAACCGTTAGCGCGATCACGCTGAATTTGGTTACGCTTATTGATCTTTAATTGCTGTTCCCGAGAAAGTGGGTTACTTCTCGGACGCCCGCGGCGTGTTTCTGTGGCAAAAAGGTCAATAGTCGTTCTATCTGTTGTTTCTTTTGCCATTGTATTTTTAACCGATCCCAGAGCCTTCCCAGGTCATCTGTATAATCCCTTTTGCAATAAACCCGGCACAGCCGAGAAATAGCACTGCCCAAACAATATATCGACCAAATTTAGGCACGTTACCTTGTTTAAGCACATCATGAATAGCCATGCCGATAAAAAAGAATATCGCAGCAAAAAACAGGTTCAAACCTACTGCTTCAATTTGATCCATGTACTGATTTAACATACTTCTACCTTCGCGTTAGTCATGTCTGGCGAAAAGAGGGCGCGAATATATCACATCGTGCCAGAATTGGGTATGTGCAAAAAGGTAAATTATGAAAATTTACCCTTGGTTTTGTTCAATAAACTCAGCCACGATTCGGTTAAATATGTCGGGCTTTTGTGCATGCAGCCAATGTCCTGTGCCATTTATGGTTTTTGCGGTGACACGCGGAAATTGACGCAGGATGTCATCGCGGTGTTCTGCAGTGACATAATTAGATTCGCCACCTCGAATAAACAGTGTTGGCTTGTCAAAATGGACGTCAGCACTGATGGGTAAATCCCAACCAATAATACGGTTGTAACAACGGATCAGACCATTCAGGTTCATTTTCCATTCAAAGCCAGTGTCGGTACGTTGCAGATTTTTTAGTAAAAACTGCGCGGTACCTTCATCGATGCCACTGGTCAGTAAATGTTCCAATGCTGATTTACGGCTGGTGTTTTGGTCAAAGACTAAACTGGTGAGCCCGACAAATACCGTTTGGTGTCGTGGTTCGTAAGATACAGGGGCGATATCTGCCACAACTAAGCTTGTTACTCGAGAAGGATGTAATAACGCCATCGCCATGGCGATTTTTCCGCCCATTGAGTGGCCAACAACATGTGCGCTGCTTAATTGCAATTGATCTAATAATTCAACCATTGCATTTGCTAATGATGGGTAATCCATCATGTCCCAATGTTCACTTAAGCCATGGTTTGGCACATCGACACGGATCACCTGATGGCGCTGTGCTAAGACGCTACCGAGGTTTTTTAAGTTATCAAGGTTGCCAAACAGCCCATGAATGAGCAGCACTGGTTTGCCTTGACCGTGAGAAACATAATGCATATTGCGATAAACTCGTTACAACCATAATTCAATGGGCAGAATTTTGCGGTAATGGGATGTGCAAATCAAGTTTTGCTGCTTTTTGTGGTCAATATTGCTGTAAATTTACCCGCGACAGCATAAATTTTAGTGAATATGTGTCATTAAATGATTTTGCTACTTTATTAGTAGGTTAAGCTTGGCTTACACTGAAGCCATATTTTGATCGCTGCGGGTAATTTTGATCAGCGATCGCATGTTTATCGTTAACGTTTGTAGACGCTAAACCTAAGTGAGAAGAATAAGGATGACTCTGATGAAATACATTGAAATTGATGAAGAACTTTATCGCTATATTGCCAGTAAAACAGAACGTATCGGCGAGAGCGCTTCAGATATTTTACGTCGATTATTACATTTATCAGTAGAAACCGTTGTTGTTGATTTACCAGAGGCATTTAGTGAGCCAAGCTTAGAAACCGAGTCTGTTGCAGTAAGCGAGCCTGAATTACAACGTAGTCAACTGTTTAGTCAGGCTAAGGCGGCAGTTGAAAAAGTGGTCGCTGCACAAGCGCAAACGCATGTCGACACTGATGCAGGTAAACTATCATCAGCCCTTGAGTTTAGTACCATTGTCAATCAACATTTATTGGCCCAGCAAAAAGGCGCGGTAGGGCGTTTTATGTATTTGCTGGCTAATTTACAAGCTATTGCGGGTCATGAATTCAATAAAGTACTTGATATTCAAGGTAAAGGACGTTTGTATTTTGCCCGCTCTAAGCAAGAACTTTTAGCCTCTAGCCAATCATCTAATCCTAAAGAAATTGCAACCAGTGGCTACTGGGTAACCACCAATAACAATACCGCTAAAAAGCAAACCATTTTAACCGAGGTATTGGAGCATTTAGGATGTGATAGCGAGCAAGCTCGCTCTATTGCGGAATATATTTAATTTTACAATATCATTTACTCATAGGAGACCACTTGTGGCTATTCATCAACGCGCAGGACAGCAAGCTTTACAAACGGATTTAGTGAATATTCCTAAATTGATGAGTCATTACTATCGTATTATTCCTAATGTGGAAGACGTACAGCAAAAAGTGACATTTGGTACTTCTGGTCATCGTGGTAGTGCTTTTAATGCAAGCTTTAATCAAAACCATATTTGGGCCATTGCTCAAGCCGTGGTGGATTATCGTCAAGGTGCGGGGATAACTGGGCCTATGATTGTGGGTTTTGACACTCATGCCTTGTCTTATGCAGCATTTATGTCTGTGGTTGAAGTATTGACCGCTAACCAGGTAAAAGTCCTTATCCAAAAAGAGGATGGGTTTACGCCAACGCCTGTGGTGTCGCAAGCCATTGTCCGTGCTAATGCGGCTAAGCCATCGGGTTTAGTCGATGGATTGATCATTACTCCCTCTCACAACCCTCCGCAAGATGGCGGCATTAAGTATAATCCTCCCCATGGTGGCCCAGCAGAAGGTGACATAACAAAAGTCATCGAGGCTAAAGCAAATCAATATCTTGCTGAGCAATTATCTGGCGTTAAAAAGATCAATTATGGCGTGGCGGTAAAGTCTGGTTGGATTGATGAGGTTGATTTTATTGCGCCTTACGTTGAGTCACTTGCCCAAGTGATTGACATGGAAGCCATTAGTAAAGCCAATATTCGTTTAGGTGTTGACCCTTTAGGCGGCTCAGGTATTTATTACTGGGCGCACATTGCCGCACAATATGGTCTTGATATTACCTTGGTAAATGACAAGGTTGACCCAACCTTTGGTTTTATGCCGCTGGATAAAGATGGAAAAATCCGTATGGATTGCTCTTCGCCTTATGCTATGGCTGGTTTGCTGGCACATAGCGAAAGTTACGATCTTTGCGTCGGTAACGACCCTGATTATGACCGTCATGGTATTGTGTGCCCAGGCTTTGGGTTAATGAACCCTAACCATTATTTAGCCGTGGCCATTGATTATTTAATGACACATCGCCCACAGTGGAGTGAGTCGTTAGCCGTGGGTAAAACTTTAGTGTCTAGTGCGATGATTGACCGCGTGTGTCATGCGCTAGGTCGCCAGTGCTTAGAAGTACCAGTGGGCTTTAAATGGTTTGTTGATGGTTTAGCCCAAAGCACGATTGCTTTTGGCGGCGAAGAAAGTGCAGGGGCGGCGTTTTTAAAGCGTGATGGCACTACCTGGTGTACTGACAAAGATGGCTTTATTTTGGCGTTACTGGCAGCTGAGATTTTAGCAGTGACCGGAAAAACACCTGCACAAAGGTACAAAGAGTTAACCGATAAGTTTGGTGAGAGTTTTTATACCCGTATCGACAGCCCAATTAGCCTGAAGAAAAAAGCTAAGTTTGAATCGCTCAATGCCGACAGTTTTACAGAAACAGAGCTTGCTGGAGAAACCATTACGGCGATTTTAAGCCATGCTCCGGGTAACAATGCCGCTATTGGTGGGATTAAAGTCACCACCGAAAACGGTTGGTTTGCGGCGCGCCCATCTGGCACTGAAGCGTTATTTAAAATTTATGCAGAAAGTTTTATCAGTGAGCAGCACCTTGACCAGATTATTGCTCAAGCGCAAACCATGATTGATTCGGCATTAAAAGGTTAGGCTTTATTGGGTTGTGACTCTCAGTAATGTTTAAAGCGAAAATAAAAAAGCACTGAATAATCAGTGCTTTTTTGTGTCTAACAAATAAGTTTATGCAAGATCGAATCGATCAGCATTCATCACTTTAGTCCATGCGTTAACAAAGTCTTTTACAAACTTCTCTTTGGCATCGTCTTGGGCATACACTTCAGCGTAAGCGCGCAAAATAGAGTTTGAACCAAACACTAGGTCAACACGAGTTGCTGTCCACTTCACTTTGTTCGTGCTGCGTTCAACAATTTGGTATTCGTTTTTACCAACGGGTTTCCAGCTGTAAGACATGTCAGTCAAATTGACAAAAAAGTCATTTGATAGCACACCCACATTGTCGGTAAATACTCCATGTTGAGTGTTGCCGTAGTTGGTGCCTAATACGCGCATACCACCGACTAATACCGTCATTTCATGAGCGGTTAAGCCCATTAATTGTGTACGGTCTAGCATCATTTCTTCTGGCTGTACAACATAGTCTTTCTTTAGCCAGTTACGATAGGCATCGTGTAGTGGTTCTAACACTTCAAATGAGTCAACATCGGTTTGTTCTTGTGTAGCATCACCACGACCAGGTGAAAATGGAACTGTGACATTCACTCCAGCTGCTTTTGCTGCTTGTTCAACTGCTGCACTGCCGCCAAGTACAATGAGATCTGCCATGCTAACCGGTTTATTTAGCCCTGCCTGAACGCTAGCAAGCGCAGCAAGCACTTTTTGTAGTCTTGCAGGTTCGTTACCTTGCCAATCTTTTTGTGGTGCTAAACGAATGCGTGCACCATTTGCGCCACCACGGTAGTCAGAACCACGGAAAGTACGTGCGCTGTCCCAAGCAGTTGCTACTAGCTCTGAAACGCTCAGACCTGTGGCTAGGATTTTGGCTTTTAAGTCACTGACTTCTTGCTCAGTTAAGCTGTAGTCCACTTGTGGTACAGGGTCTTGCCAAATGAGTTCTTCGGCTGGTACATCTGGGCCTAAGTAACGTGCTTTTGGCCCTAAATCACGGTGCGTTAATTTAAACCAGGCACGGGCAAATACGTCAGAGAAATAAGCTGGATCTTTATAAAAACGCTCTGAAATCTCACGGTATTGCGGATCCATCTTCATCGCCATGTCGGCGTCGGTCATCATGGGTTCAACTTTTATTGACGGATCTTCAACGTCTGCTGGCTTGTGCTCTTCCTTAAGATTAACAGCCTTCCATTGCCATGCACCCGCAGGGCTTTTGGTGAGCTCCCAATCGTAGTTAAGCAGTAATTCAAAGTAGCCGTTGTCCCATTGTGTTGGGTTTGTTGTCCATGCTCCTTCAATACCACTGGTGACTGTGTCACGGCCAATACCGCGGCTGGTTTTGTTTAACCAACCTAAACCTTGATCTTCGAGTTCAGCTCCTTCCGGATCTGGGCCTAAATTTTCAGCGCGGCCATTACCATGTGCTTTACCGACCGTATGTCCACCCGCGGTTAATGCGACGGTTTCTTCATCATTCATTGCCATGCGGGCAAAGGTAATACGAATGTCGTGAGCGGTTTTCAGTGGATCGGGTTTACCGTCAACCCCTTCAGGGTTAACGTAAATCAAGCCCATCATTACTGCGGCAAGCGGGTTTTCAAGATCGCGCTCACCAGAATAACGGCTGTTTTCAGAACCACTTGGTGCTAACCATTGTTTTTCTGAACCCCAGTAAATGTCTTTTTCTGGGTGCCAAATATCCGCTCGACCACCGGCAAAGCCAAAGGTCTTTAAGCCCATTGATTCATAGGCCACGTTACCGGCCAAAATCATCAGATCAGCCCATGACAGTTTGTTGCCATATTTCTTTTTGATTGGCCATAACAAACGACGTGCTTTGTCTAAGTTGCCGTTATCTGGCCAACTATTGAGAGGCGCGAAACGTTGGTTACCTGTGCCGGCACCACCACGGCCGTCTGCAATACGGTATGTCCCGGCTGAGTGCCACGCCATGCGGATCATTAAGCCACCGTAATGGCCCCAGTCTGCTGGCCACCAATCTTGGCTGTCAGTCATTAATGCACTGAGATCTTTTTTTACTGCTGCAAGGTCAAGAGATTTGAAGGCTTCGCGGTAATTAAAATTGGGATCCATTGGATCTGATTTGCGGTCATGCTGATGAAGAATGTCAAGGTTTAGTGCCTTTGGCCACCATTCCATCACGTCATTTGAGACAGATGTATTGCCGCCATGATTGACAGGGCACTTACCGAGCGATTGTGGTGCTTTTTCCATGAGATGTTCCTTTATCACTAAAATAGCTTAAACTTGAATCATTATTGGATTGCAATATTAGGCTAACTAACTGTGTCTACTAATTAAAGCGACTTTTATCAATCTGTCCAATCGATTTTACTAATACACAAAACCGCATGAGAACAGCAATGTTCGATTAATAATAGAACAGTTCTAAAAGAATAGAGTAAAGAATTATGTGAGGTTAAAGCGTGATCTATATCATTAAAGATTTGAATGTAAGGTAAAGTTTTGTCAGTAAATGTATAATACCAGCTCCAGTTTTAGTGGTTTATTGTGCTGAATTATTTCGTGCCTTTAAGGGCCTGTTGCTCTTTTCTGGTTGAATGTTTTTAGCCGAACCCTGTGGGCAGCGTTTGTTGGTCATTTTTACTGCGTTAGCCACTTTTTATGTAGAATAACTACACTTCAAAGTCTCTGTCTTGTATAAAAGACCAACAATTCGTTGCAAAAATAACCTTGAAAGATCAACAGACCCTAGCCACATGTGAAAGTAAGACATGTCATAACGTCGCATGTGGCTATTGATTTGTCAGTAAACGGTAATTAACCCCTGTAACCAAACAATTTTAATTCCATGATGGTGTTCGCCACGGCTTCTGGTACCACCGCTTTCCATTCATCTTGCCCTCGGCATATTTGTTGTAATATCTCTCGAGAATAAATGGTAAACAATTCTGGGTTGCTGGCTTCGATACTAGTAATAAAACCATTATCAAGCAGGTGACGATAAAGGTAGCGTAAATTATTGGGAACACTGACCGTGGTTAAATCGTTAACTTCACCTTTTTCGTTCATTTCTGGGTATACAAATAAGCGAGTATTGTCTGGGAATAATTTACCAAATGCTTCTAAAATACCGCCTTCCATTCCTCGATAATATTCTTCATCAAAGATTTGCTTAATATTTACCATACCCACGACGATCCCAATTTGTAATTGAGTGTACTGGCGGAAATAGGCCCTGAGAGAAAAATAGCGGGTATAGTCAGATATCATGACATTATACCCAAGGGTATTGAGTAGTTTGACGCGTTCCATGATGTCTTTTTCAGACATATTGGCGTCTTTACCATGTAAGTCGTTTAACGAAATTTCGGCAATCAAAACGGTATTTTTATTGGTTACGCCATCAAGAAGCGTAAAGGCTTTGTAGCCTTGTTCAATCATATCGACATTGAGTTTAGTGACCGGTTTAAAGGATCCACGTATGGTCAGGACATTTTTTTTGTAAAGCATGTCGGCAGGCACTGCAACACTGCCATCTGCTTTAAACATGATCGCACGTGTTTTCCAGCTGCGGATCAAATGAATATTTTTGGCTTGGTTATCAACATCTTCAAAATAAGGGCCTTGAAAATCGATACAGTCGATTTCAATTCGATTGGCTTTCATGTTATCGGTTAGCGAATCGATAAGCATTTTAGGATCTTCAAAATAATAGTAACTGGCGTATATCAGGTTTACCCCTAAAATGCCTAGGGCTTGTTGTTGCGCCTCTGCTGTGTCGTCAAACATCCGCACGTGGACGATAATATTTGATGGCTCTGCACCAGGGTACATTTGAATTCGTACACCACACCATGCGTGACATTCATTTTTACGATTAAAACTTTTGGCCGCTACCGTTGCAGCATAACTAAAATAACGAGAAGATTTTGAACGTACAGCAGCGACCCGGTCTACTACGAGGTCGAATTCCTGCTCCATCATAGCTAGCACACGCGCTTTACTCACATAGCGGCCGTCTTCTTGCACACCATAAATCGCGTCAGAAAACTTCATATCGTAGGCAGACATGGTTTTAGCAATGGTACCTGCTGCTGCACCCGCAACAAAAAAATTACGTGCAACTTCCTGGCCTGCACCAATTTCCACAATAGTACCGTATTTTTTTTCATCTAAATTGAGGCGTAGGGCTTTTTCTTTGGTACCACGTGAGCTGACTTGCTTGTCCATATTATCTCCACACTAGTTACAACTGACGTTTCATTTCTGCTTACAATGGTATCGTAACAGCGGATTTCTGTCAGTGTTAGATTGAATTTATTCAGGTTTTAATAAATCTATATTTACTGTTTTTGGCTGTTGTTTAGCGGCACATCCATCATTGTTTGTAAAAAAACCGCAGAAAAAGGGGCTTTTTGCTGTTTTTTAATTTGTGGGCTTATGCCATTTTCAATCAATACAAATAAATACTCATGACCGTTACTGGCTTTGACTTTACCTGCTAAATTGGCAACACCAAGCATGCTGCCTGTTTTGGCAAATACATGATGTTTTAAAGGTGATTTATTGAAATAGCGTTTATACCGTAATGTGCCACTGACGCCAGATTCAGGCAGACTATCAAGTAGAAAGTGATATTCAGGCATTTGGTAAACGGTGGTGAGTACACTTAAGACCTGTTCTGCACTGAGTAAGTTATAGCGCGATAGCCCAGAACCATCAGCAAGATTCGCGTCTGCTAAGTCAATGCCAAGAGAATACAAAATGGCCTTCATCGCCTGACTACTGCGAGCAAAGTCGCTTGCTGATTGATAATAGCTTTCACCTACTTTTTTCAATAAGCTGTCGGCGATTAAATTGTCAGATTTTAGCAACATAGTCGATAATAACGCCGTTAATGAGGCGGAGTGATGGCTTGCAATAACTTGCCTTGGATTTGCGTTAGAGGTGATTTGCTGATGCGATAACACCATTGGCGCCTTGTGTTGAATGCCCAGTGCGGTTAATTGTTTGCTAATAATGCGCGTCGCGTAGAGCTCAGGATCGGTAATGGCTATCGCTAAAGGGATGGATTTTGCGCCAATATGACATCCCGTTAAGTGGTAGCGATTATTATCGAATCGAGCCAATGTGAGCTTGCAATCTGGCTGGCTGTTGGCTTGCGTATGCACAGTTCCCGCTGGCACGGCTTTATATTGCGACTGTGCCATCACAGGGTTAACAAAATAGGCGTCGTTGGTTATCTCAATAGGACGCTTGCCCATCATGGTGATGTTTGCCGTTTTGTCATAGCCTTTGGTTGATAAACGTCCATAGACACAATTTTTGTCGATGATAAAGGGCGATATTGGGGCTGCGTAACAAATGCCTAGGTCATCCCATACCCAGCCAGGGGCTTGTAATTGGCTGTCTTGTTCACTGAGTAACACCACTTGTCCGTCTATTTTATGAATGCCTAATTGTTTAAGCGATGTGAGCAGTTGCTGAAGATCTTGGTAGGTTAACGTAGGGTCGCCACTAAATTCGATATAAATATCACCATGATAAACCCCATTGATAACCTGTTGTTTGGTCAAAGGTGCATTGGCGAACGTGCTAAGGTGAGTTTGGTAAGTAAACCCTCGACCAAGCTGTTTGGTGGCCGCCAACGCGGTGAGCAGCTTTTGAATGCTGGCAGGTTGCATTAACGATTGATTGTTATATGTAAATACCGTTTGCTGTGTGGTCATATCCCAGACACTAATGCCTAATTGTGAATAGGCTGGTTTGAGTAATTGCAGCATGCCATCAAGGTATTGAGTTACAGGTTCTGTTGATGATGCTTTTTCAACTGAGGGTGTGATTAAACTGGGCGGCAGAGTAATTTCTGCACTTGCCGTAAACGAAAATACACTTGTCATTACGGATAAACTGGTGAGCAATGGCCATAAATATTTGGGTTTAAATTGAAGATAAAGCTGTTTTAAAGGTGAAGCAGCTAAAATGGGTAAATACATATTGGCCTTCGGTTTAGTGTAAGATTAATCATCTTTTACAGTGTAAATCTATTTTAGCTCAACTCATTATTCACTGATACGCTGCGCAATAAATTAATCACAGCTTGATTGTATTGGTGTAAAAAATGAAATGACTTGCAGCATAAACTTGAGGCTAGGAGAGGAGTTGATTTTCACTTAACTTGAGTTTATCACCTAAACACAAGCTGTATAGTTCGTCAGCAAGTGACTCATTATTCAGCAGCGCTGTGTTTTTTTTGCCCAAAGAAAGCCATTAAAATCGTCCCAAAGTAAGAAACATCTTGCTCATCACCTTGTTAGTCGGTAATTTCTATCGCTAAATTACGCGTTAAAACATGATTGAGTCATTTTTTGATGTATAAAGTCGGCTGATGTTGATGATTGATTGGCTTCAGTCAATGACACTGGCAGTTTACTAATAGGCTAGCAATAGGCAGTTTACGGTGCAGTAACGATCGTCACTCCAGTTGCTTGGCCTGTTTAATTTTACAGCTCACATAATCATAACGATAGGCTGTAAAGTTGGTTATTTTGCTCAAAGCATTGTGAGCACCTATTTTAAGGAGGATGCCTTGCTGGATAAGCTAGGTGGTATTGCGCTAAAAGCTGATGCGGTATCTTGGTTATTAACCCCCCGAGATTTTAAACAAGCATTATTAGCTAAAATTGCGTCCGCAACATCTTCAATTTACATTGCCGCTTTATACGTTGAAGACGATGAAGCCGGCCGTGAAGTATTGCATGCATTATTAGCCGCTAAAGCCCGCCAACCAGATTTAGACATCAAAGTATTAGTGGATTATCATCGTGCCAGACGCGGCTTAATTGGTCATAAAGGCGACAGTGGTAATTACATTCTTTATCGTAATTTGATGGCTGAAGCATCGCATCCTTTTGATATTATCGGTGTACCGGTAAAATCGCGGGAGTTTATGGGTGTACTCCATCTTAAGGGCTTTATTATTGATGATGCGGTGATTTACAGTGGTGCGAGCATCAATAATATTTACCTTCACCAACAAGACAAATATCGTTTTGATCGTTATCACTTGATTGAAAGCGTAGAGTTAGCCCGCAGTATGCGCGACATGATAAAGCAAGAGATTGTAAGCGATAGTGCTGTGAGTTTATTAAGCCAGCCAGTAAACCAAGATGACAGCCCTGAAAAGCAGGAGATCAAGAGCTTTAAGCATCGACTGTCTCAAGCGCAATATCAATACAAAAGCACGACGGTGGGTAACCGGGTGACGCCTTTACTAGGACTTGGTCGCAAACATAATTTACTCAACGATACTGTGATTAAATTAGTCGAGTCTTCTAAGCAACACTTGTTTATTTGCACTCCTTACTTTAATCCGCCTGCAATATTAAATCGTGCATTGGCTAAACATCTTCGTGCAGGTAAAAAGATTGATATTGTTGTTGGAGACAAAACGGCCAACGATTTTTATATTCCCCCAGAGCAAGATTTTTCAACTATTGGTGCGCTGCCATACATGTATGAGCAATCGTTACGAAAATTTGCTAAAAGTCAGCAATGGGCTATCGACAATGGCCAGCTCAATATTCATCTGTGGAAAGATGGTATTAACAGCTTCCATTTAAAAGGTATTAGTGCAGACAACCGCAAGCATTTGATTACCGGTTCTAATCTCAATCCTCGTGCTTGGGCACTGGATTTAGAAAATGGCTTGTTATTACATGATGAGTCGGGCAGCTGGAAACACTCTTTTATTGCCGAGCAGCAACATATTTTAGTGCACACAAAGAGACTGTTTCACTATAGTCAAATTGATACCTTACATAAATATCCCAAGCCGGTTAAAAAGATTATGAATCGCATTCGCCGTTTAAAAGCTGACTTTTTATTGCGCCGTATTCTATAATCGTTATTGAGTTATTTTGCTTACCTATTTGTATTCATCACTCAATGAGTGATGAATTTTTTTATTTTAGAGTCTGATATGAATCAAGTTGTAAACCCAGGTTCAAAAGCGCCAATTCATGCGGTGCATCGTTTGTATGCTTATCGCAAGTCACTGTCGACAAAACCGTTTGGCGCGCGGGGTAAAAAGCTTATTCGTTGTGAGTTATGCTTGTTAGGTGAGTTATTTTGTACCTGTAAACATCGTCAATATTTAGCCACTAAAGTGAGCTTTATGTTGTTGATGTATAACGATGAAGTGTTAAAACCGACAAATAGTGGCCGTTTGATTGCCGATCTGATACCCGATACTCATGCTTTTTTGTGGACCCGTACCGATACCGACAAAGGTATGTTGGCATTGCTTAGTGATGAACGTTATCAACCCTACTTAGTGTTTCCGCAGCAATATATTGAAGCTAATCAAGCCGTAGTGAGCCAAATTTTGCCAGAAAATTTGCAGCAACTGGACGGTAAACAGAAAATACCACTACTGGTAATGCTTGATGGTAGTTGGCGTGAAGCAATAAAAATGTATCGTAAAAGTCCATACTTACATAATATGCCGGTATTGTCCTTTGCACCTGAAACCCTCGCGACTTATGCATTACGCAAAGGCAGTCACGACTTTCAATTAGGAACCGCTGAAGTGGCGTCTTTAGCATTAACTGCGGCACAGGAACCACAAAATGGTGCTGCATTATCTGCGTGGTTTGATTTGTTTGTAGAGTCGTCGTTGCTTGGGCGTAATCGTCGAGCAAAAGAAACGCTTACTCCAATTAATCAGTACATTAATGCGTTTACTGATGCATTAGCCGTTAGCCTGGCAACCGATGAGCGATAACTTGCTTTGAAAGAGCAACCATTGCACCATCGCAACACCTTAATCAAAAACGGCTGGAATTATGCATAGTGGTCAATTATTTACACGTAATGGTGTGAGCTAAGCATGCTGAACTATTTGCATCTTGTCGCGTTATAAACGATGCTAACTTGATAGAAAGACAATTAACCTTGATTGCTTAAGGATTATAGAACCACATTATGCAAGACTTGCTCAATAGTGATCGGCAGTACAGCCCACAAAAATTATTAATATTATGTCGACTTGAACCCGGTTGCCTAGGGCCAGATGGCATTGACCATATAGACACATTTTGCCAGTTAGCAGAGCGTGCATTAGCTAACCTCAATGCCGATGTTTGTCAGTGGTTTATTTCTCCTCGCTTTGATAAATCTTTAGTCGAGATCCAATACAGTCTTGCGGGTAAAGTGCTTCCTCGCGATAAAGCGATTAAGTTTGTACAATCATTTGATCAAAATCTTAACGAGATTGAAGAACGCTTTGAAGATAAGCTGACACAACTCATCAACCAATACATTGCACGTAAAAATACTCAGTAAGCCAGACGTTTATGCTTAGCCCTAAGTGGTTTTGGGTTTAACACTAAATACAGGGATAAGTTATGTTTACCAGTAGCGCTAATCATTTTGATGCCAATCCTTCATTCGATTCAGCAACATTGCATGCATTGTTGCAGCAACAATTTGGATTTGAGCAATTTAGAGACGGTCAACAGAGTGTTATTGAGACCATTTTAGCCGGCCAGTCAGCACTGGCGATTTTTCCGACAGGCTCAGGTAAGTCTTTGTGTTATCAATTTTGTGCGCAACAATTACCTCATTTGACCTTGGTGATTTCGCCATTATTGGCGCTAATGAAAGATCAATTGGCATTTTTGGCCAGTAAAGGCATTGCAGCTGCCAGTATTGACTCTAGTTTGACCTACGAGCAAACCCAACAAGTGATGCGAGATGTACGCGACAAGCGGACTCGGATTTTAATGGTGTCAGTTGAACGTTTTAAAAATGAGCGCTTTAGGCAATTTTTACATTCTGTACCGATTTCATTATTAGTGGTCGATGAAGCCCACTGTATTTCTGAGTGGGGCCATAATTTTCGTCCCGATTACTTAAAAATCCCGCAGTTTTGCCAGGCATTTTCAATTCCACAAACATTATTACTAACAGCAACAGCCACGGCGCAAGTGAAGCATGATATGGCATCGCGTTTTGGTTTAACGCCTGCGCAAATTATTCAAACCGGCTTTTACCGCGCTAACCTTGATTTGTCGGTATTGCCGGTTAGCCAGCAAGAGAAAAATGATCAATTAGTTAATTGCGTTAATTATTATGCTAACAACGGCCAAACGGGCGCCGGAATTGTGTATGTCACCCTACAACAAACCGCAGAAGATGTGGCGCAAGTATTAATTAATCAAGGGATTAACGCTCAAGCATATCATGCAGGTATGGAGCAAGCGTCACGGCAAAGTATTCAACAGCAATTTATGGACAATCAGGTTCAGGTTATTGTTGCGACTATTGCTTTTGGTATGGGGATTGATAAGTCGGATATTCGTTTTGTTATCCATTATGATTTACCTAAATCGATTGAAAATTACAGCCAAGAAATTGGCCGGGCAGGGCGCGATGGGCAATTGTCTCATTGTGTAACGTTAGCCAATTTGGACGGATTAAATACAGTAGAGAATTTTGTCTATGGTGATACGCCAGAGCCCGACAGTATTGAGCAATTGCTTGAAACCATTGCTGATGAAACGGATCAAGGGCGTTGGGAAGTACAAGAATTGCCATTATCGACTGACTGCAATATCCGCACTTTGCCGTTAAAAACCCTGTTTGTGCAATTAGAGTTACTTGGGGTAATTAGCCCAAGTTATGCGTATTTTGCCGAGTTTAAATACCGTTTTGTTGAAGACAAGCACACAATCTTGAATCGTTTTAATGCCGAGCGGCAGGCTTTTTTAAACCAGGTGTTTGAACACACTCAATTTAAAAAGATTTGGGGCCAATTAGATTTTGATAGTTTGTATCAACAATATGGCGCCGAGCGGCAACGGGTTGTGGCGGCATTAGAGTATTTAGCAGAGCAGCAGCTGATTATTCTTGAAACTAAGAAAATCACTCAAGTGTATAACGTAAACCAACAGGCCTTTAGCGATCCTACCAAGGTGCACGCATTAGGCGCACAGTTAAGCGATTATTTTGCTGATAACGAGCACAAAGAAATAGTGCGAATTAGTCAGCTGGTGGCATTTTTTGAACTCAACACCTGCTTAAGTGCTTCATTGGCAGAATACTTTGACGATCATGCGGCTCCTAAATCATGTGGTCATTGCAGTGTTTGTCGTGGCCAAAGTGCGGTACTATCAAAACAAGCGTTAGCGCCATTACCAGACTCGGCTAACCTTGCTGCACTGCTTGCGCCATTACACCAAGTGGCTCAGGCAAAATCGCTACCCACTGTCACTGTTGCGACTCAGGCTAAATTTCTTGCTGGTATGGTGATGCCAAGATTTAGCCGCTTAAAACTGAAACAGTTAGACGGCTTTGGTCGTTTTAGTGCTTATCGATATCAAGATATTCTGGCTGCTGTTAACAAGGTGAATTCATGAAACCCGTTCCTGAAGCATTATTAAAAAAACACGCCAATTTAGTTCAAAGTGAAGGAGTCACTGTGGTGTCCCATACTCAACGAGAGGTGGGTGAGTGGGTATTGCAAACCTTAATGATAGAAAATTGCGATGTACCATTTAAATACAAACGCCCTAAACGCTTTAAAAGCTTGCAAGGGCAAAAGGTCAATTTGATTTATTATCCATCTAAAGATGTGGTTGCTGGGTTTGAAATTGAAATCATGCAAGTGGTCCGCGTAAGGCGATATTAACTCCCCACTTAGATAATGAGTGACACAGGCATAATCAACTTCATGTTTATTGCTCTGTGAAACTAAAATCACCAATGGCACGGAACACTCGATAGCGAAGTTGTGCCTCTTTTGGTAAATAAAATACCTTGGGTAGTCGACTGTCGTAGTGTTGTGTAATGCTACTGTTGAGTACCACAAATTTTGCTGTTTTAGCATCTGTACACATCATTTTTGTGCTTGGTCCCTGCAGTATATTGTCGACCTGAAAATATGAGTACCCCCAACCATCTACCGATAGGGTGCGAATGTCGCCCATCAAATTGACCCGATTGCAATCGACAAGCTTGTTTTGGCCAATTTGAATTTCAATTAAGTATTCTGACTCATTATTTAATGTTGGCAGTGTTAAAATATGCTGCACCATACCCGTGCTTGGTGCAGGGTACATTTTGGTTTCAGCTTGGGGCTGATAATTGTCTTGGCTCATGACGCTAGTGCCAATTACGACTGAGTTAAGTGAGTTTACATCCACTTTAGGGGTGGCTTGTGCTGCAAAAGGGCTACAGATAAGCGTGCTGATTATCAGTAACCATTGACAGCGCGATGTTGCTTTATTGATGTTATTCATTCGATTATTCTCACAAAAACGATATACATTAATCTAAAAACACGACCACTGTGGTGGCGTAATAATGTCTAGTGTTTGAGTATAAACGGTTATCTAACCGAAAAGGGTTATGTAAATAAATACTCTTTGGTAAAACTTTAGCTAACAATAATTGAGTTTAGTTCACAAGTATGACATAACATACTGATAACCTTTGACTCATTGTTTTTTATCATAAGGTATCGTTTTCGATGCATAATAATCAAAATTTAGAACACACGACTCATATATTGCATTTAGCGTTACCTAAAATGTCTGAGTTAGCGATACCGGTTACGCCAGAGAACTATGCCATTTGGTATGATTATTTTGCTGAAACCAACCTAAATTTAAAGCGTGCCATTGATGGCCTTATTGCAAACGATGTTAAGTTTACTCCAGAGGTCAATTTAGGTTTGTATAATCGCTTTATTGAAGAGCGATCACCTGAAATTATTGAAAATGTGCAAATCGAAACACAAATATTGATTAATAGTTTGGTGAGTAAAATTGAGTTACTCGGTGAGGGTACACAGAATTTTTCGGCTAATTTAAGTGATTTTGGTGCAAAATTAGCAACACAACTTAACGCAGATGAATTAAACCTTATTGTGTTAAGTATTGCTGCTGAAGTTGAGCAAGTGATTGCAAATAACCGCCACATGTCCAATAGCTTAGTGTCTTTGTCTGATGAGATAGCTAACCTTAAGAGTGAGATGGATAATCTCAGTAAAGTTGCCATGACAGATGAGCTGACATCGCTCAATAACCGCAGAGCCTACGAGTTATTTGCCGCCGAACAAATGACAAAGTTTGCAGATACTCAAACCGTGTGCAGTTTACTCATGATAGATATTGATCATTTTAAATTGTTTAACGATACATTTGGCCATTTGATTGGCGACAAAGTACTGGCTTATGTCGCGCTTGCCATGAAACAAACCGTAAAAGGTGATGATTTAGTGGCTCGATATGGCGGGGAAGAATTTGTGGTGATGTTGCCTAATGCTAAATTACATGACGCAGTCAACGTGGCCGAAAAAATTCGTGAGCGTATTTCGCTTAAAAAATTGTCTATCGGCAAAGAAAAAAAACAAAATCTAGGCCACATCACTGTGTCTATTGGTGTGGCCACATTGCAAACCGGTGATGATGTCGACACCTTGCTTGCTCGCGCAGACGAGCGGCTTTATAAAGCCAAAGCATCGGGACGAAATTGTGTCAAATTTGATTAATTTGACAACAAAATAATTGCAATTGAGTTATTTGTTTTCGTTTTCTAAATTCATGTGCATTTTTATCAGATGCTCTTCCATATCAAACGAGACACTAAAGCCTAATGACTTCGCCAGGTTAGCCATGTTGCGATTTTCAAACATGGTGAAGCCGGTTAAGTATAAGGTATTGTTGTTTTTATAATAAGTGATGAGCTTTTCAAGCAGTAGTTTACCCAGTCCAATCCCTTGATAATCGCTTCTGACGGCCATTGCAAACTCCGCTTCTGTATTGTCAGGATCGATAGAGGCCCGCACAGCACCTAATGTTAACTCTTCACCATTTGCAGTTTTGGTTGTGGCAATAAAGGCCATTTCCCGTGCATAGTCAATTTGTGTCAGTACGGCCATTTCTTCATGGGTCATGCGAGAGCGCACACCAAAATAACGTTTATACCTGTCTTCATCGCTAAGGGCGTTATCAAATTCCAAATGTTTAGGTTCATCCTCTGGCAAAATCGGGCGCAGCATAACCGTTAAACCATTTTTTAATGTGGCAACCTGCTCGAGTTCTTTGGGATAAGGCATGATGGCTAGGCGGCCGATATTGTCTTGAGGTGTGCTGTGAAGGCGCATATTTACATCGAGCAAGGTGATTTTCTCACCGGCGGCTAAAACAGGATTGATATCGATTTCGGCAATTTCAGGGCAGTCGATAATAAGATGAGATATTTGTGTCAGCATGAGACACAAGGCGTTCATATCTAGGCCTAGTGGTAAGTGCCTATCACGTAATTTATTGGTTTTAAGTGCCTGAATAACCATATACCGAGCTAACGCCATATTCAGTGGCGGCAAGGCAACGGCGGCATCCCGTGTGGGGTCCCATTCAGAGCCGCCTTCGCCTAAACAAATGGCTGGCCCAAATACTGCGTCATTAATCACAGACACCCGGATTTCTTGCGCTCCGGCGGTTAAGGCCATTTTTTGAATAATTAACCCATCAATTTTGGCATTAGGGTTGATTTGATGAACTCTATCGATAATCGAGTGAGCAGCATGGCTAACATCTTCGTCGGAAGTTAAATTTAATACCACGCCATGCACGTCAGACTTATAGAGTAAATCTGGTGATTGCACCTTTAAGGCCACCGGATAGCCAGCTTTACTGGCCACATTAACAGCTTCGTCTACATTGCTGACAAACCAGGTATCAATGGTATTTAAGCCATAGGCTTTTAAAATATCTACAGCTTGATGGGTTTCTACCACGGTTTGACCACGATCAATTGCTTGCTGTAAAAGCGACTTGGCCACATTACGATCGGCGGGAATATTATCTGGTATCGACAGCGGCACTTCTTGAAGTAGTTTTTGGTTGCGACGGTATTCCACCATGTGCATAAAGGCGCGCACAGCGCCCTCTGGCGTTCGGTAAGTTGGAATACCGGCTTTGGTAAAGCGTTTGCGCCCCAGATAAGCGGAGTCTTCGCCACTCCAGTTGGTTAAAATATTCAACTTATGCCGATTCGGGTTTTTATGGATGGTTTCAATAAGGCTTGTGGCAATTTCGACGCTTTCAGACAATATAGAAGGCGAGTGCAGCACTAAAATTGTGTCAGCATCGTTGCTGTTCATTAATATATCGAGGGTTTTGGCATAGCGCTGATGATCGGCATCACCAATCATGTCGATAGGGTTTTGCTTTGACCAGGTGTCGGGTAAAACCGTGTTGAGTTGGTTTATGGTGTGCTCTGATAATTGCGCTAACTTACCCCCTTTAATAATCAGCTCATCTGCAGCAAGTACAGCAGGGCCACCACCATTACTCATGATGACTAATCGTTCGCCTTTAAGGCTTGTCGAATGGGCTAAGCTTTCAACTGCGGCAAAGAGCTCAATTAAGTCGTTTACCCTTAACATACCTGCTCGGCGAAATGCGGCTTCATATACTGCATCGTTACCACCTATGCCGCCGGTATGGATCATGGCAGCTCTAACACCTTCATGGCTGCGCCCAGATTTAATCACGAAGATAGGTTTGTTGCGCGAGGCGGCGCGGGCAGCGGACAAAAAATGACGTTTTTCATTGATTGAATCAATGTAGAGCATGATTGCGCTGGTTTTACTGTCGCGACCTAAATAATCAAGTAATTCGTCAAAGTCGATATCGGTTGCATCACCTAGTGAGATAAATGATGAAAAACCAATGCCTTTATTGTTTGCCCAGTCTAATACTGTGGTGCAAATTGCTGCAGATTGCGACACAAAGGCTATTTTGCCTGAAATGGCCCCCGCATGCGCTAAACTGGCATTTAAGCCAATAGGCGGTAATATCATTCCAAGACTATTTGGGCCAAGTATTCGCATGCCGTAACGTTTGGCATATTGTTTGGTTAAATCCAAAAGATTATGGCCATTTTCATCCGTTTTTAATGCAAGTCCTGAGGCCATAATAATGGCGACTTTACAGCCAAATTGGGCGAGCCTCTCCACAATGCTTGGCACTTTTTGCGCATTGGTACATATAATGGCTAAGTCTGGCTTTATCGGTAATGATTCAATATTGGGGTAGGCCAGTACTCCCATCACCGCAGTATATTTTGGGGTGACAGGCATAATCGGGCCTGAAAAACCACTCGATAATAGGTTTTTCATAATGCCTTTACCGGCACGTTTATCACCATTTGACGCACCAATCACAGCAACTGAAGTGGGTTTAAATAATGAGTGAATGCTGCGTTGGCTCATGTTGGCGTCCTTTGGTTTCAACCGATAATCATCAGGTTATCATATTCTCAATATAATGATGAAGTTGCACTATTTATTATGCGCTCAATGTGTTCCAAGTTTGTATCAGCGCTCTTACGTTAACGTTGCATTTCTCGCGCGGATAAAAAAGGGGCCTTGTGAATAAGGCCCCTTTGATTGTCTATTGATGTGAAATTAGTATTGATTTGAACCTTGCTGTGACGCTTCACCCTGGGGGGTTGGCGCTTGTGAGTAAATACCAATAATTCGTGCCAATAAAGCCTTTGAGTCTTCGATGGCAATATACAAGCAAGGAATTAAACACAGGGTTACCACAGTCGCAAATAGCACTCCAAAGGCTAATGACACGGCCATCGGGATCACCATTTGGGCCTGCATGCTGGTTTCAGACATAATTGGCACTAAACCAATAAAGGTGGTCAATGAGGTTAGCATAATCGCCCTAAAGCGTTTACAACCTGCATTTAGTACTGCTAAACGCATCGGCACGCCAGCTTTTCGTGAATTATTGACATAATCGACCATCACTAGCGAGTCGTTAACCACCACACCAGCGGCAGCGATAATGCCAAACATTGACAAGGCACTTAAGTCGATACCCAATATGATGTGCCCCATGACAGAGCCTATCACGCCAAATGGGATAACCGACATAATCATCACTGGTTGAATGTAGGAGCGAAGGGGGACAGCAAGTAAGCTGTATATCACCAATAAGGATAAAATAAAGTCACGCATTTGAGTGTTCGCACTGTCTAGCTGCTCTTGAATATTGCCCGACACTTCACTGCGAACTTGTGGGTATTTTATCAATAGTTCTGGAATGAAATTATCGCGAATGTCTTTAGCTAGCTTAAAGGGCTCAGCTTGATCTGCATCAACAGAAGCCCAAACGTTAATAGTACGGCTGCCATTTTCACGGCGGATACTGTTAACGCCTTGCACGACTTTAATGTCGGCAACCTCTGATAACGGTAATTCAGCCCCTTGCGGTGTTTTGATTAACACATCTTGCACTAATGCAATCGAGTTTCGCTGTTCTTCAGGGTAGCGCAGCATGACTTTGATTTCTTCACCGTTACGGATAATTCGCTGAGCTTCTAGGCCATAAAAACTATTACCTACTTGCGATGCAATATTAGCTAAGGTTAACCCAAGTACATTCGCTAAAGGTTTTAGCTGGAACTGTACTTCTTTGGCACTAGATTGACGGCTATCATTAACATCACTCACGCCCTTTAAGCCATTGAGTTTTTCTTTTAATGCTAATGACGCTGCAACCAGTTGCGTTTCATCATTACCTTCTAGCCTAAAGCTAATATCACCATCTTCACGGCCGCCACCCATTAAACTGTCTTGAATGGTAAATGATTTAACGCCGGGGATCTGTGGCATGGCTTGGCGCCATAACTCCGCTAAAGCAAAGGTGTCCATAGGACGCAATTGAGGATCAACAAGCTTGGTCATAACCTCAGCGCTGGTTTGGCTTCGAAGGTCAACCTGCATATCCGATATCATGCGTTGGCCATATTCATCTTCAACTTTTTTGTCAACGTTATAGAGCGTTTCTTCAATTGCAAGTGCCGTCGCTAGAGTGGCTTTTTCAGATGCATCAACGTTCATTTCAATTTTGATGCGTGGAAAGTCGTGTGGGATTTTGGGCTGGCCAATAAAGCGCACTAATCCGCCACCATAAAGACCGGCGCACACTAAAATTAAGCTGATGAACAGCATAATGACGCCATAGCGGTATTTAATGGCTATTTCTAGTGAAGGGCGATAAATATTGTCAATGTATTTGCTTAAATTGCGATCGACGCTACCTTGGATCATGTTAACGCCATTACGTAGCCAGTCCAGCGGGTTTTTAGACCCTGGCTTAACGACCTTAGGCTTTTTCATGTGGGCTAAATGCGCTGGCAAAATAAGTTTTGATTCAACCAGTGAAAAGAGTAAACATAAAATCACCACATAACCAATCGCTTGGCCAAAGGCAGAAGAGGGGCCATCGTCCATCGTGATAGGTAAAAATGCTGCAATGGTGGTTAACACCCCAAAGGTGGCTGGCATGGCGACTTTTTGAACGCCGCGGATCACACTTTCAACGCTATGACCGTGTTCTTCTGATTCGCTGTGGGCGCTTTCACCCATCACAATCGCATCATCGACGACAATACCCAGTACCAAAATAAATGCAAATAAGCTGATCACGTTAATGGTGACATCGATAAAGGCCATTGGCATAAATAATAGGGTACCTAAAAAGCATACAGGTAAGCCCATCATCACCCAAAACGCTAAGCGTACACGCAAAAACAGGGCAAGCATTAAAAAGACCAACACCGCACCGCTTTTCATACTGTCAAGCATCAACTGTAATCGGCCATCAAGGTAGTAGGTCATGTCTACCCAGGGTTCGAGTTTTACGCCGTGGGGTAACGCTTTTTGTTTTTTCTCTACATAAGTCTTAATTGTGGCAGCAACATCAGTAATACTTTGATTTTTTGCTGCACCAATAAAGAAGGTTACTGAATTTTTGCCATTAAATTTTGAGTATTGAATACCTTCTTCAAAGCCGTCATTGACGACGGCAATATCGCCTAATGATAACTGTGTGCCATCATCTAACGTTAATAATGGCAAATCTTCAAACTCGTACCCAACATATGCTTGATTTTGCACACGCAGGTTAATGTAGCCGTTTTCGGCTTTAATTTGCCCAGCAGACATATTACGTGAATAGCCTTGCACGGCTTGTGCGACATCGTTAAAGGTTAGGCCAAATTCTCGGAGTTTATCTTTACTGACTTCGATGCTGATTTCATAGCCTAATCCGCCGTAATATTCTGAAATATTCACATTAGGCAATTGCATTATTTCGTTATGAATTTTATCGCCTAAATCTTTTAGTTGGCGCTCGGACATGTCACCATACAAGCTTAAGTACATGACTTCTTGACGAAATTTAATTCGTTCAACTTTTGGCGGTTCCATATCGGCAGGGAAGGTTGAAATTGAATCGATTTCTGATTTGATTTCATCAAGTACCACAAGTGGGTCATAAGACTCTTCAACTTGAAAATAGCCCTGAGCCATATTGCGATTTGAATAGGTTATCACGCGTTTCAAGCCTTGAACGCTTTCAAGTGCCTGTTCAATTTTAATCGTGATGCCTTCTTCCACTTCTTGTGGCGCCGTGCCTGGATAAACGGCGCTAAATTCTATCCAGTTGATTTCAACTTCAGGAAAGAATTGTTTTCTAATGGTGCTGGCGGTTAATAATCCACCTATCAAAATAATGAACATCAGCAAGTTTGCCGCAACACTGTTACGAGCAAACCAGGCGATGAGTCCTTTGTGAGTATCAGCCATGATTGTTATTCACCTTCCATCGCAAGTTCAGTGTCATCTTTTTCTGCTTGTGGTTCTTTTTGCAAAATGCGGTCTTCAGGAAGGGCGACTTTCATGCCATCAACAGGGTAGTCAAGTGCAGAGGTTATCAGTTGCATGCCTGATGCTAAACCCTCAGATATCACCACATTAGCGCCTTCTTGGCGGATAACTTTAACCGGTTTGTAACGTAGGGTTTTATCTTGGTCCATAATTGCTACCGCACCATTCACAATAAGGTGGCGTGGCACAACAGCAACATTGCCAGCGTGGGAACCTTCAATGGTGGCGGTCACATAAGTACCATAACGTAATTCATTTTTGCCCGTCGTTAGACCGTAAGGATCATCAATTTCTGCGACCAGATAAGTCATCCGACTTTTACTGTCAACAACGCCTTCGCTGCGAACGATTTTACCTGTCCAAAGCTGTTTACTGCCGGCAAAATTACCTGATAAATTGACCGTCGCATTGACCCCCTTGTTGACCAAATATTGCATTTCTTTGTCAGCTATGGGTAAACGAACTTCGGCTTTGTCGGTATTTAATACTTTACCAATCGGGCTACCTTTGCTCACAAATGAGCCCAGGCCTATGTCTCGTCCTTCGATTAATGCATCATAAGGGGCTCTAATGATTGTTCGTTCTAAGTCGCGTTTTGCTCTATTGAGGCTTGCTTCAGCGCTTTTTAATTTTGCCAGCTCTTGGGCTAATTGCGGTTTACGTAGACTTAAGTCTGTTGGCTGCCTGTTGGTGATGTCTGCCCATTCGCGAATAGCAACTTCGGCATTGGCTCGTTCTTGAACCAGTGAGGCTTGTGACGACGCAATACTGGCTTGTGCATCCAGTAAGCTAGATTGGTAGTCGCTCGGGTCGATTTTGGCTAAAACTTCGCCTTTTTTAACAAAGCCACCTTTGACGAAGTTGGGGTCTAAGTAAATAATTTCACCGCCCACTTGAGCAATGATTTCGGTCATGTATTTTGCGTTAACCACACCATAAGAGCTGACTTCAAATGTCATTGGTTGATAGTTAATCTCTTGAACAGACACCAGTGGCGTTGTGTCAACCTCAGGTTTTTCTTCTGGTGGTTTTTTTAATGCAGAAAGCCCAACAAGCCCAACAATGCCTATGCCTAGTACAATAATGGGTAATATAATTTGTTTTTTAGTCGCCACAATGCTTCCTTTTAAATGATTTATGTTTGCAACGTTATGTTTAGCCGTTGGCAATTAATCTATTTTTCTACTGTATATGTTAATCGATATGTTTCGACTATGTTGTGTCAATGTGTAAACTTGTGTTTCAGAGGGCGGGGGTTTTGGCATCAAAATGGCCTTTTAATTCTGAATTTATAAGCGTTTGATTTGAGCAAAAATAGGAATAACAGCATGCAGATACCAAATACACCGCGTTTAACATTGTCATTAATGACGCTTGATGACGGCGAGTTTATGTTCGAGTTAGACCAAGACGAGAGGGTGATGCACTTCTTAAACGGTGGGGTAAAAACGACTCAACAGCAAATTGATACTGTGATGCTGCCAAGATTGGCACAATACTTAAATCCCACTAAAGGCTGGGGATTATGGAAAGTGGATGCACTTGCGTGTCCGCAAAACGACGAACATCAGTTAAGCGGTCAGTATTTAGGTTGGATTTTAGTAAGACCTATGTATTTTTTTACTCAACCTCAATGGCACAATATTGAATTAGGCTGGCGATTTAAATATGACAGCTGGGGTAAAGGATATGCGACAGAAGCTGCACATGCAGTGATGCAGGCAATCAGTCAATTAGATGAGGTGACCCACATTAGTGCTGTAGCTGTTGAGCAAAACGTCGCTTCAATTGCCATTATGAAAAAACTCGGAATGACTTTTCAACACAAGAGTATTCACCGCGATCCCTTGGGCGATACCGAAGCGGTTTTTTATCAAAAATCGGTATTGTGATACGCCCATTAAAAAGAGCAGCCGTGGCTGCTCTTTTTGTATGATGTACTCTAGGTCAGTTGATATTAACTTATTGGTTTTAAGTCGAGTTAACTTCGATTGAGCTTAACCCCATGACGTCGAAAGAGAATCACTATTCATTTAGTCATTCGTCTTGTTTAAGCCCTTTTAAATTCTCGCAAAGAGCTCACTTGCTAACGCGCAATGGTTTACCATTTGCTAAAAACAACCTTGAAACATCAACAATTACAAAATCAATGGTTTATGACTTTTTTGCGTCCAAGTAACGTTCCGCATCGAGTGCTGCCATACAACCTGTACCTGCAGAAGTGATCGCTTGGCGATAATGTTGATCCATGACATCACCACAAGCATAAACGCCTTCGATGCTGGTTTGGGTTGCATTGCCTTGTAAACCACTATTAACTTTTAAGTAACCGTGGGTCATTTCTAACTGGCCAGCAAAAATACTTGTATTAGGGCTATGACCAATAGCAACAAACACACCCGCCACTTCTAGTTCTGTTACCGAACCATCTTTGGTGCTTTTCTTTTTAAGACCCGTTACACCCATATCGTTACCTGTCACTTCTTCAAGTGTTTGGTCTAGATGTAAAATGATGTTGCCGTTAGCCACTTTGTCCATTAGGCGGTCGATCAGAATTTTTTCTGAACGGAAACTGTCACGACGGTGAATTAAGTGGACTTCAGAGGCAATGTTGCTTAAGTAAAGTGCTTCTTCAACAGCAGTGTTACCGCCGCCAATCACAGCAACTTTCTGGTTACGATAGAAGAAACCGTCACAGGTTGCACAAGCAGACACACCGCGGCCCATGAAGGCTTCTTCAGATGGCAGGCCTAGGTATTTAGCCGATGCACCAGTGGCAATGATTAATGCATCACAGGTAAATTCGCCATTGTCACCTTTCAAACGGAAAGGACGTTCAGTTAAGGTAACTTCATTGATGTGGTCGAAAATAATTTCAGTATCAAACTTTTCAGCATGTTTTTGCATGCGTTCCATTAACGCTGGGCCAGTTAAGTCTTCAGCATCGCCTGGCCAGTTTTCAACTTCAGTCGTCGTGGTTAATTGACCACCTTGCTGCATCCCTGTGATCATTACAGGTTTTAAATTAGCACGTGCAGCATAAACTGCAGCAGTATAGCCGGCAGGGCCAGAACCTAAAATTAGTAGGTTAACGTGACGAGCTTCACTCATGATTTTGTTCTCCGATAACATGCCTTAAGCAATTTGCTTGGGATTGTATGGAATTTATATCGGCGGGTAAAGGGAAGTTAACGGTAGGAAATCGATTGCGCTAATCTATTGTGTAAATATTCCGTTTCAAGTGAACAAAAGCTGAACATAAATACACTTGAAACGGATATTGGCTGATTAATATACCAAATGACATGAAGGTAGATTATTTTTTTCTAAATAATTTTGGTGATATTCCTCAGCAATGTGAAATGTTTGTATCGGGACAATTTCAGTCACAATATGACGTTGCCCCCATTTACCACTGCGGGCTAATGCCAGTTTAGAGGTTTCTGCTAATGCTTTTTGCTCTTTATCATGAAAGAAGATAGTACTGCGATACTGAGTACCAATATCACCACCTTGCATGTTGAGCATGGTTGGGTTGTGGTTTTTCCAAAAAGCATCCAGTAAATCGTTATAACTGACGATTTCAGGGTCATATTCAACTTGTACGACTTCTGCGTGACCTGTTGTGCCTGTTTTTACTTCTTTGTATGTTGTTGCACTGTCTTTACCACCCATGTAGCCACAAGTCGCGTTAATGACGCCGTTAATTTCACGGAAAAAATACTCAACACCCCAAAAACAACCTGCACCAAATGTTGCTAACGCCATGACAAACCCTTAAAACAATTATAGAAGTCTAGATGGCTGTGATTGTGTTCAATATTCGCCATTTTTGCAAGCAAACTTTTATTAATAATAAATCTAACTTATACAAACAATAAAATACGCTATGGCTATGATAGAATCCGCGACAAATAGGCTATGACACTGACGTGCCTAACCGTGAGTTGAGTGTTTGTGCCATATAATAATGAGACAAGGAGTTGAATGTGTTATCAGACCTGATGTTAAATCATGATTTTTTAGCCTATACCTTAGCTAATCCTCATAAATTGCCAGCAACATACGACTTTATGCTAGCCGATCATACCCGTGTAGATATTTGGGATACCGGTGTAATCGTATTCACCCCAGCCAATGCCTCTAAAGATATTGTGTTGTCTTGTGCCGTACATGGTAATGAAACTGCGCCAATAGAAATTTGTAATCAACTGATTAAAGATTTATTAAGCCAGCGCATTGTCGCAAAGCAAAGAGTGCTTTTTTTAATCGGCAACCCTGCTGCTATAATCAATCAAACCCGCTTTATTGACGAGAACATGAATCGTTTATTCAGTGGTGCACATTCAAAAGGCGAGGGCTTAACCCACCCTGAACGTCATCGCGCCAAAGCGCTGGAAAAATATGTCGCAGACTTCTTTACTGCCAACAGTGACCGTCAGCGCATTCATTATGATTTACACACAGCGATCAGAGCATCTAAACACGAAAAATTTGCTATTTATCCTTACCGCCCAGGCCGTGCTTACAGCAGTGAACAAATCATGTTTTTGGCCGAATGTGGTGTTGATACACTACTTTTTCACCATGAACCGACCACGACATTTAGTTATTACTCGTCAGAGCAGTTTCAAGCCGATGCTTTTACCGTTGAACTGGGCAAAGTGATGCCTTTTGGCCAAAATGACATGAGCCGTTTTAGTCAAACTCATACTATGCTTGAAAAACTCATTACACACACTAACCTACCAGTGATTGAGTTTGATTCGAGTAAAGTGAACTTATATAAGGTTTCTCGCTCAATAAATAAACATTTTGATGATTTTGCATTTAGTTTTGCTAGTGACGCTGAAAACTTCAGTTCTTTTAAGCAAGGTGAGGTATTGGCCACAGAAGGCGGACAGCAAATTGTGGTAGAACATTCACAAGAGGCTATTGTATTTCCCAATGCCAATGTCCCTATTGGCCAACGTACAGTGCTTTGCCTAGTGCCTGCACCGAACGAGTCAATTGTATAGTCGTAAAGCAATATATACATGTTAATCGTGAGTAAAATGCATTTACAGTGAGAGTAAGTATTGATAGGTAGTTTACGTTAACGTAATGTTTACTCGCATAGTATCAATAGAGCCATGTTTATGTTGAACATGGCTCAACAATAATAAGAGCATAATATGAGCAACGCACCACTGACAAATGAAACAGTGCACCGTGTCAGCTTCTTAGACAAAGCGTCATTGCACATCCCCATTTTGCGTATTTTGCAAGCAGACGGCACCACGTACGAAAACGCAGTATTGCCTGTTATCGACAAGACTTTAGCTGAAAAAATATTCGATACTTGTGTTTTTACACGTGTATTAGACGAGCGTATGTTGGGTGCGCAGCGTCAAGGACGTATTAGTTTTTACATGACCTGTACAGGTGAAGAAGCCTCTATTGTGGGCAGTACAGCAGCCCTGGACAAAGACGACGTCATTTTAGCTCAATACCGTGAACATGCCTCATTGCGTTATCGCGGTTTTAGTACTGAACAATTTATGAACCAGATGTTCAGTAATGAAAAAGATTTAGGTAAAGGACGGCAAATGCCGATCCACTACGGCAGTCGTGAACTTAATTACCAAACTATTTCGTCACCCTTGGCAACGCAAATCCCGCAAGCGACAGGCGTAGCTTACGGTATGAAGTTACAAGGTAAACGTAATGTTGCCATTTGTTATTTTGGTGAAGGTGCTGCGTCAGAAGGTGACTTCCACGCAGGTTTAAACATGGCTGCGGTATTAAAAGCACCAGTGATTTTCTTTTGCCGTAATAATGGTTATGCCATTTCTACGCCCACCGAAGAGCAGTTTGCTGGTAATGGTATTGCCAGTCGTGGTGTGGGTTATGGTATGCATACAATTCGTGTTGACGGTAACGATATGCTGGCGGTACTTGCTGCAACACAACAAGCCCGCGCACATGCAATAGAACATAATATGCCTGTATTAATTGAAGCCATGACATACCGGTTAGGCGCTCACTCGTCATCAGATGATCCGTCGGGTTACCGTTCAAAAGAAGAAGAAGCCAAATGGCAACAGCATGACCCCGTTAAACGGTTTAAGTTGTGGATGATCAATAAAGGCTGGACCAGTGAAGCCGATGAAGCCAAGCTTTATGAACGCTACCGAGAAGAAGTATTAGCAGCAGTTAAAGTCGCTGAAAAACTGCCTATACCAAAGCTAGACGAAATCATCGAAGATGTGTTTGATAAACCGACGCCTGCACTTAAAAAGCAGCTTACTGAGTTGAAAGAACACATTAATAAGTATCCAAAAGCCTATCCTAAAAGCGCAGGGAGACTCTAATCGTGGCTCAAATGAATATGTTACACGCCATCAACGAGGCGTTATCAATAGCCATGAAAGCTGATGAGCGCATGGTAATTTTTGGTGAAGATGTAGGCCATTTTGGTGGTGTGTTCCGTGCAACCTCTGGCTTACAAGAACAATTTGGTCGAGATCGTTGTTTTAATACTCCACTAACTGAACAGGGGATTGCTGGTTTTGCTAACGGTTTAGCATCTTATGGCATGACCGCCGTTGCCGAGATCCAGTTTGCTGACTATATATTTCCGGCTTTTGATCAAATCGTTAACGAATCGGCCAAGTTCCGCTACCGCAGCGGTAATCAGTTTGATGTTGGCGGGTTAACCTTCCGCACACCTTATGGAGGTGGCATTGCGGGCGGACACTATCATTCACAATCTCCGGAAGCTTATTTTACCCAAACGCCTGGACTAAAAGTGGTGGTGCCGCGAAATCCTGAGCAAGCTAAAGGCTTATTACTTGCTGCCATTCGTGATCCTAATCCGGTGATTTTCTTTGAACCTAAGCGCTTGTATCGTGCTTCAGTAGGTGAAGTACCAGCAGGTGACTACCAAATTGAATTGGGTAAAGCGCAAGTGGTTAAACAAGGCCGCGATATTACCGTGCTGGCCTGGGGCGCACAGATGGAGATTGTTGAAAAAGCCTGTGAGCGTGCTGAAAAAGAAGGTATCTCGTGTGAAATTATTGACCTACGTACGCTAGCACCTTGGGATGTAGACACAGTAGCTAAATCAGTCACTAAAACCGGTCGTTTATTAATTAACCACGAAGCGCCGCTAACCGGAGGCTTTGCTGGCGAAATTGCTGCAACTATACAACAAGAGTGTTTCTTATCGCTTGAGTCGCCAATCAGCCGTGTGTGTGGTTTAGATACGCCATATCCGCTAATTCACGAAAAAGAATACATGCCTGATGAATTAAAAACCTTTGAAGCCATCAAGGCTTCTGTAGCGTTTTAGGAGTAAGATATGATTAAAGATTTTATTTTACCCGACATCGGCGAAGGTGTGGTGGAATGCGAATTAGTGGATTGGTTAGTTAGTGAAGGCGATATTGTCACTGAAGATCAGCCCATTGCTGATGTGATGACAGATAAAGCCCTAGTACAAATTCCTGCGCCACATGCAGGTAAAATCACCAAGCTTTATTATGCTAAAGGTGACATTGCCATTGTACATCAACCGCTTTATGCCGTTGAACTTGAAGGTGACAACAGCGATGTATCGCCATCACCAACGGCAGAAGTGACACCAGTAGTAGAAGCCAAGCCCGAGGTTTCCCCGAGGGTGAACCATTCAAATATCGAAGACTTTTTACTGCCAGACATTGGTGAAGGGATTGTTGAGTGTGAACTGGTTGATTGGCTCGTTGAAGAAGGCGATATGGTGGTCGAAGATCAGCCCATTGCCGATGTGATGACCGACAAAGCCTTAGTGCAAATACCCGCGATGAAAGCCGGTAAAATTGTTAAATTGCATTATCGTAAAGGTCAACTTGCTAAAGTCCATTCGCCTTTGTTCGCAATTGAAGTGGAAGCCGAAGATACGCCAATGACCGCAGCGCCGCAGCAAGCAGTACAACAAACGGTAACTGAAAGTGCAATTGTGACAGGTGAGCCAGTTGCGCAAGGCAAAGCACTTGCTAGCCCCGCAGTACGTCGTATGGCACGCTCGCTTGATATTAATATCGCACTGGTTGCTGGCAGTGGTAAAAATGGCCGTGTTTACAAAGAAGATATTGAACGCCATCAACGAGCTGTTGCTAACCCTGCGGTTGCAGCATCGACAAACACCGCTCACGTTTCTGCATCAGCACAGCCTACCAGTACAGAAGTGGCGACGATTAGCCCATCTGGTGCTGATCGCGTTGAACCCATTAAAGGCGTGAAAGCGGTAATGGCTAAGATGATGGTGGAGTCGGTATCGACTATTCCGCATTTTACCTACAGTGAAGAGTTTGATTTAACCGAATTGGTCGCCCTTCGCGAGAGCATGAAACAACGTTACTCAAGTGAAGAAGTCAAACTCACCATGATGCCATTCTTTATGAAGGCCATGTCGCTCGCCATGAATGAGTTTCCAATACTCAATAGCCAAGTTAATGCCGATTGTACCGAGCTCACTTACAAATCACGTCACAATATTGGTATGGCGGTTGATTCTAAAGTTGGCTTATTAGTACCCAATGTTAAAGATGTGCAAAATAAGTCTATTTTAGCTATTGCAGCTGATATTACACGTTTAACAGCCGCGGCTCGAAGTGGGCGAGTATCACCAGCAGATTTAAAAGACGGCACGATATCAATCTCTAATATTGGTGCGTTAGGTGGCACAGTTGCAACACCTATTATTAACAAACCTGAAGTGGCTATTGTGGCATTAGGTAAGTTACAGGTGTTGCCGCGTTTTAATGCAGCAGGTGAGGTTGAAGCGCGAAAAATTATGCAAGTGAGCTGGTCTGGCGATCACCGCGTGATTGATGGCGGCACGATTGCCCGGTTCTGCAATTTGTGGAAACACTACCTTGAACAACCACAAGAAATGCTATTAACCATGCGTTAAGTTGTAATCAATGGACACGAGAATATCGTGATGTGGTAAGCCAAAAGGACGCATAATGCGTCCTTTTGTTTTGAACCAGTATTTCGTATAATCTGCTAATTACGTTAATCGATTGGAACCTGTATGAGTCTGTCGGCACCTAAAATTGAAACTATTGAGTATCCGTTTCCAGCCAAACCTGCCGTGTTGTCTGACGCTGAAAAAGCACAATATAAAGCACGAATTAAGCAATTGTTGATCGACCAAGATGCGGTGTTAGTTGCCCATTATTATACCGATCCTGAAATTCAAGCTTTAGCAGAAGAGACGGGCGGCTGTGTGTCTGACTCGCTCGAAATGGCGCGTTTTGGCCGTGATCATCCAGCTAAAAAACTGATTGTTGCTGGGGTAAAATTTATGGGCGAAACGGCCAAAATTTTAAGCCCAGAAAAAACCATTTTAATGCCAACTCTCGAGGCAACCTGCTCATTGGATTTAGGTTGTCCTATCGAAGAATTCACGGCCTTTTGTGATGCTCATCCTGATCATACGGTAGTGGTTTATGCCAATACCTCAGCGGCAGTAAAAGCCCGTGCAGATTGGGTTGTAACCTCAAGTATTGCCCTAGAAATTGTAGAACACCTAGACAGCCAAGATAAAAAAATTATTTGGGCACCAGACCGTCATCTTGGCTCATACATTAACAAGCAAACTGGCGCAGACATGTTACTGTGGCAGGGCGAATGTATTGTGCATGACGAGTTTCAGGCTAAAGCCTTACGTGAGCTTAAAAAACAGCATCTTGGTGCGGCAATATTAGTTCACCCAGAATCGCCTGCCAGCGTAGTTGAACTTGCAGATGCTGTTGGCTCAACCAGCCAGTTAATTAAAGCTGCGCAAACCATGGCAAATGATACGTTTATTGTGGCGACCGATCGCGGTATTTTCTACAAAATGCAACAGGCAGCACCAGACAAAACACTACTTGAAGCCCCAACAGGCGGGAACGGCGCAACCTGTAAAAGCTGTGCTCACTGTCCATGGATGGCCATGAACGGTTTGCAAGCCATTGAGCAGTCGCTGTTAAGCAGTGATAAAAGCAACCACGAAATTTTTGTCGATGATGAACTGCGTGTTAAAGCATTAATTCCACTGACACGGATGCTTGATTTTGCCAAAGGCCTAAACATGAAAGTGAAGGGCAATGCTTAATCAGCATTAAGCCGTGTTAATATAAAACAGCCGACATCAAGTCGGCTTTTTTATGCCTAATATCCGCATTAGAATGCGCTCTTTTAGCGAAAGTGATCAGTGAGGTAATCAAGGCAGCCTTTTGAGGGCGCACTAAGTTATAGTGCACTATGCTAAGAAAGGCTAACAAAGCAGGCCACGCTGATACATTCGCCCTTCGCAGTCGCGTCACAAACCCCATTACGGCTTCAAATTACGTTGATGTAGATGACTACAATTGCAGTCATGTTCATTGTACTAGGCCTAATGATGCAGCCAAAAATCGATCACATTCTAATAAGGATTGGTATAAGAGTTTAAGGGGGGGTATGGTGATTGACTGTAATTAACAAAAAGCCCCGCATAAATGCGAGGCTTTTGTCTAAATCCAGCTAATTACTTAGCGTTCATTAACGCAACTGTGTTGTCTAGCATGCGGTTACTGAAACCCCATTCGTTGTCATACCATGCCATTACTTTTACTAAACGGCCTTTAACACGTGTTTGTGTCGCATCAAAGTTAGATGAGAACGGGTTATGGTTAAAGTCGATAGACACTAACGGTTCTTCATTAATCGCTAATACTTGATTGAGCGGTGATGTTTTAGCTGCATCTGCAACGATTTGGTTAATTTCTTCAACCGTGGTGTCGCGTGATGCTAAGAAGGTTAGGTCAACTAACGATACGTTTACAGTAGGAACACGTACTGCTAAGCCGTCAAACTTACCTTGTAACTCAGGAACCACTAAACCTACCGCAGCAGCAGCGCCGGTTTGCGTTGGGATCATTGACATTGCAGCTGCACGAGCACGGCGTAAATCAGTGTGGTATACGTCTGATAAACGTTGGTCATTAGTATAAGCATGGATTGTTGTCATTAAACCTGACTCAATACCCACAGCATCACTTAATGGTTTAGCGACAGGAGCTAAACAGTTTGTGGTACACGATGCATTTGAAATCACCGTCATGTCAGCAGTAAGCACGTCTTGGTTAACACCATAAACTACGGTTGCATCAACGTTTTTACCAGGTGCAGAAATAATCACTTTTTTTGCACCTGCATCTAGGTGTGGTTGCACTGCGACTTTTGATGTGAAAATACCAGTACATTCATAAACAACATCAACGTTTAATTCTGCCCAAGGTAACTTTGATGGATCACGTTCTTGGAAAGTTAAAATTTTGTCGCCATTCACATAGATAGCTTCATCATCGTGATCAACTTTTGCATTAAAGCGACCATGTACTGAATCGTACTTAGTTAAATGTGCGTTGATTGATGCGTCACCTAAATCGTTTACTGCTACGATTTGAATTGGGTAATCTTTTTCGCTTTCATAAAGTGCGCGTAGAACATTTCTTCCGATACGGCCATAGCCGTTAATAGCAACACGGATAGTCATCTCATATCCCTCAAGTGATAAAATAATTTGGTGGCATGTCAATCGCCTAGTTGTAAAATTACCAAATTAACCGTAATGGTCAAGTTAAATCACCTGAAATTGGCAAAATAGTCGGATAATTTTGTATTTTTTTTACATTTAGCACGTTTTGAAGATAATTTAAGCACAGTTTTGTAAGTTGGCATATTGTCGCTGCATACGGATAAGTGGTTTATTTAACCATAATTCGACTTTATTTAAGTCGCATTTCACTGGTGCTATTGGCAAATTGCCCACTTAGCACCGCAGCGATGAGCTCAGCGGCTTGGATATCTAATGATTGAGCCAGTGCTTTATTGCCGTTAATCATTGCAAGCAGTTGCGGTTCATCAACATGGCTTTCTGTCATCATTAAATAAGCTCTTGTTAGCAAGTATTCTTTCTCAAAATCCTGTTGTTGTTTGTATATCGACGCTAACGCTAAAAACCAGTCTGGATTAATTAACGAGGCTTGGCTTGTGGCCAGTAATGATAAATACAAAGCCTTGGCATCATTTGGAGCGTATCTAACATAGTGGGCAGCGAGTTGACTCATTATTTCTTGATCTTGTAATTGGCCTTGTTGGTATGCTTGCTCAACGATATTCAGTCCGGCCTGATCATTAAATCGTATCCACCGATAATAAGCCAAATACAGATCATTATTGTCTTGGGTAAAAGCTTGTAATTCAGCGAGTGTTTGCGTGCTGACCGCAAATGCTCGTTCCCGATCTCGAGTTCGTTCAGTATTCAGTTTGTGCTGAACACCTGCAGCAAGTTCAATACACTTGCTGTAGTTTTCAAGGTGAATTAACTGTTGATACAGCTCTTTTCCGCTAGGCGTTGTGGTTTGCTTTAATAGGTAACGATGGCGAATAAGGTCACCTTTTTCAAAACGACACCAACTATCTTTGTGTAAATCTGCACAAAGTTCAGGATTATTTTTACAAATTAAGTCGCTATTACGGTCATTATCGCAGCCAAAAAGGCCAAATAATGCACCAATAATTGTAAATGATGTAATTAATACAAAATTTCGATTCAAAACTGTCTCCGTGAGCTAAATTGTCTAATAAAATTACATATTTACAGAAAATTTGTTACTGGCGAAACGACGTGTATTTCATTACAATGTCGCCGACCAAGAGGGCATCGCCCATACAATAAACTTAATTATTGGTCTTTTCTTTTTGTTACTCAAACCTTTCTGTTAAAAAACTGGAAAAGTGAGATAAAGGATCCCTACATGAGCGCAGATAAACATTTACAAAGCTGGCAAGAACGTTTCGAAATGGCTGAAGCAATGCAACCATTGCTCGGTAAGTTGTATCGTAACCAAGGCGTAGAAGTAGTGGTATATGGTAAACCATTACTCAATGCATCAACCATCGAAATTATTAAGTCACACCGTTTAGTACGTCGTCATGTTGGTGAAAAATTACGCCTACGCGAAAGTTTCCCATTTGTTGAAGCACTAAGCAAATTAGCTGTTAAACATTGTAAAGTGGATATCGGTAAACTTGCGATAAATTACTGGCGTGACAACAAGGACGCAAGCGGAATAGAAGCCTACATGGCTAATGAGTTGGCACCCGCACTTAATCATGGTGACGATACACCGGCAAAAGATGTTGTGCTTTATGGGTTTGGCCGTATTGGGCGTTTGCTTGCACGTTTACTTATAGAACGTACAGGTAAAAGCAATAAAATGTGTTTACGTGCCATCGTACTTCGCGGTGGTAAAAAAGGCGATTTAGAAAAGCGTGCAAGTCTATTACGCCGCGATTCAGTGCATGGGCCATTTAATGGCTCAGTTGAAGTCGATGAAGAAAACAATGCCATTATTGCAAACGGTACCTATATTCAGGTTATTTATGCTAACTCGCCCGACGAGGTCGATTACACTAAGTATGGCATCAATAATGCGTTAATTGTTGATAATACAGGTATTTGGAAAGATGAAGCCGGATTAGGTTTGCATCTTAAAAGCCCAGGTGCCAGCAAAGTATTATTAACCGCCCCTGCCAAAGGTGCGATTAAGAATGTTGTGTATGGTGTAAATGAAAACGACATTCTAGATGAAGACATGATTGTCTCTGCTGCAAGTTGTACGACCAATGCCATTACCCCCGTTTTGAAAGCGGTAAACGATAAGTACGGCATTGAAAATGGCCATGTTGAAACCATCCATTCGTATACAAATGATCAAAACTTAATTGATAATTATCACAGTGCAGACCGTCGCGGCCGAAGTGCACCTTTAAATATGGTGATAACTGAAACTGGTGCAGCTAAAGCAGTGGCTAAAGCACTACCTGTCTTAGCGGGTAAATTAACCGGTAATGCGATACGTGTGCCTACGCCTAATGTGTCGATGGCAATTATTAGTGTTAACTTACACTCAGAAACCAATCGTGACGAATTAAACGAATACCTAAAAGATGTGGCGCTACAGTCTAGCTTACAAAATCAAATCGACTTTACTGAGTCGACTGAGATTGTATCAAGTGATCTCGTGGGATCACGTTATGCTGGTGTGGTAGATTCACAAGCCACCATCGCGGAAGGTAAGCGCGCGATTTTGTATGTGTGGTACGACAATGAGTTTGGTTATAGTTGTCAGGTTGTAGGTGTCATGCAAAAAATGCTGGGCTTAACCACACTATCATTGCCAAACCTTTAAGCGAGCAGAGCGGCGTTAATACCGGGTAATGATTTGATGTTTGAAAGCACTTCATCTGAAGTGCTTTTTTATTTTCAATCTGAATGTCTAATAGCTATTTGCATGAATAAGCGATTTTATTAACGCGCAATGATACAGGTAGGCTAAAGGCCCAATAACCAGCTCAATTGTGCTGATTGATTGTATAACATTGCCAAATAAGCATCACACTGACGATTATTGCATCAAACAGTCATTTTGTTGCAATAATCCTGTTTTTATTGATTGACTATCCAGATCAAATCGGTAGAATGCCATTCCGCAGTCAGGAGAAACAAACCAGATTGCAAAGAAATGCAAGATTGTAGATTGAAACGCGACATTAGCTCAGTTGGTAGAGCGATACCTTGCCAAGGTATAGGTCATCGGTTCGAACCCGATATGTCGCTCCAATTTCTTATCTCTTCCGATGGATTTGATTTTGGTAAAGCATGGCGCGATGGCAGAATGGCTATGCTGCGGATTGCAAATCCGTCGATCTCGGTTCGACTCCGGGTCGCGCCTCCACGAATTGAGTTTAATGGTTACTTTATGTAACGGTTAACACAACACTTTGCCCGAGTGGTGGAATCGGTAGACACAAGGGATTTAAAATCCCTCGCTGAATAAGCGTGCCGGTTCAAGTCCGGCCTCGGGTACCATTATTTATAGTAAGAAATTACATACGTAAGTATGGTGCAAAAAAGCCTCGACATCAGTCGGGGCTTTTTTGCATCTGCCAGTTGAGTTTTAACGTTAAAGGGTAAAGGGTAAAGGTTAAAGATTAAAGTAAAATCCCTTGCACTCAGGTTAACATTAGGCGTGCCATTCTTTGCTACCAAGAATAGTCTGGCCTTGGGTACCATTATTTATGATCAGAATTTATATGAATAAGTATGGTGCAAAAAAGCCTCGACATCAGTCGGGGCTTTTTTGCATCTGCCAGTTGAGTTCTAACGTTAAAGGGTAAAGGTTAAAGTAAAATCCCTTGCACTCAGGTTAACATTAGGCGTGCCATTCTTTGCTACCAAGAATAGTCTGGCCTTGGGTACCATTATTTATGCTCAGAATTTATATGCATAAGTATGGTGTAACAACGCCCGACCTGAGTCTGGGCTTTATATATCTGCTAGTTGAGAGTTTGTTTAATAGGCAAAGATTTAATACCAATTCCAGCAATTATCTGGTCATTTAGCGGGAATTCTGTGTCTTCTAGTCAAGTAATAGGATTGTAGGCATAGTTGCTCTCGACAACTGCTCCTGCGCTGTTCAACCTCCTGCGTCCATGCAGTCGTAAGTCAAAATGCTATTAAGCAGTATAGAAGGCACAGAAACCCGCCTTGTAGGAGACACTCATACTTTCCATTTCTTTGTTGCATCGCCTTAAAAGGGAATAACCATTCTTTCAACAATGCGCCTCAAACTGAAAAGTCTGAGTGGCTCTGATTGGTCACATAATTAATGGAAATGGTATAACTGTGTTGTTTACGTATTTTGATAAAAAAACCAGTAGCACAGGCTACTGGTTTTTTATGGTTAATCCACGACTGTTAGCGCGAGAAAGTCGACTTAGCCTAAAGCTGCTGTGGCAGATTTCTTCTGGATTAATTCGATTTTATATCCATCAGGATCTTCTACAAAGGCGATTTCTGTGGTGCCGCCTGCAACAGGGCCTGGCGCGCGCGTCACTTTTCCACCCGCTTTTGCAATCGCTTCGCAACGCGCATAGATGTCTTCCTCACCAATGGCTAAATGGCCAAAACCATTACCTAAGTCATAACTGTCTACACCCCAGTTATACGTTAACTCGATAACCGCTTGGCCTGTGGTTTCTTCACCAAATCCCACAAAGGCAAGGGTATATTTATATTCAGCATTTTCAGATTTACGCAGTAATTTCATTCCCATTATGTCGGTATAAAAAGCAATGCTGCGGTCTAAATCCCCAACGCGGATCATAGTGTGAAGTAGTTGCGACATGATGTTCTCTCTTATTTAAAATATATCTGACTGTATCAAGCTCAGATGACAATGAAAAGATCAGTACTCACTGATTTATTCAGTGATTGTTTAACTGTTGTTTTATTGGTTTTGATTAAATGAAAACCAAAAATTTTGCTTTGGCTCACATTTGTGGCGATTTATTTTGGGTTCATAAGCAAAAAGCGTTATTCTCCACCTATACCTACTTGGAGGCAAGAGAATGACAACAGAATTAAAAATGGCCTTGGGCACTACGCTTGTTATTGCAATTTGTTTTAGCGCTTTTTTTGTGGCGATGTATTAAATTGTCATTAAGTGGCTTAATGACAATTAACCTTTAATCTTTGCAGCAAATCCTAAAAAATAATCGATTTATGGTACGTTAATTGATGAGTTAACATATCATAAATGTGAAAAGGCCAGAGCATTGATCATGCTGTGGCCTTTTTTATTACGGCCATTTACACGGCTACCAACCTTTTTTGTGCTGATTGATTACCGCTATTGTTCAGGGTAGACCTTGTCTTTAAATTCGCACAGGTCTTCAATCATACAACTTCCACAACGAGGTTTACGTGCTAAACAAGTGTAACGGCCGTGTAAAATAAACCAATGATGCACATCAACTTTAAACTCGGCGGGCACGACTTTTAACATCTTTTGTTCAACTTGATCGACATTTTTGCCAGGGGCAAATTTTGTACGATTAGCCATCCGAAATATATGGGTATCGACAGCGATAGTAGGCCAACCAAAGGCGGTATTGAGGACCACATTTGCCGTTTTCCGTCCAACGCCGGGTAAGGCTTCTAATGCTTCACGATCTTCTGGAACTTCACCACCATGTAAATCAATTAGCATTTTACAGGCGTTAATGACATTAATGGCTTTGTTATTATATAAACCAATGGTTTTAATATAATGTTTGAGCCCATCCACTCCAAGGTCATAGATTGCCTGAGCCGTATTGGCTACTGGAAATAACTTGTCAGTGGCTTTATTCACGCTGACATCTGTGGCTTGAGCAGATAAGGTGACCGCCACCAATAACTCAAAAGGACTGGAAAAGTTCAATTCAGTTTCTGGTTTAGGGTTGTTATCTCGTAATCGCGTTAATATTTGAATACGTTTTTCTTTATTCATAATGATTGGTTAACTTACCTTAGTGATCCTTGCTCGCGTGACCGCTACAGACTCAGTTTTAGGTTGTCTGGCTTTGATTTTACTGTCGATCACATTTTTTAATGCTATCAACAATCCCATCGCAATAAATGCACCCGGTGGAAGCATAGCGAGCAAGAAGGGGGTGTCAACTTGCCAGACATGGATGGTTAAACTGCTGGCCCAATCACCTAACAATAAATCAGCACCGTCAAATAGAGTACCTTGACCTAGCAGTTCACGACTGGCACCTAGTACCACTAATACCGCGGTAAACCCTAGGCCCATCATTAAGCCATCAAAAGCAGAATGTGCTAACGAATTGCGCGATGCAAACGCTTCTGCGCGGCCAATGATGACGCAGTTTGTTACGATAAGAGGTAAAAATATTCCTAACGAAATATACAGGTTGTAAGCGTATGCGTTAATCAGTAATTGTACACAAGTCACTAACGCGGCAATGATCATCACAAATACAGGAATACGGATTTCTTTAGGGACATAATCTCTTACTAAAGACACTAAAATATTTGAGCCCATCAATACCAACAAGGTGGCAATTCCTAACCCTAACGCATTCGTTATGGTTGCGGTGACGGCTAATAATGGACATAACCCCAGTAATTGCACTAATCCTGGGTTATTTTTCCATAATCCTTGGTTCGCAATTTCGCGATAATTACTCATGGTTACCCTCACATTTCACATGACTTTGGTACAGTGCTTGACGATTTTGCTCAACAAAACTCAGTGCCTTGAAGATTGCGTTAACATAGGCCCGTGGTGTAATTGTGGCGCCAGTAAATTGATCAAATTGACCGCCGTCTTTTTTGACTTTCCACTCGTCGGCATTATGGCTAAATAACAAACCACTAAAATGAGTTACCCAGTCTGATTTACGCAATTCAATTTTGTCACCAAGGCCAGGGGTTTCTTGGTGTGATAACGTGCGAACCCCGAGCACTTTGCCTTCATTGTCTATACCAATAATCAGCTTAATTTCACCGCTATAACCATCGGGCGCTATCGCTTCAATGGCAATCGCAACGGGTTGCTGGTTTTTATAAGCTAAGTAAGCTGGCAATGCATTTTGGCTGCCAAGTAACTCAGGCGAATGCACCAAAATGCATTGTTCAAATAATGCATTATCATGCAAGGATGTTGGAATGACTTGAGTTAAGGTTTCTGTGAGTTGTTTTTGTTGTTGAATTGCGATGGTGTCGTGAGTCATCGAGTTAACAAGGGCCACTAAACCGGTGCAAGCTAGGGCAAACAAGCTTAATAGCAGCCCGTTTTTTATCATCGGATTATCATTTAGAGACATGGTTAATTTCCTGTGCGATGACCGTAACTGCGTGGACGAATGTAGTAATCGATAAATGGTGCGCACATGTTGGCAAGCAACACTGCAAATGCAACCGCATCAGGGTAACCACCAAACGTTCGGATCACGTAAATTAATACACCAATCATGGCACCAAAAATTAAACGCCCACGAGGACTGGTTGCCGCGGTCACTGGATCTGTTGCGATAAAAAATGCCGCCAACATGGTTCCACCACTAAATAGATGCATAATAGGGCTGACAAAGGTATCTGGGCTGATCAAAAATCCAAAGCTAGCACAGACAAATAAACTGGCAATAATCGCTCCGCTAATATGCCAACGGATCACTTTTAGCTTTAGCATGATGACACCACCGGCGAGGTAGGCCATATTTACCCAAAACCATCCTTCGGCTGCCATACCTGAAAATATCGGCTTGGACATACTTTCAGTGGTGGTTAACCCCATAGATAAATCAGTTTTAAGTGTATCTAGTGGCGTCGCCATTGTGGTGCCATCAATGCCCAAGCGAAAATGCTCAGCTAAATAAGGGGCATTGAGTTCAAATATGCTCTGCAAGCTACTTAAAACATCTGCCTGGTGAAGTGCAAGTGTTTGAGGTGCAACCCAAGAGGTCATTTGCACTGGAAATGAAATTAATAACAAGACATAAGCAGCCATAGCGGGATTAAATACGTTGTTACCTAAGCCGCCATATAGTTGCTTTACAATAACGATGGCAAACAGGGTACCAATAACAATTAACCACCAAGGTGCCAAGGGTGGGATAGCAACAGCAAGGAGTGCTGCCGTGACTAAGGCGCTGTTATCAGCCAATGTCGCTTTGATATTTTTGTGACGTAGCTTCATGACAGCAGCTTCTGCACAGTATGCAATGCTCACTGCTAATACTAATTGGATTAATGTACCAAAACCAAAATAATAGCTTTGCACTGCTAAGCCAGGGATCAAACACAGTGCAACCCGTTTCATCACGGTATTGGTGTGTAAATTTGTGCTCACATGCGGAGATGAGGCAATTTTAAATGCCATGATTATTGTTCCTCTTGCTCAGCATTTTGTGCGAGCTTTTTAGCTTTGGCTTTAGCGATGGCCGCCGCGACTTTAGCCTTTTTAATTTGTTCAGGACTGAGATCTGCACCTGGTTTTTGATCGCTACAATCAGCTGGCTGTTCTGCAAGCTTATTTTCGGTGGGCAATATGTGCAGCTCATTGAGTGTTGCTGTATCAGCAATAGGCGATGCTAAACCGGCGTCATCTTGTTGTGTAACATGCTGCAGCGCGGCTTTTTTGGCCTTAGCTTTGGCAACAGTTAAGGCAACACGGGCTTGCTTATCATCAATTGCCGTAACTGTTGTAGGCTCACTTTCTTGCGGGCTTGTAGTGCTGGCTTCTTGCGAGGCTTTTTTGGCCTTAGCTTTGGCAACCGCTAAGGCAACACGGGCTTGCTTATCATCAATTGCCGTAACTGTTGTAGGCTCACTTTCTTGCGGGCTTGTAGTGCTGGCTTCTTGCGCGGCTTTTTTGGCTTTAGCTTTGGCAACAGCTAAGGCAACACGGGCTTGTTTATCATCAATTGCCGTAACTGTTGTGGGCTCACTTTCTTGCGAGCTAGTAGTGCTGGTTTCTTGTGCGGCTTTTTTTGCTTTAGCTTTGGCAACCGCTGCGGCAACACGGGCTTGTTTATCATCAATAGCCGTAACTGTTGTGGGCTCACTTTCTTGCGGGCTAGTCGCGTTGGTTTCTTGCGCGGCTTTTTTGGCTTTAGCCCTTGCAACGGCTGCGGCAATCATGGCTTTTTTATCATCTTCAGCATTGTTTGTTGCGACTGGCACCGAACTTGTGTTGGCTTGCGCTGCTTTTTTTGCTTTTGCACGCTCTATGGCAGCATTAACTGCGGCTTTTTTTGGATCGGCTGCGGTTGGTGCGACCGAACTGGATGCCTCTTCGGAGTTTACATGTGATTCAGTTTGTGCTTTTTTAGCTGCAATACGCGCCATTGCCGCAGCAACAGCATCTTTATCACTTGCTTTCATGTTTGCTTGACGTTTAGCTGCAGCCTCTTTGGCTTTTGCTTCACGGGCGTTTTTCTCATCTTCTAAACGCTTTAAGCGGGCTTCGAAGCGGATTTTAGCCTGTTCTGCTTGACGTTTCTCTTCTGCTGCTGTTTTTAAAGCCGATTTAGCAACACGATAATATTCCACCAATGGGATGTCACTTGGGCAAACATAGCTACAACAGCCGCATTCTATACAGTCTTTTAAGTTAAAGCTGGCTGCTTTGTCGTATTCTTGTGCTTTTGAATGCCAAAACAGTTGCTGTGGCAGTAATAGCGCAGGGCAGGCTACAGCACATTCACCACAACGGATGCAGGCTTTTTCGTCTACATCTGGGGCGATTTCGTTAGGGCTTGGCACTAATAAGCAGTTAGTGCCTTTTAGAATGGGCACATCTAAATCTGCTAAGGCATACCCCATCATTGGGCCGCCGACAATGACTTTTTGATCGATTGATGTTGTAAAACTCACGCTCTGTAGTGTGTCGGCGACAGTTGTGCCTATTGGGATCCAATAATTACCGGGGTGACCAATGTGCTCACCAGTTAGTGTTACCACACGTTCAATAAGTGGTTTGCCATGATATATCGCATCTTGAATTGCGTAGGCTGTGCCAACGTTGTGAACGACAATCCCAAGTTGAGCGGGAATTGCACCACTGGGTACTTCTTTACCGGTAATAATTTGAATAAGCTGTTTTTCACCACCAGATGGATACTTAGTCGGTATCACGGTTACCCTAACCATATCTTGGGGTAATGAAGAACGGCTTATTGCGGCTTTCATGGCGTGTGCGGCTTCGGGTTTGTTATCTTCAATTGCAATGATTATCCGCTGCGGGCTTAACAAATGATGAATAATAGCAACGCCAGCGATAATTTCGTCGCTGTGATCGCGCATTAACCGATCATCTGAGGTGATATAAGGCTCACACTCAATGCCATTGATAATCACTAAGTCAATTTCGCTGGCTGGGTTAAGCTTTACATGGCTTGGAAAAGCCGCGCCGCCCATACCTGCAATACCCGCCTGCTTAATTTTACCAAGGATCTCTGCCTTTGATAATTGCGCTAGGTTACTGGTGGTTAACTCGCACCAGGTGTCTTGACCATCAGATTCAATGATGCAGCTTAATGTTGGTAACGAAGAAGGGTGGTTAGTTGCATGTTGTTCAATTGCGACTATTTTTCCTGATGTAGGAGCATGAACGGGTAAATAAGTAAAACCGCTACCTTCAGTCAGTACTTGTCCCTTGAGTACAGTATCGCCAACCGATACTGTTAATGTAGCTTGCTCACCCACTAATGGAACAGGCACAACAAAACGTTTAGCAAGCGGTAAACGTGCAATGGCAGATTGATTAGACAGTGTTTTAAATTGAGGAGGATGTATCCCGCCAGGAGATTGCCACAAGACTCCTTTATCAAGTTGCTCTAATAACGTTAGCACGCTGTTTCCTCTTGCTCAGAATGGATCACCTTGACTGGAATGGTGTTTAATTTCCAATCCCAGTTTTGTATTGTTGTTTCTACTGGGATCATATCGATACAATCAACAGGACAAGGCTCAACACATAAGTCACAGCCTGTGCAATCTTTAGCAATTACCGTGTGCATTAATTTACCTGCGCCTAAAATGGCATCTACTGGACAGGCTTGAATACATTTGGTGCAGCCAATACATTCATCCTCACGTATGTACGCCACTTTTTTTACTGCCGATTGGGCTTGTGCATTTAATGGTTCTTCATCGACACCCATTAACTCAGCAATTTTTTCCATGGTTGCCGTGCCACCAGGAGGGCATTTGTTGATATGATCGCCATTGGCAATGGCTTCGGCGTATGGTCTACAGCCAGGATAACCGCATTGACCGCATTGGGTTTGTGGTAGCAAGGCTTCAACCTGATCGACAACCGGATTACCTTCGACTTTAAACTTCTTAGAAGCAAAGCCTAAAATCACCCCAAACACTAACGCCAATAGAGTTAACACGGCAACGGCAATGAATATACTTGTCATATTAATTAACCAGCCCCGCAAATCCCATAAAGGCTAAAGACATTAAACCCGCGGTAATCATTGCAATTGCGCCACCTTTAAACGGAACGGGCACATCTGCAGCGGCCAAGCGCTCGCGCATGGCAGAGAATAAAATTAACACGAGTGAAAATCCAACTGCAGCACCAAAACCATAAATGGCTGATTGAATAAAATTGTGATCTTCATTAACGTTAAGCAAAGCGACACCAAGCACTGCGCAGTTTGTGGTAATAAGGGGCAAATAAATCCCTAATGCACGATGTAATGATGCACTCGTCTTTTGTACGACCATTTCAGTAAATTGGACTACTACAGCGATAACCAAAATAAAGCTCATTGTTCTTAAGTAGCTCAAATCAAAGGGCTGCAATAAAAAGGTGTTGGTGAGATAGCTCAAAATTGAGGCAAGGGTTAATACAAAAGTGGTTGCCATTGACATGCCAATTGCAGACGCTAATTTGCTCGACACCCCCATAAAAGGGCATAGACCTAAGAATTTAACTAGGACGAAGTTATTAACCAGTACTGTACCGATTAATAGAAGAAGGTACTCTGTCATTGCTTCATTTATTTGACCAATAGATCCTAGTATTATCTAAGGTTTAGCGCTGAGAAACAACGGATAAAAAATAAGGTTAAACAGAAATAGTTTAACCTTAGAATAAAAAAGCAAATTTAACGCAATGCTAACTTTTTGTTTACTGTTTTTTGACCAGTATTTCAGGTTTGGCAATGTAGTACCCTTGCAAACCGTCTACTAATAATTTTTCTAGCGTCAGTTTTTCATCTTGTTTTTCAACACCAGTTGCAATTACTCGAATACTGATGCGTTTTGCGATGTCGACCAGCATACGGACAAAAAATTTATTGTTGTTGTCTTGTTCGATGTTATCACTGTAACTACTGTCTAGTTTAATAAAGTCTGGTCGCACTTCGCGAAAAAATTTAAATGATGTAAAGCCTAAGCCAAAACGCTCAATAGCGACTTTAGCGCCCACTTTATGCATTTCGCACACAAACTGACGGCTAGACACTAAGTTTGCTTGCATGCCAGATTCATTGAGTTCAAAAATGATCCTTGAAGCAATATGACGGTGCTTAGTGAGTAAATCTTTTAACCAAATGGTAAATCCATCCTGCAGTGCCGACAAAGCACTGATATTGACCCCCATATTACCGAGAATACTGGGGTTTTCTGTTAGCATTTTGATGGTTTGAATAACAATCATCTTGTCTAATTCGACATTCAGACCATAGCGCTCAGCCATGGCAATCACTGTTGTGGTTGGTAAATATTTTCCCTCAGCATTGTGAAATCGTGCTAATAATTCTCGATAAACATCGGTTTGGTTATTACAAGGCTGAATAGGTTGCTGGTAAAAGCTGATACTTCGATGATTTATTAAATCGTCAATGGTGAGTTTCCAATGATCTTCACCAATTTTTTCATCACCAGAGAGTTTTTCTAACTGATAATAACGGTTAGGCCCTAATGTTTGCGCAATGCTTACAGCAGTGTCTGCTAATGCCATTAAGGTCAATGGTTCACAGCCTTCTTTATAAGGTACCATACCGGCATGAGCAATAGAGTCGCTGCGGGTACTTTGCGCATATTCATCGAGGTGACGTTTTAGCTGCTCTAAACATTTTTCACCTTCTTTTAGGGTTAAGCTGTCAACAAACACGGCAAAATCACCACTGGATACTCTAAAACATTCGTTTACACCTAGAGATGAAATAGCTTTACGGATACAAATAGCCAATTTAGCTAAATAATCATCGCCAGCTGCTCGACCATGTAATTGATTGATGTTAGCTAGCTCAGCAGCTTTGACCATAATCAATACACCATATTGCTGTTTGTCAGATTGACTGAGTTCTTCTAAGTGCTGAGTAAAGCGTTGACGGGTCGAAAACCCTGTGACGGGATCCTGATAAGCCGCTTTGGTGAGTTGCTCGTTTTCTTTTTTGACCCTGTCTAGACTTAATTTTAATTGGCTTCGACAGGTTTCAAGGGCATTGCCTAAAGGCCGTAGCACTCCGGGAAAACGCGAACGTTCAAGGGCTAAAAATGACAGGTCAGGAATATGTGTTATGTATTCAGCCGCATACTTAATGCGTGATTTATGTAATTGCATCAAGGCTGCAAACAGAACCATTAATAAAAAATACGCAGCAATTAATAGTGTGGCAGTTTCTGTTAACTCATCAATACTTTGAGATAATACGCTGGTTGTATCTAAGCGAACCTGTAATCGTGCATTAGGTAAAGTCTGAACATGCCCTAATTCCACATCAAATAATTGACTTGCATAGTCACCACTTTGTTGTGACAAACTGCCATGGGTAAAGTTGTAACTGCTGTCGGTATTATGGATAAATTGGAAAAATTGAAAGGTAAAGTCTTGCGACATTTGTTGATAAAGCGCTTCACCGTTACCATCCCAGCTGCGATATGATTGAACATATTGCAAGTAGTTTGTGCGGGCAACTTCTCCCTCGATTTGCACTTCATTATTTTCAACAGAATATATTCGGAACAACAATAAGCCGAAAATAATAAATAAAACCAATTGAAAGGATTTTGATAAGCCCATAAAACATCCGTTCCTTACGAGTTGTCAATGTGTAGTCTTTCAGTACAAGCAAAGCTATCTAGTACTAGGGTCTGTTGCTTTTCAGGTTTTTTTGCTGCAGCCAATTGTTGGCCATTTCTTATATACAACTGCGCGGCAAAAACTTTGAGCAGTAGTTATGCTACATAAAAAGTCGACCACGCAGTAAAAACGTATTAGTCATTGTTCAATGACGCTTTGTAAATAAAGAGTTGCTTAGATGATTAGGCATCAATCCAACTCGATTAACACGTTTTAATTCGAACAACATTCAGCCAGCAAAGAACAATACGCCCTAGGGAGTAGTGTATATTCTAACCAATAATATTATAGCCGACATATTATTAAATTATAATTAACCAAAAGGACTATTATAGTAAGAAAAACAAGATTATGGACTAATGGGTTACGTTTATCGAGTAGGAAATGTGCTTAAACACCGGATGGGGGTAGAAGAATGACAATGGCTCCCCAGACTGGACTTGAACCAGTGACATACGGATTAACAGTCCGCCGTTCTACCGACTGAACTACTGGGGAATTGGTCATTATCATGCTTAGGTTGAAATGGCTCCCCAGACTGGACTTGAACCAGTGACATACGGATTAACAGTCCGCCGTTCTACCGACTGAACTACTGGGGAAACGTAATTTCAAATGTGTTATCTCGATGGCTCCCCAGACTGGACTTGAACCAGTGACATACGGATTAACAGTCCGCCGTTCTACCGACTGAACTACTGGGGAATTGATATCGAAACTGTTAGCGTTGGCTCCCCAGACTGGACTTGAACCAGTGACATACGGATTAACAGTCCGCCGTTCTACCGACTGAACTACTGGGGAATTACGTTAACATCTCTTTGTACTTTACTAAATTGGCTCCCCAGACTGGACTTGAACCAGTGACATACGGATTAACAGTCCGCCGTTCTACCGACTGAACTACTGGGGAAGCGTTTTTAGCAATGTATTGCTGAGAACGGAGCGCATAGTAAAACGCTCTGGTAACTGAGTCAACTCGAGTTATAAAAAAAAATGCATTTATGTGACTAATTGGTTATCAAATACGCATCGTGAACGACTTTTGGGCATTTGTGTCGATTTTTGAACAATGAATAGAAAATGAATCACTTAGTTGATTATGCCTGAGCAATTTAGGAGTTGTGGGATATTTACGGATTACGGATTACGGATTACGGATTACGGATTACGGATTACGGATTACGGATTTAAAGATGAGTAGATTAAAAAGAGGGGGGTTACTCTCACTTAACGCTAAACGGGCCCGTTATGCATTTACTGGGGCGTCAACTTGCATTTGATTATGGCTAATTTACGCAAGCTAAATACTTTGCTCCTTGAGTTAAGCCAGTTTGTTTATGGCGTTCAAAATAAATCTCAGTGGCTTTCTAGGGCCTGTTGATCTTTGCTGGTTGAATTTTGTTCGAGTTAAAAACGTGTTAATCGAGGCGAATGGATTGTAGCCTAGTCACCTAAGCAACTCTTTATTTGTAAAGCATCGTTCAACAAAGAGTAAAACGTTTTTAGCCGAACCCTGTGGGCAGCGTTTGTTGGTCATTTTTACTACGTTATCGACTTTTTATGTAGAATAACTACACCTCAAAGTCTCTGCCGCGCACTTGTATATGAGTAATGGCCAACAATTCGCTGCAAAAACAACCTTGAAAGGTCAACAGGTCCTAGGACTGGGAATCAAAATGCTTCAATTGTTGTTAACTTGAGCTAATTTCTTTTTTGCTCCTTTTAAGCAAACTATTACCCTGTGTTTTGTGTAAAGATTCAAATGTAATTAAATTTCATCAAAATTTTCTTACGTTTTTATGAACCTTAAATATGCGCTATCCCGCACCCACATTGATGTTTTTAGAGTTATCCACTAAATCTGTGGATAAACTTGTGGACTTCTGTTGTAAATGGTCTTCAACCCCTTGATGAGTATGGTTTGGACTTAAAATGTTCGTGTTCATTAGAGATAAATTAATTTGTTTAAAATCATATTGATATAAAAATCAACTGTTTTATTGGTACTCGGTTATTTGTATTGAAAAATTGTCACTATTTTGCATTAGCGATTGTGTATTAAATTGTTATTTAGTTTAGTTTTTCACCGATTTTTAAAGGGTTTTTCGCAGAATATGAATTTACTGCGTTGATTTAACCGCATGCATTCATTTTTATCTAAAGGATTAGCATGGCGATTAAAATGATCATAATGTTACATGTGTACCACGATCAATTCACACAGGTTAAAGCGGGTTCTTGGTAAACCATTGCCTATATTAGCAGCGTAATATTCGCTTGCTCGTTCACAGTATTTGGCATTATGCCACGCGTTTAGGAGCCATTTATAAGCCGCATCGCCAAGATAAATTTAAGGCGTAAATCTGGATTTAATATCGCAAGGTATTGGTATTTAGGTATATCATAGCCAGTCCACTCAAAAGGAAGCCATGTTGTGTCAGAGTCAGTATTTACGTTAGCGTCAAAGTTTGAACCTGCTGGAGATCAGCCAACCGCCATTAAACAGCTTGTTGAAGGTTTACAGGCAGGGGTTGCCAGTCAAACTTTATTAGGTGTGACTGGATCAGGTAAAACCTTCACTATTGCCAATGTCATCACTAAAATGGGCCGGCCAACTATTATTATGGCGCCTAATAAAACCTTAGCGGCTCAACTTTATGGGGAAATGAAAGAGTTTTTTCCTCACAATGCTGTTGAATACTTTGTGTCTTATTACGACTATTATCAGCCAGAAGCATACGTACCAGCCTCAAACACTTTTATTGAAAAAGATGCATCAGTGAATGCGCACATAGAACAAATGCGACTGTCGGCCACTAAAGCATTATTAGAGCGCAAAGATGTGGTGTTGATTGCCTCTGTTTCTGCTATTTACGGGTTAGGCGATCCTGACTCTTATATGAAAATGCTCCTGCATTTACGTCAGGGCGATTTTATGGGCCAGCGAGATATTCTGACTCGTCTGAGCGAACTACAATACACCCGCAACGATATTGAACTGCAACGTGGTACCTATCGTGTCCGAGGGGAAGTAATTGATATTTTTCCGGCGGAATCTGAACGCGAAGCGATTCGCATAGAATTGTTTGACGATGAAATTGAACGCTTAAGTGAGTTTGACCCGTTAACGGGACAAATCAATAAACGCATTGTGCGCACCACAATTTACCCAAAAACGCACTATGTGACACCCCGAGAAAAAATCTTAGCTGCGACAGAGCAAATTAAAGAAGAGCTGCGTGAGCGTCGGCAATTTTTACTCGACAATAACAAGCTGATTGAAGCACAAAGGATCAGTGAGCGAGTGCAATACGACGTAGAAATGATGGTTGAGTTAGGCTATTGCTCAGGAATTGAAAACTACTCTCGTTACTTATCGGGGCGAGCGACCGGTGAAGGTCCACCGACACTGCTCGATTATTTACCCGCAGACGGGTTACTCATTATTGACGAGTCACATGTCACTGTGCCGCAAATTGGCGCCATGTATAAAGGCGATCGTAGCCGCAAGATGAATCTTGTCGAATACGGATTTAGGCTGCCCTCAGCATTAGATAACCGACCATTAATGTTTGAAGAATTTGAGCGATTAATGCCTCAAACCATTTTTGTTTCGGCGACCCCAAGTGAATATGAACTGGATAAAAGTGATGGCGAGGTAGCAGAGCAGGTTGTGAGGCCTACCGGGTTACTTGACCCTGTGCTTGAGGTTCGTCCAGTGGCGATTCAAGTGGATGATTTGCTTTCTGAAATCCATAAACGTGTTGCGGTAAACGAACGGGTATTGGTGACAACATTAACAAAACGTATGTCGGAGGATTTAACCGAGTATCTGGACGAACATGGGGTTAAAGTTCGCTATTTGCATTCTGATATCGATACTGTTGAGCGAATTGAAATTATTCGAGATCTCCGTTTAGGCCATTTTGATGTATTAGTGGGAATTAACTTGTTGCGTGAAGGACTCGATCTGCCCGAAGTGTCCTTAGTATGTATTTTAGATGCAGATAAAGAAGGTTTTTTACGTTCAGAACGCTCGCTTATTCAAACCATTGGCCGTGCTGCACGCAATGTTAACGGTAAAGTTATTCTTTATGCCGACAGAATTACCAACTCAATGGCAAAAGCCATGGGAGAAACTGAACGTCGTCGTGAAAAACAACATCAGCACAATCTTAAAAACGCAATTGTGCCGCGAGGGGTGGTTAAGAGTATTACTGATGTAATGGATGTCGGCGATCCAAAATCAGGCAAAGGTCAGCGTAAGCAAACCAATAAATATGCTGAAGTGGCAGATAGTCGTGCAACTTATACAAGTGTTGCAGAATTAAGTCATCAAATTGATGCACTTGAAAAACAAATGCACGAATTTGCGAGAAACCTTGAGTTTGAACAAGCGGCAGCACTGCGTGATGAAGTGAAACACCTAAGAGAGCAGATTATTTTAAATAGTTAATGCTACAGATGAAAGCGGATAATAGCAGTTGCAACAAACGGGGTGTAATTATGTTATAACTCATATCTGAAGCAAATGCTTTTACATGCCCAGTCTAACTGCATTTTCTTTGCTGTGCGTGACACGGCATAAACAGGTCACAGGTTAGTTATATCATTGCGCGTTAGCAAGTGATCTCTCAGCGAGAATTTAAAGGGCTTAAACAAGGCGAATGACTGAATGAATAGTTATTCTCTTTCGAAGTCATGCAACGCAGTATAAGCCCTTTTAAAACTCGCCTGAAAGGAATGTCCCAGCCGCTTTTGCTTTACGTTCTCGCTATTTGAAATGGAACAACCATTACTGCATAGCGACGCCTTAATCAAAAACCGCTGGACGCATTCTTAGTAGTCACTTATTAATGCGGAATGGTATTACTATGATGATTTATCTCAATACTGTTAAAACCGACTGAAATAAAAAAACGCGCCTTGAGGCGCGTTTTAACATTTTGTTGCTAAACGATAAGCGTTTTAGAAGTTTGCTGAGCGTGGTGCTCGTGGGAATGGAATCACATCGCGAATGTTGTTGACACCCGTTACGTATGAAACTAAACGTTCAAACCCTAAACCAAAGCCTGCATGAGGCACGGTTCCATAACGGCGTAAGTCACGGTACCACCAGTAATCTTCTTGGCTTAAGTTCATTTCAGCTAAACGCGCATCCAATACCTCTAAACGCTCTTCGCGTTGCGCACCACCAATGATCTCACCAATGCCTGGTGCTAACACGTCCATTGCCGCAACGGTTTTACCATCGTCGTTTAGGCGCATGTAGAAGGCTTTAATGTCTTTCGGGTAGTTTTTAACAACCACTGGTGCTTTAAAGTGTTCTTCTGCTAGGTAACGTTCGTGCTCAGATTGTAAATCGATACCCCATTCAACAGGGAACTCAAATTGTTTACCACAGCTTTTAAGGATTTCAACAGCATCGGTGTAATCAACTTGAGCAAAATCACTGCTTACGAATGATTGCAAACGTTCAATAACGGTTTTATCTACACGGTCATTAAAGAAGCTTAAATCGTCCATGCGTTCTTCTAATACAGCGTTAAATGCAAATTTAAGCATTCTTTCAGCTAATTTAGCGGCATCATCTAATGTTGCAAAGGCCACTTCAGGCTCAACCATCCAAAACTCGGCAAGGTGGCGAGTCGTGTTTGAGTTTTCAGCGCGGAAAGTTGGGCCAAAGGTATACACTTTAGACAAGGCACAGGCATAGGTTTCAGCATTTAGCTGACCCGATACCGTTAAAAACGATTCTTTACCAAAAAAGTCTTTGTCGTAATCAACTTTCCCTGCAGGTGTGCGTGGTAAGTTTTCCATGTCTAATGTTGAAACACGGAACATTTCACCAGCACCTTCACAGTCTGAAGCCGTGATAAGTGGGGTCGATACCCAGATAAACCCTTCTTGATGGTAAAAACGGTGAATAGCTTGCGATAAACAGTTACGTACACGAGCAACAGCACCAATAATGTTAGTACGTGGGCGTAAGTGAGCGAGTTCACGTAAATGTTCAATCGAGTGGCGTTTGGCTGCCATTGGGTAAGTGTCTGGATCATCTACAAATCCGGTCACTTCAACCGCAGAAACTTGTAACTCAAATGCTTGGCCTGCTCCAGGAGAGGCGACGATTTCGCCTGTCATGACAACAGAACAGCCAGCAGTCAATTTCAATACATCGTCATTGTAATTGGCGAGGCTGTTTGGCACGACACCTTGTATTGGGTCGAAACATGAACCGTCGTAAACGGCCAAGAAAGAAATACCAGCTTTAGAGTCACGGCGAGTTCTCACCCAGCCACGTACAGTGACTTGCGAACCGATGGCGTGTTCACCTTTAAATACAGAAGCGACAGATGTAATGCTCATTGTTGCTTAATTCTCCAACGTATCGAATTATGAATATAAAATTTGGGTTTATCTTACCTTGCTGGTGGCTTTTCTCAAGCTGAAAACGCTATTCTATAGTGATTATTGTGTTACTTTTAGGTAAGTCGGCTAAATATTTGGCAAATGAGCGAATTAAGCCTTAAAGCCGAATCTATCAATTACTGATATTACCGTGATTCATAATAAGGTGACATCACGTTGCCATATAGTGTTTACCCAAGGATAAGGACATGTCTCGATTAGGTGTTTTGCAAGTAGTGTTGACCGTATTATCGATTTTAGGCTGGAGCTTGGCCATTTATGCGTTGATTATTTATGGTGAAGCCCGACCCGACCGTGCGGTAGGTTATTTTTTAAGTAAAGGGGTATCAGTACGTTTGTATTGGGATCCAGACTTAACGATTAAACTTGAGTATTTAATTTGGTGTTGTGCTGCAGTGAGCTTCTTAAATTTGCTGGTAAACTTTTATGCAAAAACAACCACCAGAATTGGCTTTTGGGTCAACATCCCCTTGTTGCTTGTTGTGTCACTATCTGCTGGATTGTATATCCGCTATGTTATTTAAAATGGTGTGTTACCCATTATTTTTCAGTGATATGGCGGCATAATAAATCAATGATTGCCGCGGTAACCCCCCAAATAAATCGCTCTTCAAATGGCATAAAGTGTACATGGTAGCGTTTGCCATGGCGGTAGTGAAACACCTGATGTCGATTATTATGATCAATAAAAAAACTCAATGGTACAGTAAAACAGTCTGCAACTTCACCCGGATCGATAAGCAGTTTAAATGGCTGTTTCACTAACGCAATCACAGGCGTGATCTCAAAGCCTGTGAATGTTTTATGTGCAGGGAATACACCCAGTACTTCGACATTATTAGCCGTTAATCCAATTTCTTCATGGGCTTCTCGCAGTGCCGTTTCAATGGCATTACTGTCAAATGGCTCAACTTTACCGCCAGGAAAACTGATTTGCCCCGGATGATGGCGTAAATGCATTGCTCGCTGGGTCAATATGATGTGCAAGTGCTGTTCTATTTCTATTATTGGAATTAATACAGCTGCTTGTCGTCCTCTGTACGAGCTTGGCGCTGAGGTAATAGCAGCCGTTAATTGATGTAATCGATAGCGCACTATAAATTCGTGTTTGTTCATTAATCGCTTATGTCTCTTTGCCCGCTTGGTCTATGACAGTGTCAATATCATGGGCTATTGAAAACCACATACATACTCGCACTATGTCATTTTCAATAGATCTTGTCTTGTTTAATGAGTCTATAACGCCGTGCCATGTTATCGCAATTTGCCACTTTTTACGTATAAAATTTGCACCGTTTTGGCTTGAGTCGCTCTTTTATAGTGCAATATGGCCAGCTAAAACAACTGTATTATACAGTTGTTTTAATTATGTTTTTTTCAATTAACTCGATGATTTTAAATACTATATTTCTGTCATGTTAGTGCCATTTATTTGTAGTCAATTTGTTACGATTAACTGGCATGCTAACTGCTGGAATTAATGCAGTTAATAATCGCGAGGAAGGACAAATATGGGACTGGAGAAGTTGCTATATTTGCAAGGCGTTGGAGCAGAGTTTATCGATTGTTTCGGTAATCTTGTGCACATTCCTGCTACGGATCGGCAGGGAATATTAACCACGATGTTGTTACCGACATCGTTCAATCAACATCAATGTGATCCATCTGAGTATGCCCAAATACTTACTGACGCCAAGGTGGCAAAACGCATAGAGCAGCTAGATGTCGCCCCCTGGTTGGAACCCTTACATCGTTTTCAATGGTGTGAAATTGACACTCCACACATTGATATTCAGTTGCCAGATAATTACCCCTTTGCCATGCAAATAACCGTGTTTGGCGAAACGATTGATACCTTAGCGGTGACAGTATCGCGCGATGATTGCGTCATTGTTGGTGAGTATCACATTAATGGTCAACGATATTGTCAATACCGTCTTGAGCTGGATAAACCCAATCTGCATTTAGGGTATCACCACATTAGTCTGGCTTTTATTGGTGATGCTGCCAGGCCGCATACGTTATATGGTCAAATTATGATTGCGCCGCAGGTGGCTTACCAAGGGCGAATGGAACAGCTTGCTCTAACAGGTCAATCACGACCATGGGGAATTAACGCCCAGTTGTATGCTTTGCGAAATGATGAGCAGTGGGGCATTGGAGATTTTGGCAATTTAGCCGAATTGATAGATTATGCAGCCCGAAGTGGCGCTGATTTTATTTTGCTTAATCCATTACATGCACTCGATATTAGCCAACCTGAAAACCCAAGTCCTTATAGTCCAACAGACAGGCGCCGCTTAAACCCTCTTTATATTCAAATTGAAGCGGTACATGAATACAAAGCAATAGAAGCTGAATTAACAAGCCAAAAATGGTTGCAAAAAAAACAGGTAATCAATCAATCGCAGTTAATTAATTATCAAGAAGTGCATAGCATCAAATATGCAATATTTGAAAAGTTGTATCAAATTTTTTGTCAGCAACATGCTAAGCATGAAACTGCAAGGTATCTAGCTTATTTAGCGTTTGTTGAAAATGATAAACCAGCATTGATGCAGTTTGTTGCAAGGGAAATGGAGTTAGTATCTAATTTTTTCAACTTAGATGCCGGCTTTTATTTGTACTTACAGTTTGTCGCCAACGAGCAACTTGAAGCATGTCAGCTTAATGCTAAGCAATGTGGCATGAGTATTGGGTTGATTAGGGATTTAGCGGTAGGCGCAGTGAGCCATGGTGCAGAAGTGAGTGCGAATTTAGGCTTGTTTTGTGATAACGCCAGTATTGGTGCACCACCCGATCCTTTTGCAGAGCAAGGACAAAATTGGGGCTTAACGCCATTTGATCCCGTTAAACTAAAACAACATGATTTTAGTCATTTTATTCAACTTGTTAGAAGTAACATGCAAAGCTGCGGCGCATTACGTATCGACCATGTAATGAGCCTGCTACGCCTTTGGTGGTGGCCGCTTAATCGTGACTTGGGCGAGGGCAGTTATGTGTATTATCCGGTTGACACTTTACTGGCCATTGTGTGCCTTGAAAGCCAGCGAGCTCGGTGCATTGTGATTGGCGAAGATTTAGGCATTGTTCCTCCGGAAATCGTATCTCGTTTGCAAAAGGCGGGTATTTTTTCAAATGAGTTGTTTTATTTTTGCAAGGGTCACGATGGATTTAAATCGCCTAAAGACTATAAACAGCATAGCCTAATGATGTTAGCTAATCACGATGTCCCCACTATTACCGCATGGTGGACAGCGGAAGACCTCAAGTTACGTCGTAAGCTTGAGCTTATTGATTCTGATCATAAATTACATCAGCTTTTAGCTCAGCGTCAGCTAGAAAAACAACAATTGATTGAATTACTTAATCGAGAAGGCGCTTTAGCACATCCTGCTGTGGAAAATACCGACGAGTTGGACTTTGATACTGTGATTTTGGCGTGGCTGAGTGTCGTGGCCAAAGGCAATTCCCAGTTATTTAGTGTGCAATTAAGTGACCTAGTTGCTGATAAACATGGGGTGAATATTCCCGGTACCTGGAAAGAGTTTCCTAATTGGCAACGCCGTTTACCCTTGAGCATTCAACAAATGTCGCAAAGCGCTAAAGTGCAGCAAAGAATGACTGTGATCAAACAATCAAGACAGACTAGCAGTCATGCTTATGCTGCAAATGTGTCTTTATCCAATAACTCAAAACAATAATGGATTATGTATATGACTGTAGCCAAAACCTATTTTGAGCAAGGTAGTGATAAAGCGTTAATAAATGGTGATTACACCGATGTGTTTTCTGTGCTCGGTATGCACAGCGCAAAAGACGGTAAAGCCTTGATTGTTCGTTGTTACATTCCCGGAGCCTTGGCGGTTGATGTTATCAGCGCTAAAGATGGCCGTAAGGTGGCAAGTTTAGAGCAGGTTGATGAGCAAGGGTTATTTGCGGGCAAAATGGGACGCAGAGTCAATCCATTTGCCTACACACTTAACGTTAAATACCCATTGTGTGAACAAACAGTTACCGACCCGTATCAATTTGACAGCTTATTAAATCCTCAAGATGTGTATTTATTTAGTGAAGGTAGCCAACTACAAGCCTATGGATTTCAAGGGGCAAATTGGCGTGAGCACAGCGGTGTTAAAGGCATTCATTTTTGTGTATGGGCACCTAATGCCAAAAAAGTGGCGGTGATTGGTGACTTTAATGTATGGGATCCAAAGCGCCATGTGATGCGTTTTCATCCAGCCAGTGGATTGTGGGATATTTTTATTGTTGAAGTAGACGCTGAGCAACATTATAAATTTGCCATTACTGACGTTTATGGCAATACAGTGGTGAAATCTGATCCCTATGCGGTTTCAATGCAACCATCGCCTCATAATGCCTCCAAAATCCCGACTGAAGAAGATTTTCAATGGCAGGACAGTGATTGGCTTAATCAAAGAGTTTTGCGTAAAAGTCATAGCCAACCTATGTCTATTTACGAGGTGCAGTTAGCTTCATGGCGTCGTACGGGTGATGATGGACAATCATATACAGATTACGATCAGTTAATCAGTGAATTAGTGCCCTATGTAAAAGAAATGGGCTTTACCCATTTGCAATTGATGCCAATCAGTGAATATCCATTTGATGGCTCATGGGGATATCAACCCGTTGGCTTATATGCTCCAACTTATCGGTTTGGCGATGCTAACGGCCTTAAAGCGTTTATCGATGCCTGCCATCAGCAAGACATCGCAGTGTTGCTTGACTGGGTACCGGCTCATTTTCCAAAAGATCCCCATGGATTGGTTCGTTTTGATGGCAGTCATTTATATGAACACCAAGACCCGCGTAAAGGCGAACATCCGGATTGGGATACATTAATTTATAACTATGGCCGCGCTGAAGTACGCAGTTTTTTATTCAGTAATGCCCATTATTGGCTCAATGAATTTCACTTTGACGGTTTACGATTAGACGCAGTGTCTTCAATGCTTTACCTCGATTACAGTCGAAATGCCGATCAATGGATCCCCAATGAATTTGGTGGACGTGAAAACCTGCAAGCCATTCACTTTTTACAAGAATTAAATGCGCGTATGTATCAGTGTTTTCCGGGCATCAACATGATTGCAGAAGAGTCCACGGCATGGCCTGGTGTCACGCAAGCCACGGATCACAATGGGTTAGGTTTTGGCTTTAAATGGAACATGGGCTGGATGAACGACACGTTACGTTACATCAGTTGTGATCCCCTTTATCGGCGTTATCACCATGGCGAACTGACCTTTAGCCTTGTTTATGCCTACACCGAACAATTTATCTTGTCTCTTAGCCACGACGAGGTCGTACATGGCAAAGGGTCTTTACTGCATAAAATTCCCGGAGACGATTGGCAGAAGTTTGCTACTTTGCGTGCCTATTATGGCTTTATGTGGTCTCATCCGGGTAAAAAACTGCTGTTTATGGGTAATGAATTTGCCCAGCGTAATGAATGGAATCATAACCAAAGCTTGGATTGGCATTTACTTGACTATGCCCCTCATCAGGGTATTCAAGACTGGGTACGCGACCTCAATCAGTTTTACCAACATACACCCGCATTGTATGAATGTGATCATCAAAGTGAGGGGTTTGCCTGGCTCGATTGTCATAATGCCGACAATAACATTTTGGTGTTTTGTCGCTATGGCGAAGATAAACAGCAGCACGTCGTCGTTGTTGTCAACATGTCGCCTCAGGTACACCAGGGGTTTCGAGTTGGTGTACCCAATAATGAAAACTACATAGAAGTGCTTAACAGTGATCATGATCATTATGGTGGTAGTCATGTTGTTAATGATGGGCCGTGCGCAGTGTCAGCAACCCAGTGGCAGGGCATGGATAACAGTATCGTGATTACTGTGCCACCACTAGGATGTGCGTTTTTTATTCCAGAGTCGCTTGATGATATCGAGTAGAACTTATTGATGAACCACTTACGGTTTTTAACATACAGGGCTTTGTTATGGACATGACCAGTGGCTACCCTTATCCATTAGGTGCAACCCTTGATGAAAATGGGGTTAATTTTTCATTGTTTTCAGCCCATGCAACCAAAGTGGTGTTATGCCTTTTTGACCCCAGTGGTCAAGTCGAAGTTGCGCAATATATTATGCGTGACAATACTCGGCAAATTTGGCATTGCCATCTAAAAGGGGCTGAGGCGGGATTATTGTATGGATACCGTGTATTTGGCCCTTATCAACCAGAATTAGGCCATCGTTTTAATCACCACAAATTATTGTTAGATCCCTATGCCAAAAAACTCGTCGGTGAGGTGATTCAACATCCAGCATTGTATGGATACGATGTTACTGACAAAAATGAGGACTTGTCTTTTGACACCCAAGACAGTGCGGCATATATGCCCAAATGTCAGGTTATCAGTTGCGACTTTGTTGCAGAGATCCCTATTGCACCTTTAACAAAGCCTTTAAATAAAAGTGTGCTGTTTGAAACCCATGTGAAAGGCTTTACCAAGCAGCACCCTCACATTGAATCGACAAAACAAGGCACCTTTGCAGGCCTTGCGAGCCAACCTGTTATTGATTATTTGCAAAATCTGGGGATTACAGGGGTTGAACTGTTACCCGTACATGGTTTTTTTGATGAACCCTTTTTAACCGACAAAGGACTGAACAATTATTGGGGCTACAACAGCATTGCATTTATGGCACCACACAGTGGTTATATTGCCGATAAAAACGGGGATATAACAGAGTTTAGGCGGTTGGTGTCTCGTCTTCATCAAGCGGGTATTGAAGTTATCCTCGATGTTGTGTTTAACCATACGGCAGAAGGCAATCATCTAGGGCCAACCTACAGTTTTAGAGGAATAGACAACGCCAGCTATTATCGTTTATTGCCTAACGAAAAGCGTTTTAATATTAATGACACCGGCTGTGGTAATACTTTTAACTTGAATCACCCTCAAGTGCTTATGTTGGTAATGGATTCATTACGATACTGGGTTGAAATCATGGGGGTTGACGGATTCCGCTTTGATTTAGCCAGTTGCCTTGGCCGTGAGGTATATGGGTTTGATCCCGGTAGTGGATTTTTTGATGCCATCACCCAAGACCCAATATTGTGTAAGGTTAAATTGATAGCCGAGCCATGGGACATAGGACCTGGTGGATATCAGCTGGGTAATTATCCGGTTGCCTTTAGTGAATGGAATGACAGATACCGCGACGCAATGCGCCGTTTTTGGCGCGGCGACAGTGGTTTATTGCCAGAATTTGCAAAACGTTTCCATGGGTCAAGTGACTTTTTTGAACACAATGGCCGTGGCCCTTCAGCTAGCATTAACTTTATCACCAGCCATGATGGTTTTACCTTGCATGATCTTGTCAGTTATCGCGATCGGCATAATCTTGCCAATGGTGAAGATAACCGTGATGGCCATCAAGAAAACTGCAGTGATAATTATGGTGTAGAAGGAGAAACCGATGATGTTGTCATTAATGCTATTCGCTCTCGTCAAAAACGCAATTTATTGACTTGCTTGCTGCTCTCGCAAGGGGTGCCTATGTTGCTTGCCGGTGATGAGTCTGGGCAAAGTCAGCAAGGTAATAACAATGCCTATTGCCAAGATAACCCAATAGGTTGGTTTGATTGGGACAATATCGATTGGTCACTGGTGAGTTTTACTGCGCAATTAATCAATTTGCGCAAACGCTTTCCTATGTTATGCCATCAAGCATTTATTCATAAGCCAGAAGCCTTATTTGACAACGGATTAGCTTGGTTTAATCGCCAAGGTGAGGCGATGACAAAATCACATTGGTGTGAGCATCACACACGCACACTCAGTGTGATTATAACGGGTAATTTAGGCCATGCAGATGTCGGCGCCGTGCCAGAAAGCACAGAAGCATTGCTATTACTGATCAACGCCGATAGCCAAGCGCATGAGTTTACGTTACCGCAATTTGCTCATTTAAAACATTGGCATTGTTTATTGCATACCCAAGAATCAGAGCCAGACGCAGATACCAGCCAACCCGTTGTATTAATGGATCGCAGTTTAATGTTATTTCATACCGAGTTTACCAAGGAGTAATGGATGACCACAGCTAAAGAAAGTGCCAGCGTAAAAAAAGCCTCGGCACCACGCAAAAAGCCGACTAAAACCACCAAGGCAGTAACTCCTGTGTCTCAAACATCAGAGCCATGCGAGCCGTGTGACACGTTAGGCGCTTCGCTGGCCCGCCATATTCGTTATGGTTTATGCCGGGATGAACATGAAAAAGAGGAACTATTAACTGCAGTTGCCGAAAGTGTTAAAGAACAAATGTTGGATAATTGGCGTGAAACACGCCTTAAAGACAATCAGTACCAGCAAAAACAGGTGGCGTATTTGTCGCTCGAGTTTTTAATGGGCCGGGCGCTTGGCAATGCTTTGTTAAGTTTAGATTTAACTGACGAAGCCAAAAAAGTCTTAACCGATTATGCCATTTCGCTGGAAGAGCTTGAGCAGGTAGAACAAGATGCAGGTCTTGGCAACGGTGGATTAGGTCGACTGGCTGCTTGCTTTTTAGACAGTTGTGCCAGTCTTGATTTGTCTGTAACCGGTTATGGTATCCGTTATCAATATGGCATGTTTGCCCAAAAAATTGTTGATGGTTATCAAGTGGAACGACCCGATCGTTGGTTGCGACATGGCAATCCATGGGAGGTTCGTATTGCTAATCGTATTGTGAGTGTTCCCTTTTTTGGTCATACCGAAACTTATGTCGACAAAGATGGCCGCCGCCATCATGTGTGGTCCAATACGCAAAATGTTTTAGCTGTACCTTACGATATGCCAATTCCAGGCTTTAAAAATGGCCGAATTAACACCTTACGCTTATGGAAAGCCGAAGCAAACGATGAGTTTGATTTAGCAGAGTTTAACGACGGTGATTATGCTGAAGCCGTTGCCACTAAAAATCTGGCTGAACAAATCACCATGGTGTTATACCCCAATGATGCGAGCGTAAACGGCAAAGAGTTAAGGCTTAGGCAGCAATACTTTTTATCGTCTGCCAGTTTACAAGATTTATTAGCACGTTACGTGGCTAAATTTGGTGAAGATTTTAGTGAATTCAGTCGCCGAAATGTACTGCAATTAAATGACACTCATCCTAGTATCGCGGTGCCAGAGTTAATGCGATTATTGATGGATAAATACGGGTTAGGCTGGGATCAAGCATGGGATATCACCAGTCAATCGATGGCTTATACCAACCATACTTTATTGCCAGAGGCACTAGAGCGTTGGCCAGTTTCAATGATGAAAAACATGCTGCCGCGCATTGTTGAAATCATCTTTGAAATCAACGCAAGATACCTAGAGACAGTGGCTCATCATTGGCCTGGTGACATCAAAAAACTCGCCGAAATGTCGATTATCGAAGAGGGGGCTGAACAACAAATTCGAATGGCGTATTTAGCGATTGTTGCCAGTTTTTCTGTCAATGGGGTTGCCGGCCTACACACCGAACTGCTCAAACAAGGCCTATTTAGTGATTTCTATCAATTATGGCCACACAAATTTAACAATAAAACCAATGGCGTCACCCCAAGACGCTGGTTGGCGTACTGCAATCCAAAACTGGCTGCATTAATGACTCGTCGTCTAGGTGATGAATGGATTACCGATTTAACCCGTCTTGCTGCAATCAATGCCTTTACCAAAGATAAGGCGTTTGTGAATGAATGGGCGCAGATTAAATTGGCCAATAAAGAAGCATTATGTGAATTTGTTGAGCAGCAATGCGGTGTCAACTTTGACCCGAAAATGATGTTTGATGTTCAGGTTAAACGGATCCACGAATATAAACGTCAATTACTCAATATTTTGCATGTGATTCATTTATACCGCCGTATTTTAAATGGTGACACAGAAGGTATGGCACCTCGTTGTGTACTGATTGGTGGTAAAGCTGCACCGGGATATGCCATGGCAAAACAAATCATCAAGCTGGCTAATAATGTCGCGCACATGGTGAATTCTGATCCCTTAGTCACCCCTTATTTGAGAATGGCATTCTTGCCAAACTATAACGTCAGTGCAATGGAGAAGATTTGCCCAGGTACCGATCTGTCTGAACAAATATCAACCGCAGGTAAGGAGGCTTCTGGTACTGGTAATATGAAATTTATGATGAACGGTGCATTGACCATTGGCACATTAGATGGTGCCAACATTGAAATGCTAGAAGAAGTGGGTAAAGAAAACTTTTTCTTGTTTGGCTTAAATGCCCATGAAGTTGCACAAGCAAAAGCCGATTATCAGCCACAAAAATTGATTGAAGCATCGCCAGCCCTTAGCGGGGTGATGAACATGCTTAAGAGTGGTCATTTCAACTTAGTTGAGCCAGGTATATTTGATCATATTATTGCGTCAATTGTTGATCCATACGATCAGTGGATGACAGCCGCCGATTTTGACAGTTACCGAATTGCTCAAGAACAGGTTTCTGCCACCTATTTAGATCAAGCTAAATGGCAGCAAATGAGTATTCGAAATAGCGCCGCCAGTGGCCGCTTTTCAAGTGACAACACCATATCGGGTTATCGCGATGATATTTGGATGAAAAAGTAGTGTATACCCAATTTACCTGAAGATGCACAGTACAGAACCGCTCATAAGGTTCAGTTCGATGCGAAAAGTCGACGTAATGGCATTCCCTTTATAGGCTTTTCAACAAAGAAATGGACGTGATGAGCGGTGCACAAAGGGCGAGGTTGATTGGGTATGGTAGGCGATGCCAACATCGCCAAGTCGTAATGTAAGTCGTGGATATGTGCTTATTAATTGTGGCTTTTAATTAAAAGTCGAATGGAGTCTGCTTATGAGTAATGTTCGTTATATTAGTAATTTAACTCGTGATACCTATGCAATCATCTTAGCCGGTGGTCGCGGTTCTCGTTTGTATGAGTTAACCGATTGGCGTGCAAAACCTGCTCTGTATTTTGGTGGTAAATTTCGCATAATCGATTTCCCGCTATCAAATTGCATTAACTCAGGTATTCGCCGGGTTGGGGTTGTGACTCAGTATAAATCCCATTCATTGATTAGGCATGTCACACGTGGTTGGGGCCATTTTAAAAAAGAATTGGGTGAATCGGTTGAGATTTTACCGGCATCACAACAAACCTCTGGTAATTGGTATCAAGGAACCGCCGATGCTGTGTTTCAAAATATCGACATTATTCGCCATGAAATTCCCAAATATGTGATGATTTTGTCTGGTGATCATGTTTATCGCATGGATTATGCAGGGCTGTTAGCGGCTCATGCAGAGTCGGGTGCCGACATGACAGTATGCTGTTTAGAAACACCGATAGCAGAAGCGGCAGGGGCGTTTGGCGTTATGGAAGTGGATGAAAACATGCGAGTGGTCGGTTTTGAAGAAAAGCCCGCTCATCCTAAACCCACACCCAATGATCCTGAAAAGTGCTTGGCTTCGATGGGCAATTATGTTTTTAACACCAAGTTTTTGTTCGACCAGTTAAAAAAAGATGCTAAAAACGAAAACTCAGACCGCGACTTTGGTAAAGACATTATTCCTGCCATTATTGAACAATTTAATGTGTATGCTTATCCGTTTACCAGTGCCGTGCCAGATGAACCGGCTTATTGGCGTGATGTGGGTACGTTAGATTCGTTTTTTCAGGCAAATATGGAGTTACTGTCACCCACACCCCAACTAAATTTGTATGATGCAAAATGGCCTATTTGGACATATCAAGAGCAACTACCCCCCGCAAAATTTGTGTTTGACGACGATGATCGCCGAGGCATGGCTGTTGATTCTATTGTCTCTGGCGGTTGTATTATTTCTGGGGCAAAAGTGAAACGCAGTGTGTTGTTTGATGAAGTAAGAGTGTGCTCGTATTCATTGGTAAAAGATTCGGTGTTATTGCCCGATGTCGTGGTACTAAAAAATTGTAAAATTCAAAACGCAATTATTGATCGCGGCTGTATTATTCCTGATGGCATGGTTATTGGTTATAACCAAGAACACGATCGTGCTCGAGGGTTTAGGGTGTCTGAAAAAGGGATTACTTTGGTGACGCGTAAGATGTTAGGTTTAGCGGTTGGTTACGAATAAGGATCCTTTAATGACCCAGGACAATGTAAAACGCGTTTTGCTGGTGGCAGCAGAAAACGATGCATTACAGGGGGCAAAAGTTGGCGGTATGGCGGATGTTATTCGCGATTTACCGCCTGCTTTGGCGCAATGTGGTGTAATTGCAGATGTGGCAATGCCCAATTATGGTTTTTTAGCCGCGCATTACTCTGCTAAGCATTATGCCAATATTAAGGTGAATTTTTCAGGAACAAGTCATAGTGTTAAGGTGTTTTGTATGCCGAGGCCATCGACTAAAAATGATCTCTCTGCATCAATGAGCATGTCACACGTGATGATGTCTCCTGAACAATTACAATCGAATCCACCTATGGTGTATTTATTCGATCACCCGTTATTTAATCATAACGGGCAAGTGTATTGTAATGGTGCAGATGATAGACCCTTTGCCGATGATGCGAGCAAATTTGCGTTATTTTCTTTGTGTGTCGCAACCTGTTTAGTCGACAATATTTTACCTAAATACCATGTACTGCATTTACATGACTGGCATGCAGCTATGGTGGCCATGTTAAAAACATGTGTTGATGAGTTTGACCGCCTTAATGACATGGTCTGTGTTTATACCATCCATAATTTAGCCTTACAGGGAATACGGCCATTTAATGGTGATGAGTCATCATTTTCGGCGTGGTTTCCACAATATGCAACTCGGTTAAAACCCATATCGAAAATAAGCTTATTTGATCCACGTTATGCTAATTGTATCAATCCTATGCGAATGGGAATTGTACTCAGTGATAAAGTGCATTTAGTGTCGCCAACTTATGCGCAAGAAGTACTGTTGCCGTCAGATCATGCAAAGGGCTTTTTTGGCGGCGAAGGGCTTGAAGATGATTTGGCTGAAAAAGCGAAGCAGCATAACTTAGTTGGTATTATTAATGGCTGTATGTATGACAATCACCCAGGCGAAATAAACAGTGATTGTGACTATGCGGCACTGCTAACAAAAGCACAAAATGCCGTATTAGCATGGCAAACAAAAGTGCCGCAAGTGAGTGCCATAGACACCATCGCTCTGTGTCGATTATCACAACTGAGCGTAGCCAATGCGTTACGAGCACAAACGTTAAAGGCTCCTTTTCTACTGACATCGGTAGGGCGTTTAACATCCCAAAAAGTGCTTATTTTATTGCAGCCTTTTATTGACCGTCATGGCCATCAGCAGCCAATAACGGTGCTTTCGGCTCTACTTAATACATTAAAGCAACGCCAACCTGATGGCGTCTTGTTATTATTAGGCAGTGGCGATAAACACATAGCACAGCAACTACAAGCGGTTGCAGCAAAACATGATAATCTTGTGTTTATGCATGGTTACGATGAGTCACTGTCTGACATGTTATACCAAGGCGGCGATTTGTTTTTAATGCCAAGTTCATTTGAACCCTGTGGCATTAGTCAAATGTTAGCCATGCGAGCAGGTCAACCTTGTTTAGTCCATGCTGTGGGTGGGTTAAAAGACACCATTATTGATAATGTAAGTGGATGGTCTTTTACAGGCGAATCTCTTTCGCTGCAAGGGACTGAATTAGTTGAACGCTTTAATCAAGTCTTGGCGTTATACAACACACCTGCGTGGCAAAGGGTCACTCAATGTGCATCGCAACAACGTTTTACGTGGGCCGCGGTCGCTAAACAATACATTGAAAAGTTATATCAGTAGTGATGCCAATCAGCGCAAAAATGTGACCATGCTGACTGATTAACATCGCTTACAACATCGCTGCAATTTATGCCTTGTTCTAAGGGTTTATTTCTACGCAATCTGTGATGACTTATGCTGATGAGTATTAACGCAAGCATTTAACCTATAAAAAAAAGCACCGCCATGGTGGTGCTTTTTTATTAACAACTAACGCTACTTATTGAAACAAAGGTTAACTGATTGTGGGGCTATTAATAAGTGTAACGTAGATCTAAGTAGTAATAACCACCGTTAAACCCAAATGGAGTGTTTGTCAGCGGGTAAACAAAAATTCCATTGAAGTTATTGTCTTCAGGACGTTTCTCTGGGTAGGTATCAAATAGGTTTTGTACCCCAAGTGTAACCGCCAAAGCATCAGTGGCTTGGTAACGTGTACTTAAGTCTGTTGTCCATTTTGCATCGTATTCAACTTCACTTGATGAATATCCCACGGTGTAATCGCCGAAATAACTAAAGCGTAAGTTAGTTGTGAAGTCATCATAATGATGCGTAAAACCAATGTTACCTGAATGCTTTGAGGTTGCTTCGGTCATACGAATTTCTTCAATGCGATCAAACAACTCACTTTCTAAACCATTTAGAATAGTTGGTAAGTTAACTGACTCAATGTCAGTTTCTTTGTATGAGTAAGCAAGGTTAGCCGACACGTCACCAAACTGACCGAGGTCAAATTGTTGTGTCATAACCAAATCAACCCCCTGGGTTTCAGTGTCTACTGCGTTCATAAAGAAACGCGCCGATTCTGCGTTGGTGCCAGCAAGTGCTGCAGCAATAACAGGTGAGCTTTCTTGATCAACTGAACCAGACAAAATAATGCGGTCATCGACATTAATTTGATAGGCATCTAATGTCGCTGTAAAGCCATTGTCACCGTTATACACTAAACCAGCACTGTAAGAGTGTGAAATTTCAGCTTTAAGATCGGGAATGTCTAATGCTTCTTTAATTGGCGATAGCTGGTTAAACGTACCTGATTCGCGAGGAACAAACTCACCCGTGACTGGATCTGGGTCAAAAAAGGTCGACACGTTGGTAAAGTATAGTTGTTGGACACTTGGCGCACGGAACCCGGTGTCTGTAGTTAAACGAAACGCGATCTTATCGGTTAGATCATAACGCCCAGACAATTTCCAACTGGTGTTGCTACCAAAATCAGAATAATTTTCGTAGCGCACTGCTGCGGCCCAATAAAAGTCAGTGGTTAGCTGGTTTTCAAGTTCAACATATAAGCCAACGTTAGTACGATCTTCATTGACTTCAGATTCTTTAGTAAAGCCACCAAATCCTTGGCTGCCCCCAGCTTTACCTTGGTAATCACCTAAAATGTAAGACTCTTCTTGTCCGGCTTCAATTTCATAGCCACTTTCACGGAAAGTTACACCTGTGGCGACCACGAGTTCTGAGTCATTATAAAAATCGTAATAGCTAGAGGCATCTAAGGTGAGGTTTAACTCGTTATTAGACAAGGTTCCGGCATAAAAATCGGTTGGGCTGGTTGGGCCTAAAGATGCATTAATGGTGTTTTCAACGTTATATTCAAAGCTGTTGCTGCCGTAGCCAGCAGATGCGTCAATTGTCCATTTACCAATTTCAACGTCATAACCTAACAAGAAAGAGTAATCGATAATTTCTGGGCTAATGAGTGGTAAATAGCCGTCAGGGTACACTTCGATAATATTACGTGAATCTAACGCACGGCGATAAAAAGCGCCCGAGGTGGAGTTGCGCTTACTGACACCACCAAAAGCATAGACTTTGCTGGTGTCACTGATGGCTTGCTCTGCATTGGCAAATAAGCCGTAATTATCATAATCGCTGTCACCAACATGGTGGTTTAAGCGATCAAACGTTTCTTCACGAGGATCTAAGCTGCCATCAGCTAAAGTAGGGTACTGTTGACGCGGGTCTAAACCGGCACGGTTGGTTGAATTCTTTTGGTGAGCTTCTAAGGATACGTTAACAAAACCATCATCGCTAATACTAAACCCTTGGTTAACGCCAACACGCACTTGCTCGCCATCACCTTCATAGGTTTGCCCCACTTGAGTTGAAATGCTGCCGCCTTCTTCGCTGTCTTTTAAGACAACGTTGATCACCCCAGCGATGGCATCTGAACCATAAAGCGCAGATGCGCCATCACGCAAAATTTCAATGCGTTTGATTGCTGTCATTGGGATAGCATTTAAATCAACGTTAGACGAGCCTTTACCCACTGTGCCTGATAAATGCACTAACGCTGAACCGTGACGGCGTTTACCATTTACTAACACTAATGTGTGATCGGGTGACATGCCACGTAAACTGGCTGGGCGTACCGCATCGCTCCCGTCTGTGATTGATGAAAATGGAAAGCTGTAGCTAGGTGCTGCAAATTGCAGTGCTTTTGCTGTTTCAGTGATACCTGTAGCTTCAAGTTGCTCCGAGGTAATAATATCAACCGGTGTAGGGCTGTCTGTTGCGGTGCGCAACGCGATACGAGAGCCAACAACCTGAATGCGCTCAAGGTTTTGACCTTCTTCTGCTGCCATAGCCGTTGGGGCTGAAACACTGGCGACGACCGCCAAAGACACGAGACTTTTATACATTAGCAATCCTGCGATAACGTTAATAGAATTTTTGTAACATTATAGAGCATTTTTGCTGGTGTATAGATCGGTTTGATATAGGGTTGGTTAGTTTAATACGGCATATATAATGACACATAGGTATAGTGAAATTTACTAATACAAACAGTTTGTTAAATTAGCTTTTCAAACAAACGAAAACACCTGACAAATTTAACAGGTGTTTAACATTTTGGGATTTATCAGGGGTAATACACTAATCGGGTAGGCTAGCCTGATGTGCTTGAATAAAGTCAGCCATGGCTTGCTCTGCACGTTGCTGTGCACTAAGCCAGGTATCTGAGGCTGTCATGGGCTCAACCACTTCGTAGTAACACTTAATCTTAGGTTCGGTACCTGACGGTCTAACAATGACGCGCGCACCATTTTCAAGACAATAAATAAGCACATCACTTTTGGGTAAATCGATAACTGCGGTACTACCATCTGAGAATGTGCGCAACGATTCATTTAAATCATCCCTTGATTTAACAGCAAAGCCGGCAATGTTTGCTGGTGGATGTTGACGCAAATGCTCGCCAATGTTTGGTGTATCAGGTTTAAGGGCAATGCTTACCTGAGCGTTAAGATGAAACCCATGTTGGCGATAAATTCGCGCTAACTTATCCCACACGGTTTGACCTTTTTCAGCTAATTGAGCACACAGTTGGGCAAAAGCCACTAATGCAGATAAACCGTCTTTGTCCCATACCGTACTGCCTACGGTGTAGCCAAGTGCTTCTTCGTAAGCAAATAAAAATTGGTTATCAGCTTGGCATTTGTTAATTCCCACATTCATTAACCATTTAAAGCCGGTGAGGGTGGTGTAACAGCTAGCCTCTAATGACTGTGCTACTTTTGATAATAAGCTCGAAGACACAATCGTGGTGCCTACAAGTCGTTGATGGGCTGGCGCATGTGATAATAAATACTCACCAATTAAGACACCAACTTGATCGCCAGTCAGCATCTTATAGTCATTGTCAGCAGTTTTAACCGCAACAGCAAACCGATCGGCGTCAGGATCATTAGCGCAGGCCAGCATGGTTTGATGCTTTTTAGCCTCTGCAATCACTAAATCCATTGCGCCTTTTTCTTCGGGATTTGGGAAATTCACCGTAGGAAAATCACCATCGGGTTCACGCTGGGCTGCAACAGTATAAATGTGTGTAAATCCAGCATCCTTTAATACCGTCTCTGCCATGTCTGCCCCCACACCATGCATGGCGGTGTAGGCCAAACTAACAGACTGAGTATTTGCGTGTTGCTGTAATACACTCGCGCTGCGAATGGCGTCTCGATATGCTTGATAAAAATCATCGTTAAGCCAGACGAGTTTGTCTTTTGCTGCACTGAGCGCCATAAATGGGATGGCTTGGGTTGCAGCATGTTCAATTTGGGCTGCAATACCTGAGTCGTGCGGTGGAATAATTTGCGCGCCATTTTCCCAATACACTTTATAGCCATTGTATTGCGGTGGATTATGGCTTGCTGTCACCACAATTCCTGCCGCTGCGTTAAAGTGTTTTACGCCAAATGCCACAAGTGGTGTTGCGGCTACCTGAGATGTTAAGCGAACTGTAATGCCCATTGCACAGAGCACGCTGGCAGCATCATGAGCAAATGCGTACGAATCATGACGTCCGTCATAACCAATAATAACGCCTCGATTAGCGGCATCTATAATGTGTTCGAGTAAATATGCGCCTAGCCCTGCTGTTGTTTGCCTGATCACTAAGCGGTTCATTGCCATGGGACCTGGGCCTACTACCCCACGAAGCCCAGCGGTGCCAAATGCTAAACGTCCAGAAAACATAGCCGCTAATGCAGCTTCATCTTGGTTGTCGACTAAAGCCTGTATTTGCGAGCGGGTGCTTGGATCGGGGTCTTGTTGTAACCAGTGATGAATTTGGTGTTGTAAGTGAGTATTCATGATCAACCTCATTGATAATCATTTTCAATTGCTGCATTAACAGTAGAAAAATAACCGCCTAAGAACAAGTAAAATTGTGTAATACCTGTAGTAATACCATTGTGCGTGAGTAAATGATCTCTTTGCGAGAATTTAAAAGGGCTGAAACAAGGCGAATGACTTAATAGTTGTTCTCTTTTGAAGTCATGCAACGCAGTGTAACTCGCCACAAAGGAATGCCCAGCGGTTTTTGCTCTGGGTTCTCGCTACTTGACAGGGAACAATCATGACGAGCCTTAATCAAAAAACGCTGAATGCATTCAAAGTGGTCACCAATTAATGCGCAATGTTACAAAAACACCATAATGTCGCAAATTGACTATCAAGGGTTGAGTGCTGTGGATTTGGATTGGGCAAATAAAAACGCGCAGTGCAGGGCATTACGCGTTTTTTAATGACTTGAGCTGTACTAGCTCAGTCTAGCTTTAGTTAAGCTTTTGGAAAATTCTGCGGGAAGAAAGCTCGTTTGGCTTCTTCATCAAACTCGCCTTTAAAGGCCACATCTTTACCAATATTGCGTGCCACTTCAACGGCTGGGCGAGCGCTGATGCGATTAAACCAAGCTTGCAGATTTGGGTACGGCGCTAAACCTTCTTCGCCTAATACGACAGTTGCTTTATCTATCCAGCCCCATGCAGATACGTCTGCAATGGTGTATTCGTCACCCACTAGGAACTCGCGCCCTGCTAGGTGTTCGTTAAGCACCTCATAGTGGCGTTGGGCTTCACGCAAATAACGGTTGGTTGCATAGGCAATTTTTTCTGGTGCATGGTGTCTAAAGTGAACCGATTGACCTGAAAATGGGCCTAACCCTGTAGCGATAAACATCAACCAAGACAGTAACTCACCGCGGTCTTGTACTTTACCTTGTAACTTACCCGATTTTTCAGCAAGGTATAATAAAATCGCATTCGAGTCGAAAACTCTCACGCCATTATCATCAATGGCTGGCGTTTTAGCATTAGGATTAATCTTTTTAAATTCTGCTGTGTGTTGCTCACCTTTTAGGGTATCAACCGGAATAAGTTCATACGGTAAGCCGGTTTCGGCAAGAAACAGCGCGACTTTCATTGGGTTTGGACCAGGGTGGAAATAAAACTTAAGCATGTGAGCTCCTTTGACTGTTTAGCAATGATGGCTATTGAAACAGTTTGTGAACGAATGTTCAAGTTGTTTTTGAACAGATGGTCACTATTGTGCTAACAGGGCTTAAAGTTTGTTGCATGTCTTCGAAAGAGAATCGATATTGATTCAGTCATTCGTCTTGTTTAAGCCCGGTTAAACTCGCTCAGTTATTAGTTATTAGTTATTAGTTATTAGTATGAAATGGTATTCGTTTAAAGTGCATTTAAACTAACGTCGCTCAGCTAAATTTTACTTAACCTGAGCTCGGGATAAGGGATGAACTTATACTATTTAAAATCAACATGTTACCCATTCTCACTTTCAAGCTTGTCATTTGTTCTGCTAACAAGGCGAATTGACGCGTCGATTCAACGCAGTGAGCAGGGCAAAGGACTGTTTGAAAGGCATTTATTATCCCGATCTCAGGTTACTTAGGCTATCATTGGCTGATGAAATGATGTGCGCTTATAAATGTACGGTATAAGTGCGAAACACGAAATATTGTCAAGAAACACAACTTGCAATAAACAATAAGAGTAGGTGGCTAGTGGTAAACAAGTTTGAAAATAAGATGTTTCAGTTTATCAAAACACAAATGCAGCAAGATTTGGCACATGATATTAACCATGTGTGCCGAGTGGTTAAAACAGCAAAAACGCTCGCGTTAAATGAAGATGCCCAAAGTGAGATTGTTATCCCTGCTGCCTATTTACACGATTGTTTTTCGTTTGGTAAACACCATAAAGACAGAGCTAAAAGTGCTTATTATGCAGCCAATAAGGCCATCGAATTTTTAACCAGTATTGAGTATCCACAGCAGTATTTTGAGGCGATTCATCATGCTATTGAGGCTCACAGCTACAGCGCAAATATTCAGCCTATGAGCCTTGAGGCTAAAATAGTGCAAGATGCTGACAGGTTAGATGCATTAGGCGCAATTGGTATCGCAAGATGTTTACAGGTGAGTACACATTTAGGGGCTAGTTTATATTGCAGCGACGACCCTTGGTGTCAGTCTCGAGTGCCTGATGATCGTCGATTTGCGATTGATCATTTTAAAACAAAGCTATTAACCTTAGCAGACACTATGCACACCCATTCAGCCAAGCGTGAAGCCCATAAAAGGACACTATTTATGCAGCAATATTTAGCGCAATTAGAGGCCGAACTGTAATACCTTTGTGGGTTAACGCTATTTCAAAGGGGACAAACATTACGCCACAGCGGTGTTGTCATCAACACCGCCGGACACATTCTCAATACTGCCTAGGGTCTGTTGATCTTTCAAGGTTATTTTTGCAGCGAGTTGTTGGCCATTACTCATATACAAGTGCGCGGCAGAGACTTTGAGGTGTAGTTATTCTACATAAAAAGTCGATAACGCAGTAAAAATGACCAACAAACGCTGCCCACAGGGTTCGGCTAAAAACGTTTTACTCTTTGTTGAATAGATTTTGCTTAGGTGGCTAGGCTTCAATCCATTCGCCTCGATTAAAACGTTTTTAACTCGAACAAAATTCAACCAGCAAAGATCAACAGACCCTAGTTATGCGGCTCAGTTTAAGCCATTATCCAGCGGTTATGTGTTTTGGCTGATTTATCATTACTTGGGTAATTGGCTTAATAAGGGCAAAATTTTGCTCACTTTATCAAAGCTCTCCTGATATTCCGACCCAACATCAGAATCTGCAACAATACCGCCTCCGGCCCAGCAGTACATGACATTATGTTGTGTCACTAATGTGCGAATGGTAATACTTGTGTCCATGTGACCATTTTGGCTGACATAACCTATGCTGCCACAATAGAGGTTCCGTCTTGACGGTTCTAGCTCTTCAATAATTTGCATAGCACGTATTTTAGGTGCCCCAGTAATAGAACCACCAGGAAATGCTGCCTGCAACAAGGTAAATGCATTTTGGTCTGTTGCCAAGGTCGCGGTAATTGTGCTCACTAGGTGATGCACCGCGGGAAAGCTTTCTATGGCAAATAATGAGGGAACCTTAACGCTGCCTGGGGCGGCTACTTTGCCGATATCGTTGCGTAACAGATCGACTATCATCACGTTTTCTGCGCGATCTTTTTCTGATGCCTGCAAGGTACTCGCAGCAAGTTGGTCTAATTCGACATTGGTACTGCGCGCCATGGTGCCTTTAATTGGCTTAGTTTCGATATGATTGTGATGTAAACGAATAAATCGCTCAGGTGAAATTGATAACACACAATGTTCGGGTAAACGAATAAATGCAGAAAAAGGCGCTTTGTTTGCTGATGCTAGCGCACAGTAAGCTTGCCATTCGTCTCCCTCATAGTGCGCTTCAAATCGCTGGGTTAAATTGATTTGATAACAATCACCGCTAAGTAAATAGTCTTGTACCTGAGTAAATTTTTGTTGGTATTCTTGTTGTGTTAATTGATTTTGCCAGGCCGTTGTTAATTTAAACGGGTGTTTTTGGGGTTGACTTGGTGTGTGGTTTTTAAGTTTAGATTGAATATTTTTTAATTCAATATCTAGGGCTGATTTCCCACAGTAATGATAAGCATACCAGCGGTTTTCTTTATAGCTGTAGACTAGGCAGAAATCATAAAAACCAATATTCATTTCATTAAGATGAATATCTTTGTTGGCAATAATCGGCAGTGTTTCGCTCCTGCGGCCTAAATCATATCCCCAAGCACCGATGGCACCGACACTAAATGGATGCTCACTGGCTTGTTGAGTTGGATATAACACTTGATGAACATAAGCTAATGTGGCTAAGGGCGACAGTTCTGTTGGCAGTACTAAATTTAGCCCAGCGATTTCGCTGTTCATCGGGGTAAACTCACATTTACCCTCATCGCTTGTTAATGTGGCAATGGGATTGATGGCAATAATGTCAAATGTCGCATCTGTGTGCGGTGCACGACTTGAGTCCAGCAACATGGCCCAGGGCTTATCGCAAAATAATGCAAATAATTGCTTAGTTTCAATTTGCCAATCTAATTTTTGCTTATAAAGTGCATTTTTTGCCCGCACAAACATCGATGACCCTTATCTAAAAATGTGATGTAGCCCAAAAAGGATGGAAAGAGTATCATATTGGTCTAAATAGTTAACCACAGTTTGCTGAGTGTGTAAGTTTATCGTATTGAGTATGATGATTAACTCGATAATGACTCACAACTCTGTGATTAAAGATAATAATGTTAGGCCGCAATGGCTGCTGGAGCGCCCACTATGTCGAGCAATACCCCTACAAATAATGCCAACTCACCTGTTGTGATTAAACAGGCTGATTTTATTGAAAGTATCGCAGATTCACTGCAATACATTTCTTACTATCATCCAAAAGACTTTGTTGATGCGATGTACAATGCATATCAACGTGAACAAAGTGTTGCGGCTAAAGATGCGATTGCGCAAATTTTAATTAACTCGCGCATGTCTGCAGAAGGCAAGCGTCCTCTTTGCCAAGACACGGGTATTGTGACCACATTTGTAAAGATTGGTATGTCGGTTCAGTGGGACAAAACTGATATGACAGTTCAGGAAATGGTTGATGAGGGTGTTCGTCGTGCTTACACCAATCCAGATAATCCGCTGCGTGCGTCAATTGTGGCAGACCCCGCTGGCACGCGTAAAAATACCAAAGATAATACCCCGTCAGTGGTTCATATCGACATGGTGCCTGGTAACCAAGTTGAAGTGATGATTGCGGCTAAGGGCGGCGGATCAGAAAACAAATCTAAAATGGCAATGTTAAACCCATCGGATGATATTGCAGCATGGGTTGAGAAAACCTTACCAACCATGGGTGCGGGCTGGTGTCCACCGGGTATGCTTGGTATAGGCATTGGCGGTACGGCAGAAAAAGCTGCAGTAATGGCCAAAGAGTCGTTAATGGACCCGATTGATATTCATGAGTTGATGGCTCGTGGTGCACAAACCACGGAAGAAAAGTTACGTCTCGATATTTTTGAGCGCGCTAATAACCTAGGCATAGGTGCACAAGGTCTAGGTGGTTTAACCACAGTGCTAGACATCAAAATTAAATCAGCACCAACTCATGCCGCCTCCAAGCCTGTCGTGATGATCCCTAATTGCGCGGCCACTCGCCATGTGCATTTTCATTTAGATGGTTCAGGCCCAGTAGATTTGGTACCACCATCGTTATCTGACTGGCCAGAAATAACGCGCGAAGCAGGCGAAAACACACACCGTGTTAACTTAGATAACATTACCCAAGCTGAAATCGAAACCTGGAAGAGCGGCGACACCTTATTGCTTAATGGTAAAATGTTAACCGGTCGTGATGCTGCTCATAAGCGGATTCAATCATTACTAGATTCTGGTGAAGGTTTACCCGAAGGCGTCGACTTTAGCGGTAAGTTTATTTACTACGTTGGCCCTGTTGATCCAGTACGTGAAGAAGTGGTTGGCCCAGCAGGCCCGACAACGGCAACCCGTATGGATAAATTTACCGACATGATGTTAGATAAAACCGGTCTAATGGGCATGATTGGTAAATCTGAACGTGGCCCAGAAACCGTCGCCTCAATTAAAAAACACAAAGCCGTGTATTTAATGGCTGTGGGCGGTGCGGCTTATCTAGTGTCTAAAGCCATCAAAAAAGCCCATGTTGTGGCATTTGAAGACTTAGGTATGGAAGCCATTTACGAATTTGAAGTTCAAGATATGCCGGTAACCGTTGCTGTTGATTCTAACGGCGTTAATGCCCACGAGACTGGCCCAGCAATATGGAAAGTCAATATTGCCAATAGCAAGGCCAAATAAATAAGTCACTCGAAATAGCATTGATAGCCAGGTTAAACCACACGATGTCAATGTGATAAGACGCTCAGGTTTACAGCTTTTTACAAAAGGCCTGTTGCCTGAGCGTTTTGCTTTAGTTAGTCTGCAATACATATTGATATGTTGCCCTTAATCACGCGCAACATTATTTTATTTACAACAACTGAGACTCTATAACAATGAAAAAGTCCTCTGTATTATTTGCACTGGTTGCCGCCGGAATGGCAACGTCAGCGCTGGCTGCTCAGCCAACCCCATTTAATGTACAGCAACTCGTTAATTTAAATAAAGTGCATTCAGCCGCCGTGTCAAATGATGGCAAACATCTTGTGTATGGCGTTAAAGTTGTTGATGAAAAAGGCGAAGCCAGTTCAGATCTGTACTTGCTCGATTTAACCAATAAAAATGCCAAGCCAAAACAATTAACCGCAGCAGCGGGCACTGAGCATGATGTGAGTTTTTCTGCTGACGGCCAATCAATCTACTTTTTAGCAAGTCGTTCGGGTAGCAGTCAGCTGTATCAGTTAGCGCTTAATGGTGGCGAAGCCATTGCAGTAACCGACTTACCATTAGATGTGAATGGTTATAAATTGTCCCAAGATGGCAAGCAAGTTGTCATGACAATGCGCGTGTTCCCAGAGTGCAAAGACTTAGCCTGTTCTAAAGACAAATTTACTGCCATTGATGAAAGCAAAACCTCAGGTCGTGAATACAAGCAATTAATGGTGCGTCACTGGGACACATGGGAAGACCATGCGCGTAATCACTTATTTGTGGCACAATTAAACGGTAAAAAAATTACTGAACCGACCAACGTCACCGCTAACCGCGACACAGAAACCCCACCAAAGCCGTTTTCGGGTATGGAAGAGGTGACCTTTACGCCAGACGGTAAATACGTGGTGTATAGCGCTAAAGCACCAAGTCGCGATCAAGCCTGGACCACTAACTACGATTTATGGCAAGTGTCTGTTACTGGTGGCGAAACGGTAAACTTAACTGAGGCGAATACCGCGTGGGACTCGCAACCCACATTTTCGGCAGATGGTCGTTATTTAGCGTATTTAGCCATGACCAAACCAGGCTATGAAGCTGACCGTTACCGCATCATGTTACGCGACAACGTCACCGGCCAAGAAAAAGAAGTCGCTCCACTGTGGGATCGTAGCCCAAGTTCACTGACATTCAGTGCCGATGGACGTACTTTGTACGTGACCGCACAAGATGTTGGCCAGGTGACTATTTTTGAAGTGAACACTCAATTTGGTGATGTACGACCTATTTATAATCAAGGAAGCAACAGTTTAATCGCTGTCACTAATAACAAACTGATTTTCCAAAAATCATCCCTTGTTGAACCAGGCGATTTATACAGTGTTACGGCAGAAGGCGAGCAACTCACTAAACTCACCGACGTCAACAAAGATAAACTGGCTAATATCCAGTTTGGTGAGTATGAGCAGTTCAACTTTAAAGGCTGGAATGACGAAACCGTTCATGGTTACTGGATTAAGCCTGCTAACTATGAAGAAGGTAAAAAATACCCGATTGCCTATTTAGTACATGGTGGCCCGCAAGGGTCATTTGGTAACAGCTTTAGTGGTCGCTGGAATGCTCAACTATGGGCGGGTGCTGGCTATGGTGTCGTGATGGTCGATTTTCATGGTTCTACGGGGTATGGTCAGGCATTTACCGACTCTATCGGTAAAGACTGGGGCGGTAAGCCATTAGAAGATCTTAAAAAAGGCATGGCCGCTGTGACGGCACAACAACCTTGGTTAGACGCCAATAACGCGTGTGCCTTAGGCGGCTCATACGGTGGTTACATGATGAACTGGATCCAGGGGCAATGGAACGATGGTTTCAAGTGTCTTGTTAACCATGCAGGCCTGTTTGACATGCGTTCAATGTACTACGTAACAGAAGAGCTGTGGTTCCCAGAGTATGAATTTGGTGGCTCGTACGACAAAAACAAAGAGCTGTTTGAAAAGTTTAACCCAGTTAACTATGTGGAAAACTGGAAAACACCCATGTTAGTTATTCATGGTGAAAAAGACTATCGTGTTCCGTATGGGCAAGGTTTAGCGGCTTACACTTACATGCAGCGTAATGGCATTCCATCAGAGCTGTTAGTGTTCCCTGACGAAAATCATTGGATTTTAAATCAAGACAACCTACAACAATGGTACAAAAATGTGTTGGGTTGGATGGACCGCTGGACTGCAAAATAGTCATTCAATGATCTAACGTTGGCCGTGAATACGGTATAACGCTATGTGTTAATCTATAAGAGATGTCATCGATGTGACATCTCTTTTTTTATGGGCAGTACCAATACCAACCCGCATGAGAATGTGCTCTTTTAACTAAAGTGATCCGTGAGGTAGTCGAGGCTGCCTTTTGAGGGCATAGTGCATTGGGTTTAAAGTGCGCTAGGTTAAAGTGCGCTAGGTCAAGCAAGGCTTACAAAAATAAAACGCTGAAAAATTTGCTCTTCGACGTTGTGTCACAAACCCCATTACGGCTCAAATAACGTTAATGTAGATGACTACACCTACAGTAACTTTCGGATCGAGTGATGCAGCCTAAAAGAGATCTCATTCAATAAGGATTGGTTTAAAAACCTGAGGATATGTATTTAGAAGGCGTCCAGCTTTTTTTGATAAAGACGTGGCTATACAGTGATGGTTTTTCCCTATCAAATAACAATCATGCACAACAAGCACAACAAGCGCAACAGGGGGATGTCTTGGTCGCGAGTGTCACAGGGCGTATTTGCGTGACATGCTTTCAAACAGAGCCACTATCTTGGTGCATTTGTGTAAACCTTGTTCACCTTCACTGAGTCATTCGTTAGTGACGCGTCTTTTTAAGCTCCCTTGGGGAAATGGTGCAAGTTAATATTTTTCATCATGGTTGTTTTGTATTCAATGCGTGGGATTGTTTTTTTAATACAGTTGCAAGCAAGTATACAAGCATCTAGCGGGTGTTTTGGCGACAAAATCGACGCAATTGAAGCTGTATAGGAGTAAAAACTCTGCAAAATGACTGAAAATGAAATAAAATTACTTAAATGCAGGCTCTGTAAAACACACGCAGACAGCTTATCAATATTTATTCGTTGACTCGCATTAGATTTTATAAGGCAAATAACGGCCAGAATAACAAAAAAACTCATTATGTAAATGAGATTGTATCGGCTACATTAGCGCGCTTAACATCGAGCTTCAAATCAGGTCATATCAAGAGGGTTTAATCAGTGGATTTTATGCTTTATATCAAGTTCTTTTTAGGGCTACTAGCGATTATCAATCCGGTAGGGTTATTGCCTGTGTTTGTCAGTTTAACCAGCCATCAAACTGAAGCAGAACGTCAACACACCAATCGGGTGGCAAACTTCGCTGTGGTAGTGATTTTGCTGGTGACTATGATAGCCGGGCAGCATATTTTGAGTATGTTTAGCATTTCATTATCTGCATTTCGTATTGCTGGCGGCAGTTTGATTTGCATTATTGCCATGTCGATGTTGCAAGGTAAAATCAGTGAAGTTAAACGCAACCAAGAAGAAGATCGCGAATCTTCAGCTATGGAGTCGGTGGCGGTTGTTCCACTTGCATTACCGTTAATGGCAGGGCCAGGGGCCATCAGTTCAGTGATTGTGTTTGCCGCTGAGCATAACCAAATGATCAATTTTATTGGTATGTTTTTAACGATTCTAACCTTAGGTATTGTCAGTTGGGCATTATTTAGAATGGCACCCGTTTTGTTCAAGTTTTTAGGCAAAACCGGGATTAACGTAATCACTCGTTTAATGGGACTGTTAATGCTGTCATTAGGCATAGAAGTGATTTCTGCGGGTGTCAAAGGCTTATTTCCAACATTAATTGGGTAGATTTTACCAAAATTGTTGAGCATTTGTGCAAACGCTTGAACCTAGGGTGAATTCGCTTGACCCGCTTTCTGCATTTGCGTAAAGTACCGCACGATTAACACTCACAGTTGTTAGTGTTGCTATAAAACTAGCAAGGTGAGTCGCTCTACTAGAGGTAATACAGTCAATGTTGTCTTCTGTGTTGTAGAGTAAACGTAACGAATATCTGGATTTAAGTATAAGCGTACTTAAACCGACCAAATTGGTGAGCTGGCTGAGTGGCTGAAGGCGCACGCCTGGAAAGTGTGTTTAGGTTAATCCCTAACGAGAGTTCGAATCTCTCGCTCACCGCCAAATATGAAAAAAGACGTCCTTGGGCGTCTTTTTTCATTTCCGAACGGTTATTTATAAGCGTTTTTCACTTGAGCCTTGAGTGAATGCTATACTGACGCTACGCTATTTTTGTCTTATTATTGAGAACTCATTTCATGCCATTTTCTTCACTTGGACTTCGCGACACTATTGTCAAAGCTTTAGCTGAAGTGGGTTATAGCAACCCAACCCCCATTCAACAACAAACGATCCCGGTGATTTTACAAGGTAAAAACTTGCTTGCCGCCGCACAAACCGGTACCGGTAAAACCGCCAGTTTTGTGTTGCCGCTATTAGAACGTTTGGCCGACACTCAAACTGAGCGAAAAAAACGAATTCGTGCGCTTATTTTAACGCCTACTCGTGAACTTGCCGTGCAGGTGCAAAGCAACATTGTTGCCTATGCAAAGTATGTCGGTGTGTCATCATTTGTGATTTATGGCGGTGTAGATGACAAGCCTCAAAAACAGGCGTTAATTGATGGTGTTGACATTTTAGTCGCCACGCCAGGTCGTTTACTCGATTTATACACCCAGCGTGCCGTGCACTTTGACGAGCTTGACGTATTAGTGCTTGATGAAGCTGACCGCATGTTAGACATGGGCTTTATTGAAGACATCAATAAAATTATCGATAAGCTCCCATCTGAGCGTCAAAGCTTGTTGTTTTCAGCAACGTTATCTAATCAAGTCCGTGCCTTGGCAAAAACTGCCATTCACCACCCGGTTGAAATTTCGCTGATTGCCGATAAAAGTTCAGCGCCAAAGATTTCGCAATGGTTAACCACAGTCGACAAAGACAAAAAATCGGCGTTATTAAGCCATTTGATCAACAGCCAAGCTTGGGATCAAGCGCTTATTTTTATTGAAACCAAACAAGGCGCTGCCAAGTTAGTCAGTCAGCTTGAAAAACGCGACATTGAGGCAGAATGCATTCACAGCGGCCGAAGCCAGCCTGTACGTGAACAAATTCTAGCGGATTTTAAATCGGGTAAGATTAAGTATCTTGTGGCAACAGGCATCGCGTCTCGTGGTATCGATATTGACGATTTATCACGCGTGATAAACTACGATTTACCTTATCCTGCAGATGATTACATTCATCGCATTGGGCGTACTGGGCGGGCAGGTGCTGTGGGTGAGGCGATATCGTTTGTTTCTAAAGATGATTTTAAAAACCTGTGCATGATTGAAAGCCGATTAGGCCATTTGCTCGAACGTAAAGTGATTGAAGGCTTTGAGCCGAAAAAGCCAGTACCTGAGTCAATTCTCAATCATGTCCCGAAAAGCCGTCAAAATAAACCTAAAACTCAGGATGAAAGACCGACCTTAAGTTTGGGTAAGTCTAAAGGCGACAACTCAGATTATAGAAAAGCCAAAACCCAAAAAGCGCCAGTTAAAAAAGGGCCCAAGCCTAATCCTTGGAACCTGTAACGCTTTGACGATGACTTAAGCGTGCTCATGCGCTTAAGTCATGGCGGTTTCTTGTCAAGTTCACAGTCTTCAGCACGCTTGTGACCATGTTACTCTCACTCTTGTCTGTACCAGTCGTCGTTTAATTTACATGAGCGCAAATGATACCAATTAGCGCAAAAACGAGTTCATGCTTACAGATTATGTTGTTAGAAATAGTGAAGATATAACAACGAGCTCACTGCAATTACTGCCTTAATTCTAACCAATTTTCCTGCGCAATCTCTGATCACTTACTAACGGCCGATGGTATAATACCAATTCCACTAACTATCTGATCACTCAGCGGGAATTCTGTGCCTTCTAGGCAAGTAATAGTATTGTAGGCATAGTTGCTCTACGTCAAAATGCTATTAAGCAGCGTAGAGGGCACAGAAACCCGCCTTGCAGGAGAGACTCAGACTGTCCATTTCTTTGTTGCATTGCCTTAAAAGGGAATAACCATTATTTCAACAATGCGCCTCAAACTGAACAATCTGAGTCGCTCTGATTGACCACATAATTAGTGGAATCGGTATAAGTATTAATTTGTGTCACAAAAGGTGTCTAGTGGCTGCAAAAAATCAGCGGGCATGCTTAACTATGTTCATAGTCATACCACTAGAAAACAAGAACGATAAATTTAGGGAAATAAAATGAACAAAGCATTATTGCCTGTGGCCATCTCTTTAGCGCTAGCAAGTTTGCTAGGCTGTAGTGACAATCAAACGAGTGTTGCAACTGAACATACCGCAGCGGCAAAAGAGCTGGCTAAACCACTGGCTGAAGAAAAACTCAACTTTGGTGAATATTCACAGCAATTTATTGATGAATTATGGCAGTTGTCGCCCACCTGGGCACTTTACAGTGGCAAACACGTTAACGATGGCTATTTAGAGATCCCAAATAAGCAAAGCCGTGACAACACCCTGGCTTTTGTCGATAAACAACAAACGGCTTTAGCACAATTTGACCCGTTGACACTCAGCCCAAATCAACAGATTGACTATAAACTCTTGGCTAACCTCGTAGAGTCAATGAAGTGGGATGTACAACGCTTTAAAAGTTGGCAATGGGATCCGTCTAACTACAATGTGTCTGGTGGCTTTGCGCAAATCATCAACGAAGACTTTGCCCCACTGGATGAGCGCTTAACGTCAGTGATTGCCCGCCTTGAAAATGTACCTGCCTATTATGAGGCTGCTAGGGCAAACATCAGCGATCCAACCTTAGAGCACACCCAATTAGCCATTATGCAAAACAAAGGGGCTTTTTCGGTATTATCTGACGCGCTCGTCAAGCAAGTTGCCAACTCAGGCTTAACGGCAGAACAAAAAACATTATTTACCACGCGCTTTGAGGCTGCAACTGCTGCAATCACTCAACATATTGAGTGGTTAACTGAGTTAGAGGCAAAGCTAACTAAAGACGGTGCGCGAGATTTCCGGATTGGTGAAACTTTATATGAGGAAAAGTTTGCCTTTGATATTCAGTCGGGGATGACGGCTAAACAACTCTACGACAAGGCGATTGCTGATAAAAATCAGATCCAGCAAGAAATGGCCAAAATCACCAGTCAAATTTGGTCAAAATACATCGACACCGAACAGCCTACTGACGATAAAGTGGCTATTCGCCAGTTAATTGATGTGTTATCAGCTAAGCATGTTAAGCGCGAAGATTTTGTTGATGAAGTGCGTAAACAGATCCCTGAGTTGATTAAATTTGTTAACGACAAACAGCTAGTGACGCTTGATCCTAACAAACCGCTAATTGTGCGTGAAACCCCAGAATACATGCGCGGGTTTGCGGGAGCTTCTATCAGTGCACCAGGGCCTTATGATCAAGGCGGTAACACCTATTATAACGTGTCGCCATTAGATGGCATGAGCGAAGAGTCAGCCGAAAGTTATTTACGTGAGTACAATCACTGGATTTTACAAGTGCTGAATATTCATGAGGCTATTCCAGGTCATTACACACAGCTTGTGTACTCAAATCAATCACCCAGTTTAGTGAAAAGCTTGTTTGGTAATGGTGCTATGGTAGAAGGTTGGGCCGTGTATACCGAGCGGATGATGCTTGAGGAAGGCTACGGAGCATTTGAGCCCGAAATGTGGTTAATGTACTACAAATGGAACCTTCGTGTGATTTGTAACACGATTGTCGATTACAGTATTCAGGTTAATGGCATGGGTGAACAAGAGGTGATAAACCTTCTTGAAAATGAAGCCTTCCAGCAACGTGCTGAAGCCGAGGGGAAATGGCGCCGTGCCACATTAAGTCAAGTGCAGCTCACTAGCTATTACGCGGGCTACCGTGAAATTTATGATTTTCGTGAGCAACAAAAAGCGAAGTTAGGTGCTGATTTCAGTTTAAAACAATTCCATGAGACATTTTTAAGCTATGGCAGTGCGCCAGTGAAGTTTATTAAACAATTAATGACCGAAAAATAGTGTTTAATTGACGCTAATTAAAAAATGGCCTGAAAATTCAGGCCATTTTTATATCCTAAATGTGCCAGATAACGCAATTTATGTGTGAGCATCATAGTCAGACGCAAACCGTTGTGATAATCTAAATGGTAATCGTTATCATTAAGCGGGTTTGCTATGAAACATATTCTCATAATTGATTTACACGCTCAGGCAGATGAATTATTTCACCAATTGACAGCGCAAGGTTATTACGTTCATAAGGTTAATAACGCTTTTGATGCTCTGGTCAAAATGGAAACGTTAACGCTAGAAGCAATTTTACTGGATTTTGCTGTACCCAAAATGGATTCATTTTGGTTGTTAGTCGCCAGACAAACTTCGACGCCTGTTATCGTCATTGCCGATGTGAACAATGAACTTGAGCGTATCAATGCGCTTGAGTTAGGTGCGGATGATTATTTAAGTCACCCTATTAATGTCCGTGAGTTACAACTTCGGCTTAATGTGCTTAAACGGCGCTCACAGGGATCGGTAAACGATGATATGCGTCAGCATGTTAGTTTTGATGATGCTAATTACACAGTGAACTTAATTGATAAGTCGCTTGTGTTAACTCAAACTGAATATCGATTATTTAAATATTTGTTTGAGCATCAAGGTGAAGTGGTTACAAAAGCCGAATTACAACAACGGGTGTTGCATAAAAAGTTAGGTCGTTTTGACCGTAATCTTGATATGCATATTAGTAATACCCGGCGTAAACTTGCAAAAGGTAACCTCCCCAGAGATTTGATTAACACTGTACGTGGCCAAGGCTATAGCTTTAGCTTTTAAAGGTTCACACTAATAGCCGTATTTGATAAGCTATGGCGCATAAATCGGGCATTAACGACCCAATAAAAAGCGTAGCAAATTAAAGGAATTTCCAATGCGGATCAGTGCAAACTTTGACGGTGGCAACATTAATGTCATCAATACCGATAAACACGATGACATCCAACTCGCTATACGTCCAGATTTTGGGGATGAATTTTACCAGTGGTTTAATTTTCGTTTAGAAGGCGAGGTTGGCCAAACGTACACCTTAAATATTGTTAACGCAGGTTCTGCATCATACCCAAAAGGTTGGGAAGATTATCAAGCGGTAGCCAGTTACGACCGTCAAACTTGGTTTAGACTGCCAACCCAATACAACAATGGCGTGCTTAGCATTCAAGCTGAACTCGATTGTGATGCAATACAAATTGCTTACTTTGCACCATACAGTTATGAACGTCATTTAGATCTTATCAGCGAAGTTCAACTTCACCCAGCCGTTAGCTTAGAGCACCTTGGTTTAACATTAGATGGCCGTGACATGACCCTGTTAAAAATAGGTGACGGCAACCCAGACAAAAAAAATATCTGGATTACTGCACGTCAGCATCCCGGCGAAACCATGGCCGAATGGCTAGTTGAAGGGTTATTAAATCGATTACTAGATAGCGATTGCCCAACATCTAAAGCATTGTTAGACAAAGCTAATTTTTATGTTGTTCCTAACATGAATCCCGATGGCAGTGTGCGTGGTCATCTTCGTACCAATGCTGTTGGCACCAACCTTAACCGCGAATGGCAGTCGCCAAGTTTAGAAAAAAGCCCAGAAGTGTATTATGTAGTGAACAAAATGCAGCAAACTGGCGTAGATCTGTTTTACGATGTGCATGGTGATGAGGGTTTACCTTATGTGTTTTTAGCCGGTTGTGAAGGTGTGCCAAATTACAATGATAAAATGGCGGCATTACAACAACAGTTTGTGAGCGCATTAACCCTTGCCAGTGCCGATTTTCAAACCGAGTTTGGTTACGACAAAGACGAGCCTGGGCAAGCCAATTTAACGGTGGGATCTAACTGGGTTGCAAATACTTTTTCCTGTTTGTCTAACACCCTGGAAATGCCGTTTAAAGATAACGCAAACCTAGCGGATCCTTTTGTTGGTTGGTCACCAGAGCGCAGTATTTACCTAGGTGAAGCTTCGTTAATTGCCATGCTAGCGGTGGTAGATAGTTTATAGTGTTAGTCAATCTCAGTAGGAAGATTACAAGATGGCGTTAGTTGCGTGCCCTAAGTGTCAGAAACGAATTTCTAGCCAGGCTAAGCAATGTCAGCATTGCAATACAGATTTATCTGGCAATACACAGTCTTTGTCTGTCATTAGCCATATAGAGCGTTCAAACAGTTTAATGAATCAAAGCTTTATTTATTTAACCTTGTTTATCGCTGGTGTTGTGGTGTGGTTTTGGGGTGGTGAGCCTGCCCAAGGTTTAACCCTATACCTTGCTGTCGCCAGCTTTGTAACGGGTTTTACAGGTTATTTGATCACTCGTATAAGAATTGTGTTACATAAACGGAAATCAGTATGAACGATATCAATAAAGTCATTGATGAAATGCCAGATGAAGTCTATCAACGCTTATTGTCTGCCACTGAACTTGGCAAATGGGATGATGGTACTGTGTTAACCGAGCAACAACGTGAGTCTACCTTGCAGGTTGTCATGTTGTATCAAGCACGAAAGCTAAATCAAACCGATCACTTTACCATCGCCTCTGGCGGTACGATTAACGAGTTGTCAAAGTCAGAATTAAAGAAACAGTTTAAAGGCGAAGCGATTGCTGAGTTTAAAGAAGCTGATTTATAGTTTTGAATGAAATTATTTAATTAAAAAACGCGAGCCATAATGCTCGCGTTTTTATTTTTAAATCAAATAAAATCAGATGGTTATTTTGTTAGCTTTCGGTTAGTTCACCTTGAAGGTTTTGCTGCATACGTTGTTTTATTTGATTTGGTGTCAAACCAATTGATAGTAAATAGTGCAGTTTTGCCAATGCTGCTTCAATGGTCATGTCTGAACCACTGATCACCCCAGCTTGTGCTAATGCATTGCCAGTAGCATAACCGCCCATATTCACCTTACCCTGAAAACATTGTGTTAAGTTGACCAACACGATGCCACGCTCATCAGCTTGTTTTAGTGTCTCTAACAAATTGTTATCTTGTGGGGCATTGCCTACTCCAAAAGTCAGCATGATCAGGGCTTTTACTGGCTGTTGCAAAATGTTCATAAAAATTTCAGTCGAAATACCAGGGTATAAGGTCACGACACCTACAGGTTGCGGGCTAATTGTTACCACTTCAAGTGCCTGAGCTGTTGGTGCAGTGATTTTGCCCGCTTTTACATTTATCTTGATACCTGCTTCTAACAAAATAGGAAAATTAGGTGAAGCGAATGCATCAAAACCATCGGCATGTGCTTTGGTTGAGCGGTTACCTCGGAATAATTTATTATTAAAAAACAAGCACACTTCAGCAACAGGGTAGTTAGCGGCAATGTATAGCGAGTTAAGTAGGTTAGTTTGTCCGTCTGAACGCAATTGTGCTAAAGGAATTTGCGAGCCGGTGACAATCACTGGTTTCGATAGACCTTGTAACATAAATGACAGCGCTGATGCGGTATACGCCATGGTGTCGGTGCCATGCAATATGACAAAACCATCATATTTGTCGTAGTTAGCATGGATGTCATTGGCAATCATTTGCCAATCAGGTGGTGCCATGTTCGACGAGTCGATGAGTGGACAGTATTCATGAATCACAAAATGAGGCATTTCATCATGATAAAACTCAGGCATTGATTGAACACAATCTGTTAAAAAACCGGCCACGGGTACAAAACCATTTGCGGTTTTTTGCATGCCGATAGTACCACCAGTATAAGCAACGTAAATTGAGCGTTTTGTCATGAAATTGGACTCAGATAAAGCAATCATTGAAGATATCGTAAATTATACGAGTTTATTTAACGATTCCCAATAAAAAAGCCTGCAAAGCAGGCTTTATTTGAATAATCTTCATCTAACGTACCTTAGATATAATACCTAAGGTACTTAGCAACAATTAATAACTACATTGTTCACAATATAAGTAAGCGTTATTAGGGTCGTCAAATTTTGAAAACTCCTCATAAACTCCTGCCCATTGTGCAACCATTTTTTCAACCAAGCTGGTTTTCGCAAAACTGTCTGGTAAATATGACGCAGTCGCACCAAGCAATTGCTGCATTAATTGCTGTTCGGCAGATAACTCTTGCTCAATTAGCTTAACATCAAATTTATCCATTTGTGCCAATTCAGCCGCTTTAGATAACGCAGTTTCCATGTCACCTAATTCGTCTACTAACCCTAAGGCGAGGGCACGTTTACCTGTCCAAACACGGCCTTGTGCAATATTATCAACTTGCTCAAGTGTCATATTGCGCTCTTGCGCCACTAATGAAATAAACTCGTGATAACCACGTTCTATGTGACGCTGAATAACCGCTGCAACTTGTGGGCTTAATTCACGTGCAGGTGACAAGCCTGCCCAGTCTGATGTTGCGACACCATCTGATGTCACTCCAATGTGGCTTAGTGCTTGCTCAAAAGTGGCAAACATACCAAAAATACCAATCGATCCGGTAAGCGTGGTGGGGGTGGCAACAATATAGTCTGCACTTGCTGATATCCAGTAACCACCTGATGCCGCTAAACTGCCCATACTCACAACAACCGGCTTACCCGCGGATTTTAATGCCAGTACTTCTTGTCTGATCTGTTCGGAGGCAAAAGCACTTCCACCAGGGCTGTCTACTCTTAGCACAACCGCTTTAACCTTAGGGTCGAATCGCGCTTTCATTAATAAAGCAGAGGTGCTTTCACCACCGATTTCACCAGCAGGTTGTTTGCCATTAAGGATATTGCCTTTAGCAACAATAACGGCTATCGAATCATTTTCGACAAATTTGGGCTGTGGCGCCGTGAGGGTTCGGTAATCATTAAAGCTAATTTGGCGATAATTTTTACCTTCTTTATCTACACCGACCCGTTTCATCATTGCTAATCGAAATTCATCGGCAGTGACCAGTTCGTCAACCCACTTCATGTTGATGGCCATCTGGGCACTATCGCCATCGGCTTGCTCAAGTTTTTCAAGGTAGGCATCTGCACTTAATACTAATTGATCCGCTGCAATTTTACGGTTTTTGGCGACAGTGGCAGCATAACTTTGCCAAATATCGCTCAATAGGGCTTTACTTGATTCTTTATCTGCTTCAGACATGTCATCGCGGATAAAAGGCTCTACCGCTGATTTAAAGGTGCCAACGCGAAATACATGGGTGGTAACTTTGAGTTTTTCCAGTGCGGCTTTGTAATATAAACGGTAGCGGCTAAGGCCATCGAGTGACACCATGCCTTTGTTGTTTAAATATATTTTGTCGGCAAAACTGGCCAAAAAATATTGGTTTTGATCATAACCATTTGCCATTGCGATGACGGTTTTATTAGCCGCTTTAAATTGAGTTAATGCCTCGCCAATGGCGGTCATTTTACTGATCCCAGCGCTTTGTAAGTTTGCTAAATCGAGGATGATGTTAGTAATGCGCTTATCTTCGGTGGCATTATTAATCGTATACAGAATGTCGGCTAATAATATTTCACCGTTAGGGTCGTTTTCCTGCCCTTGGCTGAGCGCCGCTTCAAATGGGTCAACATAATGCTTTTGATCGACAATGTTGCCAGCTAAATTGAGCACAAGTGCAGATTGATCTTCAACCATAATTTCATCTTCACTGCTAAGCACTGCAACAAATATGATGGCTAAAACACCAAAAAATATAAAATTAATAATCAGCTTGCGAATGGTGTTTACCGTGTTCCACAACAGTAAAAACATCCTTTTTAAAAACGAGGGTTTAGCGGACATTAGCCACTCCTTTATCAGTCTATTGCTGTCATCCTAACTGAAAATCAATAGAAATGTGAAACTCAATTGTAAAGGTTTTTAACAAACGAGCGTTTAAATGATTGAGCAATTCAAATTGTCGTTGTATGCTGGTTTAAATCACTTGTTTAAAAAGGATGTTTGAATGTCGTTTCCACACTTACTAGAACCTTTAGATCTAGGCTTTACACAGCTGAAAAATCGCGTGTTAATGGGCTCAATGCACACAGGCTTAGAAGAAGAAAAAGGCGGATTTGAGAAACTGGCAGCGTTTTATAAAGAACGTGCTCAAGGCGGCGTAGGCTTAATTGTAACGGGGGGGATTGCACCTAATTTACGCGGCCGTTTAGCGCCTAATGCTTGTCAGCTTAGTTTTTCTTGGCAAGTTGGCAAACATAAAATTGTTACCGATGCCGTGCATGAGGGTGGCGGTAAAATTTGTATGCAAATTTTGCATGCTGGCCGTTACAGTTACCATCCATTTAGTTTAGCACCCAGTAAAATCAAATCACCCATTACGCCATTTACTCCATCGGCCATGTCAGGCCGTCAAGTGCGTAGCACCATTAAAGATTATGCCACTAGCGCGGCCTTAGCTAAAAAAGCTGGCTATGACGGCGTAGAGGTCATGGGCTCTGAAGGTTACTTAATTAACCAATTTATCAGCTCTCGCACCAACAAACGCACCGATGAGTGGGGGGGGAGTTTTGACAATCGTGCTCAATTTCCGGTAAAAATTGTTAATGCAATTAGAGAAAAAGTCGGTAAAGACTTTATTATTGTGTTTCGTTTGTCGATGCTTGACCTCGTTGATAATGGGTCAACTTGGGATGAAGTGGTACAGTTGGCTAAATGGTTAGAGCAGGCTGGTGTCAGTATCATCAATACAGGTATAGGTTGGCATGAAGCTCGAGTTCCGACCATTGCAACCAGTGTTCCTCGTGGTGCATTTTCTTGGGTGACAGAAAAACTCAAAAAAGAAGTTAATGTGCCACTTATTGCCACAAACCGGATTAATACGCCTGAAATTGGCGAGTCAATTATCGCCTCAGGCCAAGCAGATATGGTATCAATGGCGCGGCCTTTCCTTGCTGATGCAGAGTTTGTTAATAAAGCTGCGGCCAATACACCTGAGCTAATTAACACCTGTATTGGTTGTAACCAAGCCTGTTTAGACCATACGTTTTCAATGAAACGGGCAACTTGTTTAGTTAACCCTAGAGCTTGTTACGAAACCGAAATCAACTTTACTCCAACAACGAATAAAAAACGCATTGCGGTGATGGGCGCTGGTCCTGCGGGTATGGCATTTTCTGTTTATGCTGCAAGCCGAGGCCATGATGTGGTGCTGTTTGAAGCTAAATCTGAAGTAGGCGGCCAGTTTAATTTGGCCCGTAAAATCCCAGGCAAAGAAGAGTTTAACGAAACCATTCGCTATTTTATCAATCAGATCAAACTGCATAAGGTTGATTTGCGCTTAAACACGAAACTCGATGCTTCAGTGCTTGTCACTGAAAAATTTGATGAAGTGGTGATTTCATCGGGTGTGGTTCCGCGTGCACTGAAGCTCCCTGGGTTTGATAATCCTAAAGTGGTTGATTATCAACAGGTGCTCAATGGTCAGGTTGAGATTGGTCAAACCGTCGCGCTTATTGGTGCCGGTGGTATTGGTTTTGATATGGCACACTTTTTATGTGAGCGTGAATCAACGAGTTTAAACACCGATAAGTGGTTACAGCAATGGGGTATTGATAAATCGTACCAACATGCAGGAGGCTTAACGGAAGAAGTTGAACATCAACCAAGCCGTGAGGTGTATTTGCTGCAACGAAAAACCTCTAAAATGGGTAAAGGCCTAGGTAAAACCACTGGCTGGATCCACCGCAGTGTATTGAAACAGCACGAAGTGAAAATGAAGACAGGCGTGAGTTACGAGAAATTTGATGAGCAAGGTTTGCACATCAAAGTGGGTGAAAAAACTGAAGTACTCGCCGTTGATAACGTTGTCTTATGTGCCGGACAAGAGTCAAACACTACACTGGTCGATGAAATGAAAGCAACAGGATTACCCGTACACCTTATTGGTGGTGTCGATGTTGCCGCAGAGCTTGATGCTAAACGCGCGATCCGTCAAGGTGCTGAGTTGGCCATGGTGATTTAAGCCTAGTTAAGCCGTTAACTAACAAAAAAACCTAGCAATTATTGTTAGGTTTTTTGTTGGTTTGAAAATACCAGTCTTAATATTGTCTATTTTTCACTGTTAAGTGCAGCATCAATGTCTGCAGCGCTGTGACGCTCAGCTAAGCTCACATCACCCCATGATGTATTGACAATTTTGCCACGTTGCACGCCAGGGCGTTGTAAAATGAGATTTGCCCAACGCACAACATTTTTATAACTGGCAACATCCAAAAACTCAGCCGCGCTGTATAAGTTGCCTAATACCAAGTTGCCATACCAGGGCCAAATGGCCATGTCGGCGATGGTGAAGTCGTCACCTGTGATAAAGGTGTTATTCGCCAACTGCTTGTCTAACACATCAAGCTGACGTTTAGCTTCCATCGCAAAGCGATTGATTGGATATTCTTGTTTTTCATCGGCGTAAGCATAAAAGTGTCCAAATCCACCACCAAGAAACGGCGCAGAACCTTGTGCCCAAAATAACCAATTAAAGGTTTGAGTACGTGCAGGACCTGATTTGGGTAAGAAGTGGCCAAATTTTTCGGCCAAATGCACTAAAATAGACGCAGATTCGAACACATTTACGGCGTTATCGCCCGACTTGTCGACCAACGCTGGGATTTTAGAGTTAGGGTTTACAGCAACAAAGCCCGATGAAAACTGGTCAAGCTCGCTAATATTAATTAAGTATGCATCGTATTCGGCTTCTTTGATCCCAAGCGCTAAGAGCTCTTCGAGCATAATCGTTACTTTTTGCCCATTAGGTGTGCCCAGTGAATACAGCTGTAAAGCATGCTCACCAACTGGCAATGTTTTTTCGAACCGTGCGCCAGACACTGGGCTGTTAATGTTGGCCCACTTGTTAGCACTGCTTGGCTCGTTAACCCAAACTTTAGGTGGGACATATTGATTAGTCATATAAGTTCCTTAAATTAAACTCGTGTCGAGTGACAGCTACAGCCTTGCCTAGACCGCGTAATTGTACTGTTGGACAGTAGCGCTATTTCAGTTAGCAAAGCCATAAACCGATGCACATCATCATAAAAAGTGTTTTATTCATTTGCTAGGGCCTGTTGACCTTTCAAGGTTGTTTTTGCAGCGAATTGTTGGCCATTACTCATATACAAGTGCGCGGCAGAGACTTTGAGGTGTAGTTATTCTACATAAAAAGTCGATAACGCAGTAAAAATGACCAACAAACGCTGCCCACAGGGTTCGGCTAAAAACGTTTTACTCTTTGTTGAATAGATTTTGCTTAGGTGGCTAGGCTACAATCCATTCGCCTCGATTAAAACGTTTTTAACTCGAACAAAATTCAACCAGCAAAGATCAACAGGCCCTAGGACATAACTTGCCTAGAAAACTATCATCCACACATTATCAAGATTTTTGCTTAAGTACGTCAGCCAATTCAATTAAATCACTTACAATTAAATCTGGTTGAATATCCCAAGGGTCAAATAGCTTGTTTGCGCCTCGTTTTACCCATACTGCTTGTAAACCCGCAGCTTTTGCGCCAATAACATCCCAAGCATTACTCGACACCATCATGCATGTATTGTTGTCGGTTTGCACTCGCTTCATTAAATAGTGATACACGTCGGGATTGGGTTTATAAGTGTGTAAATCGTCAACACTTATCACTGATTGTAAGTGCGGCATTATTTGCGAATTAGTGAGTAATTTACGCACAGATAATTCTGGGCCATTAGAAAATGCAGCCAAAAAATGCCCTTGTTTGGCTAGTTCGTTAAGCCCGGGGATCACATCTTCAAACGCGCTTAGTTGTGAAAATTTTGCCATTAACGCTTGTTGCTCAGTAGGCGACAAGGTGATTTGGTAGACGTTTAAACAATACTGGAGTGCCTGTTGAGTGCATACGGTAAAGTCTGCATATTGGCGCATTAATGCACGCCTAAAGGCATATTCAACCTTTTTTTCGTGCCATAACTGGCCAAATTCTGTGGCATGATTGCCAATAAGCGTTTCTAAGTGCTGTCCCATGTCGACTGGGTCAACCAGGGTGCCATACACATCAAATCCAATAGAATAGTTCATTTTATTCTCAGTCTTTATTGGGCAAACGTTATCGATTGATATTATGTAAAGACTATAAACCAACTGTAACGATTGTTCAATAATTATTGAGCGTTCATTCAAATATCCTATCAGGGTGATTAACGTCATCATCGTCATTGTAACTTTATCAAATGCTTACAGCAGGTTATCATACTGTAATTGAATTTAATGAGGTAACTAAAAATGCAATGCCCAAGCTGCAACGATCAATTTGCTAGAAGAGCATTAAAAGTGCTGCGTAAAGGTGATAATGGTGTGGAAGCACAATGCCCTAAATGCAATACCTGGTTAATGTTTGAACCTAAAATGGTGCGGGTAAAAAACCTTGGTATGTTGATTTTGTTGGTGTTTAGCGTCACCAATTTTTTTTTGGAGAATAGCGATTACCGCTTAATTTGCTCATTTGCCGCTTTTATTGGTGCATGTATTGCATTATTTGGCGCGTTTAAGGGCAAAATGATTGCCGCTGAACTACAAAATAATAAGGATTGAGAATGAAAACGGTCGTCATCACTGGCGCTAATCGTGGCATAGGTCTCGCGCTCGCAACACAATATGCGCAGCAAAATCATGTTGTTTATGCACTTTGTCGTCAATCTTCAGCCGAGCTTGCTGCGTTAGAAAGTAATGTTAAGGTTATTGAGTGGGTCGATGTAGCACAAGAGGTTGGCATTGAAACCATGATAACGCAGTTACGTGGTGTAAAAATTGACTTGTTAATTTGTAATGCGGGTATTTTACGTGACGAGAGCCTTCATCAGTTAAATGTGGACAGTATAAGACAACAATTTGAAGTTAACGCACTGGCGCCTCTTCGAGTTGTGGCCGTTTTACAAGCACAGTTAGTTAATGGCGCTAAGGTGGCGATGATCACTTCGCGAATGGGATCGATTACTGACAATACCTCTGGTGGTCGATATGGCTATCGAATGTCTAAGGCGGCGTTAAATGCTGCGTCAATGTCGCTTAGCCACGACTTAGCCCCAAGACAAATTGCTGTGGGTATTTATCATCCTGGTTATGTTCAAACTGGCATGGTTAATTATGGTGGCGATATTTCGCCAAATGAGTCGGCGTCTCGATTAGTTGGCTTAATTGATACACTTTCGTTGGAAACTTCGGGGGTATTTAAGCATTCAAATGGACAGGATTTGCCTTGGTAGTTTGCTACGCTATTGCTACAACGCGAGCCGTTTACTCGCGTTGTAGTGATAGATACTTTTTACAGCATTGCGCATAAATAAGTGCCCACAGTGAATGCGTCCAGTGGCTTTTTGATTAAGTCGTTGTTATGTCGCTAATGGTTGTTCCCTTTCAAATCGCAAGAACGTAAAGCAAAAGCAGTTTGGCCATTCCTTTTAAATGCTCGCAAAGAGCTCACTTACTCACGCGCAATGGTATTACTTGAACGATGTGACAAGATGTTAACGGGCAGGGGTTACTCGCTTGCCTCAGACTGTATTTGCCCCACTAATAATACTGGCGCGGCATCAATATCATCGGCGTCCATCATTGAGGCGATACGTTCAACAGCAGATAATAATTGGCTTTGTTCCCATTCTTCAAGATTTTGATAGTGTTTAATAAAGTGTTCTTGTAATGGTTTTGGCGAACCGCTAAGCAATTCATTACCCGCATCACTTAAAGACAGGTGTACTTTGCGCTTGTCGGTTTCACTGCGTGTGCGGATCACTAAATTTCGGCTTTCTAGCCGGTCAATAATGGTGGTCACGGTCGCAGCGCTTAGGTTAATTTCTTGGGCAATTTGTTTTGCTAATGGTGCATCTAACTCATGGATTTTCTTCATCACCATAAGTTGTGGTCCAGTTAACCCAGACTGTTTATTTAATTGGCGTGAGTGAATATCAATCGCTCTGATCACCCGACGCAATGAAATTAATAATTGTTCGTATTTTTCCATAATGTCCTATAGACCACAGAGTTAACTATTTTGTCTGCACCTTAACAGAATTAAGGGCGTGACTCATGGGTAAATGACAAAAAAGCAGAATAACGTATGGTGTTATTCTGCTTATTTAATCTAGTAACTGATTTTACAGATTAAATGTACGTGATACAGACAGCACTGCACGTGTATCACTTAAATCGGTATCCATACTGGTGTCTTCAATTGTAACATTAAAGTCAAACCCTTCCCAACTAGTCATGTATTCAGCGCGGTAGTGGTTATATGACTTGTCGCCATCCCATGACCATTTGTTTTTATTGGTTGATGTTGAGCGGTCAAAACTGACTCGAATGTCATGGCCTTCAGCCACGGTAAATGTATGAGCAACCATGGCAATATAATGGCCTGCGTCTAAACCAAAGTAATCCCATGAATACCAGAAATTAACTTCACTTTGGCCAAGCGACGAGGTGTAGCCAAATTTTGTGTAGAGTTCTGGGTAGTAATACTCATCAGATGCATTGTCACCATGGTATGTGTAATACGCAATACCAGCATCTAGCGACACGCGGTCATTGAGTTCAAGGTATTTACCCGCATAAAAATCAAATTCTAGCCAGGTGTCTTCGCCACTGCCAAAATCAACGTTTGATGCCCATGCACCGACATACCAGCCGTCGTCCATTGCATAATCAAGGCTTGCTTGAAGTGCAGGGTCGTTGTCTGTTTGGCTAACACCGTTAAAGGTGTAGTCCGATGTTAGGTTAACTGTGGTGCTTAAATCACCTGCCATAACTGTGCTTGGTAGGGCAAATAAACCTAACAGTGCGAGTGTCTTTATTTTTGTGTTCATTATCATTCCTTGGGTGTTGTTATTTGTAGTATTAGTCAAGTAGTTCAATTTTTGTAAAATCAATTTTATTGGCTTTAGGTGAACGTTCAATGTCGGCAACTTTACCAAAATGATCTTTTAATATGTAGATGAAACAACTGAGAATAATGGCAATGGCTAACGCGCCAACCCATTGGATCTCTAAAAAGTCTAACTTAAAGAGTAAGGTTAATCCGCTAAGTAACACAACATTACCAATGATATACGCCACTTTACCAAAACGCTCTACGGTGAGGTTTAAATTATCAGTGTATAGTCGCACCAGTGAGTCTAATGAGTTGATAACAAAAGTAATACCAACAATCACCATGGCAAGGTTATAAAAGCCTGATGTGTCAATACCATTAGCGCTGTAGTAATAAAGTACCGTAAACCAAATTGCAATTGGGATAGACGGGAATACCATCATTGCCAGTAACACTTGGTAGGTTTTCATTCCACCGACAAAACGCGCAGTAAATTGACCAATCATGATGCTCCATGCAAACCACCAAAATAGGTAGAATTCATGATAATCATTCATCGGCAGTACAAACTCATGCATATTGGCAAAGTAGCCACCAATTAATGCAAATGTGCTAAAGAATTCACCAACACTTGATTGGTCTGACAAAAATGCTCCACACCACATTAGCGCGATTAATCCAAAGAATAACCAGGTACTGGCTAAACTTAAGTAACGCACATATTTAATACTGGTGCTAGAGTAAACTGCAGCTGCAATCACCATAAACACAATTAAATAGAATGAGCTCACAACCGATTCACCATCACCTAGATTAGGTAAATACCAGGGTAAGTTGCTCAGGAGCAGATACGCGGTAAAAGCACAGGTTCCAATAATCACTAAGTTGTTGATAAATTTAATTACCGGGATTTCAAAATACTTCACCCTAGGCTCAATAACGCAAAAATAAAAGCAGGTTAAAAAGTAAAATGCCCAAATTAAACATGCCCAAAAACCAAACTCAATGGCCAGTGGATTGGTAAAACCGTATTCAGGGCTCGCGGCTAAATCAGCATAACCTGCAAATTCGGTCAGCGGGAACATAATCAGCCCAACATCTAGGCCAGAGGTAAATAGAATCGCAATAAAGGTAAATTTACGTACCGGAGTCACACCAATACATTGCATATTCCCCCAGCGATAAATCACAAATGCGATAGCGATAAACGTGAATAAAATGCCTATTGATAACCAGGTTGTCATTATTTAACTCCCGATTTAATTGTGTGTGCAAACATGATGTTGGCTCCTTGTTGTATGTTTTTTGTGCCATAGAACAATGTGTAAAGGCGCTTACGCCCTCAAGCCTTAAGTATCGCTGTCGATAGTTAAACCCTGATAGATTGAACATGGCTAGCAGGTCATTTGCATCATTGCAGGCTGACCAATGGCCTTGTGGTGTTTAACTCACCGATCTTTTGGGGGCCGTAAGGCGTTGTTCAGATTGCCAATGATTGGCGATTGATACTTTGGCAAAGCTAGGCGCTAACATGGGTTTGTTTAAAATAATGTCAGCCGCGCGCTCCGCCACCATAATGGTAGGCGAGTTTAAGTTACCGTTTGGAATGGTCGGGAAGATAGAGGAATCAACCACTCTTAGGCCTTTAATGCCATGTACTTTGGTGTTTGAGTCGACAACCGCCATTTGATCTTCACCCATTTTGCATGAGCAAGAAGGGTGGTAAGCACTCTCAACTGATCTGCGTACAAACGCATCGATTTGCTCGTCAGTTTGTATGGCTAAGCCTGGCTGAATTTCTTCACCACGGTATTCATCTAATGCTGGTTGATTAATGATCTCGCGGGTGAGTCGAACACATGCTCTAAAGCCTTCAATATCATCCTGATGAGATAAATAATTAAACTGAATTTGTGGCGCCACCTTGGCGTCATTTGACACTACAGTGACCGCGCCACGACTTTTTGGCTTGTTGTGGCCAATGTGCACCTGGAATCCATGGCCTGCAAAGGCTTCTTTACCGTCATAACGCATTGCTGCAGGTAAAAAATGGTATTGCAGATCTGGCCACTCCAGCCCAGGTTTTGAACGAATAAAGCCACAAGACTCAAAGTGATTTGTTGCGCCTAAACCTGATTTATTTAAAATCCAACGAGTACCAATGAATAATTTATTCAATGGGTCTAATTTGCCGTTGAGCGAAATTGGTTTTAAGCACTTAAATTGAAAATAAAACTCTAAGTGGTCCTGCAGGTTTTGACCCACGCCGGGTAAGTGATGAACAGGTTCAATGCCCGCGTCAATAAGGGTTTGTTTGTCACCAATGCCTGACAACTGCAAAATGTGCGGCGAACCAATTGAGCCAGCCGACAACACCACCTCTTTATTGCAATGTACATCAATCATTTGGCCTTTACGTTCGTAACGCACACCCATTGCCGTTTTGCCTTGCATCATCACCTTGTGCACTAGTGCATGCGTCACAACGGTTAAGTTGTCTCGCTTCATTGCTGGGCGAAGGTAGGCGTTTGCAGTTGACCAACGCACACCGTTTTTAACTGTCATGTGCATTGGGCCAAAGCCTTCTTGCTGACTGGCGTTGTAATCTTCAGTGGCTAAATATCCGGCATCAACACCTGCATCAATAAAGGCCTGATATAACGGGTTTTTCATCTCGTTACCGTTATTGACGGCCAGTGGGCCTGAGTCGCCACGATATTCGTTAGGGCTAAACGCCCATGTTTCTGCCTTTTTAAAATACGGTAAGCAGTGGGCATAGTTCCAATCTTTAGCGCCATGTTGTTGCCATTCGTCAAAATCACGGGCATGACCACGCACATACACCATGCCGTTAATTGACGATGAGCCGCCCAACACTTTACCGCGAGGGCAGTGCATACGGCGATTATCTAGATGTGGCTCAGCTTGGGTTTCAAACTGCCAGGCGTACTTTTTAGTGTTCATCGGGATAGAAAGGGCGGTTGGCATTTGAATAAAAATACTTTTATCGCTACCACCGGTTTCTAAAATTAACACTTTATTGTCTTGGTTTTCCGTTAAGCGGTTGGCTAATACACAACCCGCACTACCGGCGCCAACAATAATATAATCATATTGATGAGAATTGCCTTTAGACATTAATTGAGTCACTCCTAAAATGGGCTTTCAAGTGGCTGCATGCCAACATAAACGGCTTTAATTTGAGTGTAGGCTTTTAATGTTTCGCTGCCGTTTTCGCGGCCGATCCCCGACATTTTATAACCACCAACGGGCATTTCAGCTGGGGAGGCACCATAGGCATTAATCCAACAAATACCCGCCTCAAGTTGATGTATCACTCGGTGAGCGCGGGTGATGTCTTGGGTAAATACTCCAGCGGCAAGGCCTAAGTGGGTGTTGTTTGCTCGTTGAATCACTTCTTGTTCGTCTTCAAACGTAAACACAGACATCACAGGGCCAAAAATCTCTTCTTTGGCAATGGTCATATCATCGGTGCAATGGGTGAAAATGGTCGGCGCAACAAAAAATCCATGAGGTGCATTATCGGGCTGTAATGCTGTGCCACCTGTTAGTAAGGTCGCCCCTTCTTTTTGGCCTATCGCAATGTACTCAAGCACTTTTTGTTGATGCGAACGTGAAATCAATGCACCAAAGTTGGTTGCTGCGTCCATAGGGTCGCCGCACACAATATTATTTTCAGTACGCTGCTTTAAACGTTCAATAAAGTGGGGGTACATGCTTTTTTGTACAAATACGCGGGTGCCATTGGTGCATACTTCACCTTGGGTGTAAAAGTTGGCCAACATGGCAGCAGACACAGCGTTTTCGACATCGGCATCATCAAAGATGATTAACGGTGATTTACCGCCAAGTTCCATTGTCACTTCTTTTAAACTGCTTGACGCTGCAGCCATGACTTTGGTGCCAGTACTGACTTCGCCTGTAAACGATACTTTGGCGATGTCATCGTGGGTCGTTAACCATGCACCGACACGGCCATCACCCTGTACTACGTTAAATACACCGTCAGGTACACCAGCCTGGGTGAATATTTCGGCTAATCGCATGGCACCGCGTGGGGTTTCTTCAGACGGTTTAAAAATCATGACATTGCCACATGCGAGTGCTGGCGCCGCTTTCCAACATGCAATTTGCAATGGGTAGTTCCATGCACCAATACCTGCGCAAATGCCTAATGGTTCTCGGCGAGTGTAGTAAAAGTCATTGCCCACTGGTTGCTGGTTTCCTTCAATACTTGGGGCAAGGCCGGCAAAAAATTCAATTGAATCGGCACCCGTGACTACATCAACAACAGAAGCTTCTTGCCATGGCTTACCTGTGTCGAGCACCTCGCCAGCGGCAAGTTCATCATTGTGCTCACGTAATAACGCGACCGCTTTTAATAAAATTCGGCTGCGCTGCATTGGGGTCATTTTTGACCAAACCGCAAAGCCTGCTTTTGCACTGTCGATGGCAGCTTGCTTAACTGCATCTGTTGCAACTTCAACTAAATAACTGACACTGCCAGTAGCAGGGTTAATGACTTCGAAGGTTTCTCCACTGCCATTAGATATGTATTTACCGTGCACATAATTTTGATAAGTGACTAACGCTGACATTTAATTTCTCCGTGTTGCACAAGCACTGCCTCTATAAAGGCTTTCGATAGCGTCTGTGCTTGTTTAAATTCTTCGCTTGGGTTGGTGCTTAGGGCACTACGCAACCAAAAGCCATCAATGATAGCCGCAGTTTGCTTGGCAGCATTGACCGCATCAGCCTTAGGCAATAACTGTTTAAATGAGTAAAGCAAGTTGCTGTAAAGGCGTTGGTTGTTAATGTTTTGCAGTCTTGCTAATCCTGGGTCGTGCATCGCTTGAGACCAAAAGCTTAGCCAGGTTTTAGTGGCGGCATTCGACCGCTGTAGTTCAGTAAAGTTGGCTTCTACGATGATCGACAAACGTTCTGGTGCGGTTAATGTTTTGCCTGACGTTTTCGCCAGTAAGGCTTGCTTTAATTGCTCTAATAAGAATTTTAGCGTGGCTTCGATTAACCCTTGTTTTCCACCAAAGTAATGACTGATGATCCCTGATGACATTCCCGCTAAACCACTGATCGTATTGATGGTGGTGTGCTGTAATCCATGACGTTCAACAGACATTAATGTGGCATCGATGAGCTGTTGTTGTCTGACGTTTTTCATTGCAGGTCTTGGCATTAGTGTCATCCTTTTTTTTGGCTGAATCGTTATTAATTGAACGTTCAATTAATAACGATCATAATGATTAGTGATCTAACTATCAAGCAAATGTTTGATAGAGATCACTTGAATATGGTTGTTTTTCTGCTAAGAAATGCCTGATCAAAACTTTAAGTTACTGTAATTAATCTATTTAATTTATATTTGATCAGGTGTGTATTGAATGTGATGTTTTTAAAGGTTTTAGTGTAATTGATTTCAGGACTATCTATATGCGAGCACTAATGTTGGCATTGAAGATAAATGCAGACAGCCATAAACGTTTTTGAGTTATTGTCTGAAGTATGAGCGTAGATGCAACACACCATGGTTGGGCAAGTGTGCTCATTGGCTTTATATGGGCAGGGTATTTTTTGGCTAGTGTCAGCGAGGAGGCGTACTTTTGTGAATCAGCATAGATTACCGATGTGGTACTGGTCGCGATACCGTTGCACGTTAAGCAGTGATGACTTAAATCATTATGGTTAAAATAAGTGATGGTTAAAATAAGTGATGGCTAAAATAAGTGATTAATTTACGAGAATGTCAGGGCAGGCGGATGATTAATTGTCTTTCGAAGTCATACAACTCAGTTCAAGCCCTTTTAACACACGCCATAATGGAATGCTCAGACGATTTTGCTTTGCGTTCTCACAATTTAAAAGCAAGCAATCATAAGGCATAGCGACGCTTTAATTAAAAAAGGCTAGAAACATTCAGAGTGGCTACTTAGGCCAATCAGCACAAAAATGTGACCATGCTTACTGGTTAACACCGCTTATAACCTCGTTAGACATGTTTAAGGTAGAGCAACGACCTTGGTGCAATTTAAGCGTTGTTCTAAGCGAGTTTCTAGGCTATCTGCGATCTCTTATTTATCCAGATTAACCTGATCTCGGGATAAGGGATGAACTTATACTATTTAAAATCAACATGTTAACCATTCTCACTTTCAAGCTTGTTATTTGTTCTGCTAACAAGGCGAATTGACGCGTCAATCAGCCGATTGTAAGTCGATTCAACGCAGTGAGCAGGGCAAAGGACTGTTTGAAAGGCATTTATTATCCGAGCTCAGGTTGATTAACCTCAACTCTGGATAAGAGATGTATTTATAACGATATAAATCAATAGATTGACTAAAATCCACTGTCAAGCTTGTGATTTGTTTTGCTAACAAGGCGAATTAACGCGTCAATAGCTAGCCTATTGCAAGTTAATTCAACGCAGTGAGGAAGGCAAAGGACTGCTTGAAAGGCATTTATTATCCCAAGCTCAGGTTGATTAGTATGTGTAACGCGAAATGGTTTAAGTATGCTCACAAAGCCCAATAAAAAAATGCCGGTCAGTTAACTGACTGGCATTTTTGTGGCGAATACTTGTGCAATCAAGACAAGCCATTACAGATTATTGTATATTTTAGCGCTTTACCAAATACGCACACGTTGATCTTCTGGTAAATACAGCTTATCGCCCGGTTTAACATCAAATGCTTTGTACCATGCATCGTGGTTACGTGGTGCGAGTGCACGGTAACGGCCAGGTGCATGAGTACCTGCACGTAATTGACTTAACATGCTTTGCTCAGTGCGTTTTTCTTTCCACACTTGTGCCCAAGCCATAAAGAAGCGTTGGTCGCCAGTGGTACCGTCAATTATGGGCGCTTCTTTACCATTTAGGCTTAACTTGTAGGCATGGTATGCCATGGATAAGCCGCCCACATCACCTATATTTTCGCCGAGGCTATTGCGGCCGTTGACAAAATTATTAGGTAAAGGTTCGTAAGCACTATATTGTTGAGCAAGCATATCGGCTTTGGCTTCAAATGCTGCACGATCTTCGTCTGTCCACCAGTTTCGCTGGATACCGTGCGCATCTGATTTCGAACCCTGATCATCAAACCCATGACCCATTTCATGGCCTATTACTGCGCCGATACTGCCATAGTTAACCGCTGGATCTGCATTTGGATCAAAAAATGGTGGTTGTAAAATGGCCGCTGGGAACACAATTTCATTAAATGAGCTGTTGTAGTAAGCATTAACAAATTGCGGTGTCATACCCCAACGATTACGATCGGTTTTCTTCAGTTCGTTTGCCACGCTATCAGCTTGAAAAAACTCGCGTAACGAACGAATGTTACTGACTAGGTTATCTTTAGTGAGCGACAAGCCATCGTATTCTTGCCATACATCTGGATAACCAATTTTAGGGGTAAAAGCGGCGAGTTTTGCGTGTGCATTAACCTTGGTTTCTTCACCCATCCAATCTAGACCATCAATTCGTTGACCTAGTGCAGTACGTAGGTTTTCGACTAACTCTGCCATTTGTTGTTTAGATGATTCAGGGAAGTAACGAGCAACATAAACTTTACCGATTGCAAAGCCTAATGATTGTGTTCCAGACATTTGCTCAACAGCGCGTTTCCAACGTGGACGAGGCTCTTCTTGCCCATTAAGGACTTTTCCAAAAAAGGCAAAGTTACTGTTAAAGATATCGTCAGACAGTAATTCAGCATTATTGGTGATCGCATGGAAAGTTAAATAGTCTTTCCATACGTCGATAGGGCTATTATTGATTAACGAAATCATTGCATTAACAGGTTCTGGTTGTGCAATGTTAAGTTGTGGTACTTGATAACCCATTTGTTCAAAAAATAAATCCCAATTAAATCCTGGGTAGGTAGTCGCTAGTTCACTGCGCTTAATTTGATTTAAGGTTAAATCGCGATCGCGGCGTTTTTCTCTAGGCCATTGTCCTTCAGCAATTTGGGTTTCTAGGGCTAAAATCGCTTCGGCACGTTTTTGACCGTCTTTAATCCCGGCGTAGGCCATCATTGTGGCAATATGTTCTACATAGGCGGCTCTAATGTTAATAAAGCGCTCATCATCTTCTAAATAATATGAACGGTCAGGTAAACCTAGGCCACCAGCACCAATGGTTAATTCATATTGATCGGGGTCTAGTCGGTTAAACCACATGCCGCCGCCTAATGGTGAAGACACACCTGTTAGCCAACCTTGTCCAAATACTTTGGTTAAGTCGTCTGTGGTTTTAATCGCATTAATGTCATCTAACGTAGATTGTATAGCACTAATACCGCGCTTATTAATGGTGTCAGTGTCCATGTAGGCGTGATAGAAATCAGCAATCAGCTGTTCATCAGCGGTTAGATTGTCACGGCTGGCGATATCATCAATAATTGATTTAACTTGCTCTTCACTGCGTTCGGCAAGTACAGCAAATGCACCGTAACGGGTTTTATCAGCTGGCATTTCAAAATTGTCATACCAAGTACCACTCGTGTACATAAAGAAATCATCACCGGGTTTAATGGCTTCATTACGCGCGGACAAATCAATACCAAATGTACCGAGTTCAGCTTTAGCGACAGGAGCAGGTTGCACTGCTGCTTTACTGACGTCTGCGGTTTTTTGCGCGTCATTATCACTACAAGCCGTCAGCATTACAGCTGTTAATGCGATAGAAATTAAGGATTTATTCATTGTGAGCTTATTTCCTTTTTATATTTTTACTGTGTTGTTTGCTAAACCATCATCTAAGAATGACAAAATTTGTCAACGTTGAAATTGTGAGTAAATATAAGTGAACATCAATAGTAGTTTAGCTATTTTGATTAAATTGAGCTTAAAAATCAATATTATACCATTCCGCGTTAGCAAGTATTCTCTCAGCGAGAATTTAAAAGGACTTAAACAAGGCGAATCACTGAATGAATAGTGATTCTCTTTCGAAGTCATGCAACGCAGTATAAGCCCTTTTAAAACTCGCCTGAAAGGAATGCCCCAGCCGCTTTTGCTTTACGTTCTCGCTATTTTAAAGGGAACACCATTACTGCATAGCGACGCCTTAATCAAAAATCGCTGGACGCATACTGAGTGGTCACTTATTAATGCGGAATGGTATTAATACCAATCCTTATTAAAATGTGATCGATTTTAAATGCTAATGCGGATTGGTATATTCACCTGAATTTGGATAATGGCTGTCATTCAAATAATAAAGGCAAAACGTTGAACGCTGGGTTGTTCTATACAATGAAAAGGCCTTATATCGCTATAAGGCCTTTTGCACAATGCGACGGCGACTAATGATTACGCGTTTTGTACCACTACTTTTTTAGCATTGCCATTGCCTGTGCGCGCTGCGTAGACCAGTAATACACCAACTATTAACACAACAGAACCACACAACAAGAACATGAGGCGCCCTGTAGGCTCGTTAGGTATTAACGCCATAACAAGCACACCAAAGCCTGCTACCGTTATTAAATTACCGAGCATTGAACGCTGTTTAGTGTCTAGGGTTTGCTGATCTTCACTGTCTGCAATGACCGGAGTGTTCCAGTTAATAAATAACTCATCGACTTCTTTTTCACGTTCTGGTGTTAACCCCTTATAAAACAGCATGGTTAAGAAGAAGAATCCGCCAGTGAAAATAACGTGAGCCGCTAAGCTTAACCCAACTTTTAAGTCAGACCATTCTCTATCGGTTAATGGAGTATCTAAACCAAAAATGGCTTCAAATTGCCCTGCGGTAAGCGCAATACCAAATACATAGGACACAACACCACCAATAATTAGGGTTGTCCAACCTGACCAATCTGGCGTTTTACGTATCCACATACCCAATAACACAGGGATTAGCATTGGGAAACCGATTAACGCTCCCACGTTAAGTACAATATCAAATAGACTTAAATGGCTCAGAGAGTTAATAAATAAACCAATTAAAATCATAATTACACCCATCACCACAGTCGTAATTTTACTGACGGTGACTAACTCTTTTTGTGAGGCGTGTTCGCGTAAAATAGGCGAGTAAAAGTTACACACAAATATACCCGCATTACGATTTAGCCCTGAGTCCATCGACGACATGGTTGCTGCAAACATGGCCGACATTAATAGGCCAACCATACCTGCTGGCATGACTTCTTGCACAAAAGCTAAATAGGCGGCGTCGCCTGCTTTGTCGCCCATTGAGGCATATTGCAGTGCAAAGTCAGGCATAAATGCGCTCACATACCAAGGCGGTAAAAACCAAATTAACGGTCCTACAACCATTAATATGCAGGCGAGGGCCGCCGCTTTTTTAGCATTTTCGCTGTCTTTGGCACATAAGTAACGGTACGCGTTAATACTGTTGTTCATTACTCCAAACTGTTTAACGAAGATAAATACCACCCAAAGTATAAATACACTGACATAATTTAAGTCGTTACCTAACATAAAGTTGCCGTGAAACTTATCGATAATATTACCGATCCCGCCGCCATAAAAATAAGCGGCAATCGCGCAGGTGATGGTAACAGCCATGATGACGATCATTTGCATAAAGTCAGAGGCAACAACAGCCCATGACCCGCCTGTAACCGACATAACCACTAATACGGCGCCAGTGACGATAATGGTGGTTTCCATTGGAATATCAAACACGGCTGACACAAAAATAGCCAAACCGTTTAGCCAAATTCCAGCAGAAATCAGTGAGTCGGGCATACCCGCCCAAGTGAAGAATTGCTCTGATGTTTTACCAAAACGCTGGCGAATCGCTTCAATTGCAGTGACGACTCTAAGTTGTCTAAATTTAGGTGCAAAGTAGAGGTAATTCATTAAGTAACCAAAGGCGTTGGCTAAAAATAAAATTACTACGACAAATCCGTCTGAGAAAGCACGACCTGCCGCTCCGGTAAAGGTCCATGCGCTAAATTGTGTCATGAAAGCGGTGGCCCCAACCATCCACCATAACATTTTGCCACCACCTCTGAAGTAATCGCTAGTGGATGTGGTGAACTTTCTGAACATCCAGCCAATGGCAATTAAGAAGAAAAAATAGGCAAGGACGACAAGCATATCAATAGTCATGATTTAGCCTCGATATATAAAACGCTAATTTTTGTGTTAACAACGTTAACCGCGAAAAAAATGACCATAGGCTATATGGTCATATTGTATTTATTTTGATTTATTTATATGTGCAACAGCAATTTGCACTAAACGGCCAATCTCATCCCACTGCCCAGCGTCAATCAACTGGGTTGGCACCATCCAGGTTCCTCCGCAGGCAAGCACGGCAGGTATATCAAGATATGAATCGATATTAGCTAAGTTAACCCCGCCAGTTGGCATAAACTTAACTGGGTACACGGCGGTTAGGGCTTTAAGCATGTTCACACCACCAGATGGCTCGGCAGGGAAAAACTTCAATGTTCTAAGTCCCATTTCCATGGCTTGTTCAACTAAACTTGGGTTATTGACGCCTGGCACAATTGGCATGCCTTTATCTAGGCAATGTTGTACAACACGTGGATTAAAGCCAGGGCTTACAATAAAATCAACGCCCGCTTCAATGGCTTGATCAGCTTGTTCTGGGGTTAAAATGGTTCCTGCACCAATAAACATAAAAGGAAACGCTTTACGCATTGCTTTAATGGCATCGGCTGCACATTCTGTTCTAAATGTCACCTCAGCGCTTGGCATGCCGTTATCAATTAATACCCGTGCAAGTGGCACAGCATCGTCGGTGCTATTAATGGCAATTACGGGGATGAGTTTATGTTTCGCTAATAAATCATTCATCAAAGTCATGGTATTCTCGAGGCTAATTACAATTGGATTTCTGGCATGGCGACCACTGGAATAATGGCGCCTGGATATTGAATTACTGTACTTGCCATCATGTGACCAGCAGATGCGGCTTGTGTTGCACTACCGTGGCAAAGACGTTTAGCTAAAAAGCCAGCGTTAAAAGAGTCACCCGCAGCAGTGGTGTCAATAATGTTTGATACTGGGGTTGCAGCAACATAATTGGTTTGGTTGTTTTCAATTACGATGCAATCTTCAGCGCCTCTTTTAATGATGAGTTCTTTTACGCCTAACGCTTGAGTACGCGTGATACATTGTTGAACATCAGTGTCTTCATATAACTGTATTTCGTCATCGAAGGTTAATAGTGCAATGTCGGTTAATGCTAATGCTTTTTGATACTCGGTCATCGTTTGTGCTTTATTTAGCCACAGTCTTGGACGATAGTTATTATCGAAAATAACCTTACCGCCTCGCTCTTTGAATGCTTTCAGCACTGAAAATAATTTTGCTCGGCCAGTTTCAGTTAAAATGGCTAGGGTAATACCAGTGATTAGCAGGTAATCATAAGTGAGCAATTGCTCAGCAAGATGCTCTGATTCGGGTTGATCAAACATATACTTAGCAGCAGAATCATTACGCCAGTAATGAAAGCTTCGCTCGCCAGTGTCATCGGTTTCTATGTAATACAATCCCGGGTTTTTATGAGCGAGCTGTAAAACTAAACTGGTGTCGATGCCTTCTGTTTGCCATGCTGCTAACATTTGTTCACTGAATGAGTCGTAACCCAATGCCGTTACATAGCTCGTAGTGATTGATTGAGATTTGGTTAAACGTGCTAAATACAATGCGGTGTTGAGTGTGTCACCACCAAAAGCTTGTTTTAATCCGCTCAATTTTTTTTGAAGCTCAACCATACATTCGCCAATAATTGCAATTTTCAATGGTTTCATGCTGTTACCTTATAATGAGTCTGAATTACTTTAAAAAGTCTTCACGCGCAGGAGAAAACATATCGAGCAAAATACTGTCTTGCTCTAATGCGACGGCACCGTGCATAAGGTGTTTGCGAGCAATATATGCGTCGCCGGCTTTAAGCACTTGCTTTTTGCCATCGACTTCAGCTTCAAAGCTGCCACGAATGACATAACCTATTTGATCGTGAATTTCGTGCGCATGCACATAGCCAATCGCGCCTTTATCAAAATTTAAATGCACAGCCATTAGTTCATCTGTGTAGCCGACGATTTTGCGTTTAATACCGTCGCCTAACTCTTCCCAAGGGTGATCATCAGCTTTAAAAAAAGGATTCATTTTCGTTCTCCAACTGCTTTTTATGTTGCCTTCATTATACAAATAATAAACATTAAATACATATTGTAATACAATAAGATCTTACCAATGTGATCCAAATCGGTAATAAATAAATAAAACCATTTAAAAACATGCATTTGCATTTAAAAATAAATTTGAATAAGTTTATAAGATTTAAATAAATACACTACTTTGAGAGTAAATGTGACAAAAATCATTGTTAACAAGTCTATTTGTATGACAATATTGTCATACAGATTTTGATTTGAAAAAGATTAGATATCAGCCAAAAGGTAAACACTATGACCATATCAACGCCCATTTTACTTACGCAGGCAGAAATAGCCGATTTACGTAAAGAGTTTGGACGCACAAGTTTGATGGGGAAAACAATAGCTGCCCATATAAATGAACTGCAAGATTTTATGCGTTTGCCAATAGATGTGCCTGGGCACGGTGAAGCAGGTGGTTATGAACATAACCGACACAAGCAAAACTACACCTATATGAATTTAGCGGGTCGGTTGTTTTTAATCACCGAGCAGCAACAATATGCAGATTTTGTTATTGCTTTATTAGAAGAGTATGCAGATAAATACTTAACGTTTGATTTTCATGTACAAAAAAATACTAATCCAACAGGGCGTTTATTCCACCAGATATTAAATGAACATTGTTGGTTATTGTACACAAGCCTTGCCTATTCTTGTGTGTCTCAGGTGATGACCCCAGCACAACGTACCCGAATAGAAAGCCAACTATTTGAACCTATGTTAGAGATGTTTACGGTTAAGTATGCCCATGACTTTGACCGCATTCACAATCATGGCATTTGGGCGGTTGCTGCCGTGGGTATTTGTGGTTTAGCCATTGGTAAGCGCGAATACCTCGACATGGCAGTGTACGGATTAGCGCGTAATGACACCGGGGGCTTTCTGGCCCAAATATCGCAATTATTTGCACCTTCAGGTTATTACATGGAGGGACCTTATTATCATCGTTATGCAATCCGTCCTACCTGTTTATTTGCTGAAGTGCTCAATCGCCACATGCCAGAAGTCGACATTTATCAATATAAAGATAAGGTTATTGGTAATACGGTTAAGGCGTTGCTGTCTACTGCCTATCCTAACGGACAATTTCCTGCGTTAAACGATGCCTCCAGAACCATGTCAATTACCGATATGGGCGTACAGGTGGCTGTCAGTGTTTACTGTAAACATTATGGTATAGACGATAACTTATTAGGCATGGCAAAAATTCAAGACCGAGTGTGGATGCATCCTTGTGGATTGGCATTATCTCGTGCATTTGAACAGACACAAGCACAATCAGACATAGGTATTCCATTTTGGCCAAGTGTGGAATTAAATGAAGGCCCTGATGGCACTCATGGTGCGCAAGGTTTTATCCGCATGCAGGATAAAAAAGGCGATGTGTCGCAATTGGTCATGAACTATGGTCAACATGGTATGGGGCACGGTAATTTTGACACGTTAGGGATCACTTTCTTTAACCGCGGTCAAGAAGTGCTGCGAGAATATGGCTTTGCCCGTTGGGTCAATGTTGAGCCTAAATTTGGTGGGCGTTATCTTGACGAAAACAAATCTTATGCTCGGCAAACCATTGCCCATAATGCCGTGACCGTGGATGAAAAATGTCAGAATGAGTTTAACGTTGAACGCGCCGACAGCGTACACGGTTTGCCACACTTTTTTAGTGTCGACAGTGATGTTATTGCCGGCATGAGTGCTTTTGCTAACCAACATTATGATGGTTTGTCTATGCAAAGAAGCGTATTTATGCTGGCTTTGCCGGAACTTGAATCGCCGCTATTAATTGACCTATATCGTTTAGCGGGTGACGGCGAGCACCAGTATGACTATTCGCATCAATATGACGGTCAGATTATTCGTACTAACTTTGATTATGTATGTCATCAAGAAGTGTCGACTCTAGGTCATGATAATGGATATCAGCATTTGTGGCATATCGCTTCGGGTAAACCCAGTGGTACAGCTCTTGTCAGTTGGCTGCAACAGCAAACGTATTACACCTGGCTAGGCACTAGCAGTAATGAACATAGCGAAATTGTCTTTACCCGTACAGGAGCAAATGACCCAAGCTTTAACCTTCGTAGCGAACCGGCTTTTATCTACCGCACTCAAGGTCAATCGACCTTACTTGCCTCGGTACTTGAAACCCATGGTTATTTTAATGAAGAGTTTGAACAGTCGGTTAATGCTCGCGGTAAAGTAAGCAATATCAAAGTAATAGGGCATGATGAGTATACATCAGTTATTGAAATCACCACATCAGAATCAACTGTTACGTTAATGGTAAGTAATCAGTTATCTACACCAACAAGTGAGCACAGCGTCACCTTTAATCATAAAACATATCAATTTAGCGGCCATTATGCTGTCGAGATTACTGCAATAAAGCAGGAGAAATAACATGAGTTACCAACCTTTATTATTAAATTTTGATGAAGCAGCACAACTGCGACAGTCGTTAAACACCGAGACACTACTAGGTAAAGCATTGGCTCGAGATATTGCCCAAACAGATGATTACATTGTCACAGTAGGGATTGAGGTGCCAGGCCATGGCGAAGGCGGCGGTTATGAACATAACCGTCACAAGCAAAATTACATTCACATGGATTTAGCAGGGCGATTATTTTTAATCACCCAAGATGATAAATACCGAAACTACATTGTTGATATGTTGACCGCTTATGCCACTGTGTACCCCACACTGGAAAGTAATGTCAGCCGTGACAGTAATCCACCAGGTAAACTGTTCCACCAAACATTAAACGAAAACATGTGGATGCTGTACGCATCGTGTGCTTATAGCTGTATTTATCACACGTTGGACGAAACCCAAAAACGCCATATAGAAGACAACTTACTTAAACAAATGATCGATATGTTTGTGGTGACCTACGCACATGATTTTGACATTATTCATAATCATGGCTTGTGGGCCGTGGCCGCAGTGGGCATTTGTGGTTATGCAATTAACGATCAAGCATCGGTAGATAAAGCACTCTATGGGCTTAAATTAGATAAAGTCAGTGGCGGCTTTTTAGCGCAATTAGACCAATTGTTTTCACCCGACGGTTACTACATGGAAGGCCCTTACTACCATCGTTTCTCGTTACGTCCAATTTACCTTTTTGCCGAAGCCATTGAGCGTCGCCAGCCCGACATTGGGATTTACCAATTTAACAATTCTGTGATTAAAACCACCTCATATGCGGTAATGTCAACGGCGTTCCCTGATGGCACCTTACCCGCGCTTAATGATTCATCGAAAACCATCAGTATTAATGATGAAGGTGTGATCATGGCCACCAGCGTTTGTTATCACCGTTATGAGCAAAACGATACGTTATTAAGCATGGCAAGCCATCAACAAGATGTGTGGGTACATATTTCTGGGTTAACCCTATCTAATGCAGTAAACGACACCAAAGACATTAAACCTTTTAGTTGGGGCAGTTTGTTTGTAACCGACGGCCCAGAAGGTGAAAAGGGCGGCGTTGGTATTTTGCGTCATCGCGATGCTAAAAACGACGATACCATGGCACTGATTTGGTTTGGTCAACATGGCAGCGATCATCAATACCATTCCGCACTCGACCACGGCCATTATGATGGTTTGCACCTCAGTGTGTTTAATCGTGGCCAAGAAGTGTTGCACGATTATGGTTTTGGTCGTTGGGTAAACGTAGAGCCTAAATTTGGTGGCCGTTATATTCCAGAAAACAAATCATATTGCAAGCAAACGGTGGCTCACAACACGGTAACAGTGGATCAAAAAACGCAAAATAATTTTGATACTGCCAGAGCTGAATCTAAATTTGGCCAAAAACATTTTTTCAAAGCAGATGACTCAAGTTTGCAGGGCATGAGCGGCCGTATTGCAGATTATTATGACGGCACAGAAATGCAGCGAACGATTATTGTTGCAGACATTGCCGAATTTGAAAAACCATTAGTAATTGATGTGTATCGTATTGTGGCCGATAAACCACATCAATACGATTTACCAATGCATCATTCTGGGCAAATTATTCGCACTGATTTTGAATACCAAACCCAATCGACGTTAAAACCACTTGGCGCCGATAATGGTTATCAGCACCTGTGGCATGTTGCATCTGGCAATGTGAGTGGCAGTAGTTTGGTGAGTTGGTTACACGGAAATAGCTATTACAGCCTAGTGGCCAGTGCAACGGCAAACAGTGAAGTGATATTTGCACGCACAGGCGCAAACGATCCTGACTTTAACTTACGCAGTGAACCGGCATTTATTTTACGTCAATCAGGGCAAAATCATGTGTTTGCTTCTGTATTAGAAACCCACGGTTATTTTAACGAATCGATTGAGGCTTCTGTTGGCGCACGTGGTTTAGTGAGCAAGGTTGAAGTGCTTGGCCATAATGACAACGCCACCGTGATCAACGTCAGTACAACAAGTGGCAAGAACTATGTGGTGGCTATTTCGAATTTGACTGGAGAAGCATTAGAGGCTCAGCATTGCGTTGAGTTTAATGGCAACCGTTATCAATGGCAGGGGCCATTTGCTGTTTTGTAAAACTAACGCCTTAATTAGGGCCTGTCTGACATGGTTATTTTATAGCGTAACGGAAAAAGGTTGAACAAAGATGTTCAACCTTTTTTGTCACTATGCAATATTGATGTGTCAGCGACAAGCGTTACAAACTAACCTGAATATAATCGCTAGCCACTATTTTATTGTTGTTACTGCCGCACACCACTAAGGGGGTTCATTACCTTAATCATCCCTGTCTTAAACAGTCATTCAATCCCAACATCACCAGAATTATCCGGCAAACGGTGATTGAGATCGGTTGTGAATGTTTTTGTTTGCGCAAAACCGGTGCCGGGATACTGAATCAAAATCATGATGTGATGTTCAACATGCACATAACAACTAAATAATTCGTCAAAGTTTATGCATTCCTGGTGGCTGGGGCGTGGACGATTAAATTGGTTTCTCACCAAATTAGCTGAGATGCATTATCGCGTTGTAATACATTTTTAGCTTGATTTCATATTGGGGTAGGGACGTCATAATGTAAAATGATGACCTAATATCATGTGGCGCCCGTTTAGATAATAAAGTGTTAAGGCATGTGTTTTGAACCATTAATGTGACCAACAATCACAGCATGTGCCGGAAATTTACTGTTATCACCACGGCGACTAATCCCAATCTGCTACAAGGGGTGTTTAGTCGTAAGTTTGCTGAGTGTCATTTGGTACTTTCAATAGGATCATCTACTTAAAAACCTTAATTAGTAATACAAATAAAGCGATCCTGAGCACGTAAAAAACACAGCTTTATGTCGTAATATCGATTTACATCAAATTTATTTTCGCTCCCTAATACCTATGGCAAAGCCTTTTGGGTAATGAAAAAACTAATTATTGTTGATTTATAATTGCTTAAAATCAAATTGCCAGCGTCTGTAACAATGTTGTGCGCTACGTGGGTGTTAATTTGTTGGTTATTTTTATTGTCATTTTAGTCACAAGAATTAAATTCGATCGGTGTCACCAAATTGAGTTATTGTAGTACAAATTGACGGTATGAAAATTTATACTTGATTGCAATAACAACTACAGAAGGTACAAAAATGGAACTCAATACTATTATCGTCGGGATCTATTTTCTATTCCTAATCGCGATCGGTTGGATGTTTAGAACGTTTACGACTAATACCAGTGACTACTTTCGTGGTGGTGGGAGTATGTTGTGGTGGATGGTGGGTGCTACAGCTTTTATGACGCAATTTAGTGCATGGACGTTTACTGGCGCCGCAGGTAAGGCATACACAGACGGCTTTGCAGTGGCGTTTTTATTTTTAGCCAACGCGTTTGGTTATTTAATGAATTACGTTTATTTTGCACCTAAGTTTCGTCAGTTACGCGTCGTGACAGTGATTGAAGCGATTAGAATGCGCTTTGGCAACACCAACGAACAAGTTTTTACCTGGACTGGCATGCCTAACAGTGTGGTATCTGCGGGTATTTGGCTTAACGGTTTAGCGATTATTGCATCCAGCATATTTGGTTTTGACATGACGACGACCATTATATTAACTGGCCTAGTCGTTCTTGCAATGTCGGTGACAGGTGGATCATGGGCAGTAATTGCATCTGACTTTATGCAAATGGTGATCATTATTGCAGTCACACTAACTTGTGCTATTTCGGCAATGATATATGGCGGCGGCCCAGTCAATATTGTTGACAACTTCCCAACCGAATCTTTTATTACCGGTGGCGATTTAAATTATTTGAGTATTTTTACACTTTGGGCGGTATTTATTTTTATTAAGCAGTTCAGTATTACTAATAACATGCTTAATTCTTATCGTTACCTTGCTGCAAAAGATTCCAATAACGCCCGTAAAGCTGCGCTACTGGCATGTATATTAATGACAATAGGACCTGTCATTTGGTTTATGCCAAGTTGGTTTATTGCAGGTCAAGGTATCGACTTAGCCAGTGCTTACCCAGACGCAGGTAGCAAAGCCGCTGATTTTGCATACTTATACTTTGTTGAACATTACATGCCAGTAGGCATGGTAGGTTTATTGATTGCCGCTATGTTTGCGGCAACCATGTCTTCAATGGACTCAGGCTTAAATCGTAACTCGGGGATTTTTGTAAAAAATTTCTACGAGCCCATTTTACGGCCTAACGCATCTGAAAAAGAACTGGTTACCGTTTCGAAACTCACTTCAACGGCCTTTGGTATCGCCATTATTCTGGTGGCTTTATTTATTAACTCTCTCAAAGGTTTAAGTTTATTCGATACCATGATGTACGTCGGTGCGCTACTGAGTTTCCCGATGACCATACCTGCTTTTTGCGGATTTTTTATCAAGAAAACCCCTGACTGGGCAGCTTGGGGCACCTTAATTGTCGGCGCGATTGTGTCTGTGATTGTTGGGTTAATTATTACTCCAGACATGATTGAAAATGCCTTTGCATTAGAGAATAAATTAACCTCGAGAGAGTGGGCAGATCTTAAAGTCGCTATAGGCTTAATTGGCCACATTGTATTGACTGGCGGATTCTTTGTGATGTCGACATTATTTTATACACCTTTAACACAAGAGCGCCAACGTAACGTTGATACGTTTTTTGATAATTTAGCGACACCATTGGTCTCTGAAGGTGAAGCACAGAAAAAATTAGACAATAAACAACGAAAAATGCTCGGCACTTTAATTGCGTCTGTGGGCATCGCGATTATGGCGATGTTTGCACTGCCTAATCCCTTTTGGGGACGAATGACATTTGTACTGTGCGGCGTAATTGTACTGGCAGTTGGCCTATTATTGGTGAAAGCAGTAGATGATAATCACGCCGCTAAGACCGCTTAATACATGATGTATAATCAATAAGGTTGATAAAATGACAGTATTTAGAACACTTCCGTTAGCAGCATGTATTTTTGCCGTATGCAGTACACCATTACTGGCCAGTGATTTTGTTTTTTTAGACCCACACACATTAGCGGCCAATAGAACCTTATTACACTCAGCAGATGCAACGGCTGCAATGAAACACAGTTATCAATTACTGCTCGAAGAAGCCGACAGTGCAATACAATCTGGCCCTTTTAGTGTTACCGATAAAGGCATGATCCCCCCAAGTGGTGATAAACACGACTACTTGAGTATTAGCCCATATTGGTGGCCAGATAACAGCAAAGTGGACGGTTTACCCTGGGTACGCCACGACGGTAAAACCAATCCGGCATCTAAAACCAATGAAACTGACTCAAAACGTATTGGTCAATTTACCCGAAGCGTTAGGGCAATCGCTCTGGCATATTATTTCAGTCAAGAAGAAAAATATGCACGCAAGGGCATAGAATTCATTCGTACCTGGTTTATCAATGATTCAACCAAAATGAATCCCAATGTAAAATTTGGCCAAGGTGTGCCAGGTGTAGCCTCAGGCAGACGTAGCGGGATTATTGATACCAGAACAATAGCCGAACGTCTGCCAGATGCCATTGCCATATTGTCAACTTCTTCTCTGTGGACAGCGGCAGACGAGTTGGCAATAAATCAATGGTACAGCGACTATCTTGATTGGATGATTACCGATGATCTCAGTGGAGGCCCTAAGGGAGAAGCATACTCTGTCAATAATCACGGCACATGGTATGACTATCAACTTGCGAGTATTTCTTACTTTTTAGGCAATCAGCCTCTTGCAAAACAAATGGTGCAAAAAGGTAAAATGCGTGTAGATACCCAGTTTGACGCCGATGGCTCCCAGCCTCATGAAATTGAAAGAACTCGAGCTTATCATTACCATTACTTTAGTTTAGATCCTTTAGTTGGCCTTGCGCAGCTAGGTGACAAATTAGGCATAGATTTATGGCACTATCAAAATCAACAAGGCGGCTCATTAATAAAAGGTATCGATTTTATGGCGCGTTTTCATGATCCGCAAAGTCAATGGCCTTACAGCCAAAAAGATAAACGTAGACGGGTTGAACGCATGACACCACTTTACCTTAAAGCGGGCCTGGCATTAAATAAACCACAGTGGGTAAGGTTAGCCACACAAACTGATTTTAGTGCGTTTAATCTGAAACAAGATTTAGCAGAAGTGTGGGCGCAACGTGATATTGAATTATTGTACTTAACGCGCTCACCTGCTGTAACAAGTAACAAGTAACAAGTAACAAGTAGCAAGTAACAAGCTCATTTAGTGAGTCGGGTTAACCAAATACACCTTGGTGTGGGTATGGTTAGCCCTTTTTTATGCCTAACGTCTGTTAATAGCTGTAGGTAAACCGGCTATTTGTTCACTTTATACCATTACGCATCGCGTTAACATTTGTAGCCTAGTGTGTTTGCCTTGTGCCTTTTTTGCACAGCGCTTACTGCCAGGGGCTGACACTGTGATGGTAACGGGGAGTGCAAGCGATGTTCTTTTTAACGGGTTAATTAACCGCAAAGATGTCGGCGCCATGTTTTCACACCAATGAACACGACGCTGTTGTCAGGTGTATGCAAATGGGCTGCATGGTAACAATTTGGTTAGATGCGCCAGTTTTTTATTTAGATGCGCAATGATTACAACCGCGAAAGTAATGGATTACGGGTATTTTACACGCCTTTACAGGCTTGCTGCAGCGCTGTTAACGTTTATCAATATAATAAAAAACCGCCATGGACTGGCCAATGGCGGTTTGTGGTGGTTTGTGGTGGTGGATCATTAAGCCTGTTTTAGGGTATTTTCATGGTAAATACTGAGCGAGTACCAATTAGAATTTAGTTTCTTCGACCGAATATTGTAAATTGTAAAAGTGTGCTTCACTTTGACCCTTTTCAAATTGATTATACACACCGGCTTTAAAATAACTGCGCATGTGTTTCCAATAATCAAGCTTGTGATCGACCACATTGTCGCCGTTAAAATCGATGATCAATCTTTGATCACCCACCGTAATATCAAAATGTACCGGGTTGACTGGATCATGTTCCCCTAAATCATAACGCGTGTACGCTTTTTTGCAGATGGGCTTTTCTCTGTTGCCAAATTCTTTTGAGCAATTAACAGCGTTGTTTTTAACAATTGCCCAATAATGATTATGAATACCACGGCGTTCACCTTCCCACACAATACGCACTAAAGGGTGAGGGATGTAGCCTGCACCATGTTTTCCATCGTCGTGTGTTCCCTTGTTGTGTACTTGTAAAAACGTCATTTCGTCACGTTCAGGATCACTGTTTTTAATGGCATTCATTGGGTCGATTAGCATTAAATCGGCGCTTAATTTGTAAATTTTATCTGGGTTGTCTGTTTTAAAGTTTTCAAGAATGCGTAATTCATTACGTAGTTTGTATCCTTGCATCTTAAACACTAATGCTTCAGAGCCTTTGTCGACATAAAAATTTGCATCCATGACACCAGTGAAGTTACTGTCTGTTGCCACTTCATTTTTGCTGCCTTCTTTGGCGTTTGGCGTTGAAATTTGTAATTTTGATGCACCTAAAATAGATGCAAACTTTGCATAATCTGCGGGTACCCCACGCTCACCATTACTTGGCATAACCTTGATAGGCTCGTAGGTACTCATGCAACCTGCCAGTAATACAGATGACACCATGAACATGGTGGCCGATAGTTTTAGCTTCATACCAGTTCCTCTATCTCCCGTACAAATCAAGTGCATATCGCGCAGTGTAGGGGAGATGTAATTAACATTATTTATGTTTGCTGACTAAAAAACCGACACAGAAACGATTGTGCCGGCTTAGATGAAATATTAGAAACGATATTTGTAGCCAATTTCGATGGCATTATCGTGTTTACCATACCAGTCGTAGCCACCATTTTTCTCTTCTGTGTGGCTGGCTTTTCTGAGCGCTTGTTTCAATTTAAATTTACCGTAAAAAGCATGTTCGCGGGCTTCAGGCATGCGGTATTCTGCACTAAATTCATGCTCCCAAGCGGTTTGCTTATTGTTGTCGAATATATGTTGTTCAACACCTGAGCTGTTTAGATTTGAAGACAGTTTTTGCAGTAGGATGGCGTCCCACACAAAGGTAAACGCATCCCAACGGTAAGTGAGCCAAAAGTCATAACGCATTTCTTTATTAATATCATCGCGCTCGCCATCACCAATTCGAATTCTGTCCAGGTTGGTTGAGTATCTAGCACGAACCTTGGTACTGATATTTTTGGTCAGACGATAGCCATAATATGCGCCAACACGAATGTTTTTTGAGTCCTCTTTAATTTGGTAATCAAGTACGGGACCGGCTTGATGCTTTTTATTGCCCCAGGTCCATTTGTAATCTGTTTTAAAGTTCATTTCATACTGTTCAGGTGCGTAGCCGGCCTCAATTTCGGGTACGCTGCGGTCATATAACCAAACCTGTTCAATACCAAATTGAAACCCATTGCGCATACGGTGAGCAAATTCAACCTTAGGCTTGTCGGTACGACCTTCCAATATTTTATGTTCCCACTTAACCGCAATCGTACTCGAACCTGGTCTGACGTCATCTGAATCATCTGCTACTGCATTAAAGGCCAGTAACCCCAAAACACCTGCACCTACTGCAACATATTTATTCATTTTTGATTTCCTAATTTTGTCTTAAAAACCTCTTTGCACTGCCTGTGTGATGCTGATTGCAAAGAGGATTACTTATCGTTAATTACTGATTAAACGTGTTGCCTGGGAACAGGTTTGTGCTTTCACTTTCTAAACGTGCAAAAATAGCTGCATCGCGAGCACCACTGCTGCCAACACTGTTTACAATGTCAAATGTGTAACCACTGAAGCTATTGTTGCTTACTGTGACATTGCAGTTATTTTCATTTTCAGCATCTTTAATTGCGCCGCTACTCGAGTCGCCAATCTTGATGGCGGCTGTTTCTTTAGAATCTGCACCAGCAATTGAAAATGCATTGCCGTCAATTAGGGTACCCATTCTTCCTTTAGACGAGCTGCAAGTGAGTTTGACTAGGTCGTTTTGTAAACCAGAATCTTGCGTACTGAAACTGCTGTTTGTTAGGTTCATAAAACCATAAGAGCGGATCCAAGCACCTTTATTTTCGATTTGATCTTGAGATGTGATTTTTGTCGTGTCGAAGGTGAGTCCGCTTAACATAATTGGCATTTCATCTTCACCCACTTTTTGGATGTTAATAACGGCTTCTTTTGCATCTGCTGTGGTGCCACAAAGTGCAATTGCGTCGTTGGCAAAGATGATGTTGGCGATTTCAGCTCCCGCAGCACCATCAACAATATCGATACAGGTACTGCCAGAAATAGTTGCGCCATCTTGGCCCACTAATTTAATGGCTTTATCTATGGTGATAACACCCGACGAGTAATCATAAGCATCGCCAGCACCTAAAGTGATCGTTGCACCAGTATTGGCTGCAACTATGGCTGCATTGATTTCAGCCACATTCAGTGGCAGCACAGGCTGTTCAGTTGGCGTGCTTTCTAAGATATTTTCCGACTCAGTGGTATCACCAAACACATCATAAAGTGCAGTTGAGTTATCTTCAGTTGTACTGATTAACGCACTAAAGTGAGTGAATGTGTTACCGGTAAAGGTGGTTGCACAGTTTTTATTTTCTTGCCCAAGGTTACTTGGCACACCTATCGTTGCTGCTTTAGTCATGCCTGATGCATTAAATTCAGCGAGGGCAAAGGTGTTGTTCGAAAAGATAGAGCCTCGTGGGTCTGAATTGCTGCCACCTCGCGATGCTGAACTGCCACAGTTTAGATATAAAATGTTTTGTGCATCAGCTGATTTATTGGCAAATGTTGTATTTGAAATATCAACTAACCCACGTGAATACACCCATGCATCACTTGAGCCTGTTGGTTCAACAAAGCCTGAACCATCAAAATTAAGTTTATGTAAAGTGACTCCCAGTTTGTCTTTACCCACTTTACCGATATTAATAATGGCGTTTGACGCGCTGCCACTTGGGTCACCACACACATCAATGGACATGTCGGTAAATGATATATTGGAGATTTCGGTACCAACAGCGGCATCTAACACATCAATACATGCAGTACCTGTAATCATTGCACCATCTTCGCCTACCAGTTTAATGGCTTTATCGATGGTGATAGTGCCAGAAGAAAAATCATATTCGTCACCCGCGCCAAGGGTAATAGTACTGCCTGCGGTTGCTGCTAATATGGCTGCATTGAGTTCGGCAATATTTTTAGGGTTAGTGACGCCTGTATTAGGTGGTGTGGTGTCATCAAGATCATTAATTAAGGTGTTTTCATTTAGCACAGTATCACCAAAGACATCGTATAATGCGGTTGAAGCATCGTTGGTGTCGCTGACTAAATAGGTAAAGTTTTCAAAGGTATTATTGGTAAATGTGGTTGCGCAGTTTTTATTATCTTGGCCTAAGTTACTCGGAACACCAATGGTGGCGGCTTTCACTACACTCGCTGAATTTAATGAGGCTAAAGAAAACGTATTGCCCGTAAACGTTGAGCCTCGTGGGTCATCATTACTGCCACCGCGAGACGTTGAACTACCGCAGTTTAAATACAATATACTTTGTGCATTTTCTGATTTGTTGGTAAACGTGCTGTCTGACAGATCCACTAAACCACGTGAATAAACCCATGCATCGCTTGCACCTGTTGGCTCAGTAAATGAGGTACCATCAAACGTTAAGTTATCGAGTAATACGGCGGTCTTATCTTTACCAACTTTACCAATATTGATAATTGAAGTTGAGGTGCTTTCACCACTACCACATGAGTCCATGGTAATGTTTTTAAAGGCAATATTTGAAATACGGACTTGATTGCCTTCATTTAACACTTCAACGGCTTCTGTTGGAATATCGATACATACCGCGCCCGATAACACAGCTTGTTCTGTCACTGTGTCAGCGTCTGATGAAATAATATTTCCTTGAGCATCTGCTGAGAGTAGGGTGATTGCTTTGTTAAGGACTATTGTGCCGGTATTTGAGAAATTGCCGGCAGTACTAAGGCCAATAAAATCGCCTGTTTCTGCAGTGTCGATTGCAGCAAGTAATTCTGCTGTGGTGGTCACTATCGTGCTGGCCACATCCGGGGTGGGTTCTGAGGGTGTTTCTGTGCTGGTATCTGCTGTTGATGGTTTGTCGTAAAAATCACAACCGCTTAATGCCCCAGCAGATAATGCGATGCATATTAAGCTAGCTAATGTATTTTTTTTCATAGTGGCGTCTCTCTTTTAATAGCCCCATTTCTGGGGCTAAACTGTTAATTTGGTGATAAATCAGATGCTGAATTACTGTTTAATGCGATAGGTCGCGCCAGTATCATTCACTGTGAGTACGGTTAAGCCTCTCGCTCCACCAGAGTAATTAGTTGCTTCTAATAGACCATTGGCTCCACGAACCAACTCTGGTTTAAGATCGGTAATAATGCCGGGGATTTTGGGGAGTGTGGTTTCAGCCACTTCGCCGTAATACAACTCGTTTTCATAAGTAGGGTTAACCAATGGTGCGTTACCGTCATCACCTTTTACCGCTAAGGTTTTCTTCATTTGTGCAGATGAAAGATTGTTACGGAAGGTGATATCGGTACCTGCATACACAGTTGAGACTTTTGAGTTATCGTATTGGCTTACGCTGTGCACCTTTGACGAGTACAATATGTTTTGACGTGAATCGATAATCGAATTATTTTCAACCAATACTTTATAAGGTGTCGCCTGTTTGTTTAGGCCTTTGCCTTTTACTCCACCACCTAATTTTTCGCCATGTTGAACATCAGTAATCCCTGTGTTGACCGCGATACCACCGCGCACATTGCCCGTACCCATGACACGCTCAATGTAGTTGTTACGGATAACATGGCCTTCATCGTAAAAACGAATACCACCGGTATAGCGTTTGGCATTACCAATGATCACGTTGTTTTCTACGGTATTGTTTTTACCGTGACGCAATGAAATCATTGATGCACTGTCAACAATGGTGTTACCCCTAAGAATATTTTCGCCAGACTTAAAGGTGATCAGTTCTGTTTCACCGTCGCATTGCAGGAATAAATTGCCTTCTACGAGGGTTTTTGAAGGGTAAATAGAACTCTTTGAATCGCCAACTCGGATAGCTTCCCAGCTGTTTGAGTTATAACGTTGTGCTGCGGTGAAGTCGAATTCGTAGTGTTGGTTACTTTTTTGATTAAAAAACAAGTTGCCTTTAATGACATGGTTGTCTGGTGTTTTATCGCCTTTGGCTTTTTGGACGCCAATTAATGTTCCACGCTTGTGTTTGCCTTCGAATGTATTATTAATCAGTTGGTTATTTTTACCGTATAGTGAAACCCAAAGATATTTTGGGTATTCGTCGCGCTCCCCCATAGGCTCATATTCATAACCGTCATTAAAGAAATAAAAAGTTGAATTGGTGACTAGGTTGTCGTTACCTCGAAAAACAATGCCCCCCATACGTTCGGCAGGCCCTCCTTCGGTAAACACCACACCGTCTAATGTAATGTTGTTACCACGGAGGTTGATTTGCACTGAACCGGTAAACCAGGTTTTTCCAGGCTCTGTTGCCTTTATGGTGACGTTATTGGCGGTAATATCGAATTTTCCCAAGTTGGCAAATTTGCCTGGCGCGATGTCTAATGTGTCACCGTCTTTTAAATTGAGCAGTTGTGCTTTTAATGCTTGGGCATCAGCAGTGATCAATGTATTACTGCTAATAAGCGGTTTGGAGTTGGTTTCTAACGCTGCAGTGTTCACAACTGGATTGTTAGGTACCTCATTTGACGTATCAGTGGAAACACAGCCGCCTAGTAAGGTGAGGGCAATTGCTCCTGCTAATAATGTCTTTTTCATATTTATCCCCTATTTGTATTATAATAAGCTCTGAAAGCATTTTCTCTTTTTAGGTGATAGTTTTCTGTGATGTGAAACAAACTTTTACGTCTTGGCAGTAAAAATGTACTTAAAAATAACAAAATTTACATAAGCAACTAAAATAAATGGTTTTATTTCTGGTTCAGCGTTAGAGTTATCCTGTGTGCAATAACATTTACACGATAGTTTGACCTCGGTCACAGAGTTTTTTGTATGAGTTATCTTTATTGTGTCTTATGGTATTGTAATACTAATGAAGGGGGTTTTATGAAGGCGTTTAAACTAAAATGGCTCACATTAACCACTGTGTTGGTACTGTCTGCATGTGGCGGTTCCAGTACAGATGGTCAAGATGTGTCAGACACACTACCTAATAATAGTGGTAATGCTGTCACTGACGATTGCATCGATTGCGGTTGGAATATCAATCAATGGAAATTAACACTCCCTGTGAGCCAAGATGATTATTACGGTACCGGTGGGAGTAGTGCCGCTGAATTGATCCCAGCAGAGTGTAGTGGCAAAGAAACACTCACAAATGACACTTCGCTTGAGTATTTTTGGCGGGAAACATCACCTGATGAATTGCATTTTAAGGTGAATTTAGATGAGGTTGGCGCCACAACCGACAATTCGAGTTATGTGCGCTCAGAGTTACGCGAGTTGCGTTATTTTGACACTGAAAACCGCTGCAGTTCGAGTCATCAAAATTGGTTTATTACTGGTGAGCATCAACTGTCAGCCCGTCTTAATATTGCTCAATATCCTTCCATTACCGGTGTGGCACCAAAGGTGGTTCTTGGTCAAGTCCATGGTTATGAAATTAAGCAAGCGTTGGTGAAGCTATTATGGGAAGGTGATGATAAACCTGTAAGAGTTATTCTCAATGATTCATTTGCACAGGACAATCAAACATGCAGCGATTGCCAGTCTTTTAGTATTAACCTTGGGGTGGCCAAAGCGTATGAGCAATGGCAATACAGGATCAGCGTTAACAAGCAAGGTATTGAATTGCAAACAAGCGTTGCTGGGGTCGACACCATTAAAACCTTAAAGTGGGGTGAAGCGGTGCTTGCTAATGATGGTAACTATTATACCTTGTCAAAAAACTGGTTGAATGAAAGTTACTATTTTAAAGCGGGTATTTACCCGCAAATACATGTAGATAGTGCATACAGTAATCAAGTATTTGAGGTGGGCTTCAGTAAGATAACCGTAACCCATCAATAACGTCGGCGGCAGTGTGTCAATTTGCCTGTTGCGCATTGCCCTTGTTGTACTGGTTTGGGTTATTGACTCATTTTGTACAGTTGTCCAAAAAGAATCTTATTGTGTGGCTGCAGTTTTTTTTGCTGTGCTAGGAATAACTCAGCTGTGGATACCGCATCAGCTAATGCATTGTGATTATTGTATTCGGGTAAATTGTAACGTTCCCTCGTGGTGGCAAGAGTTAAATCTATGTCTGGGTTATTGACCGACATTGCCATGTGTTTTTCGATGCTAAGAGTGTCTATCCACAGTAAAGGTAAACTTGATAACTCAAAATTACGTAACATGTATTTTTGTAAAAACCTTGCTTCAACTAAGCAACCATGGGCAACTAGGATTTTACCTTTTGAAGCGTGAAATAAGGCTTTAATTGCATCGTGTATCGATTCGCCTTCGTTTAGCATTTGCGGGGTGATGTGATTGATCACTGCCGTCACAGGCTTTATTTGCGATTTTGAGTTAATGTAATGATGCTTACATGAGGCAAGGTCAATTTGAGAGTTGATAATTTCTACCCAGCCAATCGATAAAATCAAATCATTGTCGACATCTAAACCTGTTGTTTCAAAGTCGAGGACTAAATAATCAAATGAGTCTGCAGTGTCTTTTAGCGTTGGTAGGGTTTGCAGTAAATTGTCGTGAATAAAATCGGGGATAAGTTTGTTGGCTAAAAACTGTTCTCGTTCACGCATTATCCGCATTAACGGATGAAAATAATGAATAATGGCTTTCATTAACGACTCCCAAACCTGACTTTAGCCGCCTCTTGTAAGTCAGCAATAATTCTAAAAGCATCTTTTAAATGTTTTCGCTCAAAACTGCCGAAATGATCGGGGTTAATATTATTGTCAGGCTCTTCACCTTGTTTTAACGCAACCAATTGATGATTAAAACGGAACGATAATATAAATTTATACGCGCCAATAATGTTTTTAAAGGCATCATCACTTAACATGCCTTTTTCGTTGGCGGCTTTAAAGCGCTCATCGGTGGCCGATAAATCGCATTCTACTGCCAGGCCGTAAATACGGGCCAGATCGATAATTAAGTTAATGGCATATTTTTTTACGTCGAGCGTTTTTTTATTTTCACCTGATTTTTCAAGTACCAATTTGTTAAAAATACCTAAGGGTGGGTTAGTGTTGACGGCATCTTTAACTAAGCTGCTTAAAAACTCACGGTTATTTTTAATGTTACTGTGCAGTGCATTGCGCAGCTCGGTTTCGTAATCTGCATTTCCATAGATGGTACGAATTTCAAGAAATACACTGATATTGAGTAGGCATTCGTATTCAGGATTGGCAACCCATTTTTTATAATAGGCCTTCCAAATCGATAGCGATTGGCACCATTTAGGCGTTGATGCCATGTAATTGCCTGAGCACAGCGGGTAATGGCAACTGGCTAAACCATGTGTGACAAGATTGGCTAAATGTTTAAAGTAGATTTTGTCGTTGTCAGTGGCATTGTCAGCTAGCACAATGGCGTTGTCTTGGTCAGACAGCATATGAACTTCATTTCGGGCATGGGAGCCTGCAACTATCCATGAAAACTCACAAGGTGGTGGGCCGAGTTTATCGATAGCGATTTGAATTAAACGCCGATTGTAGGCGTCCATAATCATGGTCATCACTTTGCCAATGGTTTCTGGTGCGACTTTGCCTTCGACTAGGGCCTCAAAAATTGCCTGGCGCTCTGGCGTAAAACTGGCTAAAACCGAGGTGCTTCCGGCATATTTGATTTTATCAATCAAAAAGATGGCTTGCATGCGGTGGTTTTGGACTAAATGCGTCGTTGTTAATAACCCAATGACTTTATTGTCTTTAACTACGGGAAGATTACGAATATTATGCTGCATCATTAATGATGCAGCGTGCAAAACAAGATCGTCCGGTTTAATAATGTGAGGCGAAAGGGTCATAACATCTTCAATGGGACGATCTACAGCAACCCCGTCGGCGATAACTCTTTTGGTCATATCACGGTCGGTAATTAAACCGACAATATTATCGTCTTTATAAATCACAGCGCAGGATGTACGTAGCACATTACGCATTTCGTGAGCCACTTGTTGAATGCTCATATCTGCAGTCACAATAGCGATCCGCCCTGTAGCAATATCGCCGACACGGCGTAAAAACAATCCTTTTTCTTTACTAGACCAAACCACATCGAGTGCCGATTTTAGTCGGACCTGTGCTTGTGATGCAAAATGTTCTGCGATGTGGGGAGAGTGTTTAAATAAGGTTTGCAGGGCGGAGTGAGGAATTAGATAGAGTAGGGTGTTTTCGATAGCCGTTGCGTAATAGCCTTCGTTGTCATTGACGTTTGAATTGAGAAACGTGAATCCGAAAAGGTCTTCAGGACCCAGTCTTGCACGTAATACCCCATCAGTTTTGCGCTGCTCCATTGAGCCCGTGCGCACAATGTACAGGGATTTTTCTTTGTCTTCTTCTGCTAGGTCAACTCGCTCACCTTTGCCTAAATAGCTAATTTTAACGTGAGTGCATAATGCTCTTAATTCTGCTTTATCAATTTTATCAAAAGGGTCTATCTGGCTGATAAATGATAATATATTAGGCAGTAAAGATTGTGGCATAACAAAAGACCTCTAGCACTGAACATGAAATTTCAACACAATTGCCGCAGGTGAGCTCTGACAGAAAAACTGCTTAAACGGCTCAGTTTGACCGAACTAAAAAACACATTAAGGCATTTAATGTGTTTTTAGTTAGTCGACTATAGATAAATTAAGCTGGGTATTTATCTTTAACAGTTAATAAATGGGCAGCGGATGCTGCTCGTGCTTTTTCACTGTTACCCGCCATGATCGCACTGTAAATTTTTCGGTGCTCTTCAATGCATGTGCTGCCGTCTTCTGAAGTGTGATGAATAAAATTAGCAAACATGGTGGTGAGAATATTGCCAAAGGGCAGATAAAATACATTGCCTGTGGCATTAAAGATTAAGCTGTGAAACTGAGTATCAAATTTGGTCCATTGTTCTTGGTCAAAAACATCCGCTTTAGCGATATCGCACATTTTATCGAATATTTCAGACAGTTTCATGCGCTGCTCTATTGTGGCATGGCGCGCCGCAAGGGCACAGGCTTCGGGTTCAATGGCCCCACGTAATCCAAGAAATTGAGAACAAAATTCGTCGTTATCAGAAATCCCATCCATCCATTCAATCAGTTGAGAATCTAAAAAGTTCCAATAAGCGCGTTCAACGACTTTGGTGCCCACTTTGGGCTTTGACTTAAGCAACCCCTTTGAGGTTAACAGTTTAACTGCTTCTCTTAATGCTGTACGACTCACACCAAATTGTTCACAGAGATCGATTTCACTGGGAATAATCGAGTTTTGAGCGAGCTCGCCAGACAATATCTTTCTCGCAATTTCGCGCGCAACTTGTACATGTAAACTGCGCTTTGAGCCAGCAATTGAATCAAAATCACCGATCATAATCATCTCTATTTTTATACATACTATTTAATAACAACTATACACCGAATAAATGACTATACAAACGAGCAATTTATTAAATGTGACATAAGTAGTTTTTGTTTAATTTGCTATTGAAGACGAATTCCTTTAAATAGCAATAAAAGCTATTTTAATACAGTGCATGAACAAAATAAAACATAGTTTGCAAGGGTTGTGGGCCGATCGAGAATGATTTTCAATTAACAAACTAATTCATTTATGAGCTGGCAAACGTCAGTGATTTTGTTTTAATTACCCTTAAAATATGAGCTAGTGTGTAAAAATTTGCTGTTAATTGTGATGGAATAGCTTAATGTAATTGTATTACTTAATGCGCAGTAAAATTAGCTGCTATTGCCATCTGTTTATCTGTGTTTGTGGCTAGTCACAGTATTTATGGTCAGTCTGCCTGTGATTTAAGGGTTTGCCTAGGTCATATTTAAGTAGGCACTGCTAAAGTGACCTTAATGACTTGTAAATGGCCATATGTGGCCCGTTATTGCATGTTGTAGTTGTTGGCATCAACACGTTTTGTTATACGCATTAGGTGTTTTGCACTTTAATACTAGGGTCTGTTGATCTTTCAAGGTTATTTTTGCAGCGAATTATTGGTCTGTTATACAAGGCAGAGACTTTGAAGTGTAGTTATTCTACATAAAAAGTCGATAACGCAGTAAAAATGACCAACAAACGCTGCCCACAGGGTTCGGCTAAAAACGTTTTACTCTTTGTTGAATAGATTTTGCTTAGGTGGCTAGGCTTCAATCCATTCGCCTCGATTAAAACGTTTTTAACTCGAACAAAATTCAACCAGCAAAGATCAACAGGCCCTAGCAACTTGATGGGTAAAAATAGGTTATTTTGTTTGAGGAAAAGCTGTGCTGTTACACATGATCTCTAATGATTATATTAAGCGTAACCTGTCTTTAGGTTGGCCACTGGCATTAAATGCGTTGTTGATGCAATCGATGTTAATGATTGACACTCTATTGGTGAGCCCTTTAGGTGAGGTGTCGCTTGCGGCAATGGGGATTGCCACAACGATAGTGTCATTTATTTTAGGCATACAGATGGCGCTTGCTAATGGCACTCAATTAGTCATGAGCAGAGCTGTAGGATCTGGCAGCAAGGTGAAGTTAGCAAATGCGTATTGGTCTGGCATGTTGATTAACTTAGCCGTTGCCATTTTATTTTGGCTATTACTTATCTGGTTAGAACAAGATCTTATTCTTTGGCTAACTGACAATAACACCTTATACGTAGAAATAGGCGCTTACCTTGATGTGGCTAAGTATCTGGTATTGTTCACCGCCATCACCCAAGTTATTACTGCCATGTTTAATGCCCTTGGCAGCAGTAAAATTCCATTTAAAAGTTATTTAATTGAATTACCTATTAATGCTTTTGCATCCTATTTTTTAATTTATGGGGTGCATGAATGGCAAGGGCTTGGTGTAGTGGGAGCGGCAATCGGCAGTGTGATTGCAATGACCTTAAGAATGCTATTTTTAAGTGTATGTTTAAGGTACCAGCAAGATCTGAACCTATCGTTTAACAGTAAGTTGCCTGCGTTTATCAGCAACATAAAATTACACTTTGTCGAAATATTCCCCGTTGCGGCTAACGTGACAATGTTGTCGATTGGGGCAACGATTTATCAATTATTATATTCGCAACTTTCTATTAATGCATACGCTGCTATTACTGTACTCATGCCGTGGATACGTGGTGGTACTCAGTTTATTACTTCATGGGCTCATGCATCGGCAATTACGATAAGCCAGGCGATTGGCTCTAAAAAACTCGACAATTTAATCGACGATGTCAATATCAGTATCAAAATGGCTGTGGTGTTGTCGGTGATTTCTTGTGGCTTATTTTGGGGGCTGAGTGTTGTGATTGCCGATATATACCCAGGATTAAATCCCGAAACCTACTTAGCGTTAGCCGCTATTGCACCGTTATACATTTTGTTGCCTTTTATTCGTGGCTATAACACGGTTCATGGGCATATTTTACGCGCTTTAGGGAAAACAACGGCGGTATTTAAAATCAATTTTACTGGCCAATGGTTAATTTCGATACCTTTGTGTGGCTTGCTAATACTCTATTTTGATGCATCTATTTTTTGGGCTTTTGCTGTTATGCCTTTTGAGGAAGCGGTTAAAGCATTACCGTTTAGGTATTTAGCGAGAAAGACATTAACTGAATTTGATCAACAGCAAGCTGAAAAATTAATTTAACGGTATATTTATTCTAAGCCCAGCTCAACCGATTGAATTGAATAGAAAGCTAAGCGAATCTCAATTACACTAGCGCCTATTAATCTTTGCTGGTTGAATTTGGTTCGTATTATAAATGTTTTTTCATTGAGGCGAATGGATTGATGCCGAGTCATCTAAAACTCTTTATTCACAAAGAGTCATTCAACTAAGAGTTACACGTTTTTAGCCGAACCCTTTTCCTTTTGGCTGCGTTTGTTGGCCAATTTACAGTGTTTTCACTTTTTATGCAGAATAACGGCACTTTAAGGTTTCAGCCGCGCTTTTGTAGATGTGAGTAATGGCCAACCATTTACTGTAAAAACACCCTTAAAAGGTCAATTGGCTTTAGATCATTTTGCGCAAAATCATTTGCGCTTAAACTGAATAATTGTGCGTAATTTGTTAGGAATGCCATTAATTGAAAACATCACTCTTCCTTTTAACGACAGGATTTATACTGTTAAGCGGATGTCAAACTGCAACAGTAAACGATGTAAAAGCGCAAAAAACGGTTAACAAAACCAAAAAATCGAGCACGTATACGATCCCTAAATCGTTAGCGCGTCGAGAATATAAAGAGTCTGGTGATGTATGGGATCGTATTCGTTTTTCGATGGATATGCCTATACCTGACCAGCACTTAGTGAATCGTTACCGCCAGTGGTATATCGATAACCCCAAACATTTAGAACAAATTTCCCTTAGGGCCCGCCCTTTTTTATATTTAATCGTCGAAGAATTTGAACATCGAGACCTGCCCATTGAGCTGGCTTTATTACCGATAGTGGAAAGCTCGTTTAACCCGTTGGCTTATTCAAGTGCTAATGCGTCAGGTCTGTGGCAATTTACTTCGCCAATGGCCAGCCACTTTGGCCTAGACATGAATTGGTGGTATGACGGTCGTAAGGATGTGCCTGCGGCCACGTCTGCTGCACTTGATATGTTAGCGTATTTATATAAAAAAACGGATAACTGGCTATATGCACTTGCTGCATACAATGCAGGAGAAGGCCGGTTAAGAGAAGCGATAAGGTATAATGAACAAAGGGGGTTAGACACCGATTTTTGGTCACTGCCATTACCGACGGAAACGAGGCAATACGTTCCGCAATTACTTGCCATTGCCGATGTTGTCAAACATGCCGACAGCTACGGTATTACCCTTAATACCATCCCAAACAAACCTTTGGTTGAAGTGATTGATGTTGGCAGTCAAATTGATTTAGCGGTCGCTGCTAAATTAGCGAAAATACCGGTTAGCCGCTTACAAAAATTAAATCCAGGTTTTAATCGTTGGGCAACGTCACCAGAAGGCCCTCATCAATTAGTGGTACCAGTGAGTAAAGCGCATAAGTTTAAACAGGCACTGGCAAATACCGATGTTAATGAGCGAGTGAAATGGTACAAATACCAAATTCAAAACGGTGATAATATTACGGTCATCGCACAGCGCCATCAAACGACAGTCGATAAAATCAGAGCCATGAACGATATAGATGGCGATAAAATCATTGCTGGAAATTTCTTATACATGCCGCATACCGCATCTCAAGTGATATTAGATGTTGAGCTAGCGGCTAAAAAGTCTGCGGCAAAACAGTCAGCAGCAAAGCAAAAAAACCAACAAATTGTCGGCTCACGCACAGTGCAACCCCAACAGATTGCTCAGGTAAATAATTCAGCCTCTCAGGCGGGGCATACCGTTCAATATGGGGATACATTATGGAGTATCGCTAGAGTGTATAACGTGACGGTAGAGCAAATTATCAGCTGGAATAATATGACAGACAGAGACAAGCTTACCGTAGGTAAAACACTGAAGTTTTATCATCAAAGGCAACAGAAAAAAGCACAAATGCGTCTGTAATGAGTGAGTGAAGCTAAAGAATAGACGTAAAAAATTGATGTTAAATAATTGCGTTTATTAAGAATATTGACATTTACTTTCCCAATTTGTTGGGTAGATCTAACAATGTGCATAAAATAAATACCCTACGGCATACTTTTATTGTTTGTTAGTGTAAATTTATTGTATAGATATTTAAATCTATTCGTATATTTTTATAGACGGTTTATTTTGGGGACATGACAGAAATGTTGAAAGCGAAATTATTTTCTAGTTCTGCGTTAATGACGTTATGGGTAACTTCTGCCGCTTTTGCACAAGAGTCAAACTCATTCGATCTCAGTCTACAAGAATTGATGAATGTTGAAGTGACATCAGTATCAAAACAAAAACAGCCATTATCAAATTCTCCAGCTGCTGTTTATGTCATTACTCAAGACGCCATTCGCCATTCTGGCGCAACATCTATCCCACAAGCATTACGTGACGTACCAGGGCTCCATGTGGCTCAAATTGACTCGCAAAAGTGGGCAGTTAGTAGCCGTGGCTTTAATGGTCGTTACAACAATAAATTATTAGTAATGATGGACGGCCGCACGCTTTATTCTCCTGAGTTTTCAGGTGTGTATTGGGAGGTACAAGACACATTAATGGCAGATATTGAACGTATTGAAGTGATTCGAGGTCCCAGTGCCGCGTTATGGGGGGCGAATGCTGTTAATGGTGTAATTAACATTATTACCAAACACAGTGCCGACACATTAGGTGGTTTCGCAGAGCTAGGTGCGGGCGATTATGAACAAGGCTTTGCGGGGGCTCGCTTTGGTGCAAAAGTGACTGATAATACGAATGCTAGAGTGTATATAAAAGGCAATAGTCGCGACTCGTTGAAGCATAATCCTCAAGATCTCGACAGTGCGTTACTTGAATCAGCAGCTTTAGTCGATAAAAGTAATGATTGGCATCACCTGCAATTAGGTGGCAGGATGGACATTCAACTGGAGAATGACACTAGCTTAACGTTAAGTAGTGACCTTTATACTAGCAAAATGCATCAGTCATCCAATGTTGCCTCAATGGATAGCCCACAATATAGACGGTTTTATTTTGAAGAAGTAGAAAGTCAAGGTGCTAATTTACTATCGCGTTACACAAAAGCGTTATCACCTACCTCTGAATATGCCTTACAAGTCTATTATGACTTTGCCGAAAGAAATGAAGACCTCTATCACTTACGAACGAATACGGTAGATATTGATTTTCAGCACCAACTGATTGCAGGACAAGACCATAATATAGTTTGGGGCCTAGGTTATCGCTTTATTTCGGATAACTTAACTTCAATGCCAATTTTGACCAGTACTGAACCTGATTCAACTAAAACACACCTTTGGAGTGCTTTTGTTAGTGACGAAATCGCGCTAGTGGATAATGCATTATGGTTAACCTTAGCGTCACGTTTTGAGCATAATGATTATACTGGTTTTGAAGTTCAGCCCAATCTTCGCTTAATGTGGCAAATTGACACTAAAAACAGTGTGTGGACTTCAATTGCCCGTGCGGTAAGAACGCCATCGCGAGTTGAAAATAACCTATCTGTCAATGCACTTAATATCCCACCATCGGATGTATCGCCGCCGGTTAAAGTGTTTGTTGTGGGTAGTGATGATTATCAATCTGAAGAGATTGTCTCTTATGAGCTAGGCTACCGCTTTTCACCTGCCAAACAATGGTCTTTTGACACGACATTTTTTTATAATGCGTACGATAAACTGCGCAGTACCTCAGTAGGCACGACCGATTTTAGTGCCTTTCCAAATTACCTTGAACAATACACTGTTTTTGAAAATCAATACGATGGTTACAACTATGGTGCAGAAGTGTCATCTACTTGGATCATGACTGACTTACTGCAATTACGTGTTAATTACAGTTATATTCAAAATGAGTTCAATGAACTTATTAGCCAAAATACACAGGCACCACAAAATATAGTGTCGACCATCATCGATTGGAACATGACCGACAATATTGATGTCAATTTTGTATGGCGTTTCATTGACAAGACAGAGTTACTTTCAGGCAACGGCAGTAGCGTTAAAGCTGTAGACAGTTATCAAGGTATTGATATTGGTGTGAGTTGGGCAGTAATGCCAGAATTGTCGTTATCAGCCTTTGGCAAAAACCTTTTTTACTCATCTCATCTTGAGTATGAAGCAGAAAGTATCTTGCTACCATATCAAGTAGGCCCTAGTTATTTTGTAAAAGCCAGCTTGAGATTTTAAGCGATCTTTATGAAAAATAATCGCACGTACCTACGGTTAATCAGTCTCTTTTTAGCGACGGTTGTTCTATTTTCTGGTTCAACAAGCGCTGAGGATTCGTTCGACTTAAAAGCTGCGTTTACATATAACTTTGCCAAGTTTACTCAATGGCCACAAGCACGTATTGAGCAAGCTTCAGCATGGACAATTTGCTTTTATGGCAATCAATATCGAGACAGCTTTAATGCGTTAGAGAAAAAAAAGATTGCGGCACAAGGCATTACAGCTGTTGAACTGTCTGAAACCAGCAAAATTGAGCAATGCGATGTCGTTTTTATCGACTCAGGTTCGCGTGAGTTAACGCGACGAATATTTTTAGCCGTGGACAGTAAAGCCATTCTGACCGTGTCAGATATTGCGGGTTTTGTCTCACAAGGAGGCATGATTGAAATTGTTGAACAAGATAAAAGGTTGTTTTTTAAAGTCAATATTGCAGCGCTAGAAAGGGCGGGCTTAAATATTAGTTCGCAAGTGTTAAAGTTGGCGATTGAGGTAAAACGATGACTATTATCAATTTATCTTCAATTAGAACCAAGTTGATTTGTTCAATGCTCGCGATTGCGGTTATCGTCATCGTGATTATCTCTAGTGCGTTAATAAACCAACAATTTGCGATTACACGGCAAAAAGCGGAACAAAATTTAATGGTGCTAAGTGATATTGTTGCCAGCAATAGTTTAGCTGCCGTTTTATTTAACGATCCTAATTCAGCTGAAAAAACCTTGTCGGCGTTGATTGCACAGCCCGATATTATTCACGCCGTTATTTACGATCCTAAAGGTAATCCTTTTGCTGAGTATTCGGGCAGTAGCCAGGAGCGATTCAGTATGCAAACTGACCGTTTTTTAGCGGCTCAGTCTAGTAAAAAAAAGCAGATTATGTTTGACAATGACAGGGTACATTCATACACGCCATTGCTTTCAGAAGGTGAGTTTGTTGGCATGCTCCATATTACAGACAATATGAATACCTTAACAAAGCAACTTGATGATTACTTATTATTAGTGGTTTCAGCTAGCGTGTTGGCTTTTTTTGCCAGTTTATTGGTCATGTTTTGGTTACAGTCGTTATTCACAAAACCCATGAATACGCTTCTAGGGGTGATTGAACAGATTTCCAACAACAAAGATTATAGCCAACGTGTCAGTATTCAATCCAATGATGAGTTTTCACAACTGGCTGATCGCTTTAACACTATGATTGCTGAGGTCGATGCGCGTGGAAGGCAACTTGAAACTATAAACCGTGAATTAGAGCAGCGCGTAAACGAGCGTACAGTTGAATTGCAGCAAACACTAGAAATCGCTAAAAATGCCAATTTAGCCAAATCAGAGTTTTTAGCTGTAATGAGCCATGAAATAAGAACTCCACTTAATGGCATCATAGGTTTTTCTGATCTACTAAAATCTTATCCGTTGGATAAAGACGTGAATTATACCGTAGAGATGATTAACGATTCAGCGCAAACATTGTTGGTGTTATTAAACGAGGTGTTGGATTTTTCCAAAATTGATGCCAATAAAATGGATTTAGACATTCGTGAGTTTAATTTACCCGATCTAATTCACTCTACATGCCAATCACACGAGGTTGTAGCAAGAAAGAAAAAACTCAGTTTATCAGTTGATATACAGCCCTTAACGCAATTGAACTATCTTGGCGACTCGGTAAGGATCCGCCAGATTTTGAATAACTTTATTTCTAATGCGATTAAATTTACTCGACAAGGCGCAATAAGCATTCTTGTCAGTGAACAAATTGAGGGCTCTGATACAGTTATCAAATTTACAGTCAATGATACAGGTATTGGCATTCCTGATAATAAATTAGACGCAATATTTAATCCATTTACTCAAGCCGATAACTCAATTACCCGCGAATTTGGAGGTACGGGCTTAGGTTTGGCTATTTGCCAGCAACTGATTGTATTAATGAATGGTCGATATGGCGTTGATAGTAAAATCAATCAAGGCAGTTCATTTTGGTTTAGCATTCCGCTAGTCCCGGTTGACAGTCCCTTAACACCCATGAGTGAGATTGTTAACAGCAATAGCAACAGTGATGTGATTTATCGTAAAACACACATACTAGTTGCTGAAGATAATGTTGTTAATCAACTCGTGATTAAGAGCTTGCTGGCATCGTTAGGGCATGAGTGCGAAATTGTTGATAACGGTGAAGAGGCCATTAAGCGCGCGAGTGAGAAAAAGTTCGATGCGATTTTTATGGATTATCACATGCCAAAAGCCGACGGTATAGTCGCTACTGACGCAATTACCAAGCAAGGTCAGCATGGTATAAATTACCATACGCCTATTATTGCGCTTACTGCAGATATTCAACCTAATGTGAAACGTCAGTTTCGTGAAGTGGGAGCTAAAGATACCTTACTAAAACCATTTACACGGCAAAACCTCAGTGATTGTTTGAATAAATGGGTATTTGATTCAATCGACTCTCATAGTCATAGTGAAACATTAAGCATTGAAGAATCGAATATTTTTATCGAAGGCCCGCTTAACGACATTATGCAAATTTCGCCCGATGACTCTAGCGAACTGGTGAAAACCATCATTGACATTTATATTCATAATACACCCAAATTAATCATTGATATTACTCAGGGGCTTGCTAACCAAAACGCCGAAATCGTATTTAAAGCTGCACATTCCTTAAAATCCAGTTCAGCAAATTTAGGTGCAGATAAGATGCAAACTATTGCCAGTCAAATCGAGTTGTTAGCTCGCAATTCACAATTAACTGAAGCCACTCAGTTAGCGGCACTACTTGAAAGTGTATTTGAACTCACTATTGAAGCATTAACGCGTAAAAGTGAGGAGTTAGCTTAATGACACACGCCACAGCACATGATGTGATTTTGATTGTTGATGACGATCCTGTCATACGAATGTTAATGCGTCGTGCCTTAAATTCGTCTATGACCAATATTATTGAAGCAAGTAGTGGCGAGGAGGCCATCGCGCTTTTTAGTGTTCATTTGCCTGATTTGATATTACTCGATGTCTCTATGGATAAAATGGATGGCTTTGAATGTTGTTCGGTGATTAGAGCGATGCCTGAAGGTGAAAACGTCGCCATCATTATGGTAACGGCACTCGATCAACCTGATGATATAAAAAAAGCTTTTGATGTTGGCGCAACTGACTTTATGACTAAACCGGTAAAATGGCCATTATTGAACCATAGGATCCAGTATGTGCTTAAAGCCAATAAGACCATTAAAGAACTGACAAAGAGTAAAAATAAACTCGCTCGAGCTCAAAGTATTGCGCATTTGGGCTCTTGGGAGTGGGATTTTAAGAATAAAACACTTGATTGTTCAGATGAAGTTTATCGTATGATAGGTATGCAACCGCAAGAGCGCGAATTAACCTTTGCCAATTTGATCGAAATTGTACACCCTGACGATCGTGAGCTTTTGTCGCAAACGGTTAAAAATGCGCTACTTACCAGAGAGCCCTACGATATCGAATACCGAGTATTACACGGTAATGGCGACATAATAACCTTGCATGATAGGACTGATATTACTTACGATTATGGTGAGCCGAAATTAAATGGCACGTTACATGATATTTCTAATCGCAAAAAATCAGAGCAAGAAATCGCGTATTACGCTTACTTTGACACACTGACTGATTTACCTAATCGCCGTAAATTTCTTTTACAGTTAGAGTCCGCTATTGCGTTAGCTAAACGGCATTCAACCAAACTAGCATTGTTATTTATCGATTTAGATCATTTTAAACGGATCAATGACACCTTAGGTCATAAAGCAGGCGATGAATTACTATGCGAAGCAGCAAGCCGAATTAAAGCAATCATCCGCCAAGCTGATATTTTGGGGGAATCAAATCAATCAGATTATGATAATAATCATATTGCTCGTCTAGGCGGCGATGAGTTTACTTTATTATTAACCGAACTCGAAGAATTCGACAGTGTGGCAATCATTGCTCAACAACTTATTGATGAGCTGTCTAAACCCTATTTTATTATGGGTAAGCAAACGTTTATTTCTGCCAGTATTGGCATTTCGTTTTATCCTAATGACGGTTTGTCTGGTGATATGCTATTGCAACATGCTGATACCGCCATGTATGAAGTGAAAAACAACGGTAAAAATGGCTATCAACTTTTCTCTCATGAGATGCACAAGTCATTAATGGACAGGCTTCAAATAGAAGCAGAGCTCAGAGAAGCAATTACTCATGGTGATCAACTAGAGTTGCATTATCAACCGCAGGTTTGTGCAACAAACGGTCACATTGTTGGTTATGAAGCGCTCTTGCGATGGAGACATCCTAGAAGAGGATTGTTAACTCCATTTGATTTTATCCATATTGCAGAGAGTAGTGGTTTAATTATCGTGATCGGAGAATGGGCGCTACTTGAAGCCTGTAAAAAAGCAAAGTCGCTGTGTGCCGCTAATAGTCATGTTAAGCGAATCGCGGTCAATTTGTCTGCATTGCAGTTTAATCACCCAAACATTTTAACGCATGTTCAACATGCTTTAACACAAACAGGTTTACCTCCTAGTATGCTTGAGCTTGAAATCACAGAGTCAGCCATTATAGATAATGTTGATGATGCCATTTTATTGTTATTTAAATTGAAGAAACTTGGCGTTAACCTGGCCATTGACGATTTTGGTACTGGTTATTCTTCGCTCAATTATTTAAAGAACTTTCCGATTGATACTTTAAAAATTGATAAATCATTTGTTGATGGCATTGTTAATAATCAAAAAGATGCTGCGATCGCACGTACCATTATTCAATTAGCACTTAACCTTGGCCTGAGCACAATAGCAGAAGGAGTTGAGTACATTGAACAATCGGAGTTATTAACATCGATGGGTTGTAATGACTTACAAGGCTATTTATTTGCGAAACCCATTCCGTCAACGCAACTGTAATATGCTTTTTTAACCAACTGGGTATCGACAAATATGCTCATTACGCATCAGTGCTTAAATAGGCAACAAACCTAGGTTATGTTTACGTTAGCGCATTAGTAACCTCAACATTTGTAAGCCCCTGGGGAATTTCATCTACCGGTTAAAATGCCTGGGTAATAAGCTGTCGATATTCTTCGCTTGTTGTTACCGTTCACCGACTCTCGCACAGTGCAACCCCAACAGATTGCTCAGGTAAATAATTCAGCCTCTCGGGCGGGGCATACCGTTCAATATGGGGATACATTATGGAGTATCGCTAGAGTGTATAACGTGACAGTAGAGCAAATTATCAGCTGGAATAATATGACAGACAGAGACAAGCTTACCGTAGGTAAAACACTGAAGTTTTATCATCAAAGGCAACAGAAAAAAGCGCAAATGCGTCTGTAATGAGTGAGCGATGCTAAAGAATAGACGTAAAAAATTGATGTTAAATAATTGCGCTTATTAAGAATATTGACATTTACTTAAATCATCAAAATAAGGATGTGGAAATGAGCAAGTTAAATTGGGGAATTGTTAGCGCGGGCAGGATTGCAGCCCTTTTTTGTCAGGATTTAGCCTTTTCGCAGAATAGTCATTTGTATGCCGTTGCTGCCAGAACGCAGGCTGATGCAGATAAGTTTGCTAAGCAATATCAAATAGACAATGCCTATCAGGGGTATCAAAGGTTATTTGACGACCCTAATGTTGATATTGTCTACATTGCAACGCCACACAATTTTCATTTTCAACAGGTTTACGATGCTTTAATGGCGGGTAAACATGTTCTGTGTGAAAAACCCATGACAGTCACTTATGATGAGTGCCAAATATTAACGACATTAGCCAAAAGCAAAGGTCTGTTATTAATGGAGGCCTTGTGGACATACTTTTTACCGGCATTACGTCAGGCAAAATTGTGGTTAGATGAAGGGCGCATCGGCCAGTTAAAGCATGTCAAAGTTGATTTTGGCTATCCTATTCCTTTTAACGCAGATGGAAGGGAATATAATCCACAGCTTGCTGGTGGTTGCTTATTAGATATGGGGATTTATCCGTTAGCCATTGCTGATTATTTTTTAACATCAGACATCAGCAACCTTTACGTGCAAGCTAACGTGTGCGAAACCGGTGTTGAAGATGATGTCATTATGATTGGTAATAGTGATGATGTGATGGTCAGTTTGGCAACATCGTTTCAATGTCGATTAAGTAATTACGCTTATTTGATTGGTGATAAAGGTTACATTGTGATTCCTGATGCATTTAGAGCATCAGAATGTCATTTGTATCATCTTGATGATCTGGTCGATAGTTTTAGTGATAACAGGCAGTCGCTAGGCTATCACTTTGAGGCAGATGAAGCTTGCCGACTCATTGAGCAAGGCCAGATTGAAAGCCAGATAGTGACCCATAACCACAGCTTGTTGTTTCAATCGCAATTGGCCAGGGTTAAGGCCCTGATTTAATATGTTTTAATGTTAGGTTTATAAAGCGTAAGTTGAAGGCTAATAAAACTATTATGCCATCTTAATACATAGTCAAGGCTGGCCGATTGGTCAGTCGTACATGGCCGCGGTGCAAAAGTATTATACAGCCGATAAACCCTATGCCATTTTACGCCAATGACGAAATGGCTGTAGTGGTGATGTCAATTGCCCAACTCGGGATAAAGTCTCAAAATTACAGATGAAAGATTTATAAGCACACGAGAAGTAAACTAACCTCAGCTCTGGATAACAAACGCCTTTCAAGCAGTCCTTTGCCTTCCTCACTGCGTTGAATTAACTTGCAATAGGCTAGCTATTGACGCGTTAATTCGCCTTGTTAGCAAAACAAATCACAAGCTTGACAGTGGATTTTAGTCAATCTATTGATTTATATCGTTATCAATACATCTCTTATCCAGAGTTGAGGTTAACTACAGTGTTGACTCAATATTTCTAGGACAACAAGTTGATGTAATATTTAATTTTGGCACTGCATCGCTAATCGTATATTTAGCTTATCGTGGCAGAAACTTTCCCTTTAGCAAGCGGTTATTAAAAAATGCTAAAGCTGGAGCGTTAATCTTTGATCTCGAAAAGTTGACTCAGATTTTCAACAGTAAACCTTTTACTGAGGATGATCACCTTGGATATGCAAGAACACAATTGTTAGGTTGGTTGAAATCCAGTACTGAAGCCAAATCTTGGTACTATCACCCAAGGGAAGATAAGTTAATAGATGACAGAAATAGCATAATTGATGAAGCTCTTCGAAATAAGAAGCCAGCAACTAATCACTCTACAATACCAGCGCATAAACTCTCAAAATGTAAATGTTTAGGGTGCGGGCAGACATTTACTGGTTATAAAAATATGGCAAATTCTTGCCCTAATTGTAAAACTCATTTGTATGTTAGTAACCTATAGTTAATCCGCTACCGTCCAAGTGTTAAAAAATAAACTAAATCAAATATAGCAATTACATTAACTATTTGGTTATTCGAAGGGAATTCTATTGTTTCAAAATTGGTCAAAGGATTATAGGCATAGTTGATAAACTATTTTGTGTCGATACCGTCGTGCATCAAATTGCTTTAAGCAGATAAAAGACACTGTAAGAGCGACTTTGATTGTCCCAATAATTATCGAAATTTGTATATGTTTCTAACTAGATTGAAATCAGGGTAGGGATCAAAGCGGATTTGTTAAAAAAAAACAGTTTGGGCACTTGGGCACCGATTTGGGCACAAATGTCTAAAAATGTGAATTTGGTAGTTGTAATAACGAATAGTGTAAATGAATGGGTTAACTAATGAGCTTGTTTGAATAAGTTAACTAAAATTAGCAAGGAAATTGTATTTAGGCACAACAGAGATGATAAGGTAAGGTTGTAAGGTATTGATATAAAGCAATAAATGGTACACCCGAGTGGACTCGAACCACCGACCCCTACCATGTCAAGGTAGTGCTCTAACCAACTGAGCTACGGGTGTATTGTTTGAATTTCAATGTTTAGACTCTTTGGAAAGAGTGGTACACCCGAGTGGACTCGAACCACCGACCCCTACCATGTCAAGACGTTTTAAATTTGATTTTGTCAAATCCCTTCAAACACCATCTTTCAGCTACATCCCTTTATTTATCTGATTTTAGCATCGTAACAAGCATCTCATTTTCGATAATTTAAGCGAATATTTGTATTTCTTGCGCTTGATTTAGGCACGATTTAGGCACAATATAAAAATGTCGAAATTGACCACTATTTTGTCATTTAGGGGGATTGATGAACGTACATGCTGAGCATTTCAATAAGAGTTTAGATAAGTTGCTAGTCGACGTTAAACTCGAGATGGTTGCATTTAATCAAATTCAACTTGAGCGTTCGCTTAAAACCTTCTGTGAATCGTTTAACCTTCTTAGTACTCTAAAACCAAGCTCAGATGATAGCGTCGAATCCCCCGCATCAATATTGCTCGACTCATATCAAGCACCTTTGTTAGCAAGTAAAACTGAGGCTGGTTATTATCGTTTAATTTCTGGATTATTGACCTATCAAAAGCTGTGTAAAATATATGCTGGTGATGCCAAAGCTCTAGTACCTTGTATTGTATTACCTCGGCGTCCTAATAAAGATATACTTCATTTATTAATGCTCAATGATATTGTAAGGCCTTTATTAAAACAGTTTGTTAACGTCACAGGAGATTCAATTACTCAATCTTTATCTGCATGGTTTATCACCGATGAACACCCGTCAGTGTTTAATTCCCCACAATGGCTGGTTTAGACTGACATCAGGACACATATATGATGAAGTTAATCCAATAGGCTTAACAACTACACTTATTCAAGACTATTCATCATTATGATGACTTTTCTTCGCCATTTTTACCTGACCACTTCCAATGGTTGCGGATCCCTAATCCCAATGGTTTGTATAGCATAACGAAGAAGCCAGGTGTCTTAACCTTGTATGGAAAGCAATCGGTTGGAAGTTCATTTAAGCAAGCGCTTATTGCTAGAAGGCAAAAGCATTTATACTTTTTGGCGCAAACAGAGCTTACTTTTAACCCAAGCAGTTTTCAGCAATATGCGGGATTAATTTGTTGCTACAACGCAGATAAATTTTATTATTTATATGTTTCTTCTGATGACTAAAAAGGAACACACCTAGACATTATGAGTTGCTTAGGCGACCAAACGTTAACCGCGAATTTTCCTATATATGAACAGCGAGTACCGCTTTAAAGTAACACTATTAGCCTTAAAGCCGATGTTGAGTTTGGGCGACTTATATTTAGTTATTCTGTTGATGGTGCTGAATGGCTAGCTCTTTGTGAATTGGATTACAGCCTTATATCCAATGAAGCGGGTAAGGGCGAAGGTGCGAACTTTACTGGCGCGTTTGTGGGGATGTGTTGCCAAGATATGACTGGCACCAATTTACCGGCAGAGTTCAGTTATTTACCTACACAGAAAAACACTAAGCGTCATAACCTTTTATTTTGTTTTAAAAAGCTCATAAAAATAAGGCCATCACATTTGTTTGATGGTCTTATTTTTTGGGGTTTTACAAATATTGGCGTAAAGTGCGATAATTTTTGCGCTTTTTCGATACTGGCCTGAGTATCAAACGATGAACGCGCATCAATTTCACTTGATATACGCCTAGGGATACATTTGAGGCTCACAACCGAAACTCACCGTTAGATCATCGCAAATATTATCAATATAACCGTTACCTTGTGAAATGGATTTAGTAATAAGATATTGGTATTGTGGTAATTAAGCAGCTAGTAAAATTAACGACGGATTCGTGGTAGCGTCTATGGGTTTATGAAGCTTAATCGCTTCAATATCGCCGCTATCAGCAACAACCGTTGTGATGCGCTTTAATTGTTCCAACATATTCATGATAAAAAAAATCCCCCATGTATTAGATGGGAGATAAGTCCTTAGATATAGCGGTTAACCACATTTTCGAGTAGCTCTTGACGTCCTGATACCGACGTAGGATTAATGTTTTTCTCAAGCACCAGTTTAGATAAACTTTCTAAGCTGTGCTGGCCATCAAAAATGTCTTTACCTAATCCTTGCTTCCAACCCGCGTAACGTTGTTCAACAAAGGAAGACAGTGGCGCTTCTTCAATTAATTGAGCGGCGTTAAGTAATGATTTTGCCATAGTGTCCATACCGCCAATATGACCATGGAATAGATCGTCACGTTCACATGATTGACGACGAATTTTAGTATCAAAATTTAAACCGCCCGTGGTAAAACCACCCGCTTTCAAAATCTCGTACATTACTAAGGTACATTCCGCAACATCGTTTGGATATTGGTCTGTGTCCCAACCATTTTGCATGTCGCCACGGTTAGCATCAATGCTACCCATAATGCCTTCAGCACAAGCGACAGCGACTTCATGATGAAAACTATGGCCAGCTAAAGTAGCATGGTTGGCTTCTATGTTCACTTTAATTTCGTCTTGCAAACCATGCTTGTGTAAGAAGCCTGCTACAGTCGCAGTATCATAGTCATATTGATGCTTTGTCGGCTCTTGTGGTTTTGGCTCAATTAATAATGTGCCTTTAAAACCAATCTTATGTTTGTGTTCGACCACCATTTTTAAGAAACGGGCATATTGCTCACTTTCTTGTTTTAAATCGGTGTTTAACAATGAGTCATAACCTTCTCGGCCGCCCCATAATACGTAGTTTTGACCACCTAAACGGTTGGTGACTTCCATTGCGTGCTTTACTTGTGCTGCACCATAAGCAAAAACTTCAGGATTGGGGTTAGTCGCACCACCGGCACAAAAACGTTTGTTAGAAAATAGGTTAGCCGTACCCCATAACAATTTAACCCCAGTACGTTGCATTTCTTTTTCAAGAATGTCGGCAATGTGATTAACGTTTGCATGGCTTTCTTTTAAGGTTGCCCCTTCTGGCGCAATATCTGTGTCGTGAAAACAAAAGTAAGGTACACCCAGTTTTTCAAAAAACTCGAATGCGACTTTGGCTTTGTGCTCAGCTAATGCCAGTTGATCACCAACAGGCTGGATCCATGGGCGGTCGAATGTACCTTCACCAAAAATATCAAAACCCGTTGAGCAAAAGTTATGCCAGTAACATGCAGCAAAACGTAAATGCTCTTTCATCGTCTTACCCATTACCACGCGATTTTCGTCGTAGTAACGAAATGCGAAAGGGTTTTTACTGTTTTCACCTTCGTATTGAATTTTTTCTATATTTGGGAAAAATGGTTCGCTCATGTTGACTCCGTAATTTTAGTTAAACTGTGATTTTATTTTCTTTTTCTGGGGGTTCTTTACATAAATAGATGTTTGGTTGCTTGGTACAAACTTTTAAACTGCTGATATTGTTTGGTGTAGTACGCTTGCATATCTGGATTTGGCAATACCACGTGTTTCAGCTTTCCATTAGTACAAATTGATTCTGCTGGTGCTTGCTCTATCGCGATTCTGGCTAATCTAGCGGCGCCAAATGCTGGGCCGACTTCACCACCTTCATGATAAGAAAGCGGGCGGTTTAACACACTGGCTAAGATATCGCCCCATAAACGGCTTTTAGATCCACCACCAATAACGGTAATTTGGTCTATTTGCGCGCCAGCATCTAATAACACTTGTTGTCCATCTGCAAAGGCAAAGGCGACGCCTTCTAACACTGCGCGGCCAAGAGTGGCTGCATTGGTGTTGTGATCTAATCCCAAAAACACACCTTTTGCGCTAGGGGCATTGTGTGGTGTGCGTTCACCAGACAAGTAAGGTAAAAACAACACTGAACAGGGTTGCCTAAAATCACATTTGGCGACTTGATCCAGTAAGGCTGCTTCATTGTCATAGCCGGTCAGTTTGGTAACCCAGGTTAAGCAACTTGAGGCACTTAGCACGACTGACATTTGGTGCCAGGTATTGCTTAAACAATGGCAAAATGTATGTACTGCGTTATCTGGATTAGGTAAATATTGCTCATTAGCGACAAAATACACACCCGATGTGCCCAGTGATAAGAAGGCTTGATTAGGTTTAATGACCCCAATACCTATTGCCCCTGCAGCATTATCACCAGCGCCAGCTACCACAGGCACTGTATTCATGCCCCATAAGTTTGCTATGTCAGCGGTTAGTGTGCCTGTGATATCGGTGCCTTCATATAAGGTTGGCATATGATCGAGTGTTAATGACGTTGCCGCTAACATGGCTTGTGACCAACAACGATTCTTGACGTCCAACCAAAGTGTTCCGGCCGAATCAGACATGTCAGAAGCAAAGTCACCTGTCATTTTTAAACGCAGAAAATCCTTTGGTAATAATACCTTGGCGATTCTATTGAAGTGCTCCGGTTCATGCTCTTTTACCCACAATAATTTAGGGGCAGTAAATCCTGGCATCGCAATGTTGCCAGTTATGTTACGTGCATAAGGCTCGTTAGCTTCGAGCGTTTTACATTGCTGCTCACTGCGGCCATCGTTCCACAAAATGGCAGGGCGAATAACCTGCTTATTATTATCAAGCAAGGTTGCACCATGCATTTGGCCTGATAAGCCAATAGATTTAATATGCCTAAGTAAGTCAGGTGCCGCTGATTTAAGTTCAGCCATGGCTAAACAGGTTGCTTGCCACCAATCATTAGGGTCTTGCTCAGACCATTGAGGGTGTGGACGCGATACAGTCAGTGCTGAACTGGCTTGTGCTAGTAATTGGTCATTACCGTCTAAAATGATGACCTTTACACAAGAGGTTCCTAAGTCGATACCAAGATACATAATCCAATCCAATGTTAAGTTACATCATTTTTTTGTTAGCGCTAACATTATCACTGGATTTTAAATCTATCAAGTGTATTTTATGTAATATGTTTTAACGGCTTGTGAATTCAGACCAACTCTATTAACGGGCTTCTAGCCTGTTAATACGGGAATGGTCATATTGTTTTTCTAAAACCAGCTTAAATAATCAGAATAGGAAGTAAAAATGACTAAATGAAATTGGGGAATTGTCAGCGCAGGCACAATAGCAGCGCTATTTTGACAGGATTTGGCTGTTTCAACCAACAGCCACTTGTATGCTGTTACTGCCAGGAAGCAAGCGGATGCTGGCGAGTTTGCTAAACAATATGATGTAGAGAAAGCTTATCAAAGTTATCAAACACTATTTGACGACCCTAATGTCGATATTGTTTACATTGCCACGCCGCATAACTCTCATTTTCAACAGGCCTATGATTCATTAATGGCAGCAAATCACATGTTATATGAAAAACCAATGAAGGTAACTCTTGATGAATGCCAAATATTAACGGCATTAACCAAGAATAAAGGTTTGTTGTTAATCGAGGCATTATGGACATATTTCTTACCCGCAATGCAGCAAGCAAAAGCGTGGTTAGACGATGGGCGAATAGGTCAGCTTAAACATGTCAAAGTTGATTTCGGCTATCCAGTTCCCTTTGCGGCAGGCGAAAGATAATACAATCCGCAACATGCAGGAGGGTGTTTTTTTGGATATGGGTATTTATCCTTTAGCCATAGCCGATTACTTTTTAAAGTCTGATATTAATAATCTGTAAGTACAATCCAATGCGTGTAAAACCGGCGTTGAAGATGATGTCATTATTATTGGTAAAAGTGATGATGTGATGGTCAGTTTAGCGACATCCTTTCAATGCAGATTAAGTAATAATGGTTATTTAATTAGTGATAAAGGCTACATCGTTATTCCTGATACATTTAGAGCATCTGAATGCCATTTGTATCATCTTGATGATCTGGTCGATAGTTTTAGTGATAACAGGCAATCGCTAGGCTATCACTTTGAGGCTGATGTGGCTTGTCGACTGAGCCTGTAAGGTGAATTAGAAAGTCAGATAGTATCCCATAAGCACAGTGTGTTGTTTCAATCCAAATTAGCCAAGATGAAAGCCCTTATTTAATCGAGTCTTAATACTTAGGGTATGTTGAGAGTGCGCTTGAATGAAACAGAAGCCGACTGAACTCGCTATGACCGCCTACTAAAACACGCTATTTGTAGTCGGCTAAATTGCTTCATTGTTCAGTTATGTGTGTTTAACGATAATTTCACAGTGATTGATTTGTATTTGCCACTTCAAATAATGATATTATTTGAAGTGCAGTCTTTAAAAGACCGTCGTAAATGCTTTATTTTATATCGCTTTGTTGTTTTTATTAGTAGGTAAATAATGGTCGAAGTTAAAAAAGCGCGAATACAGGATGTTGCTCAACAAGCGGGCGTCTCTATGATGACTGTATCACGAGTATTAAACCAAGACCCTAAAGTAAGCGATAAAACACGCAGTAAAGTGTTAGCTGTGGTTGAGCAATTACACTATAGACCTAATGAGTCGGCGCGAAGATTGGCCAGTAATAAATCGTACTTTTTAGGATTGTTGTATGATAACCCTAGTGATGCTTATGTCAGCCAATTTTTATTAAGCGCCTTAAAAAGCTGCCGTTCAAATGGCTTTCATTTAGTGGTAGATGAAGCAGATAAAAATATTGATAAAACACTTCAATCAGTTAATGAGTTAATTAACGAAACAAAAGTGGATGGCATGATTCTATTGCCACCGGTATGCGATCAAAAAGAAATTATTGATTGTTTACTTGCAGCTAGTGTCCCTTTTGTCAGAGTCGCACCTGACAGCCAGTTAACTGTTTCACCTTATATATGTATGGACGATTATCAAGCAGCCTTTGATTTAACTGAAACGTTAATCAGGCAAGGCCATAGCAAAATAGGCCATATCATTGGCGATCCCAATCAAGGCGTTAGTCGTTTACGTTACCAAGGGTATTTGGATGCTCTGCGATCCAACAAAATTAATACGCCCCCCGAATACATAGAGCAGGGGTGTTTCACGTATCAGTCTGGTATGGTTGCGGCGAAGAAAATACTATCACTAGTTGATAAACCCAGTGCTATTTTTGCAGGTAACGATGATATGGCTGCAGCGGTGATGTCTATTGCACAAAGTCAGGGTATTAATGTGCCAAATGATTTATCGGTTGTAGGCTTTGATGATACAACCCTTGCAACGATCGTGTGGCCAAACATTACCACGGTAAGACAGCCTATTGATGAGATGGCAACGTTAGCTGTCAGCTTATTTACTTCAAATAAAAACAAAGACTTTTCAGGACTAAAAAACAGCCAGATGCGTCATATTCTCGAATTTGAAATTATTCAAAGAGAATCGAGTAAATCAATTATCTAGTATTGACCTAATCTACGTAAAATGAAGTTTTTATATCAAAATACACATATTATCAATAGTTTGAATGTGTTATTTTGTGGTGGTCATTGATAAAGCGCATCTAAGCCGACATGATCATAAACATTGTTATTATATTATGAATTGGTCATGTGGAGTACAAATTGATTTTGTTGCATGCATTTACAATTATGTTTTTGGTAAGTAAAGTGATTATTAATGTTTGTTAGATATGAACTTTTCATTGCTATGCAGTTGTTCAACGACAAGCTCCAGAGTGCTTAAGTACAACCAAGCTCGCTATATTAAATTGGATCCTACCTGTGAATTTTATAAACGAAGTTATTGATGAAGAAACCATCCCTGCTGATTGTATTAGTAACTTAACCGTTGATAATCTTATTTTTACCCTTCATGAAGGCAAACTTAAAGTTTTACTGGTTAAATACAGTAAAGGTCTAGCAACTAATAAATGGGGCTTAGTCGGTCACTGGGTTCGCAGTGATGAAAACCTTGAGAAGGCAGCATCTCGAGTTGTAAAAAATACTGCTGGGGTTGAAAACTTGTATTTAGACCAACTTGGTGCCTTCGGTGATGTTGACCGTTACCCAGCCAGACGAATTATTACCATTGCGTTTTATTCGTTGGTCCGCTTTGACGAAACCAATTTATCGCATGGTCCCAATGCCATAGAGTGTGAATGGTTTGATGTGAGACAAGTCCCTAAACTGATGTTTGACCATGATCATATTTTGGCGAGTTGCCTTAATCATTTAAAATACAAAGTCAGACATGAACCGATTGGTTTTAGTTTGTTACCTGAAAAATTTACCTTATTGCAACTACAAGATTTATATGAATCTATTCTCGGTGTGACATTAGACAAACCAAATTTTCGTCGAAAAATATTAAAGATGAACTTATTAATTGACTGTAATGAGAAGCAACGAAATGTTGCCCACAGGGCCGCGTCATTGTATCGATTTGATGTTCATGTTTATGAAAAACTGACTCAATTTGGTTTCACATTCGAATATTAATATTCCCTGATCTCAGGATAAAACCTCATATTCATTCCCACAGAAAGACAGTATTCACTGTCTTTTTTTACATCCCATTAAAATTACATTAAATCTATTTACATAAATAATAAATTGATATAGTTTTTATGACTATAACATTTTGTTGGAATGATAATGGAAAATACTAATAATAAACTGACCATTAAAGAAAAGCTTGGCTACGGTCTTGGGGACACAGCCAGCAACATCGTATTTCAGATGGTAGCCAATTTCATGCTCATTTTTTATACCGATGTGTATGGGTTGTCTGCTGCAGCAGCGGGGACATTGCTGTTATCAGTGCGATTATTTGATGCTTTTACCGATCCTGTAATGGGCGGCATTGCTGACAGAACACGAACTCGTTGGGGATCTTACCGTCCCTATATCCTATTTTTAGCAATACCTTATGGATTCTTTGCCTGTATCGCATTTATCACCCCTGATTTTGGTAGCACGGGTAAACTTATTTATGCCTATGTCACCTACGGTATTTTAATGACTTGTTACACCGCTATTAATATTCCTTACGGTGCGTTAGGTGCCGTGATGGTTAATGACCCAAAAGAGCGTACATCTTTACAATCTTATCGTTTTGCCATGGCCATGGGCGCTCTTGTTGTCATTGTCTGGGCAATACCTAAATTGGTTGCTTATTTTGGCCAAGGTAATGACCAAGTGGGTTATCCATTAGCAATGGTGTTTATGGGCTCTTTAGCTGCAGCGTGTTTTTTATTATGTTTTAAGATGACTAAAGAAACCCAAACTATGCCAGTTAAGCAAAGTTACCGCAGTTTGTTTACTGATTTTTTTTGCTTATTTAAGAATGATCAATGGCTTGTTATTGCCATTATCAGTGTAGTGACCTTAATTTTAATAGGCATTAGGGCATCGGTAGCGCCGCATTACATTAAATACTATGTCGGTGATGAGTCATTACTGTCTAACTTTTTAACCCTAGCGGCAATCGGTTCAGTATTAGGCGCAATATCCACTAACTTTTTGTCTAAATACTTTGAAAAGAAAAATCTCTTTATCATCGCGTTGTTCGTCGTTGTGATTTCTCATAGCTTGTTTTATGTGATTGAGGTGGATCAAATTGGTCTGATTTTTACGGTTTACTTTATTGCCAACTTCGCGCACATGATTATTACGCCGATCATGTTTTCAATGGTAGCTGACACGGTTGATTATGGGGTTAAGAAAATCGGTAAGAGACTAACTGCCATTACTTTTTCTGGTCATTTATTAGCGATTAAATTTGGATTTGCCATCGGTGGCGCATTAGCAGGTTGGATATTATCAGGCTTTGATTACGTGCCTAATCAGCAACAAACCGAACATGCATTGTCAGGCATTTTACTTGCGTTCGCTGGTATTCCGGTGGTGTGTACCTTACTTAGTTTAGTTGTGGTATCTCGCTATAAATTGACTGAACTAAAAGTAAAACAAATCCAGGCTGAGCTCCCTTAATCAGGTGCGATCAGATAAATATTAAATGTGATTACCACAGACTGTAACAATAGGAGAATGTATGGCACAAGCCATGAAGGATTATCTAAACAGCGTTAATGAACTCAGCGATGCAGAGCGTAAACAATTAGATGATCTAAAAAAAGCGCATTCGTACGTAGAAAAACACAAGCCGCTTGTGACTCATATATACACTGCCGATCCTTCAGCACATGTGTTTGAAGGTAAAATTTATGTTTATCCATCTCACGATATCGAGACGGATAACAGCAGTATAAATGACCAAGGGGACCATTTTGCAATGCGTGACTATCATGTGTTGTCTCTCGACAATGTTACCGATGAGGTCATGGACCACGGTGTCGCCTTATCACTTGACGATATCAAGTGGGCTAGTAAGCAACTTTGGGCGCCCGATGCTGCGCATAAAAACGGTAAGTATTATTTATATTTTCCCGCACGTGATCTTGAAGGTATTTTTAGAATTGGTGTTGCCAGTAGTGATTCACCCGTAGGCCCGTTTATTGCCGAACAAAATTACATCGTAAATTCGTTCAGTATTGATCCCGCGGTGTTTGAGGACGATGATGGCAGTTATTATTTGTATTTTGGAGGTTTATGGGGCGGGCAGTTACAAAATTGGCATCAAGGTCAATTTAGTTTAACTGAACATTACCCAGCACAAAACGAACCTGCATTACCTGCAAAAATGGCAAAATTATCAGTCGATATGTTGTCGTTTGCAGAAGAAGTACAAGACATTGTTATTTTAGATGAAACAGGTAAGCCCATTACAGTTGCTGACAATCAACGCCGTTTCTTTGAAGCATCATGGGTACATAAATATAACGGACGTTACTATTTTTCATATTCAACCGGTGACACCCACAATATTGCTTACGCAATAGGAGATAACCCATACGGGCCATTTACCTATCAGGGAGTGATTTTAAATCCAGTCTTGGGATGGACTAGCCATCACTCAATTGTATTCCATCAAGGTAAATGGTTTCTATTTTACCATGACTCAACATTATCAGGAGGACAAACTCACTTGCGATGTATAAAGAAAACGGAGCTATTGCACGACGAGAATGGAAGAATTTCAACAATCACAGCATACGAATAATCGATTAGGTTTAACATTTAATTATGTTGAAATACCGGGGAGAAATCACAGATAGTTGGATTGAAAAATATAAATATGATCGGCCACATGAATCACTGAATGTTCTACCGCCCAAGATGTATGAGCGATTAAATGAGGAAACCTCTCTCAAAACATGATCGATATAAGGGATGGTTACACTTCATTATTTGAACGATCAACCCCATGGCGGTATTGGTTTTTTAAGTATAAACGAACTAGATATAAGTTTATTGATGCATTACTAAAACCTGATTATGAATCAGATCGTTAATAACATAAACCTATCCGTAGCAAGTCGCAGCGTTAATGGTAAGAGTATTTATGGCTATTGCAGCGATAATCACAGTGAATTTGAGTGTTATAAAACAAATGACTGTAAAGCCAATATACCAATCATATTTCCTGATATGTTTCTGCATTCAAGCATGCTGAATATCAAAACGATATAGATGCTAACCCTAAAACAGGCCGATTAATTACCAATATGTTTATCAAATTTGTATAAGGAAACGCAATGACATATAGGATATCAAGCGCTTTTTTGCAGCCTCTAGTGCTTAGCTATGCATTATGTTTAATGATGTTTGGCCAAGGCGTACATGCCACTGGTTTTGAACATATGCCAAAAAAGCAATTTAATGTATTTGTGTTTAGCAAAACGGCAGGTTGGCATCACGCCTCTATTCTCAGCGGTGTTAATGCATTACAAAAAATGAGTGACAAACATTTTTTTAATATGGTTTGGCATGAAGAAGGCCGCTACTTTAACGATGAATATCTTAAAAACGTTGATGTAGTGGTGTTTTTGGCCACTACTGGGGATGTGTTAAATGATGCAGAACAAGCCGCTTTTGAGGGTTATATAAAGCAAGGAAAAGGATTTGTTGGCATACACAGTGCTACCGATACTGAATACGATTGGGCATGGTATCAACAACTTGTCGGGCATACGTTTGTGATCCATCCTGAAATTCAAACCGCAAAATTACAGGTCGAGTCTCGTGAATTTCCAGGCCTTGAATCGATGCCCGACAGTCTGTTATGGACAGACGAGTGGTATGATTTTACTCCAGTGCGTAACCCTAATTTACATTACATTTTGTCGGTAGACGAAAACAGTTACGCTCCCCGTTCAAATTGGGGAAATAAGCAGGGAGAAGGGATGGGTGAGTTTCATCCTATTGCTTGGTATCAAGAATTTGATGGCGGGCGAGTATTTTACACTGCCCTTGGGCATACCGATGCGGTTTATCAGGACGTGTTATTTCAAACACATTTATATGGTGGAATATATTGGGCGGCAACTGGTAAGGGGATAACGCCTTAAATTGTTTGTTTAATATTAACAGCAAGAAATACAGACTCCTTACTATGCAATGTTATTAATGAGTCTGTTTTATTAACGTGCTTTTTAGCGTACTATTCCGGACAGTTTTGTTTGCAAAGTAAATAACCCATTTCCAGTGGTGATTAATAACGTTTTCATGTCGTTCCCACCAAAGTCCATATTGGTTATTTGCGGCGCTACCGTGATAGATTGGTATAACAGCCCTTCGGGTGAATAGATTTGAAGCTTTCCTTGACTGTGGCTAGCTACATAAAGATTCCCGGCACAGTCAATGGTGATGCCATCAGGGCCATCAACGTCAATAAAGGGCTGTCGTTGTCCAACACTGCCATCACCATTTACTGGGTAGCGGTAAATATGGTTACTGTTATCGCCAACGTAGAGCCACTTTTCATCTGGCGATAATACAATCCCATTAGGTTTATTTAATTGGTCAATCTCGACTAATTTCCCTTGCGCAGGCAACCAGAATACTGATGTGCTATTAAGTTCATTTTTACGCTCACTCAATTGCCAATCAGGATCGGTAAAATAAATTCCACCATTTGAATGCCGGCTGATATCGTTAGGAGAGTTAAATGGTTTACCGTTGAATTGGTTGACCAATATAGTTTGTTTCTGTGTTGATAAATTAATTCTGCTAACCGATCTGTCACTGTGTTTTAGCACATACAAGTCATTACCGTCGACAAGCAAGCCATTGCTTCCACTGTGCGATAACCACAATGTGGGCTTATCGTTAAGTTTGTATTGATAAATATTGGCATCAGGACCATTCAACTGACTACCAGAGAAGTTCATTTCAGAGAAATAGAAAGCTTGTTCAGTCACTGACCAAGTAGGACCTTCAAGAAAAAGCAATTTGTGAGTAATTAATTTAAGCGAATCACGTTCCGCAGCTTGATAGTGACTGCTGCATTGATCAATTAACGCTAAATCTTTATTAGACTTTTTTTCTGCATAAGCTTGCAGTGGCAACAATAGCACTAACGCACATGCGCTGGTGAGTCTTGCTCTTATTTGTGACTGTCTTAATGCCGTCAGTTGCATTGTCCTTCCTTGTAATTTGTTAATGTGAATTAGATTAGACATTAAAACAATAATGGTCAAATTGACTATTGAGTTGTTGGCTTATGGTAAACAACCATTAACTGACAAAAGTAATACCAATGAATCTAGTTATAAAAACAACGATTAGTTTAAGCATCGACAGTACTTTATTGTTCTGTGTGAATATACATGCTGTTGAATCAGATACTAATTCGAACGTGATAACGCATTTAGATGATGTATATCAACATGCTTTTAAAGTGGGCGTTGCGGTAAATGAAGATGTCACCATGGACAAAGAAATCAGTTGGTCATTGATAACTTTAATACTGTGACCATTGAAAATGCGATGAAAGCGGAAATTGTTAACCCAACACCTGGTGTTTACGATTTTGCCGCCGCAGATGCATATGTCAAATTTGGCCAAGACAATAATATGTTCAACGTTGGACATACCTTAGTTTGGTATATTCAAACACCTGATTTTTTCTTTAAAAATAAAGTTAATCAATCTAATACACCGGCTGAGAAATTAGACGTGATGCGCAAACATATTAAGCTTGTAGCAGGTCGCTATGCTGGCATGGTGCATGCGTGGGATGTGGTAAACGACTTGATTGATAATGACGGCTCATACCGCCCGGCTACCCGGGTTAACGGTGTAGGTGATGTTGATACATTGGTTAAAGCATTTAAGTATGCCGCTTATTATGCCCCTGATACTGAACTGTATTACAACGACTTTAATGCCTGGCGACCAGAAAAACGGGATGTCATTGAGAAAATGATTAACATGTTAAAACTGAAGGGATCCGTATCGACGGTGTGGGGATACAAGCGCATTAGTGGCTAAACTTCCCTAAAACTGAAACATTGAACAAGCCATTGATGCCGATGCTGCAGCGGGTGTGAAGGTAATGATTACTGAACTCGATATTGATGTATTGCCGTTTATCAAAGAGGGTCAGGTGTTTGGCCAAGCCTTTATGCATTCACAATTTCAATTAGAGGAGTTTGAACCTACCTTGACCCGTAAAAAAAAGCGGGTTTACCTGTTGGTGTACAACAAAAGTTAACCACAAAGAATGTTGAGTTGTTTATCTTATTCAATAAAAAGTGACAAAATTGATCGGGTAACCCTATGGGGATTACATGATGGCATGTCATGGAATAATGATTATCCAATCCCAGCAAGAATAAATTATCTGTTATTGTGGGATCGTCAGTTACAACTAAAACCAGCATTAAAAGCCTTACTTAAACTACAAACTCAATAATGAACAAGCCGTAAATCTAAGGGGTTAACTTGTTCTTATAATGAATAACTACAAATTTTAACGGCTCGGTGCCACTGTTAAAAATGCCATGGATTACCCCAGAAGACACAAAAAGCATTTCACCTTGCTTTGCCGGTGACTCTTTACCTTCTAAAATCAATGTGCCTTGACCTTCTTATATCAACAAAAACTCTTCACTTTCATGTCTATGAGCTGGATGAATTTCGTTATTGGGATCAATTATTGCCACACCGCTGATAACCTGAGTTGATTCATGTGTATCGCCGTAAAAATAAGTATTAAATACGCTGCCATCATAGTGAGTAATATGAGTGTCTGCGTGTGACAATATGCTTGAGGTGATCTCAGGGCTTACCTCTTGATTAGCCTCAGCCATGATGGCGCTGCAGGTACTAATTATCATAGCCCCCTAAGGTGCACAATCTGTTCGATTTAGCGTTACGCTTGCTGTTTGTAATATTAAACCCTCCATCTTCATTAGAATTAAACAGTAAGTGCATGTTTATTAATGATTTATATTATTTTATATATTATCGTAGACAACAAAAAAATAAATTTTTATTACAAATATGTTCTCAAAAAGATAAAAGTAGTATATTTTACCTTAGCCTTGTTGTCAAAAAGACTATTTTGTTCTGGCGGCTAGCGTTATGTTTGCCGTAATAAAATGATCAACATTATTTTGAACAGCAAGATTACATAAGGGGATAAACATAGACGGATTATTGACTTGTTTATGGTTAATCGACGGTGTTGTGAAATGAGCCATCAGGGCTAACATTCATCAACTTTAAAGCTTGTCAATATGAATAGACTTGGCCTGAAAAAACAATAATCGGGATTTAACAAACTATGCTGATAAAAAAAATACTTATTAACACTTTATTGATAGGTTGTGCCTCTATGGCCTTATTAATATCGGGATGTAACATCTATAACGGCGAAGAAGTAAACACACAAACGGGCGCGAAAGAGCTTATATTAAAAGACAAATTTGCAGATAATTTCAAAATTGGTACAGCAATTAGTAAGGCTCAAGTTCTTAATGCGAGCGATCCTGAATTATTGTTAGCGGCAAAGCATTTCAATACCTTCACGCCAGAAAATGCCATGAAATGGGAATCTATCAATCCATTACCGAATGAATATCAATTTGAAGTTGCCGATGCATTAGTTAATTTTGCAGCAGCAAATAAGCAGCAATTGGTCGGGCATACCTTAGTGTGGCATTCCCAAACACCAGATTGGGTCTTTGAAGATGATTCTGGCAATCTTCTTAATCGAGATCAATTATTACAACGCATGCAACATCATATTAAAACAGTAGCAGGGCGTTACGCAGACCAAATATTTGCGTGGGACGTAGTGAATGAGGCATTAAACGAAGACGGCACCTTGCGTGAATCTAAATGGCAACAAATAATTGGTGATGATTTCATTGAACATGCCTTTATGTTTGCCCACCAAGCAGCGCCAAAAGCCAAGTTATATTACAATGATTACAACATGTTTAAACCTGCCAAAAGAGCAGGAGCCATCGCACTGATAAAACGACTTAAGCAAAAAGGCATTCAGATAGATGGTGTCGGCATGCAAGCACATTATTCACTTGCTTCGCCAGACTTTGCAGAAGTTGAAGACTCTATTGTGGCTCTTGCTGCAACCGGTGTTGATGTGATGATTACTGAGCTTGATATTTCGGTATTACCTTTTCCAGAGAATCTCGCGGAAGGTGCCGATGTATCTTTAGATGTCGCATTGCAGCAGCAGTATAACCCTTATGCAACAGGCCTTCCTAATGCCGTTGAACAACAATTAGCATCTCGATATCAAGCTTTATTCTCTATCTATAAAAAACACAGTAATAGTATTGGGCGAGTCACATTTTGGGGCGTGAGTGACAAGCAAACTTGGCGTAATGGTTGGCCAATGCAAGGCCGTACCGACTATCCCTTATTAATTGATAGAAACATGCAGATAAAAGGCTTTGTCGACAGCTTGTAATCACATCCTTAATGGTAAGTAATGTAAACGTATAACGAGTAAGGCCACTCATATTATTGATGTAAGTGGCTTTTTTTAAATTTGGCCAGTATATTATCAGAGCTAAAGTGGTAATAAATCATTTTAAATCGGTAACTAAAAGTAGCTTGTACACATTTATTCACTCGAATATTCCGGTCTTCACAGACTCAAATGTACAAGTCGGTGAAAAATTAAATTACTAATCATGTAAATATAATAGTAGATGATTTCAAGCGAGTAGTCTGTTTCAAAGTAACGTTATAGTCATTATGATCTAAAAGTGTTGATTCTAAATAAGAATCAACAAAACAAAATAAAACATATAAAAATAGACTCAAGTGGATTAAGTCATCGTTAGTTATTAGCCCTATGCTACTTTTATTATCGGGATGTTTTGACAATAACAAAGCGTCTACTAAAGTACCTCCAATTGATGTAGTAGAACCGAACCTACACCATGGCAACGTTAGTTGAAGCGGCAAACAAGCCGAATAAATACATATTGACAGCGCAATCATGAGACAGATTATCTCGACATAGTAAAAAAGAATTTAACTATGTTACGCCAGAAAATGCGGTAAAATGGGGCTCTTTACAAACGTCAACCTCTGATATTTGTAACTTTGTTGCTTTAGATAGCATGATTGATTTTGTTGAAGAAAATGACATGGTATTTAAAGGTCATGCTTTAGTATGGTATCGCCAAGCCCCTAATATTTTTACTGATGATGTAGTGCCTAAAGATTTAATGATTCTAATCAATGCCCATATTGATGTTACGGCTGCGGGTTATAGCGGACAAATATATGCGTGAGATGTGGCAAATTAAGTGATGAGGACGACGCTAACTATCGTGACTTGGTATTTTTTTTGCAGAGTTAAATAAAAGCTTTATTGCTGATGCATTTACCCGAGCCGATGCCGCAGATCCTAAAGCTAAGTGTTTTATAACGATTACAGCATAGATAATGTCAATGCAAAATCTGATGCTGTTTTGGCCATAGTCACTGAATTAATCACTCAATCAATGTTTATCTGCATGGTTTGTCAACGATGATGACCCGTCAGTATTTAACTCTGTACAATGGCAGTCGCTGTTTCAAATCTCGAAAGCTAAAACACAATAGTGAGAGTATTTAATGCTCAGCATTATTTTATATAAGTCTGTGGCGAATATGAAAACTTATTTTATTACGCTTTAGCCATGCTGTTTTACAGCATGGCTATACATATTTAAAAAGTGTATGTTGGTGATTTGCAGTGTTGATTAATGTAATCAACTTGTGATGGCATAATTGATACAGACTTATCAATTACAGATTGTATATGTTTAAGACGACGATCAATTTCATATTCAGTCAACGTATCAACTAACGGGTGGTAGCCTTTTGGTTGCAAGCCTTGGCCATGCATAACCGCTAACCATGACATTTCATTAAACAATTCATTATCTTGCCTAAATATTCGACCATTATTTTGATACAGTTCAATTTTTTGCTTGAGATAGTCTGGAATGGACATGTTTTTACAAAAACGCCAAAATGCAGTGTCGTCTCTGTTTGTGACTTTATAATGCATAATTACGAAATCTCTTATCCGTTCCATCTCAAGATTAAGTTGTTGGTTGTAGGTATCGATTTCAACTTGTTCAAACCCTTTAGAAGGAAACAAGCTTAATAATTTTGCTATTCCTAGTTGAATGAGGTGTAACCCAGTGGATTCTAACGGTTCAATAAATCCTGCAGATAGTCCAATAGCAACGCAGTTTTTATTCCAGCTTTTGTTTCTTGTACCTGTTGTCCAACGTAAAAAATTAGGATCACTTAGGGGGGCTGTTTCCATTTGTGATGTTAGCAAGGCCACAGCTTCATCATCGCTAACAAATTGACTTGGGTAAACATAACCATTACCAATACGATGTTGTAACGGTATACGCCATGTCCATCCTGCATCTTGTGCCGTTGAAATTGTGTATGGTTTAATCTTTTCTGTACTCGTGCAGGGCATTGCAACAGCGCGATCACAAGGTAACCAGTCGCTCCAATCATTAAAACCGGTTTTTAACGCGCCTTCTATTAGTAATCCTTTAAAGCCAGAACAGTCGATAAATAAGTCTCCTTCAATCAGCTCACCATCTTCTAATCGTAATGATTCAATAAAACCATCATTGTGACGTAACACTACATCAACAACTTTTCCTTCTTTTCGAGTTACCCCGTTATTCGTTGCAAAATTTCTTAAGTATTTGGCGTACAATGTTGCGTCAAAATGAAATGCATAAGCAATATTAGATAAGGGGGAATTTCCCATTTTCTGTGGGCGGTTAAATCTACCTTGTTTTGCAGCAAGTGCTTCTAAAGAATATTTCTCAATATCAGGAGCTTTGCCTTGCTGATACATTTTCAACCAATAATGGTGAAATTGAATCGCATCCATATCGACACCATAACGGCCGAAAGGATGCATGTATCTATGGCCTTTTTGTTTCCAATTAACAAACTCGATGCCGAGCTTAAATGTTGCTTGGGTTTTGACGATAAACTCATTTTCATCAATCCCCAGTATTTTATTAAACAAGGCTATTTGAGGGATTGTGGCTTCACCGACCGACACAGTGCCTATTTGGTCAGATTCGATAACAACGATCTGACAATCATAGTTTGTCAGTACTTTAGAAAAAGTGGCCGCGGTCATCCATCCCGCGGTCCCACCACCAACGATAATTATCTTTTTAATGCCATTGGATTTTGATGTAACACCCATATAAAACCTCGAAAAAATTACAGTCTATTAAGGGGATTTCGCTAGATAGTAACTCTTTGATATGGTTGCTAGCTTGATATAGTTACTCAGCAAAATTAAGATGAAACTAATTAAAATAATAATTTACGACCCAGTTAATATAAACAGATACAGGGAATCTATATCTGTTTATTATAAGCCAGTAATATATTAAATTAATTTTTTATTTTAGAATGTTGCTCTAACAATAAAGCTGTAACGTCGGTCGTTAACAAACCAAGACCGGGTTTTTTTGTCACCTTCTTCATTTATCTGCATTAAAGTCTCTGTGATATTATTATTGAGGTTGGTACCTTGTATTCCAACTTTCCAATTATCATTAATGCTCCAAAATAATGATGCATCAAGTTGACCATTTGCTGAGTTATAAATAGGCAATGTGGTAATCACATCTCGTGTGGTTAACAGATATTCAGAGCGCCAGTTATAAGCTATGCGACCTGAGAAACCGTATTTTTCGTATAACACAGCAGCGTTTGCATTTTGTTCTGACAAGCCTTCAAGAGGTAAATCATCGAAAGCAAAATTGCCGACATCACTGTTGTCATTAACAGAATCGTTTAAACCACTATTCGGAGAACCATCTTCATTAATATACGTATAATTGAGTTGTAAACCTAACCCAGATAATGCACCAGGTAATGTGTCATAAAACTGTTGATAAGCGATTTCATAACCACTGACAGTTCCTTTATCGCCGTTAGTTGCACCTGCGACTTGTACAGTTTGAGTTGCACCATTGTTTGTGAACTCTCTTTCTGTAACTCCGTTAATAAAATAATTACTAAGATCTTTATAAAATAGTGATGCAGTAAGCGAGCTTCCCTGAGCGAAGTACCATTCAAGTGAAAGATCGTAATTGTAAGATTCCATTGGTTTTAAGAATGGATTACCTGAGCTTGCTGTATACCGATCATAAGATGCAGAAACAGGCACAGGCACACCACCAGGAGCAACATTAGGATCATATATGACAGATATGTCTTCACCTTGAATATTCACATAATTACGTAAGTTACCAAGTGAAGGTAGAGCAATTGCTTCTGAAAAACCAAATCGAAGTAATAATTCTTCAGTTAAGTTTAGTTTGAAGTTAACGCTAGGTAGTATATTTGAATAATCGCTTGTTGCATTAGTCTTTGCAGACCCAGAATTTCCAAATGCTGCTTGATCTGCGACTAACACGTTACCTAAATCAGTAGGGTCATTTGGGTCATTTGGTGCGTTGTCCGGAAAAATAGTAAAACCAGCCGTTTCATTCTCTAGTTTAACATAGCGAAAACCTAAATTAGCTCGGTAGTCCATATCAGCTAGTTGACCTTCAAAATTAAATCTGATGTAGGCCGCATTATTTATTTCTGTCGTTTTGTTGATTTCGTTTGGAATAAAATTGCCAGTAGCTCCTTCTCTGCTAGCTAGTGGATTCCAACCCCAATCAACAGCTTTGGCGTTAGTTAAAGCATTATTTAAATTACGATAATCTTTAACCATTTCAAGTGACGGGAATAGAAAGTTATTTCCGCCTTCTGTGGTTAATACGCCTCCACGGGCAAAATTATCAAAATTTATTTGGTCATAAGGTACGTCTGTATCTGAGTACCATATATTTCCCCCAGCCCATGCTTCTGATAATACTCCCCAGTTATACACTGACTGTCTCGTGGTTTGCTCACGTTTAGAATAACGAACACCCATTTGTATCGATGATAATATGCCATGATCAAAGGTATATTCAGTATCTGCGCGAGAGGCCAACTCTGTACCGTCGTTTTCAGAAATATGGTCCATCGCACTTCTAAAAAAGTTTTTACTCGGATCGGTAAATGGATTAGAAGACATAAAATTAGATTGCCCGTCAAAACCAGGACTATGTAGAGTTACATCAACAATACCACCGCCAGTTAAATCCATATCGACAACAGCTCTGGTTGCTCCCATTACAGATATGTCTTCGATCCCCATAGAGGCATCTACATATTGAATGTCAAAATTAAAGGCCCATGAGTCATTTGGAGTATAAGCTACATTAAAACTGTAATCGTTAACAATTGACTCTTCGTCTCTAGCGCGAGTTTGCATTATATGTTGCATACCGTAACGTTGAGGTGAACCATCACCACGCCATCCTGCTTCCGATGTTATAATGCCCTTCTCAAAGTAGCCACTTTCATCAAATTCAAACTCTGTTCCCTCAATTGGAAGCATATTAGAGTGTGAATCAGTATCATCCATTTCGATAGTGTTTTCATTCCAAGCGAGCCTAGCTTCTGAACGAATAAACTCACCGGTTAGTAGTAATGTTCGATCTGCATTTTCCCATTGTAACGAAGTGGCAAAACCTTCACGGTTTCTGTTATCTTGTTTTTTACTTAAGCGAGTAGAGCGTGGAACATATTTAGTATCATCCCACTCTTGCTGCTGGTACAAGCCAACTTGTGTCCCATTAGACTCAACTTTTATTTCTGAATTTGAATAATTCAATAACAGGCCCAATCTGCCTGAGTCTAACTCCCAAATATCGCTATAGAGAGTCGAAAATGTAGGTGAAACTTCTTCTCTAAGATCGGTATAGGTACCATCAGTGCTAAAAGCAAAAACACGACCGGATGAATCAAAGGCTTTGCGCGTATTTAGATTAACCGATCCTGCAATTCCACCTTCAATCATATCTGCGGTTTGGTTTTTAAAGACTTCAACAGACCCCATCAATTCTGGTGAAACATCCTCAAATCCTAATCCACGGCCAGAATCAGCAGAAAATGCATCTCTGTTATTAAATTCACTTCGAACGTGAGTCAAACCACGAACTACAACACCACCACCTTCAACCCCAAAGTGGTCAGGATCATCTGCAGCGGCAAAACGTTCAATAGCAACACCTGGTAAACGAGATATTGCTTCTAATACGCTTCTATCAGGTAAAGCACCAATGTCTTCTGCAGAAATGGCATCGACAACAGTATCAGCTGCTAATTTCATGTTTTGAGCTGATATAATATTACCACGTTGACCAGACACTTTTATTACTTCAATTGTGTCTTGTTGTTCTTGTGTTTCTTCTTGATTAACTTGTTCTTCTTCAGCTAATGCTGAGTGAGACATTAACGCTATAATTGCTGAAGCTAAAACTGAATATTTGAATGACTTTTTTTTGTATCTAGTGTCATGTATAAATGTGTTTATCATGTTGAATATTCCCCTGGTATTCATCGAAGCTCATCACAAGTAGAACGTGATAGCCTTTTTTTATTGCAGTATCAGACTAGATAAAAAATTTTTAATAATCGTTCTATATTTAACAAAACATCAACATTGAACGTTCAAATTCATGATTATGCAGATAGATAGACGCATTTTGTAGCCTTAGAGTTATTTTAACGCGTTACACGCTACAAAATTTGGCTTAAACCTCAGTAATGAGAACAAAAATAAAAATGATATTAATACCAGAAATGGCACTTGGGTTAGCAATGAAGTTAATTCCTGAATTCATACCATAGAGATCACTTGAACTATTATTTAAGTTAGCATCGCAGTGAATAAAAATAGAAAACGTACAACTGCGGATACACTTGGATTGTGGTGTATTAACTTGGTAAGAGTAAACCTATTGCAAGTTAATACACAACTTTTAACTAGGACGTGGACTACCTAAATAATTACTCTTCTAACCATAACCAAGCGGTTACACCACGAGGGTAATATTTACTCGCCGATATTTTACCTGCAACAATTTGGTCACTCCATGCCCAGTAACTTAATTCTTCATCGGTTAACCAAGCAACGTGTATGCTATCGGCTAATGCTGTATTCGATGCAAGGTCAATTTTTAATATTTTACGGGCAATAAATTGTGATAAATAAATTTTACTTAACCACGAGTTCTCACTGGTTGAAGATAATTTCCAACCGCCATTTTCAAATAAACAGCCGTTATTTATAACAACATTAAAATGCTTAGTTAATGCATTTATTAGTGCCTTCGTCGAAGGGCGCTGTTCTACTTCATGCAAAATGCCGGAAAAGTAGGGGAAAACAAGCCCCTCAATCACAGGTATGATCTTTGATTGGTTGCTACCGTCTAAAACTGCGGCAATAAAACCTTGCTCGTTAATAGATGAATATAAGGTATTGGCTAATAAATCAGCTTGTTTAATGGCGCTATCTGCTAATGAATATTTGCCTAATTGCAAAAATAAACGATGCATTAATATGTAAGCAGCCCAAGTTTTACTGGCCAAATAAATATTACGGCATGCTTGGCCTAAAGATGCATCTAAAGAGTCATAGGTGGTAATTTCTTCTATGGTTCTACAACTGTTAAAGCTCATTACACCATCTCGGGCCGAAGCGAGCGGATTATCTCGATTGACTAAACTATTTAAACACGCTTCAAAAATATTCAGTTGTTTTTCAGCCCAGTCGAAGTCTTGTATTTTAAAGGTGTAAGTACTAGCGCAGCATATCCAGTTGACTAATTGCTCACAGGTCATGTGTGAGAATAAGCCTTTATTGCCATAAACTTCATAGGCTGAATGTTGTGGTTTAGCAAACACATTTGCCACACCCATATCATGACAAAAACTGAGCCCACCAGTATACTTGTTACCATCACCGTTATGTATTTCATCCTCATAACTGTATCGCTCAATAAACATTTCAAGCACATTTTTGACCACCCATGGATTCATCTTGAGTTCAAAAAATAGGTGGTCAGCTGTCAAATCAAGGGTATTCATCATTCGATATTCCCCTTCATTAACGACCCAAAGCGGCTTATGTTGAATGTCTAAGAGCTGTGTGCTGCCATAGTAACTTCGAGTGGCATGGATCAACATGAAACGCTGGTCGTCTGAAAGTTGAATATTATCAACCAATGAATCACTTTTTTTCCACTTATTAATAAGTGCTAAATGGTGTTGTTTGGCGTAGCTTGCAACAGCTTCAATTGTCGTAAAATATCTATTGTAAAAATATTGACTCGCAAGTCCACTTGTTACCACGCCTGAACGATGAAAACATACGGCAAAACGAAAGGTTTGTGTTACACCAGCTGGAACTGTGAGTAAAAATGCTTTGGTTGTTCCAATAGAGAACTGATTAGCTTCGGGGGAAGTTGAAAACAAAATATGCTCAATTGATAAGCCGCTTGCCGTCACGATTTGGGTAGATAACTCACTTTGATGATTACTGTCACAACTGACAATTGCAGTACCATTTCCTTGAGCTATTCCGATTAGCTCGCTATTTGAATCTTGTAAAAAACGCATGGCGGAATAGGGATCATTACCTTCGTAACCAAAAAAGGCCATTCTTTGATGTTGACTGTTGGTGTTATCTACCGTCAATTCAACAAATACTGCTGGTAGTAGAACCTCTTTGAGTTCAGACTCACTTGCTTGAGCTGGATCTTCGATACTCTCAACAGGTGAGATGATTGAAAACGAGAGTTCGTCAATACGCCAAGTATCTGTTGCCATTTGGTATTGACGTTCAATATCTTGTTTGTTGTAGCTTTTAAGATATTTGCTATCGTCATATGGCTTATCGTCAAAATTGGCAAAATCGGCTAATTTATTTTGAGTCGGTTGGAAGAACGGTAACGCGGTAAATTCATTTTTAGCGATATCTTGAAGTCCAATGTAAATATTTTGATTGGCAGGTTTTCCAAGCTCCTGACCAATCCCGCCTTTTGCACCAGGAAATCCTAACGTAAACGAGGCAAAAGCACCTATTGGGGAGTGATGTGCATTAAAAAAGTTATTCATAATATTCAACTGTCAATTAAGTAGAATTTAAAAATTTGGCCACGGTAAGTGACACGTCTATTTGTATTTTAAGTTAGCGTCTATTGATCAAGTAGAGCAGCAAGTACATAAACCAGAGGCGCATTCCAATTTATAGCAACTTCATTAGTTGAAAAACTGCACCAATCATCTAGATAAGCACTAGCAGAATGCTGACTTGGATAGACACAACCATCCTGATTTCCATTATGTGGACCGCCAACCAACATGCCCGGAATAGGGGAATCAATACCATCACTGGCACTGATTCTATGATGTGGAAACAGAGGAGTTTTGTTACCATAACCAGTGACATATGAATATCCTGTAGGATTACGGCCGAGGATATAGTCTACATGCTCTAATGCCACTTGCTTATATATAGCCTCTTTTGACAAACGGTATGCTTGTAGAAGCACTAGTGCCTTGTTTAGTACCACAGCATTACTGCCCCAAACAAAATCAGCTTCAACCATGGCAACTCGATAAGGATTATTTTTATGCTGAGCAACAATATTATTGGCTAATGCTAACTGAGCTTCTTTTAAGCTTTGATATAAACTCGGTTCAATATCTTCTTCACCTATTAGTAATAATGTACTTGTTGCTAAATAAGACACATTAGCCCATGACGGTACCGATGGCTGCTCTGCTGTTTCCATATATTTTTCAAGGTATTTAATCTTTTTGGTGGTCATAAATAACTCTGAAGCAGCCCAAGCAAACTCATCGTTAAATGTGTAATCACCATATTCACCACTAGTAACATCCAGTGGTTGACGATATGGCTGATTTTCATTTTCAAGTGCCCACAGCCATGCTTTTTCTGCCGCTTTTAACCATTGCTCACTTTTGCCCGGGAAGGTACTTTCATAAGGCTGATAGATACGACTTGCCATTGACAATATTGCCGCAAAATCTAGTGCTGCAGCTGTCGACTTACCAATAACATAGCGGTCTCTGGTGTCTTCATCTGGCATCTCTAATCCAGGCCAATCTAAAGTGGTCAGTTTGTGGTAAACGCCTCCATCAGGAGATTGCATAGTGGTCAACCATTCTATATTCCATAAAACTTCATTGAGAATGTCTGGTACACTATCGGCAGATTCAGGAATATTAATCTCTCTATCTCGATAGAAAGCGGGGAAGTGCTCATATGCGGCAAGTAGGCTGTAAGTCGCGATACCTGAATTTACCACGTATTTTCCATAATCACCTGCGTCGTACCAACCTTTGGTTGAAGGAAATGTTGAACCTGCAGGTTGTTGTGTACTTGCCGCAGAGGTGTGAACCATTACCTTATCATCACTATGTCCTTCATTGCGGGACCATTGATCAGCATAAGGATATGTTATCGCAGTGCTTGCGCGATTGAAGTAGTAAAACTTTAATGCTGAATCATGTAGAGCTGAATAAACGTTAGTGTTAATGTTTATAATACTTGAGTCTTCTAACCCGTTAACTCTTATAATATAAGAACCTTCGGTGCTAAATGAGGAAAAATCAGCTTGCTTAAATTTATCATCACCAGCAAGTGGCCAACTTAATGCGGCTGATAATGTGCCAGCAAATACAATATTGCCTGATGGCATAGATACCAGTGTAAACTCTGCTTGATTCGTATTCGGTACAATGGCTATCTTCACTGCGTTGGGTAAGTATCCCAGTTGATTTAATTTAATCTTTGCCTTACTAATCGGCTCTGGTGGTAATTGAGCTTGATTGACTTGAGGTTCTTCTTTTCCATCACTTCCACCTCCACATGCACTTACAAAAAATGTTAGTAAGATAAGTATAGAATAATTAATATGTCGCATATGTTACCCTTGGTAATGTTAATGTTCGCTTCGAGCGTTAATTAATGATGAAACCAGTGCCGATCGTTATTGTTTACATTTAACATGGGCAGAATAAGGATCTAAATAATTGGCATTTATAGCATCGGTAATGACCGAATTGGCTTGAGTAGCATCAGTTCCGCTAGATACTAATTGAACATTTGTTACCCGTACTTTGGCTGCGTGTTTACTTTCAAGTGCAAAGGGCGAACTCATTCTTTCAAACTCAACACCGGCATTAGCAAAACACTGCAAATCGATGAATACTGTATTCCAACTCCGTAACGATAATTTACTTAACAAAGGTGTTATATCTATTTCTCCACAGAGCTCACCACCACAGCCCATTTTAACCAACAAAGGACCAGTAGGAAGATCTTCAACACGGATCTCAAAAGTGAGTTTGCTGTTATTATAGAGATAGTTAGATAAGTCCTCTCGGAACCAGTTCGATCCAACTAATACAGCCACATCATTGTTACCATCCCAAGTAAACTCTCTGGCGTCTCCTTGAATGTTTTTATCAGCTTCAATCATTGAAAAACCGTCAATCTGTGTAATGGCTGTGTTTATATCCGTGGTGACGCCATTAGTACGCAACTGATATTGCCAATTATCATTAGTGCGTCCTCGCATAACGATATATGGGGAGTCTTCATCAACGCTCATTGTAAAGTCATTTTCGGTGTTGAGTTGAGCAAGGTTTGATGTATCTTTGTAAGTTAATCCATAGCCATATGGAAACAGCGGTTTGTAATTTTTATCGAAACGATTTAAGACAACTTGCGACGCATATTGAGGCCACGAAAATGAGAGTCTGCCTGTAAAATCATGTAGAATTTCGTCATTGTTATTTTTAAATAACACATCTGCTACTCCAATCCCTTCACTACCAGGAAGCCAAGCCGCTACAAAAGCATCGGAAGCATTTATCTCACGATTAACCCATAAGGGTCTGCCAGATAGAAAGACACTCACAACCTTAATTCCTTGAGCTTGCAGTGACTCCAGCAGTTTTGCATCGCGATGGGTCTGTTGCTGGTATGCAATTGACTTAATATCTCCAATCCACTCTGCATAAGGCTCCTCGCCGAATACCACAATTGCGACATCAGGCTTAGTATCAAAACGGCCATCTGGGCTGAGAGTAACGGAACCGCCGCCAGCTTCTACAGCTAACTTAATACCATCATAAATTGATGTTCCTCCAGGAAAATCTGATTTAACATTACCTTCACCGGTCCAACTAATTGTCCACCCACCAGTCTGTTTACTCATATTTTCTGCACCGTCACCCGCAACAAGTACTTTGCTACTCGGACTTAGTGGGAGTATGTTGTCATTGTTTTTTAGTAACACAAGTGATTCACGAACAGCCTGTCTAGCGATATTCCTGTGTGCAGTAGAGCCCAAAAATTCAATTTTGTTAGCATACTTTCTTGTTGAAGGTAGCCCTTTGTCGAATAACCCAGAGCGTATTTTAACTCGTAAAATTCTTCGTACCGCGTCATCGATACGAGACATAGGAATCTCACCATTATTGACTTGCTTTACGGTATTGACGATAAAAGCCTGCCAATCTTCAACGACCATAAACATGTCTAAACCAGCGTTAACCGCTTGAGCGCAACTATCATTAGTACAACCTGGAATTTTGCCATGAGAATTCCAATCTCCAACTATAAAACCGTCAAAATTTAATTTACCTTTAAGTACGTCGGTTAGCAGGTATTTGCTGCCATGTAATCTATTACCTTGCCACATATTATGGGAGGCCATTATACTTTGAACCCCTGCTTGAATTGCGGGAAGATAAGCTGCTGCATGTTGCTCAATTAAGGCTTGTTCTGTATCAATATTGTTACCTTGATCTATTCCATCTACAGTGCCACCATCTCCCACCCAATGCTTAGCAGTAGAGTAGATGTGGTCTTCATTTAAAAACTCATCGGTTGATACTTTGCCTTGGAGGCCCTCAATCATTTCCTTGGCGTATTTAGCAACAATTTCAGGGTCCTCAGAGTAACTTTCATAGGTGCGTCCCCATCTATCATCACGAGCTACCGCCAATGTGGGGGCAAATGTCCAATCAATACCTGCGAGCAAGACTTCTTTAGCTGTTGCTTCGCCAATTTGATGTATTAATTGGGAGTTATTGGCTGCACCTAAACCAATATTATGTGGGAATAAAGTTGCACCAATAAATTTATTATTACCATGTACGGCATCGATACCATAGGTTACGGGAATGGCTAACGCGCCATCAGAGGTATCCATTGATGCCAAATACAATTTGTCCATAAATGCAACCCAATCACTCACTTTAGCGGCCCTATTGCCATTTAAAAAAGTACCGCCGCCATTGAGCACCGATCCTAAATGATACTTTTTAACATCTTCAGCTGTGACCCAAGTGATTTCTGCCTGCACCATTTGTCCAACTTTTTGTTCAAGTGACATTTTGTTAATCAAGGTGGTAATTTTATCTTCAATCTGAGGATTTTTTTCTATAGGTGGTTTTAATTCTGGCCATAATGTTAAATCATTGGCAAAGGCTGTAGAGTTCAAACTACTAACTAGAAAAGACGTTAACAACACGATTTGCTTTACTTTATTCATCACTAACCTACGACAAAAGATACTGTTAGAGAATTGTTGTATAAATTTTAAAGTAAATCGTTCAAGTTATTGTATTTGGCGTTCAACCTTACGTAAATTCGAGTATTTGAACGCTTTGATACTCAAATTATGTAAAAGAATCAGGCATATTTGTACATGAGAAGCCTGAACTAGCGTTATCAAGAGCAAACACGCATAGAGTTACAATTAAAGGTTGTCGTTAGATCTGATTTGATAAAAAATTATAAATGGTCATCCATTGGCTAAAAAGTTATGTATCATTGCATTTAGACCATGGTTTTACACTAAGTCAGTTTCAAGGAAGGTAACTGCTACTATACGTAATTTTAAAATGGTTTGTTGATTACGTTATGGATTCTGGGGGGGGGGCGAAACAGTGAACATTTTGCTAACACTTTTAGTATGTTTTAACAACTGTATTTGTTCAGTAAATTATCGCGTCACGATTGAAGTTAACCAGTGTAGTGGCATGGTGAGCGAAAAAAACACACTCATGTGGCAGCCTTGGTCGGGGGCGTTAATGTTTGAATGGCATTAGTCAATCAAACATTTCTAAATATAAAAAGAACTGTGATATTCAATTTCGAATAACAGTCAATAGGGTCATACAAGTAAATGAAAACAGTCTTATTCAATACACATGATTTAGCATTAATTTTCACTATATTTTTATGTCTGCTCTTTTCTCTTTTTTTAGTTACTCTAAAAAAAGGTAAGCGACTTAGCCATATGTTATTGGCCACATTTTTACTGACTCAAGCTGCTATTCCTCTTGATAACTTGATTATATTCGGTGAAGCTTTTAGACCTTTTGCATTACAACTTTCTCCTAATTTATTTTACACTTTTGGTTTAGCCTATTGGCTTGAAGCTCCTTTATTATTACTGTACATTCGATCGATCATTTATAAAGATTTCAAGCTGAAATTAAGAGATGGGATATATTTTTTACCTTTTATTTTGTTTAGCATCTATTTTACTTCACAATGGCTAATACTTGATAATGGTGTAAAGTTATCCATTTTGATTGGTGAGAGCCTCCAAACCACACCTATTATTGACAGAGTTCTTCATGTGGTAAGGGAATTTTTGCGATGTGTGTTTAGCATTCTTTGTTTGATAGAATTACATAGATACAATAAGCACATAAAGCAAGAGGTTGCAGACATTGAAAGTGTAGATTTAACCTGGCTAAAAGTGCTGGTTATTGGATTCTTTGTCATTCATATTAACGCAATTTTCGTGGCAATAGCTATTGTGATGTCATATAACATTGGCATTATTGTTGACCATGAGACGCTAGGATTAACATCAAATTATGTTGTACTATTTCTCATCACTGGTTTAGTTTTTTTTAGTGCGGGTTATTCGACTATTTTTAAAGGCTTCAGAGATGATTTAAAAGCTAATGAGCATGAAGACAAAGAAATCCACTTTGACCCACAACAAATAGAGTACATAACGCAATACATGACTTCGAATAAACCATATTTGAATCATTTGCTTACTTTAGAAAATTTGGCAAATCAACTACACATAGCGCCTCGTCAGTTATCTACAATTATCAATCGTCATTTTAATAAAAATTTCTTTGAATTTATTAATCATTATCGAATTGAAGAAAGTAAAAACTTACTTAAGTATATGGATAATCGTAAAGCAACTATGCTTGATATCATGGACATGGCAGGATTCAATAGTAAAGCTACTTTCAATACTTTCTTTAAAAAAGTAACTGGGGTTACCCCAACAGAATACAGAAAAAATTATTGGAAAGGTCAGAATAACGATGTGTGAGCATCTTTATATATACAATTTCTAAAACAGTTTTTACATGTTATTGAGCTGGTTTGGCTTATGTAGCGATGATTTATAATTGGTTCGTATAAACTCAGTGTAAATTGTGAAAGCTAGTTATAGCAATAACAGTAATTGAATCAACACTTCAAGGATGACGCCATCTTTGTGCCTTTTTTTCATTAACTTATGAAGTAAAATGTTGCGAAAACTGTAGTTTGAAAGCTCATATTCTTGTACCTTCCTAAACTCTTATGCAAAATTATTTTATTCGCTGAAGCCTACCTTGTATCACATTTTCACATTCAGAGTGACGTTCAAGTATTGTGTCAACTTTTACTTGAACGTTCAAATTAGTCAATTACGGATTCTTTGTCGAAAGGAGTTAATTAATACCGCAAGATATTTTTTTTATCATAAACAGTGTTTAACAATATGAATAATTATAATTTATTACTGGGACTTTCCTTAAGTGTATCGCTAACAAGTTGTACAACTGATATTGATATCAAGCAACATCAACCGAACAATGAACTAGTGTACAAAAATGAGTCATTACCTATTGAACAAAGGGTTAACTTATTAGTTGAACAGATGACACTGAAAGAAAAAGTTAGTCAGTTATTTGATAAATCGCCAACAATCGAACGGTTGGGTATCCCTGAATATAATTGGTGGAATGAGGCTTTACATGGTGTAGCGCGAGCAGGAAATGCAACAGTTTTTCCTCAGGCAATTGGGTTAGCTGCTACTTTTGATGAGGATTTAATTCATGATATTGGAAATGCCATCTCTGATGAAGGCAGAGCAAAGCATAATGCATTTATTGCTGAAAACAATCGGTCTATGTATACCGGATTAACATACTGGTCACCCAACATCAATATTTTCAGAGACCCAAGGTGGGGGCGTGGTCAAGAAACTTATGGAGAAGATCCATATTTAACCAGTCGTATAGGAATAAATTTTGTTAATGGTTTGCAAGGTAATAACGATAAGTATTTTAAATCAGTTGCAACTATTAAGCATTATGCAGTACATAGCGGACCTGAAGTATCTCGCCATAGTGATGATTATACCGCATCTGCCAAAGATCTAACAGAAACCTATTTATATGCTTTTAAACATGTCATTGCAGAAACCAATGTTGCGTCGGTAATGTGTGCATATAACAGTGTTAATGGAACTCCAGCTTGCGGTAATAATGAGTTAATACAAAATAAACTGCGTGGCGAATTTAAGTTTAATGGTTATGTGGTTTCTGACTGTGGTGCGATTGCCGATTTCTACGACAGAAAATCACACAATGTCGTAACAAGTGAAGCTGAAGCTGCGGCGATAGCGTTGAAAGCAGGAACCGATCTTAATTGTGGCGATCATCACGGAAACACATTTAGTTTTTTAACTGAGGCTGTGAAGAAAGGTTATGTCACTGAAGATGATATTGATGTTGCAGTAAAGCGTTTATTATTTGCTCGTGTGAAATTGGGAATGTTTGACCAGTCTGAAAATGTTCCATTTTCAAACATATCAAAAGAGGCTGTTGGTTCTCAGGCTCACTTAGCTTTAAGCCAAGAGGCTGCAGAAAAGTCGTTAGTTTTGTTAAAAAATAATGCGCTATTACCATTGAAAGGCGACGAAAAAATTGCATTAATTGGTCCAAATGCAGATAACCAAACGATATTAGTTGGTAATTATCATGGCACGCCAATTAACCCCGTTACGCCAAAGCAAGCATTAGAGCAACGTCTGGGTAAGCAAAACGTTTTGTTTTCTCCTGGCTCAAGTTTGACATCAAACATTTATACGCACTTTAAACCTGTGTCAGCCGATCATTTTTTTCATATTGATCATGCTGGAAAACAACAACCAGGGTTAATTGCAGAATACTATCCAAGTAATCATTTTGATATTCAACCGACAAAAAGAGTCATTGAAGAAAACATTGACCATCAGTGGCTACGTTCTCCAATAAATAACGATATTGAACAGGAATTTGCAGTTAAGTGGCGCGGACTATTTACACCACTGGAGACAGCTGATTACCTTTTTAAGGCCACTAATTTACGTTTTACATTAGATGGTAAAAATGTAGATGGTGCGATCACCTTACATAAAAATAAGCTGTACGAATTTACCGCTGAAGCTAAATTTAATCACTATTGGCACAGTAATGTTATTCAACCAACTGCCAGTTTATCCTGGTTAAATAACTCTGAAAACCTCACTGATAATGCACTGCAGGCTGCAAATTCGGCAGATGTTGTGGTGTTTGTGGGTGGTATTAGCGCTAATTTAGAAGGTGAGGAAATGCCACTTGAGTTAGATGGTTTTTCACATGGTGACAGGACACATATTAATTTACCTGCAAGTCAGCAATTATTACTTAAAAAATTAAAAAAAACAGGTAAACCTATAGTGCTGGTTAACATGAGTGGCAGTGCTATGGCGCTTAATTGGGCAGATAAAAACGTTGATGCCATTATTCAAGGTTTTTATCCAGGTGAAGCAACTGGAACGGCATTAACTCGATTGTTGTATGGCGATTACAGCCCTTCTGGCAAACTCCCAATTACTTTTTATAAGTCAGTTGACGACTTGCCAGATTTTAAAAACTACTCAATGCAAAACAGAACCTATCGATATTACCAAGGTGAAGTACTATACCCATTCGGCCATGGACTAAGTTACGCCGACATTCATTATAACAAATTAGATCATAATTTTGATACAGAAACGAATGAGCTAATACTTAATGCCAGTTTATCTAATTTGAGTAACTTTAGCGCAGATGAAGTTGTACAAGTCTATTTGAGTATGCCTGACGCACCTATCATAACGCCGCAACGACAATTGGTAAGTTTTAAACGCATAACAATAGACGCAAAATCCGACAAGATGGTTGAAATGACTATAACTCGAGATAAGTTAATGTATGTTGATGATAATGGGAATGCTCAATCCTATAAAGGCCGGTTAATTGTGACAATGGGAGCAGGACAAGGAATAAAAATGTCAAAGAGTAGTTATTTAACAACAGAAATACTATTGCCTCAATAATCAATTTCAGGGAATAAAATGATGACAATAACAAAAAAATTAACCGCAACGTACGATTTATCTGCCAAAGATGCTCATTCTAGTCAAGAAAACCTACTTCAAATATTCTTAATCGCTGGAGTAGCTACTATAGGTGGATTTCTATTTGGGTTTGACAGTGGGGTAATTAATGGCACGGTTGATGGCCTTAAATTGGCCTTTGACTCTGACAGCGTGGCAACAGGATTTAATGTTGCTAGTATGCTGTTAGGTTGTGCTTTGGGAGCATTTATTGCTGGTCGAAGTGCCGATATCTATGGCAGAAAAAGCATTTTAATTGTGACCGCAGTACTATTTATCATTAGTGCTTTGGGTTCTGGAATAGCCACATCATCATGGGAGTTTGTTTTTTACCGATTATTAGGTGGTTTAGCTGTTGGCGCTGCATCGGTACTCACACCAGCTTACATCAGTGAAATCGCCCCAGCTCGTTTACGAGGAATGTTATCGTCTATTCAGCAAGTTGCGATTATTTCTGGTTTATTTATCTCATTTCTAAGTAACTATACATTAGTTAAATTCTCTGGTTCATCATCAGCAGAATTTTGGTTAAATATTGAAACATGGCGTTGGATGTTTTGGGTTGAACTAATTCCTGCAATATTATTCTTAGTTACGTTATTTTTAATTCCTGAAAGTCCGCGTTATTTGGCGATTAAAAATAACGAAAAAGGGGGCATAGCTGTATTAACAAGATTGATTGGATCGCACAAAGCTCAGTCACTTTGGCAAGACATTAGATTATCTTTAGACGCGGAACATCAACCTAAATTATCTGATGTATTACAGCCTAATACTAAAAAGTTGAAACCGATAATATGGGTAGGTATCGGACTAGCTGTTTTACAGCAATTAGTTGGTATCAATGTGGTCTTTTACTACGGAGCGGTATTGTGGCAAGCAGTCGGATTTTCTGAAACTGACTCACTTTTGATTAATATAATCAGTGGTGGTGTGAGTATACTTGCATGCGTCATTACCTTGTTTTTAATAGATAAAATTGGACGTAAACCTTTTCTGTTAGTCGGGTCTTTAGGCATGTGTTTCTCCTTGATTGGTTTAGTGGTGTCTTTTGCAAACGGAACAGTTGATGCGCAAGGACAATTGCAACTCGCAGAGTGGGGATTTTTAGCATTAGTTAATGCTAATTTATACGTGTTCTTTTTTAACTTATCATGGGGCCCGGTAATGTGGGTTATGTTGGGTGAAATGTTCCCTAATCAAATTAGGGGATCGGGTCTAGCCATTGCTGGTCTATCTCAATGGATAGCTAACTTTGTTATCACGATGACGTTCCCTCTATTACTAACCAGTATTGGATTAGCAATAACTTATTCTATTTACACTCTTTTTTCCTTTATCTCAATCATCTTCGTATTATGGTTTGTGGTTGAAACTAAAGGTAAACAACTCGAAAGCATGTAGAGTTTTACAATTAACTTTGGTTAAATAGTAAGCATGATGGCCACAACTATAACGATGTGGCTATCAATTTCACTAATGTAACCTAAGACGCCAAAACAAAGTTCAGGTATGCTATTGGATTAAGTATTGCTCTTTATAACTTTCCATAATACTTCAAACGTTATTCATTTAGGATGTGTATGAAAGGTAATTAACAAATCTCGTTCCTTAAAATATTATTGCTAATAAATCAAGCAGTTTTATTAAATATTGTGAATAATTACAGGCTATAACGAAAGAAAATAATTCTAAACTAGCTTGAAGTATCAATTGAAGCGAGCATAAATGTTGATTATGCTTTATAAAATATTGATTAACCAGCAGATAGATACTCATTGCTCATTGATAATTTTATCTAGTCATTTTTAAACTTTGTGAGCTCTTAAATAACAGTAATAATTTTTTCGTTGAAATCCAGGGTAGGTTCAAAGCGAATTTGGTAGTTGTAATAACGAATAGTGTAAATGAATGGGTTAACTAATGAGCTTGTTTGAATAAGTTAACTAAAAATATCAAGAAAATTGTATTTAGGCACAACCGAAATAATAAAGAAAAGGTGTAAGTTATTGATATAAAACAAGAAATGGTACACCCGAGTGGACTCGAACCACCGACCCCTACCATGTCAAGGTAGTGCTCTAACCAACTGAGCTACGGGTGTATTGTTTGAATTTCAATGTTTAGACTCTTTGAAAAGAGTGGTACACCCGAGTGGACTCGAACCACCGACCCCTACCATGTCAAGGTAGTGCTCTAACCAACTGAGCTACGGGTGTATTGTTTACTTTTAACAAAATCTAACTGTTTAGACTCTGTCAGAAGAGTGGTATACCCGAGTGGACTGCTTTCTACATCGAGAATACGGGCCCCTACCACAGCTTTTAAAATGAGTAGGTAGTGCTACTCTTTTTTACCAACTGAGCTACGGGTGTATTGCTTTTTAACAACACAAATTATGTTTTGCTTCAAAGCGGTCGCTATATTAAGTGGGATAGCCTACCGCTTGCAAGTAAAAAAATCATTTTTATGACTAAATGGTGATTTGCTGTGCAACTTGATTCAAGCTTAAGCAATGAAACAGCGTAAACCTTAAAATAAGTAGTTCACATTAGCCAATTTGTTGAAACTCATATCCTTTCTTTTGGATATACTTTAACCTTATTGCAAATAGTATTGCCGCTACAGTTAATCCTGCAATTAAGCCAATCCAAAATCCATGTGCACCAATAGGCTCGATAATGAAGTGGGTATAGCCTAAAACATATCCTGTTGTCATACCAACAAACCAATACGAAAAGAGAGTGATATAAAATGCGCTGCGGGTGTCTTTATAACCCCTTAAAGCGCCTGCTGCGACAACTTGTACTGAATCTGATATTTGATAAAAAGCCGCTAACATCATTAGGCTGCCAGCTAATGCGACTACTTCTGGATTATCATTATATAACATGGCAATTTCATGCCTAAAGGTGACAGTTAAAATAGCCGTACAAACTGCCAATGCTAATGATAAGCCTAAACCGACTTTTGCAACTAGGGCGGCGATTTCTGGTTGTTCTCGACCAAGGTAATACCCAATTCTTATTGAAACCGCAATACCAATTGATAATGGCAACATAAATACAATTGATGAAAAGTTTAGCGCTATTTGATGGCTGGCCACAACATTAGAGCCCAATGGCGCAAGGAATAATGCAATCACCGCAAACAAGCTAACTTCAAAAAATAAAGCCATCGCGATAGGCATCCCAAGCTTTGTCATAGACCACATGTTAGCTAAATGAGGGCGGTAAAAATGTTTAAAAGGCTCAAGTTCTTTAAATGTGTTATCAACTAACATATAAATTACCATCGCGGCTAACATGGCCCAAAACACCAACGCTGTAGCCACACCACATCCAGCACCACCCATAGCCGGTATACCAAAGCCACCGTATATAAAAATGTAGTTTGCCGGTATATTTACAGCTAAACCAATGAATCCAATTACCATTGTTGGCATAGTATAAGAGATCCCTTCGCTGCAACCTCTTAATACCTGGTATAAAACAAACGCTGGAGCGCCCCATAAAATGGCATCGATGTATCCCACCGTTAATGCATGAAGCTGCGGTTCTAGGTTCATTAAATCGAGTAAATAGGTTGAAGATGCGAGAAAGATCATCACTCCTATTGCCCCTATTATGGCAATATAACCTGCCTGGAAAATGAGTGAAGGAATAACACCTTGATTATTAGCGCCATGGTGTTGAGAAAACACAGGCGTAAAAGACATTAATAAGCCTTGCACAAATAAAATAGCAGGCAACCATAAACTTGTGCCTACAGCAACCGCAGCCATGTCTACGGCGCTAACTCGGCCCGCCATGACAGTGTCAATAAATCCCATCATGGTTTGCGTTACTTGGGCAATAAGTACCGGAAGCGCTAATTTAATTAAGCGCTGAATTTGAAAACCTGTATTATTCATCAAAAAGCCTATTACGGAACGAAAGAAATATGTTTACTGGTATAGTTCAAGCCACTTGTGAGGTGGTATCAATTCAACAAGCAGCAGGCCTAAAAACCTTTGAAGTCGCAATGACACCAGAGTTAACAAAGGGATTAGTAACAGGTGCAAGCGTAGCCAATAATGGTGTTTGTCTTACGGTAACCAAGATACTAAATGATAAGGTTTTTTTTGATGTAATGGAAGAAACATTAACGCTGACAAATTTAGGGCAAACGCAGGTGGGCGATAACGTAAATATAGAGCGCTCACTGACATTTGGAACCGAAATCGGTGGTCATATTTTGTCTGGGCATATTCACACGCAGGCTCAAATCAAATCGATAAGTAATACCGCTGAGCATTACAATATTGAGATAGCAATAGCGCCTAAGTGGATGAACTACATTTTTTACAAAGGGTTTATTGGTATTAATGGTTGTAGTTTAACTGTAGGCCAGGTGAGCGATACAGGATTTATGTTGCATCTCATACCAGAGACACTCAAATTAACTAACTTAAGTCAGTTTAGTGTCGGCGATAACGTCAATATTGAGATTGACAGTCAGACACAGGTAATAGTGGATACCGTTGAACGCATTTTAGCAAAAAAGCAGCTTACTGATAGATAAAGCGGTGCTATGTGCTCACGCTATTGGCCTAAACATAGTGTGAGCACCTTAGAAAACAAATTTAATAAATTTGTTCGTCATCAGAATCAACATGCAGTTCTATCATGCGGCGGTTATCGTCTAGGTGCATACGGATATGGATAGGGTTACAACAAATACGGCAATCATCGTAGTATTCCTGATCGCCAGCACTTGCATCGATAGTGATATGTTGATGATGACCGCAATGCGGGCAACAAATTGCGCGTGACAATAATCTCATTGTATAGCCTCCCACGGTTGTCGTTAACATTATTATAGTGGGAATTTTTTATTGTGTTTTAATCGTGACCTTGATCTTTTGTGTTGAATTAAATTGAGTCTAGATTTATTCAATTTAGGTTTGTTTTGATAATTAATTTTAATTCAATGACTTAAATGTTCTGGATGTTTCACTCAGGATGATTGGTTTGCTATCACTATAATCAGCGTTTGGTCCGCACTAACGATAAAGTCTTGTAAATTAGGTACATTATTTTAGTCAGTCACATTGAGATCTGAACGTAAATTTTTTGGTTAAAAAATCAAATTAACTAAAACGGCGAAATATTACCGTTATTAACTTCACTGTGGTTGCGCCATAAACCGCTTATCACATAGAATACCAGCTTACGTTTTTGGGTAACTAAGACTCCTGTACTGTCTTGATTTCATTAACGTGTCTCTCGTTCCAAAAGAACATACATTATTACCATGTGGCCCTACGTGTGGGTCACCACTGGACAAGGAAATTTCATGCCTATTATTACATTGCCTGATGGTAGCAAACGTGAGTTTGCCAATCCTGTATCCACTCTTGATGTTGCATTAGACATTGGCCCAGGTTTAGCGAAAGCCTGTATTGCTGGTCGTGTTAACGGTGAGCTTAAAGATGCAACAGACCTAATCACAGCAGATTCAGAGTTAGCTATCATTACGGCTAAAGACGACGAGGGTGTTGAAATCCTTCGCCATTCTTGTGCACATTTATTAGGTCACGCGATCAAACAAATGTGGCCTGAAACAAAAATGGCGATTGGCCCAGTTATCGACAACGGTTTTTATTACGACATCGATTTAGAACACAAATTAACCCACGAAGATATCGAAGCGCTAGAAAAGCGCATGCTAGATTTAGCTAAAACGAACTATGATGTGGTTAAAAAAGTGGTTTCTTGGCAAGAGGCTCGCGACACCTTTAGCGAGCGTGGCGAAGAATATAAAATGGCTATCTTAGATGAAAACATCAGTAAAGATGCCACTCCAGCGCTTTATCACCACGAAGAGTACATTGATATGTGCCGTGGTCCTCATGTGCCTAACATGCGTTTTTGCCAACATTTTAAGTTAATGAGTATTGCTGGTGCTTACTGGCGTGGTAACTCTGAAAACAAAATGCTACAGCGTATTTATGGTACTGCATGGGCAGACAAAAAAGCGCTTAAAACGCATTTAGTGCGTTTAGAAGAAGCGGCTAAACGCGACCATCGTAAAATTGGTAAGCAACTCGACTTGTATCACATGCAAGAAGAAGCGCCTGGCATGGTGTTTTGGCACAATGATGGTTGGAGTTTATTCCTAGAGCTTGAAAAGTTTATTCGTCAGAAGTTAGGCCAATATACTTACCAAGAAGTAAAAGGCCCATTAATGATGGATCGTTCTTTATGGGAGCGTTCAGGCCATTGGGATAAATACTCAGAAGCAATGTTCACAACAAACAGTGAAAGCCGTGAATACGCAATTAAACCGATGAACTGCCCAGGCCACGTACAGATTTTTAACCAAGGGTTGAAATCATATCGTGACTTACCATTGCGTATGGCAGAGTTTGGTTGTTGCCACCGAAATGAACCATCGGGCTCTTTGCATGGCTTAATGCGTGTGCGTGGCTTTACCCAAGATGATGCGCATATTTTCTGTACCGACGATCAGGTACAACAAGAGGTCAGTGCCTGTATTCAAATGGTATATGACACATACGCCACATTTGGTTTTGAAAACATTGTGGTTAAATTATCAACTCGTCCAGAAAAACGAATTGGTGATGACGCCATGTGGGACCGCGCAGAAGAAGCGCTTAAGCAAGCATTAGCCGCAAATAATATCGAATTTGAGATATTACCAGGCGAAGGTGCGTTTTATGGCCCAAAAATCGAATTTACCTTACATGATTGTTTAGATCGTGCATGGCAATGTGGTACAGTACAGCTCGATTACGCATTACCAACTCGTTTAGGGGCAACATATGTCGCAGAAGACAATAGCCGCCAAACGCCGGTAATGATCCATCGTGCTATTTTAGGCTCGTTAGAACGTTTCTTAGGTATCTTGATAGAAGAATACGCAGGTAAATTCCCAACATGGCTTGCTCCAATGCAAGTTGTTGTAATGAATATTACCGATAAACAAGCTGATTATGTTGAAGAAATCGTTAAATTCTTCAAAGAACAGGGTATTCGAGCATCTTTTGACTTGAGGAATGAGAAAATAGGCTTTAAAATACGCGAACACACACTAAGACGTGTGCCTTATTTGTTGGTCGTTGGTGATCAAGAAATGGAAAATAAGGAAGTCGCGGTGCGTACACGTGACGGTATTGATTTAGGCAAGTTAAAATTAGAAGATTTTGCCTCTAAGATACGTCAACAAATTTCGCTCCGTAGTCTCAAATTGTTGGAGGAATAGGTCATAAAGATCAAAAGAACAGCAGGGCGACAGCCAGCCCCTAATAGAATCAATGAAGAAATCACTGGTGTTCCTGAAGTCCGTTTATCGGATTTAGAAGGTGAATCAATTGGTATCGTTAGCATTAAAGAAGCTCAGAGTATTGCAGATGAAGCAGGTGTCGATCTTGTAGAGATTAGCCCTAATGCTGAGCCTCCTGTCTGTCGCATAATGGACTACGGTAAGTTCCTTTTTGATAAAGCTAAGGCTCAAAAGGAACAAAAAAAGAAGCAGAAACAGGTCCAGGTTAAGGAAATTAAATTCCGTCCAGGCACTGATGAAAACGACTATCAGGTAAAACTACGCAACCTGATTCGTTTTCTAGAAGATGGGGACAAAGCGAAAATTACGCTGCGTTTCCGTGGTCGCGAAATGGCACACCAAAACTTAGGTATGGATCTTTTGAACCGTATCAAAGGTGATTTGGAAGAGTATGCGGTTGTCGAATCTTTCCCGAAAATGGAAGGTCGTCAAGCAATTATGGTGCTAGCACCTAAAAAGAAATAGTAGGGCAACCTAAAGTAGCAAAAGTCTCTTGAGGCTTTTGCTCGCCTTACGTTTATTAACGTCCCAATGCGGAGTTTTAGAAATGCCTAAAATGAAAACAGACAAGGGTGTACAAAAGCGTTTTAAGAAAACCGCTAATGGTTTCAAGCGCAAACAAGCACACTTACGTCATATTTTGACCAAGAAGAGCACTAAGCGTAAGCGTCACTTACGTGCTAAATGTTTAGTTGCTAAGTCTGATGTGCCAGCAATTGCACGTCAACTACCATACGCTTAATTAAAGGAGATATGAACAATGCCTAGAGTTAAGCGTGGTGTAACCGCTCGTGCTCGTCACAAGAAAGTACTTAAATTAGCTAAAGGTTATTATGGCGCTCGTAGCCGTACTTACCGCGTTGCTGTACAAGCAGTAACTAAAGCTGGTCAATATGCTTACCGTGACCGTCGTCAGAAAAAACGTCAATTCCGTCAATTATGGATTGCACGTATTAATGCGGCTTCTCGTCAAAATGGTCTGTCTTACAGCCGTTTCATTAACGGTTTGAAAAAGGCGTCTATCGAAATCGATCGTAAGATTTTGGCTGACATCGCTGTTTTCGACAAAGTTGTATTTGCAACATTAGTTGAAAAAGCAAAAGAAGCATTAACTAAGTAATGAGTTAATCGCTTTGGAAAAAGGAACCTTCGGGTTCCTTTTTTTATGGTTAACATAGCGACACGAAAAACAATCAGCCAAAGCAGATAATCTGTTGTTATAAATGACACTGAGGTTCTTTCCAGGCGTTTTTGATTATCCTTAATCCATTCATGCAATAGAGTTTGGGCTCATTGTTTAAATAATAGTGATTCAAGGTATTAGTCGTAACGGCATAATCAATAAAACCGGCATTATACGGTATCAAATCAGTTGGTAGAATAACGAAGGTTCTGGCGGCGAGGATTGAATGAGTTGCGGTCCTAGCACACATTTTATTCAATACTATATTCAGACTTCACACATTTGTTTTTAACCAAAATAATGGCATAACAACAGACAATTTCATTGATGTAATCTCATTTTTTTTCAAAAAAATTATTGATTATGTAATTTTATCTCAACAATCAAAAAACTCACTACTCAGCTTGTCGATACAATGGTATAACTAAGCCAAATATGTCTCTTCCATCACTTAGGATAGTTGTAATGATCTTTTCTGAAGTAACGCTAGCCCCAGCAGACCCCATTTTAGGTTTAACTGATGCTTTTAAAGCTGATCCACGTGCGCACAAGGTTAACTTAGGCGTTGGTATTTATAAGGATGAAGCAGGGCAAACGCCTGTGCTGAACTCAGTAAAGAAAGCTGAAGCCATTCTGCTTGAAACAGAAAAGAGTAAGAATTATCTAGGTATTGAAGGTGTACAAGCCTATAACCAGGTTGTTCAAGGTTTATTATTTGGTCAAGACAGCCCAATCATCAGCGACAAACGTGCAGCTACTGCACAAGCGCCAGGTGGTACAGGTGCACTGCGTGTTGCTGCAGAATTTTTGGTACGCAATACTAAGTCAACCACCATTTGGGTGAGCAACCCAACTTGGGCTAACCATCAAAATATTTTTGAAACAGCTGGATTAGTTGTTAAAGAGTATCGTTACTATAAAGCAGAAACCCATGACATGGATTTTGATGCCATGTTAGCCGATCTTGCGACTGCTCAACCCGGTGATGTCGTGTTGTTGCATGGCTGTTGTCATAACCCAACGGGGATTGACTTGTCTTTAGCGCAATGGGAACAGGTTGCACAGCTTTGTTTAACCAAACAACTTTTACCATTATTTGATTTTGCTTATCAAGGTTTTGGTGCCGGTATTGAAGAAGATGCGCAAGGGCTTCGTGCTGTTGCTGCCATTTTACCTGAACTGTTAATCGCCAATTCGTTTTCTAAGAATTTTGGCCTATACAATGAACGTATTGGTGCGGTCACTGTTGTTGCCGAAGACGAAAACGCAGCTACAAACAGTTTTAGCCAAATCAAAAAAACCATTCGTGCAAATTATTCAAACCCTCCAGCGCATGGTGGGTTAATTGTTAGCACTATTTTGTCTAATGCTGAGTTACGTCAAGAGTGGGAAGCTGAGCTGACTGAAATGCGTGAGCGTATTGCACAAATGCGTACATTATTTGTAGACAGTTTAAAAGCAGAAGGCGTAGAGCAAGACTTTAGCTTTATTTCTCGTCAAAATGGTATGTTTAGCTTTTCTGGTTTAAACAAACAACAAGTGGCACGTTTAAAAGATGAGTTTGCCATTTATATCGTTGGTTCTGGTCGAATTAGCGTTGCTGGATTAACAAAAAGCAATATGCCTGCAGTGTGTAAAGCAATTGCACAAGTGTTGTAATACACATCAGGATCATTAAGCGATAAACTCGTAAGCATGATCACATTTTTGTGCTGATTGGTATAAGTTGATGATAAAAGGCTGCATTTGCAGCCTTTTTTATTGGGCGTTGCCATATCGACTCTAGGGGCAGGGTTTTGTTTGCTGGTGCTAAATGAAAATTTGCTTTAATACCAATCACTCGGGTAAATAAGTCAACAGAGATTGTGTATGCAAATCACTTAGAATATGGCAAAAGTTGCAGCGAGCCTTCTACCTTTAATATTGCTAACTAAATGATAACAGTGATAACGGGTAAGCATGATCACATTTTATCCTGATATTCATTAATACTGCACAAACTTTTTACTAGCATGGTGCGGGCGACAACCGAGCACTAATATAGCTTTGATGAACCAGATTAATTGCTTCGGCTAGCGCCTGTTTGTCATGTAAGCCTGGGTGATGTTTACTGACTAAATTAAACTGATTAAATCGTACCGTATCGCTAAATTGATTTGGCATAACAGGTGTTAGTGCATGTTGTATCACGTCGGTAATGACCGCTTTACCTATGAGTTGATTTAACCATACTATCTTGTCTTCAATACTAAACGTGCTCGCGGGCGAATATTCTGCTGTTAAATTATCCACTAATATAACATGCGCATTTGATTTTCTTATGCTTTGGCAAATTTCTGGTAATAATAACGGCGGTAACACACTGGTTAAAAAGCTACCTGGCCCTAATATAATTAAGTCAGCCACTTTTATTGCTTCGCATGCTTCATGTGTTGCTGTGACTTCTGGTTGTAAAGACAATGCAATGGGTGCTTCGGTCATGCTGTCTACATTCAGTTCACCAAATATTGTTTCGCCACAATGACTTAAAGCCACTAAATGAGTGGACGATTCCGACATCGGAATAATTTGAGTATCGATTTTTAAAATGCCACGGATTAAGTTAACGGCCTCAAGGGGGCGAACACATAACTGATCGAGTGCATGCAACACCAAATTGCCCAGGTTATGGCCTGCAAGCTCGTTATCTCCCGTAAATCTATGGTCAAATAATAGAGTGCCTAAAGATGGCCTATGTGCCAGTTGAGATAAACAATTTCTTAAATCGCCCCATGCAATGGTTTGTTGATCTTGCCTCAACCGGCCAGTTGAACCGCCGTTGTCAGTTGTGGCAACCACACCTGTGAGTTTTGTCCCGAAGGGGGATAAGGCAGACAGTACCCTGCCTAAGCCATGTCCGCCGCCAATGGCAACGACATGATTGATAGTAAAAAACGGTTGATTCAGCATAAATTGACTCAATTGTTGGTTGTTTCAATAACACAAGAAGACTGATTTACCCCAGCCCAAAATGAGCAGCATGTGAGATTAACTGCGTAACGATAAAAAGTGTCATTATTTTGATTTTATTGTGAGTAAAGCTATCATGATTTGTCAGATTGCTCGATCTTTATTGTTTAAGCATCTTAGATGAATCCATTTGTGTTTAAGGTTATAATTATCAAGTTATACATAGCGTTATTAACAGGTAGGTATCTTTGAAAATAGGTAATGTTAGACAAATTACATTTGCGTTAGGATTAGCTATCATTGTGTTATTTGCTATTAGACTATTCGTTATACCACACACTAGCAGCTCAATCACGCTAACGGCTAAAGGCAACATACATAACAAAGAGTTAGGGAAAATGCCTGACTTTTCTACGATTGATGATATTACCACAAAGAAACAAACATTTTTCCAATACCTCAGGCCGGCAATTGAAGCACAAAACCAGATTATTATACATGAACGTCAGTTTATTCTGTTGCTACTTAATCAAATCGATAATGGTTTAGGTTTTAGTAAAGATGATGAGCAAAAATTGCAGTTCATCATCGAAAAATATCAAATAGACATCGATACCTTCACCCGAGCTACACTCGCGCCGTTGCTTAAGCGAATTGATACCATTCCAGTTGATTTGGTATTAATACAGGCCGCCAATGAAAGTGGTTGGGGCAGTTCTCGCTTTACAAAAGAAGGGTATAATTTTTTTGGTCAATGGTGTTTCACTCAAGGTTGCGGATTAGTGCCATCAAAAAGAGATAACGATAAACATCATGAAGTGGCGGTTTTTAAGTCACCCAAAGATTCAATCAAAGCCTATATGGTTAACTTAAATACACATCCTGCATATCGACTATTTAGAGCGATAAGGGCAGACTTGCGAGCGCAAAAAATAAAGCCTACCGCTGAGAAATTGGCATTTGGACTAATTAATTACTCTGAACGTAAAGAAGCCTACATCGATGAGTTACTTGAAATGCTTAAGCATAATCAATCACTTTTAACAGGAAACACAGATAATGTTGAATTATCAGCTACCTAAAGGTCTATTTTTACTTGTAGGCTTGTTTATTAGCACTAGTACTCTAGCCGAAACCGTGTCATTAGAATACGTCGGTTTTTATGATCGCTTAAAGCAAGTGAACAAAAAAAATTATCCGTTAGCCGAACTTGCCTTTAGTGTTCCTATTACAGATGATTGCAAAATATTATCGGGTAATATCACAACAGAAAACGAAACTTTTCCATTAACGTACACTAAAGCACAAAGGTTGTTTATTCCTTTTGATGCACAATTAAAATCAGACAGAGCATTAGTGAATATTAATGTGCAAGGAGATCCAACTCGTTGCGCCATCGCAATGCAAGTTAGAGCACGCAGTACACAAAATCAATATACTCAAACGCAACTACTCGCATTACGTGATGACATGAACCGGTTACTTGATGGCTTACAAGGTTTTCCAATGAAGTACTTTCGTAAACCGATTGATGGGATGACATTTGAGTTTATGTCGCAAGAAATGGTCATTACCATCGACGGTATTGAGCAAACATTTGCCAGCACATTTGCGCTAAATAACGAGCAAATCAACCAGCTTACGCAGATCTCCTTTAGCGAGGCGCCCAGTGTGGTGAGCCCACTTGTGCTAAACCAATAACCTAATGGCTGTCGTAGGTATAAAAAAAGGTGTTGAATCAAATCAACACCTTTTTTAATGTAACCTTGTTTGTTAAGGTTTAAACGTTGCAACTACATCAATTCGATTACTAATATCTAAATTAATATGGCCGTTATTACTGATATCGACAAAATCGAATGCAGGCAAATCTGCATCTGCAACATCACCTTTCTTTTCGGCATTTGGGTTTCTGGTGAGAGAGACAAAGTCAAATTGTTCGCGATCAACACCTTGCGATGGCGCTGTATTTTGCATTGCCGTAAAAATGGTTTCTAAACGACCCGGAGATTGTTTATCCCATAGTTGCAACATGTTTTTTATTTCAGCGCGTTTTAAGTTTTCTTGTGAGCCACATAAATTACACGGAATAATAGGAAACTTTTTGAGGGTAGAGTACGCCTCAATATCTTTTTCGCGGCAATAGGCTAAAGGACGGATCACCATATTGGCGCCATCATCAGACAATAATTTTGGCGGCATTGCTTTTAATTTCCCACCGTAAAACATATTCAAAAACATTGTTTCGATAATGTCATCACGATGATGCCCTAAGGCGATTTTGGTTGCGCCAATATGTTGTGCAAAGCCATATAAGGTACCACGGCGAAGGCGTGAGCATAATGCGCAGGTTGTTTTACCTTCAGGGACTTTTTCTTTAACAATAGAATAGGTATCTTTTTCAAGAATATGGTATGCCACACCAATGTTGTCAAGATAAGCAGGCAGAATATGCTCAGGAAAACCGGGCTGTTTTTGGTCCAGGTTAACGGCAACAATCTCAAACTTGATTGGGGCTCGTTGCTGAAGGTTTAATAAAATATCTAGCATGGTATAGCTGTCTTTACCGCCAGATAAACAACACATGACACGGTCACCGTCTTCGATCATATTGTAATCTGCAATCGCTGAGCCGACTTCACGACGTAAACGTTTTTGCAGTTTATTCATACGAGTAATATTTTTTTTTGCGATTGTATCGACTTCAACTTCAGACATAAAAATGCGCCCAGTAACCAAGTGTTTCAGGGCGCGTATTATTCCAGTAATCGAGGGCAGGGTAAAGGTTTTCGCTAAACCTTATCAACTAATCTTGTAAAGGTGATTTATAACCGTCAGGTTTAATTGCTAATAAGTCACAGTTAATGCTATCGATAACATGTTCTGCGGTGTTACCGATTAATGCAGCAGAAAAACCGGTTCTGCCCACGGTACCTAAAACAACAAGTTCAGCATCTAATTTAGCGGCTAGTTCAGGGATAACATCTTCTGGTAAGCCTTCTTCAACATGGCAGTTCTCAAGCGGAATATTGTACGCTTGAGCTAGGTACTGCACACGTTGTTCATGCTGCATTCTGACCGTGTTGTTATAAATGTTGGCATCGAAATCTGGCAGTTCAATAGCCAAATTAACAGGGGTTCCTGGATAACCATTTACAAGATGGACACTAGCAGAGAATTTTTTTGCTAAATCAAGGGCATGATTAATGATTTTGCCATTAAGATTTTGATGATCATCATCTTCAGACACCACATTAACCGCGCAAACAATTTTGCCTTGTACCGGCCAATCGTGCTCTTTTACCATTAAAACAGGTACAGGAGATTTGCGCATTAAATGCCAATCTGTCGGCGTGAAAATAACCGCTTTGAGCTTATCATGTTGGTGAGTACTTTTAACGATAAGATCAAAGTCGCCTTTCATGGCAAAATTAATCACACTTTCAAAGGGACGATTGTGCCAAACCACTTCGGTATTAATTGTGAGGTTTTTGCTGCTATAACCACTAATGGCGCTTTCTAACCAAGCGACACGCTGGTCAATCACGCCTTGACGCATCGCTTCTCGCTCTTGGCTTGACAGGATTGAGGTCATTTCGTATGAGAAATCAAATATAGATAAAAAAGCGGTGATGGTGGCATGGCTTTTACTGGCAAGTTCTACTGCGCGAGCCAATGCGGGTTGGTGATCGGTTGTTGGGTTTATCACCACCAAAATCTTTTTATATTCCTTCATAAAACCTCCAAAGCTGTTGAATTTTGTTGTTATATTAATTGCTTATAGTATTACCCTTTCCTAATAAATAAACCTTGAAGTAGATCATACTAATTCAATTTAAGTTGCGATACGGGCGTTACCAGCCAACTTAGCCAGCTCAACATTATCGGCAATAATGATATATTTACCATTGACTTCGATTAATCCTGCCTTTTGAAAACGCCCCAGCAAACGGCTAATGGTTTCTACTGTTAGCCCTAAGTAATTGCCTATATCGCCACGTGTCATGGTTAGTCGAAATTCTTTGGATGAAAAACCACGGCTTCCAAATCGTTTTGATAGGTTATTAATAAAAGCAGCTAAACGTTCTTCGGCGTTTTTCTTTGACAGCAATAAAATCATTTCTTGATCTGTCATGATTTCACTGCTCATTAGGCGCATAATTTGTTGACGCAGTTTAGGCATAGAGCCTGAAAGAGTGTCTAATGTGTCGTATGGAATTTCGCAAACCATCGAGGTTTCTAATGCTTGGGCAAAACTTTGATGTTGTTGGCTGTGGATACCATCAAAACCAATAACATCTCCAGCAAGATGAAAACCGGTAATTTGTTCATCACCTTGCTCTGTAATCGTGTAACTTTTGATGGTGCCCGATCGGATGGCATAAAGCGATTTAAGGTTATCACCTGACTTAAAAATCAAATCACCTTTTTGAATGGGTTTTTTACGTTCAATAATATTATCAAGTTTATCTAGTTCATCATTGTTAAGGGTAAAAGGGATGCACAATGCCTCCATACTGCAGTCGTGGCAATGAATAGCACAGCCGCTGGTCGATGGACGTCGAGCTTTTATTAGTTCAGAAGTCATACCCATTCTCAATTTTTATAAACTTATCTATGGTAAACCAATTTACTCTTACTAACTAGTTTAGCTGACTAAACGCGATATAAAGTGTTTGTAAACCAAATAACACGAGCAGCAAGCCACTAAACAACCTTACTGCACGTTTTTGTACCCATTTGGCTAAGGTTTTAGCTGCCATTCCTGCTGCAAAAAGTGCTGGTAAAGTCCCCAAACCAAAAGCCAACATGATCAAAGCCCCCTGTATGACACTGCCTGATGCGACAGACCAAGTGAGTGTGCTGTACACTAATCCGCAAGGTAACCACCCCCAAACCATACCAGCAAGTAACGCCTGAGATGGCCGCTGTATGGGCAATACTTTACGTGTTAATGGCTGTATGTAACGCCATAACAGCTTGCCGACTTTTTCTATATGCACAATACCAAACCAAATTTGTGCAATATACAAGCCGGTCAGTATCATCATTACGCCTGCCAGTAGGCGTAAACTGAGTAAATACATATCGGCATCAAATAAGTGGCCTAATGCAGAAGCACTCCCGCCCACAAAAGCACCTGCAAGGGTGTAACTGCTAATGCGCCCCAGGTTGTAGCTCAATAAAAATGCCAATTGATTTGCGAGTTTATTTTGACCATTGTCAGGAATGTTGGCTGAAAAGGCCCCAATTAACCCACCACACATACCAAAACAATGTGCTGCGCCCATTAAACCAACAATAAATGCACCACCTATATTGTACTCAATCACCTTAATTACTCTGTTTTGTTGGGTAAATCGCTCTTGTTGATAGGCGATTTGGGCTCTTTTTCATCAAATAATATTGATACGCTTTGTCTGTCTAAATCGTCAAATTGTTCTGATTTTACTGCCCAGAAAAATATGGCAACGGCAATCAGTACAAACAACATTGCAATAGGGATTAATACATAGATGATACTCATAGTTTTATCCTAAGAAGCCGTAAACTATTACTCACTACTATTAGTGAGCTCACTGACATGCCAATTGCCGCAATATAGGGGGCAACATGTCCCGTTACTGCAAGCGGCAAAATAATCACGTTATAGGCAAACGCCCATAATAAATTTTGATGAATGATATGCTGAGCTTGTTTGGCTACAGTAATGGCATCGTTAAAGCGTGACAAGTGATCGCCAAGCAATATGAGATCTGCACTGTTTTTTGCAATTGCGCTGCCACTGCCCATTGCAACAGATAAATTGGCCCCAGCTAATACGGGAGCGTCGTTAATGCCATCGCCAAACATGGCGACCTGTTTTGTTTGCTGTAACTGATTAATGAGTGATAATTTACCTTGAGGTGACAAGCCTGAATGCACATCTGCTATCCCCAGTTTTTGGGCGAGGTATTCTACATGCCCCGAGTTATCGCCACTGGCAATGCTTAAGGCAATGTTATTTTGTGCAAGTGCATCTACAGTACGCTTGCTGTCATCACGCAATTGGTCAAGCAATTCAATTTGTGCAACTAACTCATTATTTATCGATAAGTAAATCACTTGCGAGTTTTGTGGCGCAGCTGCTAAAGGGGTTGTGGTTACAAAGTCTCGCTTGCCGATTTTGATTAATTGGCCATCAATCTTAGCCGAAATACCCTCGCCAATATGATGGTCTACATCTGTCACTAAATATTGATTATTATAGTAAGGAGTAAATGCCTGAGCGATTGGATGCAAAGAACCTTGCTCTATTGCGGCAGCAAGGGCAAGTACCTGTTGTTTGGTATGATGTGTGTCAACGATTACGTCACCAATAGAAAGATGACCGCAGGTTAATGTGCCCGTTTTATCAAACACAACATGATTTATCTGGGTTAATTTTTCAAAAACACCTGCTTTGCGAGTAATAATCCCCAAACGAGTGAATATCGCTGTTGCACATGTCACCGCCGTAGGTGTTGCTAACGCAAGTGCACAAGGGCAGGTGGCCACAAGCACAGATAATGTCACCCAAAATGCATCATCGGGTGAAATAAACGACCACACAATATAAGTAAGCAATGCAATTGATAAAATGGTCGCTGAAAAATAGCGCGCTAACCTATCTGCAATTAATGCAATGGCGGGTTTGTTATTAGAAGCAAACTCTTGCAAGCGGATAATTTCTGCAACCAATTGGTCTTGCCCAAGGGCGATGACGTTAAGTTGCAGCGGTTGCTCAACATTAATTGTGCCTGCATAAACGGTGTCGTTAACCTGCTTGATGATTGGCATTTGCTCACCGGTGAGCATGGCTTCATTAATGCTGGATTTACCAGACACGATAATGGCATCAGCAGCTATCACTTCACCCGGTTTTACTAAAATAATATCGCCAATACGCAAACGTTTGGCTGCAATTTCAGTGGTTTCACCGTCATTGAACAGATGGGCTGTCAGCGGGATTAATTTGTGCAAATTGCTCGAACTCACAGAGGCTTTTTGCCTTGCGGTTTGCTCAAAATAGCGGCCCAATAATAAAAAGAAGGTAAACATAGATACGGATTCAAAATACACTTCTCCCGTACCTTGTATTGTCGCAACACAACTGGCAATAAACGCACCGCCGATAGCAATTGATACAGAGACATCCATATTCAACTTGCCACTTAATAAGCTGCGCAGCGCACTAAAATAAAAAGGTTGAGCAGAATACAACACCACTGGCGCAGCAAAAATGAGGCTCACCCAGCGGAAGTAATCCCTAAATTCGACGTCTAAATCGGTAAAATAGCCTGTGTATAAGGCAAGGGCAAACATCATGACTTGCATGGTTGCAAAGCCTGCTAAACCGAGTCTAAGTAAAAATTTGCGGCTGTCAGCTTTTGATTGTTTTTCTTGCTCGTCTACCTGATATGGCGCGGCTTGATAACCAATTTGGCTGATCAGTTGTAAGATTTCACTCAACTTAATGATGTGATTATCCCAACTGACCATAGCGCGTTGAGTTGTTGAGTTAACTAATACATTTGTCACGCCGTTTACCGGCTTAAGCTTGTGCTCAATTAACCAGGCACATGCTGCGCAGGTGATGCCGTCAATTGATAACGAGGTAGTGTCAATGTCACCTTGTTTATGAACAAAATCTTGCTGAACCTCAGGCAGATCATATGCGCTGTAATGGCTTAATTGTTCTGGCACCAAAGCCGATTGCCGTTGGCCAGGTTCGCTACGAAATTGATAATAGCTAGTTAAGCCTGCATCAATAATGGCTTGCGATACAGCCTGACAACCTGGGCAGCACATGGGCTGTGCTTGCCCATTAATGATGGTGGTAAATTGATCACCAGTGACGACAGGTTCATTGCAGTGAAAACAAGAAGTCATAGATTAATTTAGCCAATATTCAACATCATCTTTAATGTCGATGCGTTGTTGAATCCGCCATTTACCATCAAATCCCTCGATACGCACTTCCCATGGTCCTGCAATGGCAGCAGATAACGGAATACGGTATACATAATTGGCATCGGCAGTGGCATTAATACTAAAGTCTTTGTCTTCTAGAGTGGGGTGATAAAATTGCACATTTAAGGCTGCGCGATATTCTGGGCCGCCTTGCTGAGTGATTTGTAATTCTTGGTCAGAGACTTTAACCAAAAATTTCATACCAATTTGCTGTGCGTATTTTATCTTACGCAGGTCCATGTTAATGCCTTTGCCTTCTTTGTAATATTCTTCAGCCACTAATGAGTCAGAATTATCTAACGCAATTTTTAATGTTGTTATACTGGCAACAACAGCACACATTGGTAAAACGATTAAAAACCAAGGCCAGAATTGTTTATACCAAGGAAGTTGTTTTGACATGGAAATATCCTAAAAATACCGTAAAAATTGACTGCGCTATTTTAGCGCGTAACAGCTTAATAATCACTTAAAAAAAAGGCCTCGAATGAGTCGAGGCCTTCATATTAGCTATCTATAACTATTTGTTTGATAAGCTATAAACATAAGCAGCAATCACATGGACTTTCTCTTCACCGAGAATGTCTTTCCATGCTGGCATTACGCCCGCGCGGCCATTGATGATTGACTCTTCAATGTTGCCACGGCTGCCGCCATATAACCACACATTGTCTGTTAGGTTAGGGGCACCCATAAACTTGTTGCCTTTTGCGTCCATACCGTGACACGCAAAACAACCTTTCATGAATGAGCCTTGACCTTGAGCAGCTAGTGCTTCGTCGTGTTCGCCACCAGACAGTTTGATCACATATTCAGCTAGACCTTTAATCTCGCTGTCTTCGATAGGTAAACCACCTTTAGGCGGCATCATACCGTTACGACCATTCATTAACGTGGTTTTAATTGTGGCGAGATCGCCACCATATAACCAGTCGTCGTCTGTAAGGTTAGGGAAACCTTTAGAGCCACGTGCATCCGAACCATGACATTGAGCGCAGTTTTGTAAAAATAACCGTCCGCCCACTTTCAATGCTTCTTCATCTTTAACTAACTCTTCTAACGGAGTCGCTAAATAAGCAGCAAAAATAGGACCGTATTTTTCGTCAGCATGAGCCACTTCACGGTCATACTGTGATAAACGATTTTCTGCTTTTGCAGCTTCTAATGCGGCAGCTGAATCGGCTTTTAGACCTTTTTCAGTACCAATGCTTTGGTTAGAACTTGTCCAACCAAATAGACCTTTGTAGTTACCAAGGCCTGGATACAGAGCTAAATAGATCACACCGAATACGATAGTAAGATAGAACATATAGGCCCACCACTTTGGTAGTGGGTTATTGAGTTCTTCAATACCATCAAACTCGTGGCCCATTGATTTGCCTTCTTCTACGCCTGTGTAATTTTTATTCACAAGTTTAAGTAGAACAAAACAACCCACAATGACCACAATAGTCAGAACAGAAATCCAAATGCTCCAGAAGTTACTCATAATCATTACTTCTGATCTCCCGAGTCTTTAGACATTTTTGCCAGTTCATCTTCTGAAAATACTAAGTTTGCCGCTTCGTCAAATTTTGACTTGCTGTGCTTACTGTATGCCCAGTAAAAAATACCGACAAAGGTCACCATTACAATAATGGTTAAAATGCCTTGAAAAGTACCGTAATCCATCATTGCTCCTACTTGAGTGCATGACCCAAAGATTGCAAATACGCGATTAGTGCTTGTAGTTCAGTTTTGCCTTCAACCGCTTTTTGAGCGCCAGCAATTTCTTCGTCAGTGTAAAGATCATTTCCTTTGTAACCGCCTTTGTGCAGATTACGCAGAATAGTCATCTTTTCACCGGTCAATTTGCCGTCTAGCGTGTTTTCAGCTAACCAAGGGAAAGCTGGCATGTTTGACTGCGGAACCACGTCACGTGGGTTGATTAAATGCACTTCATGCCATTTATCACTGTAACGACCGCCAACACGAGCAAGATCTGGACCTGTACGCTTAGAACCCCATTGGAAAGGGTGATCCCAAACAGATTCACCGGCAACAGAGTAGTGACCGTAACGTTCAGTTTCGGCACGTAAAGGACGGATCATCTGGCTGTGGCAGTTATAACAACCTTCACGCACATAAATATCACGACCCTCAATCTGTAGCGCAGTGTAAGGAATTAATCCTTCAACGGCTTCAGTGGTGTCTTTTTGGAAAATTAGCGGAGTAATTTGCACTAAACCACCAAAACTAATGGCGATAACAGTGAAAATGGCGAGTAGGCCCACATTCTTTTCAATTAATTCATGATTAAATTTCATCGAATCTGCTCCTTAAGCTTCTGCTAACGCAGGTAATGAATCTTTAGGCGCTTTAACGGTGCGAAGCACGTTATAAGCCATAATCAACATACCGGTTAAGAAGAAACAACCACCAAGAAAGCGTACAAAGTAGAATGGGTATGAAGCTTCTAAACTCTCAACAAAGCTGTACGTTAAGGTACCGTCAGAGTTTACAGCACGCCACATAAGACCTTGCATAACACCAGAAATCCACATACTCACGATGTACAATACAGTACCAATAGTGGCTAACCAGAAGTGTACGTTAACAAGCGAAGTGCTATACATACGACCATGGCCAAATAACACTGGCACTAAGTGGTATAAAGAACCAATAGACACCATTGCAACCCAGCCTAGCGCGCCAGAGTGAACGTGACCAACGGTCCAGTCAGTGTAATGAGATAACGCATTCACCGTTTTGATTGCCATCATTGGGCCTTCAAAGGTAGACATACCATAGAAAGACAATGAAACAACTAAGAAACGCAATACTGGGTCTGTGCGCAGCTTATGCCAAGCACCAGATAGGGTCATAATACCGTTAATCATACCGCCCCAAGATGGCGCGAATAAAATTAATGACATCACCATACCTAAAGACTGTGTCCAGTCAGGAAGGGCAGTGTAATGTAAGTGGTGAGGACCGGCCCAAATATACAACGCAATCAATGCCCAAAAGTGAACAATCGATAAACGGTAAGAATAAACAGGACGACCAGCTTGCTTAGGTACGAAGTAATACATCATCCCTAAGAAACCAGCAGTAAGTAAGAAGCCTACAGCATTATGACCGTACCACCACTGAACCATCGCATCGACGGCACCAGAATACAGTGAGTAAGACTTAAACAAGCTTACTGGAACAGCCATTGAGTTAACAATGTGAAGTACCGCAACAGTGATAATGAAGGCACCAAAGAACCAGTTAGCCACATAAATATGTGAAGTAGTTCTTTTAGCGATTGTGCCAAAGAAAACAATTGCATAGCTGACCCAAATCACCGCAATAGCGATGTCAATTGGCCATTCTAATTCTGCGTACTCTTTACCCTGGGTGAAACCCATTGGAAGAGTAATTGCAGCTGCAATAATAACTGCCTGCCAACCCCAGAACGTAAATGCGGCTAATTTAGGCGCAAATAGACGGATTTGACAAGTGCGTTGCACAACATAGTAGGATGTAGCGAAAAGAGCTGATGTTCCGAACGCAAAAATCACCGCATTGGTATGTAAAGGTCGTAAACGACTAAACGTTAACCACGGTGTTTCAAAGTTCAGTTGTGGCCAGATTAACTGAGCCGCAATCAATACACCCACTGCCATACCAACGATTCCCCACAAAACTGTGGTGAGTGCGAATTGGCGGACAATAGTGTAGTTGTAATCAGCGCCTGTAGACTGGGAATGGTTCATCATAATGCTTCCACGGCTTATTACTTATACTTTTAATATTTAGTAAAGCGAGCTTTACCAGTTAAGTTAACAAAAGGTTATAAACACAACCATAAAGGCTATTTTTACAACAGTTTGTCAAGGTGTTACCTCGTTTTTTTGCTCTCTATCACGAGGCGGGGTAATGATACTTGAGCTGAGTCAAAAAAGATACTTCGCAAGATGTATCAAAGTTGATCTAGATCAAGGTCTGCAAGATAATGTTTGCAAATTATTAGGAAAGGTTAATTGTTGTGCAAAAAATAAACAAATTGTTATTTTTTATAATTTCTTCAATGTTATTAGTGGCATGTGACAACACAAAAAACATTGAAAATAACGCTTTCCCACAAGACACCACATTATGCCAATTTTCATCCGGCGTTTGTTACAAAAAAGTAGCAGATTTAAGCGTCGGTTTGATGATTGAGCCTGTTCACACCCCAAGTGAAAAACCACTTAATGTTACGCTACACTTCTCACAAGCGATCACTAATATAGTCATGAGAATAGAAGGGCGCGATATGTTCATGGGCGTCATACCGGTTTCATTATCTGCTATACAAGACAATCAAGTTACTGGCACATTAATTTTTGGCTCATGCAGCAGCGATTACATGGTTTGGCGTGTGTTCGTATCATTTGATTACCAGGGCAAAAGCAGGACATTAATGTACGATTTTTTGGCCGACAGCCCAATATAATCGCATCGAGGTCAGCAATTTATACATTAAAAATTGAGCAGGGCATAAGGGTGATACCTGAGTAAGATCGCAAAAGCAGCACGCAAACAATAATTACAATTGATAATCATTCTCATCTATGTATGATTGATGTATATCAGTCTCAGATGGGAAGGTTACATGGCCAATATCAATGTGAGTATCGACAGTAATAAAGTAGCACAGCTGATTAGAGCAGGACATTTATGTGCCGCTGATTTACATTGTTTAGATAAAAGCAGTAAACAAACGCTTTGGCAATTGTGTTTGTGGAGTTGCCAAAAACGCATTGGCTGTCAAAAAACACAGTGTCAAAAGACCTGCCAATTTTCAAGTATTCCACCAACAACGTATCAAACAACACCACAAGTTATTCATGACAAAGACATTGGCTAGTGTGTTTTACACCATAGCCAATGATGCCGATAAATAACGTTATCGGCATTAGCATAAATTGGCTATAATGACTTTATAATCAATAAGCTAAAATAGTTATCATTAATGACAGAACAACAGTTGCCTCCGGTATTGCCACTATTTGATGCGCCAGAATATGTGTTACAAGGCAATGCCTTCATCAATTTATACATCACACGTATTTCTATTAATAAAGTTGCTGATGCAGGGCTCATCATTGAGCATTGTGCAGACTGGTTGTTTGAGCAAAAACACACCGAAAATAACTACAAAGCGTATCGAAGTGAACTCACGACATTTTTACATTGGTGTTTTGACGTTGTGGCATTATCGCCAGGTGCAGTAACAAGAAAAGACATGGCGAAATACATCGATTATTGTCAATCGCCACCACAAGCGTTAATCGGATATTTTAACGTAGCACAATTTAAACTCGATAAAGCCAGCGGTGAACGTATTCCTAATAGCCAATGGCGGCCATTTATTGGCAAAAAACACTTAGGACAATGTTTACCATATCAGTTAAGCGATAATGCATTAAAAACTAAAATTGCTATTTTATCATCGTTTTATGGCTATCTCATTAGCGAAGAATACACAGAGCGTAACCCAGCACAGCTGTGGCTCAAGCACAGTCGCTTTGCTATAAAACGTAAATTTACAATAAATGACGACAACAACCATCACGCATTTACTGAGTTACAATGGTCATACGTAGTCAGCACCGTTGAACAGTTAGCTCGGCAACAACCAGAACAACACCAACGTAGTTTGTTTTTAATCACTTTATTATACAGTTGCTATTTACGCATATCAGAAATCAGTGCCCGTGCCGGTTATGCGCCAGTAATGAGCCAATTTAGGCAAGACCCACATTCAGGCATTTGGTATTTTCATGTACCATTTTCTAAAAGTGGCAAAGCACGTAACATTGCAATGTCTAAAGTATTGTTCAACAGCCTGATTAACTATCGCCAATATCTTGGTTTATCAGATTTACCCAGCATCAATGATCAGCATCCTATTTTTATTCGACACAAAGCTGCGGCACATGGCAGAGAATCAGGCATCGTCAATGCAAACTTGGGGATCCGGCAAATACGAGAAGAAATAGACAAACTCATTAACCTTGCAGCAGACAATACAGCACTCGATGGTTTTGAACACGACAGCCAACTTATGAGAAAGTTAACTGCGCACAACATACGTCACACAGGGATCACACACGACATTAATATCAACAGACGCCCATTGTCACATGTACAAGCCGATGCCGGACATGAAAGTATCGACACCACATCTCAGTATTTGCACACCACACAAACTGAGCGGCATCAGAGTGCAATAAACAAACCTTTAAATCATCTTTAGATTGCATCAATGGCGAGTATGAGTGGTGAAAAGTAAAAGCATGCAATCTCAGCACGATTTTAACAGTGTCACATAAGCCAATGGTTTATCTAATCCTTAAGCCATCTAACAGACATAGGCATTTGTCTGTGGTTTATTAATTATCACTGCCAATACTCGCTTTAGTAAAGCCAACACAAGTATGCGCACAATAGCCTAAGAATTATGTAGAACTGCTTTTTTTTGTAAAATCCCTGACAAAAAAACAGCCCTGAATAGGGCTGAGTTTTGCATAATTCACATTGTGCGAAGTTCATTATTTATCATCCGGTCATCATTAAATGGGATTATTAAGGGACTTGTCCCTTAATGCAAAGCGCCTTTGTAGGGGCGCTTTTTGCCCCGAGCTTTCTCCCTGCTAAGCCGCTTTTAATGCCGCGCATGTTTCGAATGAAATTGGTCTTAAAAGGTTTGGGTTCCTGTTACACCCAAACTAACTCCGGACATCCGGACTATTTAGACTTATTCAATACAGCTAGAGCATGTTCTCTAGCTTTTTTATTGTGTTCACTCTCACCATCAACAGCTTCAGTTCCAGTGACCTCAAGAATTAGCTTTGCATTGAAAATGCTTGCTTCTTTACTCTCAATTTCGAATAGCTCATATGGATATTCAGAAACCTTTGACAACATATTAATGAAGCCTTCAGTATCATTTATAAACTCGTGCATGCCGATCAGCATTTCGGTTTGCGGTACTTCATTCATCAAAATACCAACACGCCTTACAAACTCCAAAGGATCCATTTTTAAATGCTTAACTTCTCCGCTACAGATATCTTTTTCTGCAAGCTTCAAAATCTTACTCAGTTGAGTGACTTGGCTTGCTTTAGGTTCCGTTAAATCCCTTTCCCATTTACTTACGGTTTGTACAGTTAGCCCTAGTTGCTCTGCAATATCTTCTTGCTTGATATTAAGGGCAATTCGCCTGTCTTTTAGCACGCTACCAATACTCATGTTTAAGTTTTCCATACTGACACCTATTTTAATATTAGTTTACACCCACTTTTGTTTGGTCTACCATCATGCAATATATTTGTATCTGTTCACATAAATAAATGTTTAAGTGAAACATCTTGACAGGGTTTTTAGCGAATTGTTTTTTATCGACCGTTTATTCATGCAACAAGACCATCCTGCAGGCGATTTACCGCTTGTGGGTCAGCATGTCATTGAGCGTGTCGAATTGGAAACAGGTGAGCATTTACCACCGTCAGTAAATCAAAAAATCCTAGAGGGTTCATTCAGTACAAAGCTCACAATCCGTTGTGATGGAACTCGTGTCAGAGTAGAGGGGAATCCGTCGCGCTGGCAACGTATGGATAACTTATTTGGCCTGCACACACTTGATGAATGTGTCGCTATTTTTAACAACGTTCTTGCTCGTTATAACTTGCCTCCGTTCACCAAAAATACTGTCATCCAATACCGCCAATCACCCAATGGTAAAACAGCACAGCTTTTTGGCAATGGCGCTGAAATTACCGCTATCGACTGGACTGTAAATCATGAAATAGGACAGGGCAAAGAGCAGTCATTTATTCGTGGTTTGTCATCAATGCAAATTGGGCGAGGGCGCAAGCCTAAACTTTATCCTGATGGAAATACCTGTAACTGGGGCGAAGCTTCAACTTGGATGATGACCAAGCTTTACAACAAAGCAGCAGAATTAAAGCAACATTTAAAAAAGACCAACGTAAAAAAGAATCTATTTCTGATGACCGATTAAATTATATCCAAAATCTAATTCAATACTGTGAACAAAAAGGTGTTGTACGTGAGGAACATAGCCTC